>LUJN01000009.1 GCA_001689445.1 Bacteroidales bacterium M3 | reverse complement strand
AGTGAACAGCATTGGGTCGCGACCCTACTGTTCGTCCAGCGTGCCATACATTTATTACGAGCATAGTACTCCAAAGGGAAAAAAATCCGCAGGGGGAATATAGCGGGGGTATTGACAGTTTCAAATTTGTTGATTATATTTGACAAAAATTTCCTTTTTTCTAATTAATAACCTTATTTATGAGACTTAAACTGTTTTTGCTACTGCTGCTGTCGGCGACTTTGCCGATGTGGGCGCAAAACACGGGTATCTCGGGCATGGTGGTCGATTCCGCTACAGGCTCCCCGATACCGGGCGCCAGCGTCATGCTTGCCGAACAGGGCATTTATGTCACCACCGGTCCCGCCGGAGATTTCCGCATCAGCGGCGCCGCCCCGGGAGAGGACCTGCTGTCGGTCGTAGCCTATGGCTACCGCGACTACGTAAACCATGTCTCTGTCACCATGGGACACATCACCGACCTCGGAACAATCGCATTGTCGGCCGAAGCCTTCGGCCAATATGACCAGGAGGACGAGGACCTGATGTTTGACGAGAGCGACCTCGACAACGACGAGGGGGCCAACCAGTCGATAGGTACACTGCTCGGGGCCACCGACAACGTGTACTACTCGACCGCCTCCTACAACTTCCAGCCGATGTACTTCCGCGTGCGCGGATATGACTCGCGCTACGACGCCACCTACATCAACGGCATCGAGATGAACGACCCGACACGCGGCCGATTCAACTACTGGTCGATAGGCGGTCTCAACCGCGCGTTCCGCAACAAGACTACAATATTAGGAATGGATGCCACCCCATTCGGGTTTGCCCGCATCGGCTCATCAACCAATATCAACACCCTTGCCGCCGACTTCGCACCCGGATTCAACGGCTCGATAAGCTACAGCAACGGCTCCTACATGCTCCGCGCCATGGCGACCTACGCCACCGGCGTCAACAAGCACGGCTGGGCGTTTGTCGGCAGCATCTCGGGACGATACGCCAAGGAGGGCATCATGCCCGGATCTTTCTACAACGCGCTCGGCCTTATGCTCGGGGCACAGAAAGTATTCAACCCGCAGCACTCGCTGGCCCTGACATTCTACATGGCCCCGATGCAGAGCGCGGGCGGCTCGCCGACATTCAAGGAGTGCTACGAACTTGCCGACAACTACCTCTACAACCCCAACTGGGGATGGCAGGACGGCAAGAAACGCGCCGCACGCATCACCGAGCGTTTTGCCCCCACGGGGATGCTCAACTGGGTATGGACCCCGTCAAGCCTCACCAAGGTAAACACCGGCATGATGGTGGGATATGTCCACAACTCCCGCTCACAGCTCAACTGGGGCAACAATGTCGCCGACCCGCGTCCCGACTATTACCGCTACCTCCCGTCGTGGTATGCCTCCGACCCCGAGCTTTACGACCTGTACACCGACCTGTGGCGCAACGACGAGTCTGTGCGCCAGCTCGACTGGGACGCCATGTACCAGGCCAACTACCTCAACAACATGAAGCCGCAGACAGCCGACAATCCCTACGCCCACCGCGCCTCCTACATGCTTGAAAACCAGGTTACGCGCCAGTGGAATTTCTCGCTCGGCTCAACCGTCAACCACCGCGTGAGCGACATCCTCAGCCTGCAGGGTGGCCTGTCGTTCCGCTACGCCAAGACGAGCTACTTCAAGACCGTGCGCGACCTCCTCGGTGCCGAGTACTGGGTCGACATCGACAAGTTCTCCGAGCGCGACTTCCCCGACCAGCCGGGACTGCTGCAGAACGACCTGCGCAACCCCAACCGCATCGTCGGCAAGGGGGACAAGTTTGGCTGGGACTATGACATCCACTATGTCAACGTCAACGCATGGATGCAGAATGTCATCAACCTGCCCAAGGTCGATATAAACTACGGACTGAAATTCGGCTTCACGCAGTACTACCGCGACGGCCACATGCAGAATGGCCGCGCGCCTGAAAACTCCTACGGCAAGGGATCAACCCACAAGTTTGACAACGTGGGCATCAACTTCGGCGCGACCTACAAGGCCGACGGACGCAACTTCTGGTCGATACACGGCCTGTACGAGACCCGCGCCCCGCAATTTGAGAACGTCTACATCTCGCCGCGCACCAAGGACGGCGCGATACCCGGCCTGTCAAACGAGCGCATCCTCTCGGGCGACATCTCCTACAACTGGGCCTACCGCCGCTTCCGTGGAAGCCTGAGCGCGTTCTGGACCAACATGTACAACCTCTCCGAGCGATTCTCCTACTATGACGACCGCTACGGGACATTCCTCAACTATGCCCTCACCAACGTGCGACAAACCTACAAGGGATTTGAGCTGGGCATGGCCTACAAGATCACCCCGTCGCTGACTGCCACATTCGCCGGCACATATGCCCGCTACCAGTACAAGAACCGTCCCACCGGTGTGCGCTCCTATGAGAACGGGCAAGAGGCCGACGTCTACACTACCGTGTACCTCAAGAACTACTTTGTAGGCGGCACACCCCAGGCAGCCGGCAACCTCGGCATAGATTGGGCCGCCCCCCACATGTGGTTCTTCAACATCAACGCCTCGCTGATGGGCGACGCCTACGTCAACGTATCCCCCCAGCGTCATGAGATGCTCCCCGAGATACTCGGCGTGGTCAACTCACCCGAGCAGCTTGAGGCGATGCTCGACGACATCACGGAACAGGAGAAACTCAACGACGCTTTCGTGCTCAACGCCTCGGTGGGCAAGCTCATCTACCTCAACCGCCGCGTGTCGCTCAACATCAACGTGAGCGCGACCAACCTGCTCAACAACCGAAAGATACAGACCTACGGCTACCAGCAGGGACGCCTCGACACCGACAACTTCACCACAACCAAGTTCCCCAACAAGTACAACTATGCGCAGGGCATCAGAATATTCGCCAATGTCGGCGTGCGCTTCTGACCGCGCTGTCACTGTAACCTATCCTGATAAAGCATATCACATATGAGACAATACACCAAATATATAGGAATGTTGCTGCTGGCAGCCGGCATGACGGCGTGCAGCAACGACTTCGACCGTCCCCCGCTGGCGTTGCCCGAGATGCCCGAGGTCAACTCCACCATCAACGAGGTGAAGACCCTCTACTGGCAGAACGACGCCAACTACGCCACCGAGATCGGGACCAAGGTCAA
The DNA here is from genome assembly GCA_001689445.1 of Bacteroidales bacterium M3. GTDB lineage: Bacteria > Bacteroidota > Bacteroidia > Bacteroidales > Muribaculaceae > M3. Next base: position 37,772 of record LUJN01000009.1, on the reverse strand, counting down.
CGCCGACGGCGAGGAGGAGCATATCGTCATAGCCGGGCGCGTCATCAGCTCCGACCAGAGCAACAATATCTACAAGAGCCTCGTCATCCAGGACGAGTCGGGCGCATTGGCGATGTCAATCAACGCCACGCAGATGTTTGAGACTTATCCCGTGGGACAGAAAATCGTGATTGACCTCACGGGAATGACCATAGGCAAGTACAGCGGCCTGCAGCAGCTCGGCGAGGCCGAGGTGACTGAGAAATACGGCACTCAGACCACCTTCATGCAGCCGGCATTCTTCCGCGAGCACATGCAGTTCTCGGGCTATCCCGACCCTGAGGCAGTGGAAGTGCTGCCGATGTCAATCGACGACCTGCCCGCATCGGGCGATACCCCCGGCGTAATACGCTGGCAGAGCCAGCTGGTGAGATTTGACAACGTTTCCTTCGAGGGAGGCGGCACACTCACATTCGCCGACGGCACCAACAACACCAACCGCAACCTCGTGTCGGCCTCGGGCAAGAAGCTGACCGTGCGCAACAGCGGCTATGCCACATTTGCCGCCGACAAGCTCCCCGCCGGAACAGGCTCTGTAACCGGCATCCTCAGCTACTTCGGCTCGGGATGGCAGCTGTTGCTCCGTTCCAAGGAGGATTGCACGGGATTTGAGAATGGTGGAGGCGACGAGCCTGTCGGCCCGATAGGAGAAGCCAACTCAACCATCATGGAAGTTAAGACCGCCTTCTGGGACGACGCGACCAACTATGCCACCGAGGTGGGTACAAAGGCCGACGGCAGCCACTACATCATCAAGGGGCGCGTTGTCAGCTCCGACGAATCTGGCAACATATACAAGTACCTCGTCATCGAAGATGCCACGGCAGCATTGACATTCTCCATCAACGCCTCCAAGATATACCAGACCTATCCCCTCGGTCAGGAAGTGACCGTCGACCTAACGGGGCTTTATATAGGCAAGTATGCCGGATGGCAGCAGTGTGGCATATCTGAAACCTCCGAACAGTTCGGGGCACAGATAGGGCGCATGGGTCTCGCACAACTTCAGGCCAACGCCCAGAGTGACGGCACCGCCGACCCGTCTGCCGTACAGCCGGTTACAGTCACCATCGCCGCCCTGACCCAAGCCCCCGACGCCCTGCGCCAGTGGCAGGGACGCTACGTGCAGCTCGACAACGTACATTTCCAGAACGGCGGTAACGAGACATTCTCCGATGCCTCCTCCACCTCCAACCGCACCCTTGTGGATGCCTCGGGCAACACCATCATCGTGCGCACGAGCAACTATGCCACCTTCAAGGGAGAGACACTCCCCAAGGGCACAGGCAAGGTTAAGGCTATCGTCAGCTACTTCAACGGAACGTGGCAGCTGCTGCTCAACTCGGCAGCCGACTGCTACGACTTTGACGGCGTGACGCCGGACAATCCCGACACGCCCGACAACCCGGATACCCCCGATAACCCGGACACTCCTGACAACCCCGACGACACTACCGTCTTCACGGTCGCACAGGTGATTGACGGAACAGCCACAGGCACGGGATGGGTTGAGGGCTACGTCGTAGGTTGGGTCGACGGCCCCGCCCTCGAATCGGGCGCAAAGTTCACCCTCCCGGCCACTTCAAGCACCAACCTCCTCATCGCAGCCTCAGCCGGAGTGACCGACGTGGCACAGTGCGTGCCCGTACAGTTGCCGAGCGGGGCCGTGCGTGCCGCTCTCAACCTTGTCGACAACGAGGGCAACTTCGGTAAGAAAGTCAAACTCAACGGCTCGTTTGAGAAATATTTCAAGGTCAACGGCGTGAGATCGGTAAAGGAATACGCATTTGAATAACGCCAAAAACCATTTAACCAGACAATGATGAAAACAATCAGATTATATACCCTTGCGGTGGCGGCCGGCATGGCAGCGGCGATATTCTCCGCGTGCCAGGACGACTTCGACGCCCCCGCGCTCGATGTGCCCAAGGCGACGATGACCGCCAACACGAGCATCCTCGAACTAAAAGAGCAATACTGGAGCGACGCCGACAACTATATCGACACGGTGAAGCTCACCGCATCGGGCGAACATGTCATCATCGCCGGACGCGTCATCAGTTCCGACGAGAGCGGCAACATATTCAAGAGCCTCGTCATACAGGACGCAACGTCGGCACTCTCGATGTCAATCGACGCCAACTCGATGAACAACACCTACCGCATCGGACAGGAAATCGTCATCGACATGACCGACCTCTACCTCGGCAAGTACAGCGGCCTGCAGCAGCTCGGATTCCCCGACTACAGCACCCGCTACGGCTGGCAGGCAGGCCGTCTGCCGTTGGAGATGTTCAAGCTCCACAGCCAGCTCAACGGACTCCCCGAGCCGTCAAAGGTCGATACAGTGCTCACGACACTGACCGAGCTTAACTCCTCGATGGCTCCCGCCGGGCTGCGCAAGTGGCAGGGACAGCTCATCAGGCTCAACGACGTCTACTTCGAGGGCGGCGGCGAGCTGCCGTTCTCCGAGAGCGACGCCTCGACCAGCCGCACACTTATGGACTCGCACGGCAACAGCATCGTCGTGCGCAACAGCAACTATGCCTCATTCAAGAGCGCGATACTCCCCGAGGGTCACGGCGACGTGGTGGCGATACTCAGCTACTACAACAACGCATGGCAGCTACTGCTCCGCTCCAAGAGCGACTGCATGAACTTCGGCAACCCCACCACTGCCCCCGGCACGGAGGATAACCCCTACACAGTCGATCAGGCCCGCGAACTCGTGGGACAGAGCGCAAGCGGCTGGATGAAGGGCTATATCGTAGGCGTAGTCGCCCCCGAGGTGACAGAGATTGCCGGCAACGACGACATCGAGTGGGATGCCCCCTTCACGCTCTCCAACACTCTCGTCATCGGCCCGACCGCCGACTGCCACAACATCAGCGAGTGCTTCGTGATGCCGCTCCCGCAAGGCTCGGCATTGCAGGAATATGGCAACCTGAAAGCCCATCCCGAATTGCTCGGACGTGAAATCACGGTCAACGGCTCATTTGACAAGTACATGAACGCCAACGGCATCGCCAACAACAGCGGCTCGGCAACCGAGTTCAAGATTGAGGGTGTCGATGTCCCCGGCGGCGACACTCCCACCCCCGACGGTGACGGCACGGAAGCCAATCCCTACTCCGTTGCACAGGTGCTCAATGGTACGGCCACCGGCACAACATGGGTGACAGGCTATATCGTAGGCTGGATTGACGGCAAGACCCTCTCTGACGGGGCACGCTTCTCGGTTCCCGCCACAGTCAACTCCAACATACTCATCGCCGCCAATCCCGGCGAAACCGACCTTGCAAAGTGCCTCCCCGTGCAGTTGCCCAGCGGTAGCGTACGCACAGCCCTCAACCTTGTCAACCATCCCGACAACCTCGGCAAACAGGTGAGCCTCAATGCCTCGGTAGAGAAATACTTCGGTGCAACCGGCCTGAAGTCGGCCACGGCATACAAACTTGCCGGCGGTGGCGACACCCCCACCCCCGGCGGTGACGGCAAGGGCACGGAGGATGCCCCCTACACCATCGCGCAAGTCAACAACGGCAGCGCCACGGGCACCGCATGGATAGCGGGATATATTGTCGGATGGGTCGAGGGTCAGGTGCTCTCATCGGGCGCCCACTTCTCGGCCGATGCCACGGTCAAGACCAACCTGCTGCTGGCTGATGCCCCCGGCACGACCGACCTGTCGCAGTGCATCCCCGTGCAATTGCCTACAGGCTCCGTGCGCTCCGCGCTCAACCTCGCCGACCATCCCGACAACTTCGGCAAGAAAGTGGCGCTCAACGGCTCTATCGAGAATTACTTTGGAACGGCAGGCTTGAAGTCGGCGACCGCCTACAAGATAGAGGGCGGTTCGGACACTCCCGTCACTCCGGCTGATCCCGTGGCGTCGATTGACGAGACATTCGATGCATCCACCAACATCCCTGCCGGATGGACGCTCAAAATCATCGAGGGCAACAAGGAGTGGTACATCCCGACATTCAACAACAATAACTACGCCGCATGCACCGGCTACAAGGGCACAGCCCCGTTTGACTCGTGGCTGATTTCGCCGCCCATAGCTGCCGACAAGCTGACCGCCAAAACGCTGGAATTTGTCACACAAGTAAACGGCTACGGCAGTTCAACATCCTCACTTGAGGTCTACATTCTCACCTCGGCCGATCCCGCCACAGCCGGCAAGACACGCCTCAACCCGACACTGGCAACCGCCCCGGCAAGCGGCTACTCGTCGTGGGAAAACTCGGGCACGTTGTCCCTCAGCGCCGCCTCCGGCACATTCTACATCGGTTTCCGCTACGCCGCCTCCGTTGACCCCGCCGGCAACTACGCCACATGGTGTGTCGACAACGTAATCGTGAAATAAAGCCGCCATATTGTAACATATGAGGGACAGTCGATTATTAGAGTAGGGACATGCTTGGCATGTGAACTGTGATTCAACTATTTGCTTATTCCACATGCCAAAGGCATGTCCCTACAAGCTGAGAAATTGGCAGTCCTGCAAAATCCCAGTAAGCCAAGCCTCGGGCACACGCTCCATCGCGCCAATGCCCAGGGCTTGGCTTTCGTTATGTTATAATCCCACAATTATTTGGCGGTGTGGGGAGGATGGAGTAATTTTGTAACGGGATGACAGGACGATTGCTCAAAATATCGCGTATTGTGGTGTCACTCATCATTTTTGTGGCGCTTACCCTGTTGCTCGTGTGCAGCGCGGCCAAGGGATATGGCGTGACGGGGATTCTCGGCCGCTGGCAGTTTATCCCGGCAGCACTCGCATTCAACATGGGGGTATTCTGCTTCTGGCTGCTGCTCACCCTCATGTTCGGGCGCGTCTACTGCTCCTCCATCTGCCCTCTCGGCACCCTGCAGGACATCATAGCACGCATAGCCATGTGGCTGCGTCCGCGACACAAGAGGCTCTACCGCTATGCCGCGCCGCTCAACGCCTTCCGGTACATGGTACTTGCGGCCTCTGTGATGGTTCTGATGGGCGGTATTCCCGCCGCGATTGCTGTCATAGACCCCTACAGCGCATATGCCGGCATGATTGACAATCTCGTAGCCCCCGTGGCGGGATGGTGCGCGAGACTCGTCGGGACCAATGACACGGGGTGGTGTGTCATAGCCGCTAAGGCCGGCATGACAGGTATACTCCTGTCGGCCATGATGCTTGCCGTAGTGGTGATATTCGCCGCCGCGACAGGCCGCCGCTTCTGCAACACGCTCTGCCCCGTAGGGGCGACACTGAGCCTCATATCGCGCCACTCGGTGTTTCACATCGACATCGACACGGACAAATGCATACAATGTCACCGATGCGAGCACGCGTGCAAGGCTCATTGCATCGACCTGCGCGACCATGTAGTGGACTCGTCGCGGTGCATCAACTGCTTTGACTGTCTTCCCGTGTGCCCCAACGACGCCATCAGCTACACCTCACGCCGCAAGCAACTGTCGATACCGATGATGCAGCGGCTGTCGATGGAAGGACGGCGCCCGTCAGTGGCCCTCGGCGGTGCTGACAAATGCACGGCCACGCATGAGACGGGCAAGACTGCACCAATTTATACAAACGAAGGAAAAAACGACCTATAGATGAAACAATATCTCGACCTGCTGAGACATGTCAAGGAGAACGGCACCTACAAGGGCGACCGCACCGGCACAGGCACGCGTAGCGTGTTTGGCTACCAGATGCGCTTTGACCTGTCGGATGGATTTCCGCTGCTCACGACCAAGAAACTCCACCTCAAGTCAATCATCCACGAGTTGCTGTGGTTTCTCAAAGGGGACACTAACGTGCGCTACCTTCAGGAGAACGGCGTAAGGATATGGAACGAGTGGGCCGACGAAAACGGCGACCTCGGGCCTATCTACGGATACCAGTGGCGGTCGTGGCCCGACTACAACGGCGGTTTCATCGACCAGATAGCCGAGGCTGTCGAAACGATAAAGCACAATCCCGACTCGCGGCGCATCATCGTCAGCGCGTGGAATGTCGCCGCCCTACCCGAGATGAAGCTGCCGCCCTGCCACGCATTTTTCCAGTTTTACGTGGCCGACGGGCGCCTGAGCCTGCAACTCTACCAGCGCAGTGCCGACATATTTCTCGGCGTACCGTTCAACATCGCCTCCTACGCGCTGCTGCTCATGATGGTGGCGCAGGTGACGGGACTTGAGCCCGGCGAGTTTATCCACACCCTCGGCGACGCGCACATCTACACCAACCATTTTGCCCAGGTTGACGAGCAGCTGTCGCGCGAACCACGGGCATTGCCGCGCATGGTGATAAACCCCGACGTGAAAGATATTTTCGGCTTCACCTATGACGACTTCCGTCTTGAAGAGTACAACCCGCATCCCCACATAAAAGCCACCGTAGCCGTATGAGACTCTCCATCATAGTAGCCGTGGCGGCTGACGAGGCCATAGGGCGGCGGGGTGACCTGCTGTTCCATATCAGCGACGACCTGCGGCGTTTCAAGGCCATAACCCTCGGCCATCCCGTGATTATGGGGCGCAAGACATTCGAGTCGTTCCCAAACGGCCCGCTCCCGGGCCGGCGCAACATCGTGGTGACCCGCAACGCGGCCTACAGCCATGACGGCGCGGAGACCGCCGCATCGCTCGACGAGGCATTGCAGATGACAGCCGGGGAGGATGAGGTGTTCATCATCGGCGGCGGCGAGATATACCGCGAGGCCATGCCCATGGTCGACCGCCTACTTGTGACCGAAATTGACGCCCGGGTTGCTGACGCCGACACCTTTTTCCCGCCTATCCCGGCAGAAGAATGGAGGGTAAGCGACCGTTCCGAGCCGATGACCGATCCGCGCTCGGGAGTGAGATACCGATTTGTTGCATACAACCGACAATAGACAGCCGACATGGAGATTACAGCCGACAACATAATGCTCGCAGTGGCCGCACTGCTGTTTATAAGTGTCCTCGTAGGCAAGGCGGGCAACCGCTTCGGGATGCCTGCCCTGTTGCTGTTTCTCGGTGTCGGGATGCTCGCGGGCACCGACGGCTTCGGCCTACAGTTTGACAGCGCGGCAGCGGCCCAGTTTATCGGCATGATATCGTTGAGTGTCATCCTCTTTTCGGGTGGAGTCGACACCAAATTCCGCGACATACGTCCCGTGCTCGCTCCCGGCATCGTGCTTGCCACAGTCGGTGTGCTCATCACCACGGCAGTCACGGGGACATTCATCTACTACCTCATGCGCCTGTTGCTGCCCGACTACAGTTTCGGGTGGGCGGAGTCGATGCTGCTGGCGGCCATCATGTCATCGACCGACTCGGCATCGGTATTCTCAATCCTCAACACCTCCCGCACAGGACTCAAACAACACCTGAAGCCGACCCTGGAGCTTGAAAGCGGTTCCAACGACCCGATGGCCTACTTGCTCGTGATACTCCTCATAGGCATCATCGAGAACGGCGGCGAGATAACGTCGGCCATATGGGCGCAATCGGCATTGATGCTCGTCAAGCAGCTCTCTCTCGGAGCCATAGGGGGCGTGGCCATAGGCTATGCCTCGGTGTGGGTCGTCAACCGCATGAGGGCGTCAAACGAGTTCCTATACCCCGTGATGGTGATAGCCTGCGTCTTTTTCGCCTTCACCCTCACCGACCTCGTGGGAGGAAACAGCTATCTCGCGGTTTACATCGCCGGCCTCGTCGTGGGCAACTGCAAACTGGCGCTCAAACGCACCATCACCACCTTTTTTGGCGGCTTCACGTGGCTTGTGCAGATCATCATGTTCCTCTCGCTTGGACTGCTTGTCAATCCGCGCGAACTGCTCCACATCATCCTCCCGGGATGCCTGCTCGGAGTGTTCATGATAGTGGTGGCGCGTCCTGTCGCGGTATTCGCATCCCTGCTGCCTTTCAAGCGGTTCACGCTCAAGGCCCGGCTCTATGTGTCGTGGGTGGGACTGCGCGGTGCCGTGCCCATCATATTTGCCACCTATGCCCTGATGTCGCCGCAGGTGGAGCACGCGCGATTCATGTTCAACCTCGTGTTCTTCATCACCATCCTGTCGCTTATCGTGCAGGGCACTACGGTCAACTCCATGGCCGTGTGGCTCGGACTTAAAGCCCCCTACCGCGAGAAGGAGTTCAATGTAGACCTCCCCGACGAGATATCGGCGGCGATGCAGGAAATGCCGGTCACGGCGACCCTGCTTGTCGACGGCAACGCGCTCAAGGAGATACAGCTGCCTCCCGACACACTGGTGATACTCGTGAAGCGCGACGGCAAGTATCTCGTCCCTACAGGCAACACGCGCCTCTACCTTGGCGACACGCTGCTCGTCATCGCCGAGGAGGAGAAATCGCTCAAGGAGCTGGTGGCGAGAAATGCAAGATAAAATGTATAAGCCTATAATCTGAAAATAAAAATGGTAAAAAAGGTTACATCCAATATCAAGTACATAGGGGTCACAGACAACACTATTGACCTTTTTGAGAGCCAATATCCCGTACCACGGGGCATTACCTACAACTCCTACCTCGTCGAGGGTGAGAAAGTGGCGATAATCGACACCGTAGACCACCATATGGCCGATGAGTGGAAAGCCAACCTCGCCGAGGGACTTGCAGGACGCACGCCCGAATATCTCGTAGTGGAGCATATGGAGCCTGACCATTCGGCAGTGATAGCCGACATAATGGCCGAATACCCCGGGCTGTCTATCGTGGGGAGCGCCAAGACCATGCAGATGCTGACGCAATTTTTTGAGGATATAAAACTTGACGGACGTACTATAGCCGTAAAGGAGGGAGACACCCTCGACCTCGGAGGGCGCACGTTGCGGTTTCTCATGGCTCCCATGGTACACTGGCCCGAAGTGATAGCCGTATACGACATGGAGGACAAGACGCTGTTCTCGGCTGACGCATTCGGCACATTCGGCCAATTTGACGACCCGGCCGACACGGAGGGATGGAAAGATGAGGCACGACGCTACTATATCAACATTTGCGGCAAATACGGCCCACAGGTGCAGTCTCTGCTCAAAAAGGGCGCCAACCTCGACATAAAGCGGATATGCCCTCTGCACGGCCCCGTATTGACTGACATTGCCGGACATGTCGCCCTCTATGACACATGGAGCAGCTATCGTCCCGAGTGTCCAGACGGGGTGTTCATCGCCTATGCGTCGGTATACGGGGGTACGGCAAAGTGTGCCGCCCTGTTGGGGGAACGTCTCGGCGAGATGGGCATCAAGGAGGTGGAGGCCATCGACCTGTGCCGTTGTGACATGGCCGAGGCTGTAGCGCAGGCATTCCGCATGGGCACGCTCGTCGTCGCCGCAACGACCTATGACGCGGGAGTGTTCCCACCGATGCACAGTTTTCTGCACCACTTGCAGATAAAGGGCTGGCGCGACCGCCGTGCGGCAATCATCGAGAACGGCTCATGGGCACCAATCGCCGGCAAGATAATGGCCTCCATGCTCTCCGAGATGAAAGGCATCACGCTCATCGAGCCTGGACTGACAATCAAGAGCCGCCTCAAGCGCGACGACATCCCTGCCCTCGACACCCTCGCGGCCAACATCGTCGCCGCCATCAAGGGATAACACGAAGACCACTCATTCCGAGGGTGTTGCAGAACTGCCGATTCCTCTCAAAGTAGGGTCGCGACCTGTCGCGACCGCACGGATGAGATATTGACACTCCGCCTATTCGCGGTCGCGACAGGTCGCGACCCTACATTTGCCACTACGACTTGGCAAGTTCGGCAACGCCCCCGACCTATGTAGCCCCATATTGTCAACGGCGATAGCCAAGACAATATGGGGTTTCATATCTATCTTACTTCCTGGATGAAGAAGATTTCGGTGGGGAAGTGGTCGGAGTAGCCTCCGAGGAATGCGCCGGCTGAATAGGTGCGCAGCGGGTAGCCGCGACGGTTGCCCTCGGTATCGCGCAGGAAGTTGAAGTTGAGCACCTTGGCGTCACTGAATTTCAACGCGCGTGGATTGGCTGGATTGCCGAGCAGGTTGCCGGATATGATTATCTGGTCGAAAAGATTCCATCCGCCCTTGTAAGCGAGCGAGCCGATACCCTTGTCGAGTATGCCCCAGAATGGATTGTAGAACCCGTGGGGTGCGGCGACCTCCTTCTTCTCCTTCTTGGCATCGAGCACCTTGGCGCACGACTTGTCGAACGGGTCATCGTTGAGGTCCCCCATTATGATGACGCCAATATTGGGGTCTATGCGCCACAGCGAGTCGGCAATTTCCTTGCTCAGTGACGCAGCGGCCTCGCGCAGGTAGCTCGACCGCTCGGCGCCTCCGAGACGCGACGGCCAGTGGTTGACAATTACAGCGACTTTCTGGCCGCCGAGCAGACCAAGGACACACATCTGGTCACGGGTACGGAAATCAGGCTGATCGGCGATGCGCAGGGTGTGGTTGCTCACGCCAAGCACCTTGAACAGCTTGGGATTGTAGAGCAGCCCCACGTCCACCCCACGACGGTCGGGGGAATCATGGTGCACGACCTTAAGGTCCCAGTCCTTTATGGCGTCAGCCTTGACAAGGTCCATCAGCACACCGCGGTTTTCAATCTCCGACACGCCGATTATGGCAGGCCCGAGCGGTGTGTGACGTGTCTTCATCTCCGAGATGGTGCGGGCAAGATTGTTGATTTTCAGCCAATACTTGCGGCCGTCCCACTGCCGAGCCCCGGCAGGCGAGAATTCAAGGTCATACTTGCCGTTGTTATTGATTGTGTCAAAGAGGTTTTCGAGGTTATAGAACGCCACCCCGGTGACCCTCATCTTGCGCCCGGTCGGGCGGCTGTCATTCTGTGCGGAGATGCCGCCGGCCATCGCCATTACGGCCAAGATTGCGATTATCAAGCGTCTCATAAACGTGGTATAGAGTTTTTAGGTTGAACGTAGCAATGAGTGTACAAGACACTTGTCAAATATACAAAGAATATTCGGTTTCCCAATACCAATATCCTAAAAACTCTCGCGATACCGCATCAATCACTCGTCGAGCGAGTAATTGAGAAAGTCGTTGAGGGGCTTCAGCAGGCGCATACGGCCGGCAGCCTTCTCCGGCCAGTTGCCGGTGGCAAAGAAACGCCAGTTGACATCGCACAGGCGGCCATACTCCTTCAGCCGCAGCAATTCGGCCTGCGGATGGTCGCGGCCCCACCCCTTTGGTATCGTCTTGAGCCGCTCGCCCCACCATCCGGGGAAGTAGCGCAGCATCTCGGGGTCGGAGACAATCTCCTCAAACTCCTCGATATTATCGACGATGGCCTGACGCAACTTGCGTAGTTGCGGCGACGTGGGATGCCATATGCCTCCATACAGCCCCGACTCATCCTGCCCCATATGGAGATAGAAGCAGGCGCGGTCACACTTGCGGCCGGTGGGACTGATCAATGCCGAAAAATAGGTCTTGTAGGGGGTCTTGTCGAGCGAAAAGCGGGTGTCGCGGTATATGCGGTAGGCGCAATCGCGTGCCGTCACATGGCGCAAAGCCGGCTCCCATTCACCCATGGCCGCTATCATGCGGTCGAGGTCGGCGAGCCACAGCTCGCGCAGCACGTCATACCGCTCCTTGTTGGCCTGAAACCACTCGCGGTTGTTGTTTAGTGAAAGCTCGTCGAGAAACCGGTAAAGGTCGGGAATATATTCGGCACCCATAGCGTATCGGTAGTTTGTGTTATTTTATATCCTCCCATTCGGCATCGACAACCTGCTGCTCCACCTCATATGACACGGTGTCGCCCGTGTCGGAGGCAGTAGTGCGTGATGTGACGGTGATTTCCTCGTAGTCGACATATTCCCCCTCGTCGCGGCGGAATATCTTCTTGCGTTGAGGCCGGGCATACGCCTGCTCCTGTTGGCGGCGCTGCTCCTCACGTGCGGAGGCAAAGCCCCGGCGCGCCTGGCGCGTGGCACGGCTGATGGCCCAGAACGTACGTATCACGGGCCAAAATATCACTGCGAGTATGATGAGTAGGATTATTAGAAATGACATGTTAGAGGGTGTTTGATAAACTCTGACATATTATCTAACAAATTTCATGCCGAATTATTTCACGCGCATGACCTTGAATATGGCCATAAGCACATACAGCACGATAGTGAGGGCTATGCCCGGGAGCCGGAATATGGCTATGAGCACAATCGCGGCGGCTATGATGATGTAGCGTGACAGGTTCTCTCGCAGGCCAAAATTCTTGAACTTTAGCGAGAAGATGGGCAGGTCGCTCACCATGAGACCCGACATGACCAATATGATGATGGCGGTCGTCCACACGGGATACAGCCCCGTGGAGTGGAGCATGGCGCAATACCCTACCCAAAACAGTGCGTTGGCAGGGATGGGAAGCCCGATAAAAGATGAGGTCTGACGGTCATCGACATTAAACTTTGCAAGCCTCAACGCCCCCGCTACGGCTATGAGCAGGGAGCAGTAGGAAAGCCACCGGTCAGACGGGAGCGCGGAGGAGATGGTGTTGAACATCAGCAATGCCGGTGCAAGCCCGAAGCTAACCAGGTCGCTCAACGAGTCCAGTTCCTTGCCCATCGGTGAATATGCGCCGAGCAAGCGTGCCGCCGCCCCGTCGCAGAAGTCAAAGACCGCAGCGGCGCATATGAAGATGAACACCATCTCGTAGGCCTGGAGCGAGCCGAATGTCTCGCCTCCCTGAAATGAGAATATACATGCCAAGCATCCCGACAGCAGGTTTAGGCATGTGATGGCGTTGGGGATATTGGAACGGATGGCTTTGAACATGGCGTGCAGAATTGTGGGGACTGGTGATTATTTTGGCGCGGCAAGTCGGGCTATGGTCGTGATGCCTCCAACTGTCTTGTCGCCTATCTTGACGAAAATCTCGGCGTCAAGGGGAAGGTATATGTCGACCCGCGACCCAAATTTGATAAAACCCATATGCTCCTCGATGGAGGCCCGGTCGCCCGGACGGGCATAGGTGACGATGCGGCGGGCCACAGCCCCCGCTATCTGGCGCATAAGTATGTCCTGACCGTTGAGGGCGCGTATAGCGACAGTGGAACGCTCGTTTTCGGTGCTCGACTTGGGCAGATAGGCGGCAAGGAAACGTCCGGCATGATGGCGGCTATAGAGCACGGTTCCGTCGACGGGATACCAATTGGCATGGACGTTGAACACCGACATGAATATCGACACCTGCATGACGCGCTTGTGAAGATACTCCCCCTCGTAGGTCTCCTCACATGCCACGACAGTGCCGTCGGCCGAGGCCACCACGACACGCTCGGGGTCGCCCTTGAAGTGGCGGCGCGGGGAGCGGAAGAAGTTGAGCACAAGCAGGTAGAACACCGCCGAGATGGAGAGGAATACGATAGGGATGGCGAGCGGACGAATGAAAAGCCATGCCGGCACGTTGATGACCATCAACATGAGCAGCAGGATTATCAATATATTTGTGCCTTCGCGGTGTATCTTTACTTTCATCTCGGTAATGACTCGGGATGTTGCGGAACTGACGGTTTCATCCAAAGTAGGGTCGCGACCTGTCGCGACCGCACGGATGGGATATTGGCTCTCAGCTTATTCGCGGTCGCGACAGGTCGCGACCCTACATCTGATACTGCAATTTTCCAAGTTTTGCAACACCTTCATACGGTCTACAAAGTTAGGGAAATTTTTAACGTGCTCAAAGATTAGGAGGCCAAAATGGGTGAATATCTCCCATTTTGTGCGATTTTACCCCGTCAGCGGGTCTCGATTGCCGGATTTACGAGATACAGGCTCTCGCGGGCGCGGGTGACGGCGGTATAGAGCCAACGGTAAAAGTCGAGGCCCATCGACTCGGGAGGGATATAGCCGAGGTCGACAAACACGTTCTTCCACTGGCCGCCCTGGGCCTTGTGGCACGTGACTGCATAGGCATACTTCACCAGCAGGGCGTTTATATAGGGATTTTTCTTGAGTTCCCTCTCGCGGGTCGACATCGGCGTGTCGGGGGCAAAAAGGTCGGGGTCGCCGACGGCCTGCTCATAAAACTCGGCGAGACTGTCGGCGGGAAGTCCGGGATATTCCGACGTGAGGGAGGATAGGAAAATCTTGGTGTCAATCTCGATGTCGTGGTCGGAAAGATGGAGAGTCACGTCGGCAAACGTCATACCCCACTTCTCCTCCGTGCCGTAAATGCGAGTGACAGTGGCGACATCACCGTTGGCGATGAAGTCAAGCCCTTTCACCTCACGGCTCCAGTAGTAGTTGTTTTTGGCGACAAGAAGCCGCTCGCCACGCGACAGCAGTTCCTCGCGTCCGAGTATCTGCGACCGGATGGCCATATTGAATCCGACGGCGCGGCGGTTGGAGCGGGTTATGAGCACCGTCTCCCCCTCCCCGTCCTCGGTGTAGCACGCCCCTATTGCGTCGGGAAGCTCCTCGCCGTCGACCGTTATCACATCGTCAAAGGGGGACACCTTCAGACGCGGCTCGGGCAACGGCTCGGCCCGCATGGCACGGCGCAGCCAAGTGGCATTGTAGAGTATCCCCGAACCCGATGCCTGGCGCACGGTCTGCGTCAGCACCGCACGTGACACCCTGAGGCCGAACGAGCGCAGCACCTTGACGCTCAATGCGGGGCTTTGCTCATAACCCACAGGGGGAAGCTGTGCCGAGTCTCCAAGGAGGATAAGGCGGCAATTGTCGCCGGTGTAGACATAGTGGATGAGGTCTTCAAGCAGGTTGTTGCCCATGTCGGTCGACATCCCCACCATGGATGCCTCATCGACCACAAACACCGCACCACGGTAGCGGTTGGGGGCGACAGCCGCCATCGAGAAGCCCATCCCGTTGCCGCCCGAGCGGTAAATCATGCGGTGGATGGTGTAGGCGGGGTGACGCGCATAAGCGGCAAAGACCTTGGCGGCACGTCCCGTCGGCGCAAGCAGCACCGACGGGACGCCCACCTCGGCCAATGTCTTGACAAGCGCCCCGGTAAGGGAAGTCTTGCCCGTGCCGGCATACCCGTTGAGCAGAAACACGGAGTCATCAGGCGCATTGCGCGAGCAAAACCGCGCAAGTGCCGCTATCAGCTCAATCTGCTGCCCGTTAGGCTCATACGGCAGATTGTAAGCCACCCGCTCCGCAAATGCCAGGCAATCCACTTATTTCAGTTCAAAGTTCAAAATGCAAAGTTCAGAGTTATCGCAGTCCAAAGACCAAAATGCAAAGTTCAGAGGTCAAAAACTGTGAACTCTGAACTTTGAACTTTGCACTATCGAAGGTTCCACTCAAAGCCGTCCTTGGTGTCCTTGACGTCGAAGCCGATTTCCTTGAGGCGGTCGCGGATGAGGTCGCTTGTCGCCCAGTCCTTGCGGGCCTTGGCCTCGCTGCGTATCTGGAGGAGCAGGTCGACCGCACCCTCAAACGGCTTCAGGGCGTCGCCGTTGGAGGCCGCGCCGCCAATCTCCGTGCGTATGCCGAGGATGTCGACGAGGAACGTGCGGAACGTGTCCTTCAACTCGTCGAGGTCTTCAGCCGAAATGGTGGCATTGCCGTCGTTGACCTGATTGATGGCACGGCAGGCGTCAAAGAGATGAGCTATGACGATGGGAGTGTTGAGGTCGTCATCGAGAGCCTCGTAGCACCGCTTGCGCAAGTCCTTGACATCCACGGTGCTCACGTCTGACGGCTTCAGCTCGTTGAGACGTTTCCACCCTTCAAGCATACGCTGCAACGCCTTCTCGGAGCCTTGCAACGCCTCATTGGAGAAGTCGAGGGTACTGCGGTATTGGGCCTGGAGGATGAAGAATCGTATCGTCATCGGCGAGTAGGCCTGCGTCAGAAGCTTGTGGGAGCCGGTGAAGAACTCATCGAGGGTGATGAAGTTGCCCAACGACTTGCCCATCTTCTGCCCGTTGATGGTGATCATGTTGTTGTGCATCCAGTAGTGGACGGTCTCATGGCCGTTGTGGGCGACCGACTGGGCTATCTCACACTCGTGGTGGGGGAACATGAGGTCCATCCCCCCGCCGTGGATGTCAAAACGCTCCCCGAGGTACTTCTGCCCCATCGTGGAGCACTCGAGGTGCCATCCGGGGAAACCCTCGCTCCATGGCGACGGCCAGTGCATGATGTGCTCGGGAGCAGCCTTCTTCCACAGGGCGAAGTCGGCCGGATGACGCTTCTCCTGCTGCCCGTCAAGCTCGCGGGTGGCCGACAGCAGCTCGTCGACATTGCGCCCGGAGAGCTTGCCGTAACGGAAATCGCGGTTGTAGCGCGGCACGTCAAAGTAGACCGACCCTTGGCTCTCGTAGGCATATCCGCTGTCGAGTATCTTTTTCACATACTCAATCTGCTCGATGATATGCCCCGAGGCATGAGGCTCGATTGACGGGGGAAGCACATTAAGCTCCTCCATGGCGCGGTGGTAGCGGTTGAGGTAGTGCTGCACCACCTCCATAGGCTCAAGCTGCTCCAGGCGCGCCTTCTTGGCTATCTTGTCCTCGCCGTCGTCGGCATCGTGCTCAAGGTGGCCCACGTCGGTGATGTTGCGCACATAGCGCACCTTGTAGCCGAGGTGGGTCAGGTAGCGGTAGAGGATGTCAAAGGTGATGGCGGGACGCGCGTGTCCGAGATGACCGTCACCGTAGACCGTCGGCCCGCAGACATACATCCCCACCCTGTCCTCATGGAGCGGCACAAACAGCTCCTTCTGACGCGACAGCGAGTTGTATATGGCGAGATTGTTGGGTTTCATGACGTCTTGGAATTATGCCTTGCCGCCGGTGATAAAGGGGTTGGGGATCTCGCCGTTGCCGCCGTTGTTGCCATTGCCGTTGAGGGGGAGCTTGCGCTCTATCTCGCCGAAAGTCTTCTCATACTTGGAAACATTGTCGCGCAGGGCATAAAGGAGATTCTTGGTGTTCTCGGGGGTCATGATGACGCGGGTCTGCACCTTTGCCTGCGGCATGTTGGGGGCTACGGAGATAAAGTCGATGAAGAATTCCCCGGCCGAGTGGGAGATGACGGCGAGGTTGGAGTAATGTCCGTTGGCCACTTCGGGGGTAAGCTCTATCTTTATCTCGTTCTTTTTCTGTTCCATGATGTTTTTGGGTTTTAATTGGTTGATGTTATGGTTAATTATCTGTTTTCATAAAGGTGTACTCCGTTGTCGGGAGATTGCTGTCGGCTACGTGGACTGTAACGCCACGGCATGTCTCCAGCCGCCATACGTCCGAGATGTCGGCCGACAGGTAGGCACGGCGCGTGTAGCTGTCAGGCTCCCCGAGCAGGTCGTGGACGAGGTAGAGCTGCGGCACGGGGTCTCCGAGAGTCTCACGGTCGGCGACAAGCAACAGCAGACGTGGCTTTGCCGAGTAGCTTACACGGCAATAGACGTTGATGTAGCAGCCCGTGCGCCATATGCTGTTGAGGTATATCGGGTCGGCATCCCACCGGATGTCGGCAATCGCGTCCTCCTTCATCGGCACGTTGTTGATTGCACCCATGGAGACAACCGACACCTCGCCCGAGGTGTATGGCACGCCCGAGGCGGGGATATAGCCGAGCAACATGCGGTCGCCCTCCCCGATAGCGGGGTCGACGTCAACGCCTGTGGCTGTAAGCGTCAACAAGGGGCTGTCATTTGACGCTCGCATGGCAAATATCGCCACGCCGTCCACGCTCCCGCCGTAGGTCACGATGTCATAGAGGGTCGCCGCGGCGCTATAGGGGGCGTCATCGCCGCAGCCCGTGAGCGCCACAGCAAGCGTCATCGCCGGCAGCAGGGTGAAAAGTCGCGTCGGCCTCATGTCCCGGCCTCCTCCCGATTGACCGCTATGTCGGTGATACGCCCGTCTTTCATGTGGACGATGCGGTCGGCATCGGCGGCAAACCCCTCGTCGTGAGTGACGATGACAAACGTGTGCCCCATGTCGCGCCGCAGGTCAAAGAACAGGCGATGAAGCTCGGCACGATTGTGGCTGTCAAGGCTGCCCGACGGCTCATCGGCAAGCACCACGCGGGGATTGTTGACAAGGGCACGCGCCACGGCGGCACGCTGCCGCTCGCCTCCCGACAGCTCGGAGGGCTTGTGCCCGGCACGGGGTGTCAGCCCGAGATAGTCTATCAGCTTACGGGCACGCGCCATAGCGTCAGAGCGGCTATCGCCACCTATCAACGCGGGCATCGCCACGTTCTCCTCGACCGTAAACTCCGGGAGCAGCTGGTGGAACTGGAAGACAAAACCGATGTTGCGGTTGCGAAACTGTGCCAACTGGCTGTCGCGCATCTGCAGGATATCCTTCCCGTCATAGAGCACACGCCCCGAGTCGGGACGGTCGAGCGATCCGGCAATCTGCAGCAGCGTCGTCTTGCCCGCACCGCTCGGTCCGACAATAGCCATTATCTCCCCGCGGCGTATGTCGAGGGAGATGTCACGCAGCACCTGCAATGAGCCGTATGACTTGTTTATGTCGCGGATTTCAATCATTTCCGTGCCAATGGCTTGCTATCTGAAAGCGAAATTAATCAATTTCCGCGAAAATGCAAAATTTACATCCTTCCCCTAAAACCACCCGAAGACGTATTTCTCTCATCAACCCGTTACATCAGAAACGGAGGGTTAATATTTCTAAATACAAATTATCGGTTATAATCATGTTTTACGACATATTTAGAGTTGTTCAGAAACTATTACAGCGCTATACCCGTTTTTAACCTCGTAATGCATCGCGAAGCATAACAATCTAATCAATTGACGATTACATCGCCGTAATTTCTAACAGACAAAACTTTTAACTATGGAAACCAAAGCTAAAAAAGAAAACTCCACCAAGAAAGAGGACACTAAAGCGAAGGCGGAACCTAAGAAAAAAGATGCTGCCGACCCGAAATCAGACGCAAAGGAGTCTTCCGCCAAAGTAACCGCCGAAAACAAAAAGAACGGGGAGGAGTTTCGCGAGTTTTTCATCGACGAGCTGAAAGACATCCTATGGGCCGAAAAAGCCCTGTTAAAGGCCCTCCCGAAAATGCAGAAAGCCGCCACAGGCAAAGAGCTGGCGGCATCATTTGACGCTCACCTGTCGGAGACCGAAAATCAGATTTCAACACTCGAACAAGTCTTTGAGCTAATGGGAGAGAAACCCAAGACAAAGAAATGCGACGCCATGGAGGGACTTATCTCCGAGACCGAGAGCATAATCTCCGACACGGACAAGGGCACCGCTATACGTGACGCCGGACTGATTCTCGCCGCACAAAAAGTGGAGCATTATGAAATTGCCACATATGGGACTCTTGCGGCATTTGCCGATGCAATGAAGGAAACAAAAGTGGCGAAACTCCTGCGCTCGATTCTCAGGGACGAGAAGGACTCAGACAAGAAATTGACTGCACTCGCCCTCGAATCGGTCAATGAGGAAGCATCCAAAGAATAACAATCCCGTGCGACGCCTTGATGGCGTCCAATCACCATACCCGAAAAAGGGTGAGCCAAAAAATGGATTTTTGGCTCACCCTTTTTTTCAATATACACAAATATAACCTGTCAATGTCTCAAGCCTCATACACATATGTGTAGAAGCCCCTATGTGAAGCCTCATGCCGTAAGCTCGGGAGGTAGGATGGGCATCGCGCCCTTCTTGGTGCAGACATAAGCCGAAGTCTGCACGGCGCGGGCATGGGCCTCGGCCACACTCTTCCCCTTGAGGATCGACGAGATGAACGCCGCCGTGAAGCTGTCGCCCGCGCCGACCGTATCGGCAACCTCCACCTTGGGAGTGGGCTGGAATGACACGTTGCCCGGGGTGAACACGTAGCTGCCGTTAATGCCGCAGGTGAGGATAAGCATCTTGAGGTTGTATTTGCCAAGCAATATCCAGCACTTGTCCTGGAGGTCGATGCCGGGATAGCCGAACATGCGGCTCACCGTGACAAGCTCCTCATCGTTTATCTTCAGTATATTGCACCGCTTCATGGAGTTGCAGAGGATTTCCTTGTTGTAGAATCCCTGGCGCAGGTTCACGTCAAACACCACCAGATTGTCCTCACTGTCGGGCATCGCGTCAAGAAAACGGTTGATAGTGTCGCGGGACACGACATTGCGCTGTGCCAGCGAGCCGAAACATACGGCCTTTGTGCGCCGTGCAAGCTCCTCAAGCATATCAGTGTAGGGAATATTATCCCACGCCACGTTCTCCTTGATTTCATACTGGGGTATGCCCGCCTGGTCAATCTCGACCTGCACCGTCCCGGTCGGATACGGCACTTCGGCAATAAGCTGGTTAAGCCCCTTGGAGGTGAAGTTCTCAACTATTTCTTTTCCGAGAGCGTCGTCTCCTACGGCACTCACGACACAGCTCGGCAAACCGAACTGGGAAACGTGATAGGCAAAATTGGCAGGCGCGCCGCCTATCTTCTTTCCTTCGGGCAACACATCCCACAGGGCCTCGCCCATTCCTACAACTATATCATTCATGTTCATTGGGTAAGATTGATTGGTCAAGTGATTATATTCTTTTGATTTTCAATGTGTAATAGAGAAGATAGATAACACCCACGGTCATCACCGCCACCGCGCCGGCCTGTCCGACCGCATCGGCGGCATAGCCCATTGCCAACGGGAAGACAGTGCCGCCAAACAGGCCCATGATCATGAGCCCCGACACCTCATTTTTCTCGTTGGGGGTGTATACGAGAGCCTGGGAAAACACTACCGAGAAGATGTTGGAGTTGCCGAAGCCTATCAGCCCTATGCCGACATAGAGCGGCGCAAGCGTGTCACATGCAAACAGTATCACCATCCCCGCGAGCATCATCATCACGCTTATCGCAAAAAACACCTTTGCCGGGACGGAACGCAGTATGAATGCGCCGAGGAAACAGCCTATCGTGCGGAAAATGAAGTAGACTCCGGTGGCAAACCCTGCCTCCTCAAGCGGCAGCCCGAGACGCTCCATGATAATCTTGGGCGCGGTGGTATTGGTGCCGACGTCGATGCCCACATGGCACATGATGCCGATGAAGCAGAGGAGGATAAACGGACGCCCGAGCAGCTTGAGGCACTCGCCGACACCCGATGCCTTGTCGGGCCGCTCCTCCTCAATAGGGGTTGCCGCCAACAGGGAGATGGAAAGGAAGCTGACGACAGCATATATCACAAACAAGGCTCTCCAGCCGAGACCGAAAGTCGGAAGGAGCGTCGTGGCCCCCCATGCGGCGATTATCGGGGCGAGAAATGATGCGATAGCCTTCACAAACTGCCCGAAAGTGAGGGTCGACGCGAGCTTGTCGCTGCTTATGAGGTTGGTGACAAGCGGGTTGAGCGATGTCTGCATGATGGCGTTGCCGATACCGAGAAGCGAGAACGAGATAAGCATTATCATATAGCTGTCGCCGAACACGGGGATAAACAACGAGGCGGCAGTCACCACAAGGCTTATAAGCACGGTATTCTTACGGCCGATTTTGTTCATCAGCATCCCTGTGGGCACCGAGAATATCAGAAACCAGAAGAATACGAGCAATGGGAAGAGGTTGGCCTGCGAGTCAGTGAGACCGAGGTCTTTCTGCACATAGTTTGACGCCGTGCCGACGAGGTCGACGAAGCCCATGGCAAAGAAACATAGCATCACCGGGATTATCTGAAGCAAGAATGTCTTGCGGTCAGTGACGAGGGATTGGGTCATAGCCATAACTGTTCTGTATTTATAGATTTAGTGTATTAAACTTCCTTTAATGAGAATATCCTGAGATTGGCGATGCGGACATCACCCCCTTCCGCACCGACCGAGAAAGTCGAGTAAGGGATGGTGGGGAACACGAGGTTGGTCATCACAAACCGCCCGTCGTTGCCGAACACCTCGACGCTCGCGCGGTCGATGAATATGCGGAGCGAAATCATGCCGTCAGCCTCACGGGTCGGGGTGACAGTGACAGCGGGGAAACTCTCGCTGAAGCCAACCTCGCCGCTTCGGGTACGGTCAAAGGATAGTGTGTGTGACTTCGGGTCATACTGCATCGTCACCTTTTCCCCATTGGCGTTGGAGAGGGTCATGTCGACCGATGCCGACTTATTGGCGTCGATATCGAGCGTTATCTCACATATTCCCCCTTTTGCATCCGGGAGCTTGAATGAACGAGGACGCTTACCGACAGTAGCCTTATTGAGGCGGCACGTGACATCGCCACGGAGCGTCTCCACCTCGGTCGAGGGGGCGCAGGAGGCATAAATCTCGCCGTCAGCGGCACGGAACAGTTCAATCTCACGCGGCAACGTGTTAGCACTGCGGAATTGCACGGTGGGCACGTCTGCGGCATACTGCCAGTTGCTCATCCACCCTATCGCCATGCGGCGGCTGTCGGGCGCGTCGCTCCATGTCACGGTGGCATAGTGGTCCTTACCGTAGTCGAGCCACTTGGTGGGCACACGCCCCTCACGGTCGGTGTCGGGCGTGAAAGTTTTCCCGTCAAAGTCGCCGATGAAATACTGCGTGCCGCTGCCACCGAAAGGCCCGTCGGGATTAATGTTGCAGATGAGCACCCATTTTTTCTCCCCAGTGCCCTCAACGGGCAGCTCAAACAGGTCGGGACATTCCCATACGCCTCCCTGCGCGCCGAGGCCCTTGCCAAAGCTGCTCTGCAATGTCCACTCCTTCATGTCGGGAGAAGTGAAGATGAGCATCTCATGGTCGAGCGCGTGGGCGAGGATAAGGTTCCACGCCTTGATACCGTCGTTCCAGAATATCTTGGGGTCGCGGGCCTCGCTTTCTAGGGTAAGTATCGGATTGCCCGGATAGATGTCGAATGTAGTGCCGCCGTCACGGCTCGACGCGAGGCTCTGCACCTGGCTCGTCCCCGCCGAGGTGTACAGGGCGATGACCGCTCCGTCGCCAAATCCGGCGGTATTTGCGTGGTCGACCGCACAGCTGCCGCTGAACACCGAACCAAGCCCGTTGGGCTTTATGGCGTCGGGCATGTGCTCCCACTTAACGAGGTCAGACGACACGGAGTGCCCCCACGTCATGTTCTGCCACTTGGAGCCGTAGGGATTGCGCTGATAGTACAGGTGCCACTTCCCATCTTTATAAAACATCCCGTTGGGATCGTTCATCCACCCGTACAAAGGGGTATGGTGGAATGCCGGGCGATATTTCTCACGGTTGGAGACATCAAACGTGTCGGTCAGGGCTATGGTGTCCCAACAGACATCCTCCTTTGCCTCGCGTATCGATGAGCGGCCCTGCGGAGCCACAATATCGAGCACGACCTCATGCCCGTCATAGGGGGTCAGGTCAACCGGGACAGTATAGTCGGTCTTTGACTTGGCGAGGCGCACGTAGATTGTCTCGGCGACGTTGCCGTCAACGAGGATGTTTATCTTCGCGTCATCCGATGCCTCCTGGACGGGAAGCAGCAGATAGCGGCCCTCCCCCGTCACCCTGACGAGGGTATTGTTGACACCGAGGTGGCTTACCTCTACCCCGTCGGCTCCCGTGGCAGGGAGGATGCCGAGCATCATGGCGACTGTCATTGCGTTTAAGATTCGGTTCATCTGTAATATGGTTTTTGATTTAATGTCATGGTTCCCTTGGCAGGTATTGCAAAATTAATGACTAAGCCACGGGGAGAGTATAAAAAATCGTGCATAGTCAATCAAATATGTTGTATTGCCCGATTTTTAATGCTTTACGCACTCTTTTTCATAGAATTATGGATTAACTTTGCACAACCTTAAATACTTGATGACAATGTTACCGACCCTATCACGCATCCTTTTATTCACAGTACTGTTGACCTTGCTCGGGTGCACCGAGAGCAAAATATACAAAATCGGCGTGTCGCAGTGCAGCCAGGATGACTGGCGCGCGAAGATGAACGACGAGATAAACCGCGAGATCATGTTCCATGAGGATGCCGTGGTTGAGATACGCTCGGCCGACGACAGCAACGCCAAGCAGATAGAGGACATCCGCTACTTCGCCGACAACGGCTTTGACATCATCATCGTCTCCCCCAATGAGGCCGCCGCGCTCACCCCTGTCATAAGAGAGGTGTATGAGGAGGGGATGCCTGTGGTGATTTTTGACCGCAATATAAACGGGGACACCTACACGGCCCGCATAGGCGTCGACGATGTGGAGCTTGGCAAGTCGGCCGCCCTCTATGCCGTCCATCTGCTCGGTGACGGTGCTAAAGCCATAGAGATATTCGGGCTTAAAGGCTCCACCCCGGCCGAAGGACGCCACAAAGGATTTGTCAATGGATTCACGCCCGCAGGCGGCACGCTGCTGGCAAGCGTGCCCGGCAATTGGAACAAGGAGGATGCCGTCACGGTCGTGGACTCCCTTTTGAGGATATACCCCGACGTTGACCTGATATACGCCCACAACGACCGCATGGCTATCGGAGCGTCCGAGGTCGCCCAACATCTCGGGCGCGACAATATAAGAATAATAGGTATCGACGCCGCCCCCGAAAGTGGGCATACAGGCAGTCGTGGACAGCGTAATCGACGCCACGTTCCTCTACCCCACCGAGGGACACCGCCTAATACAGACCGCCCTCGCAATCCTTAAGGGAGAGCCTTACGACCGGGAGACCATCATCCCCGCCTCATCGGCCGTCGACCTAAGCAACGCCGACATACTGCTGCTACAGGATGCGGCACTGACCGAGGAGACCGACAAGATGAGGCTGCTGAAGGCACAGATTGACGACTACTGGGCAAAGCACTCCTCCCAGACGTCGCTGTTCTATGCGAGCATATGTATCATCATCCCACTTTTCGGGGTCGGATTTCTGCTCCTGAGGGCCTACTGGCAGCGCAGCCGCCACCAGCGGGAACTCATGGCTCAGAACCGCCTGCTTGAGGAGGAGAAGGACAAGCAGACGATGCTCAACCGACAGCTACAGGAGGCAACGCAGTCCAAGCTGATGTTCTTCACCAACGTGTCCCATGACTTGCGCACCCCCCTGACTCTTATCTCCGAGCCTGTCGCCCAGCTTACCGCCGCAACCAACCTCACCCCGCAGCAACATTCCTTGATAAAGATAGCCGACAAGAACGTACGCATACTCCAGCGGCTGATAAACCAGATACTCGACTTCCGCAAATACGAGAACGGCAAGCTCGATGTCAGGCTGTCGGAGGTGGATTTCGGCAAGTCGATACGCGACTGGATGGAGTCATTCCACGCCACGGCGGCAAACAGGGGGATAAAACTTATCCTTGCCGCCCCGCCACAGGACACCGCGTGCCCGCTGGCAATAGACCCCGAAAAGATAGAGCGCGTGTTTTTCAACCTGCTCTCCAACGCCCTGAAGCACACCCACGCCAACGGGTCGATAACAGTTTCCTACCACTGTGACGGCAGCATTCTCACCTTTGAGGTGGCCGACACCGGGGAGGGGATAAGCGAGCGCGACCTCGGGAACATATTCGACCGATTCTATCAGGTCGACCGAGTACACCCCACCGGCTCGGGCATCGGGCTGTCGCTCGCCAAGGCGTTTGTCGAACTGCACGGCGGCCATATATCCGTACATAGCACGCTCGGGAAAGGTTCGGTATTCACCGTGTCATTGCCCGTGAGACACGTGTCCGAGACCGTCCGCGAGACTGACAAGAGAATCTACAAGGAGGATGTGGAAACCGAACTCGACAATATCGTCGACACCCCGAACGTAGACCATGATAAGCCAATAGCCCTCATCATCGACGACAACAAGGATATACAGCAACTCGTCGGCAACCTGCTCAATGCCGACTACAATATCATCACCGCCTCCAACGGCAAGGAGGGTATTAGGATGGCCGCCCGCTATGTCCCTGATCTCATAATATGCGACGTGATGATGCCCGTGATGGACGGCTTGGAATGTTGCCGCCGCATCAAGGAGGAAATCTCCACCTCACACATCCCTGTCCTGATGCTGACCGCCTGCTCGATGGACGAACAGCGGGCACAGGGCTATGACAGCGGGGCCGACGGCTACCTCTCAAAGCCGTTCAACAGCGCGGTGCTGCGGTCGCGCTGTGCCAGCCTCATCGCCAACCGCAAGCGCATCAAGGAGCTGTGGCACTCCTCTCCCCTCGCCAAGGCATCCAATGATGTCACCGGTGCCCCGTCCCCGGCACGCCCCCTTCCGGCAGGAGACATCGACAACGAGTTTTACAACCGCTTTCTCGACATATTCAAGGAGGAGATGGGCAACTCCGACCTCAACGTCGACACCCTCGCATCACGGATGGGGCTTGAACGCTCGCAATTCTACCGCAAGATAAAGTCCCTAACCAACTATGCCCCTGTAGAGCTGATACGCCGCCTCCGTCTGCAACGCGGGCGCACGCTGCTCACCACCACCGACAAGACCATAAGCGAGATAGCTTACGAGACAGGTTTCTCCACCCCCGCCTACTTCACCAAGTGCTACCGCGATGCCTACGGCGAGACCCCGACCGAGGTAAGGAAAAAACTGTGAGGGATCGGGAGTAATCCCGCCAATCCCCACGCCTGTAGGGACATGCCTTTGGCATGTGGACCGGTATTCACCCGTTTACAACCTCCACATGCCAAAGGCATGTCCCTACATTATCAGACGTGTTCCCCATCAAAAAACGGGCGTTTAATAGCAAAAATCGTGCACTCCACAAATTTTTATAGCCCCTGCAACATCCGTTATATGCCGCAACAATCGGAGCATTATAAATTTGCGGTAGAAAACTTCTAACAAATCTTATACAACAATGAAAAAAACAATCCTCAGTGCATTATTGCTACTCATCACGGCAATCATGACGCAGGCACAGAACATCACTGTGCACGGGACGGTTGTTTCGGCCACAGACCAAGAACCGCTGATAGGCGCGAGCGTCGTCTGTGGAGTGGAAGGCCCCGCCGGTGTCGCGACCGACATCGACGGCAATTTTGAAATAACCGTACCCGAGGGCGCCAACCTTATTGTCTCCTACATCGGCTACAAGACCAAGACAATAATGGCCCAGCCCCGTATGACAATCTCTCTCGACGAGAATACCGAACTGCTCGACGAGGTGGTGGTCGTCGGGTACGGCACGCAGCGCAAGGTAGACGTGACAGGCGCCATCACTGCCGTCAACGTGGACGAGATGGCAAAGCAGAATGAAAACAACCCCATCAAGGCGTTACAGGGGCGCGTCCCGGGCATGAACATCACGGCCGACGGCGGCCCCAGCGGCTCGGCGACAGTGCGCATACGCGGCATCGGCACCCTCAACAACAACGATCCGCTCTATATCATCGACGGCGTGCCCACCAAGGGTGGTATGCACGAGCTTAACCCCAACGACATCGAGTCGATACAAATTCTCAAGGATGCGGCATCGGCCTCAATCTACGGCTCACGTGCCGCCAACGGCGTGATAATAATCACCACTAAGAAAGGCAAGGACCTGAAGATAACGCTTGACGCCTCTATCGCCGCACAATTCTACACCCATCAGATGAAAGTGCTCAACGCCGAGGGATTCGGCCGCGCCATGTGGCAGGCATATGTCAACGGAGGCGAGGACCCCAACACCAACGGTCTTGGCTATAACTACAACTGGGGATATGACAGCAACGGCTACCCCGTGCTCAACTCCATCTCTATGAACAAGTACCTGGATGCCGCCGGGACCACACCTGCAGCCGACACCGACTGGTTTGACGAGACAACCCGCACGGGCCTCGTGCAGAACTACAATCTCGCGATAAGCGGCAGCAACGACAAGATGAGCGCGTTTTTCTCACTCGGCTACTACAAGAACCTCGGCATCATAAAGCACACCGACTTTGAGCGCTTCTCGGCACGAGTCAACACCGAGTTCAAGCCATTCAAGGATATACTTACCATCGGTGAGCACTTCACGCTCAACCGCACCGACGAAGTGCAGGCTCCCGGTGGATTCCTGCAAAACGTGCTCCAGGCCAACCCATCTCTCCCGGTCTACACCACTGACGGGAAGTTTGCCGGCCCGGTAGGCGGCTATCCCGACCGTGAGAACCCGGTCGCACGCCTCGAAAGGAACAAGGACAACCGCTACACCTACTGGCGACTGTTTGGTGACGCATATGTTAACCTCAATCCGCTCAAGGGGTTCAACGTGCGCACGACATTCGGCCTCGACTACTCGCAGAAGCAACAGCGACTTTTCACCTACCCTATCACTGAGGGCAACGTGGCCAATTCCACCAATGCCGTCGAGGCAAAACAGGAGCATTGGACACGTTGGATGTGGAACCTCGTCGCCAACTACAACATCGACTTCGGCAAACATCATCTCGATGCCCTGGTCGGCGTGGAGCTTAACCGCGAGACCGCCAACTGGTTCTCCGGCTACAAGATGGATTTCTCGGTGCTGACCCCCGACTTCATGTGGCCCGATGCCGGCGTCGGACAGGCACAGGCCTACGGCTCGGGCGACGGATTCTCGCTGGTGTCGTTCTTCGGCAAGGTCAACTACTCATTTGACAACCGCTACCTGCTTGGCGTGACGCTACGCCACGACGGCTCCTCTCGATTTGGCGCCAACAACCGCTACGCCACCTTCCCCTCCGTATCGCTCGGATGGCGCATCAACAACGAGTCGTTCCTCCGCGACCATACATGGCTCGACGACCTCAAGCTACGCCTGTCGTGGGGACAAACCGGCAATCAGGAGATAAGCAATCTCGCACGCTACTTCGTATATATCCCCAACTATGGCGTCAACGAGTCGGGCGGCCAGAGCTATGGCACCTCCTACGACATAGCCGGCACCAACGGCGGCTCCATCCTCCAGTCAGGATTCAAGCGCAACCAGATAGGCAACCCCGACATCAAGTGGGAGACAACAACCCAATATAATGTCGGCATCGACTGGTCGATGTTCAGCTCACGCTTCTTCGGCTCACTCGACCTCTACTACAAGAAGACCTCCGACATCCTCGTGGAGATGGTGGGAATCGCCGCAATGGGTGAAGGCTCGACCCAGTGGATCAATGCCGGAGCGATGGACAACAAGGGCCTTGAGCTTAACATCGGTTACCGCAACGACACCTCCTATGGGCTGCACTACGAGATCACAGGCAACATCTCGGCCTACCGCAACAAAATCACCGCGCTGCCGGCAACAGTGGCAGCCAACGGCACATTCGGCGGCAACGGCGTGTATAGCGTCATCGGGCATACATATGGCGCACAGGCCGGCTACGTGGCCGACGGCATATTCCGCGACCAAGCCGAGGTCGACAACCACGCCATACAGGAGGGTGCCGCCCCCGGACGCATCCGCTGGCGCGACCTTGACAACAATGGCATCATCAACGAGAAAGACCAGCAGTGGATATATGACCCCACCCCCGACTTCACCTATGGACTCAATGTCTACCTGCAATACAAAGACTTTGACTTCTCGATGTTCTGGCAGGGGGCACAAGGTCAGGACGTGATATCCGACCTGAAGAAAGAGACCGACCTCTGGAGCGGACTCAACATCGGATTCCTCAACAAGGGTGAGCGTCTGCTCGACGCATGGACGCCCCAGAACCCCGACTCGTCAATCCCTGCTCTAAGCCGCTCCGACATCAACAACGAGAAAAGAGTCTCGACATTCTATGTCGAAAACGGCTCCTATCTCAAGTTGCGCAACATCCAGCTGGGATATGTGCTCCCCTCCAAATTCTCTCGCAAGCTAAAGATGCAGAAACTGCGCTTCTACGTCAGCTCACAGAACCTGCTGACAATAAAGAGCAAGAATTTCACGGGAGTAGATCCCGAGAATCCCAACTACGGATACCCCATCCCTACCAACGTGACGTTTGGCCTCAACGTAACTTTCTAACCCTAAAGCTATATGAAAAAGATAATATACCCGGCAGTGATAGCGTTGTCAATTCTCGCAACCGGCTGCAATGACTTCCTCGACGAGCAGAAGCCCCAGGGGACACTCAACGATGAGCAGGTGCTCGACCCACAGTATATTGACAATCTCGTCATCTCGGCCTACGCAGGCTGGATCTCCATCGAGGATATCAACTCGTCATTCTCGATGTGGAACTACGACGTGCGTTCCGACGACGCCTATAAGGGCGGCAACGGCACCGAGGATGGAGACGTGTTCCACGCCCTTGAGATTTCACAGGGCATCATGACCACCAACTGGAACATCTCCGACATGTGGGACAGGCTCTATAAGGTCATCTCCCGTGCAAACACAGCCCTTGAGGTGCTCGATGACATGGACTCAGCAACCTATCCTCTGCGCGAGCAGCGCATCGCCGAGATGAGGTTCCTGCGCGCCCACGGACATTTCCTGCTGAAGCGTCTCTATAAGAACATCCCCTTTGCCATCGACGAGAAGATGTCACCCGCCGACTACAACAATCTTGAAAATACAAAGTATACCAACAACCAGGGGTGGCAGATCATCATCGACGACTTCAAGTTTGCTTTCGACCACCTGCCCGACGTGCAGGATGAGGTCGGACGCCCCAACCGTGCTGCTGCAGCGGCCTACATGGCAAAGACCTACCTTTACAAGGCATACCGTCAGGATGACCCCGCGTCCAACCGCGTCACCTCGATTGACCGCGACGATCTACTTAAGGTCGTAGAATACACCGACCCCACAATCATGACCCTATCGGGGTGTGACCTCGAACCGGACTTCCACAATAACTTCCGCCCCGAGCCTATTTTTGAGAACGGCCCCGAGTCGATATGGGCAATGCAATACTCGTTCAACGACGGCACCAACCACGGCAACTGCAACTGGTCGTACGGCCTGATTGTCCCTAATATCCCCGGCGTGACCGACGGCGGCTGTGACTTCTACAAGCCGAGCCAGAATCTCGTGAACGCCTTCCGTACCGACGAGAACGGCCTGCCCATCCTCGACGGCTCGGACAACCGCGACTATGATATGTCCCGTGACTATGCCGACCCGCGCCTGTTCCTCACCGTGGGGATGCCGGGAACGCCCTACATGTTCAACAAGGATTTCATCATGGACAAGACCGCGACATGGAGCCGAAGCAATGGACTATACGGCTACTACGTCACCCTCAAGCAGAATGTCGATCCCGAAGGGGAATATCTCGTGAAAGGCGCATGGTGGGGCTCGCCGATGAACCGCATCGTCCTGCGGTATGCCGACGTGCTGTTGATGCGTGCCGAGGCTCTCGTGCAGCTCAATCAGGGCATCCCAGAAGCCATACAGATTGTCAACTCACTGCGCAACCGCGCCCGCCAAAGTACAGGCATGATCTCCGACTACGAGCAGCTATACGGAGTGCGCATCAACATACGCCCCTATAACGGCAGCTACAGCCAGGCCGACGCCCTCAGGATAGTAAAGCATGAGCGTCGTGTGGAGATGGCGATGGAGAGCGAGAGATTCTTTGACCTCGTGCGCTGGGGCGAGGCCGACCGCGTGCTCAACAAATACTATGCCGACGAGGCCGACAACTGCGCGATATATGCCACGGCCAATTTCACACCCGACAAGAATGAGTATCTCCCCATCCCGTTCTCGCAATTGAGCGCGTCCAACGGCCACTACAAACAAAATATCGGTAACTGGTAATAACATGAAAGCAATGAAAACACTTCTAAAGTCAATATATGTCATATGGCTGTCGGCGATGGCTCTCGCCATGCAGTCGTGCAGCGACAACGACAGCGCGGAACTAAGCCTCGACGGGCAGACCCGCATCGAGGAGATAACCGTCAGCGGATTTCCCGGAGTCATAGACCAAACGGCAAAGGTCGTCAGCGTGAACCTTTCGACCGACATAGATCTCGCCAACCTGTGCGTCGACGCCATTACCCTCAGCGAGGGAGCGACGTGCGACTACCCCGCCGGCACACGGTTTGACGGGACAGTGCCACGCGCCATAAAGGTTGTCAACGGCAGCGTCTACTCGTCATACACCCTCAGCGTGAAACATGACAACGTGGAGTTCCTGACATTCACACTCGACGGGAAATATTCAGGCTCTATCGACAACTTTGCACGCACAATCCAGTGCTTCGTGCCGATGGAGGCCGACATCACAGCCATGCAGGCCGTGTTTACAGTCAATGAGGGCACGACCGTGACACCCGAATCGGGCACGCTGCTCGACTTCTCGCAACCGGTGAAATTTACCGCCACGCAACGCACGGCAACGGTGGAATACACCGTCACCGTAGTGCAGGATGACATGTCGCAGGCCCCCAAGGCGTTTATCGGCAACGCATCGACCGTCGAGGGGCTTGGCGAGGAGGCCAAGGCTGCCTGCCGCTGGATGCTGGAGAATGTGCCCAACACCCGCTTTGTCTCCATCCAGGATATAATCGACGGCCGCGTGAAACTCGACGATTTCAAGATGATATGGTGTCACTTTGACTGGACTGACTGGCCCGGACAGCTATGGGACTCCCGCGACCAGTTCAACAGCTACTGGCTCAGGGGAGGCGCGATACTCGCCTCACGCGACGGGGCACGCTACATCAACGACGTATGGCGCATCGCCAAGGACCAGCAAAGCCCCAACAACATGTTTGGCGGCGACAGCTACGAGACCCTTACCGCCAATCTCGGATTCACCATCACAGGCCACGAGTCACACCCGCTCTACAAGGATATCCCCGTCGATGGCGACAACCGCATCATCCTGCTCTCCGAAGGATGCTCCAACACCAACCGCACCCTGCAATGGGGTGCCGACTGGGATCCATACGGCTCAATGGCCGGTTGGGAGGAGCGCACCGGGGCCAAAGCCCTTGCCTCGGGACACGACTATGACATCAACCGCGTCACGATTGCCGAGTTTGAGCCTTACGAGGCCCTGAAAGGATTCACATCAGGCCGCGTGATTACAATAGGGACACCCGCCTATGAGTGGTACGACAAGAACTCTGTCGACAATCCCTATCGCCAAAACATGGTCGCCCTGACAAAAAATGCCATCAACTACCTGTGTCAATAATGCAAAAACAATCCGAAATCATGAAATACAAAATGTTAATTCCAGCCCTTTTAGCAGCCATGACGGTAACGACAGGCTGTAGCGACGACGAGCCGGTACTGACCGACAGGGACCTCGCCAACACCGAGGTGTACCTCGACACCGACGAGGGGATGAGCCAGCGCATATACTACAAGCCGTATGTCGGCTATGTCGGCGACCCGATGCCGTTCTTTGACCCCGTTGCCGGGGACTTCAAGGTGATGTACCTGCAGGACTACCGCCCAAACCAGGCAGTTACCTACCATCCGATATGGTGTGTGTCGACCTCCGACGCCGCCTCGTACACCTCGCTCGGCGAGCTGATACCCTGCGGGAGCGCGACCGAACTTGATGCCGCCCTCGGCACCGGCTCGACCATATACCACGACGGTACCTACTACACCTTCTATACCGCCCACTCCCCCAACTCGGCGACAACCGCCGGCATCACCGAGGCGGTGATGCTCGCGACGTCCAAGGATTTCAAACACTGGGAGAAAGACCGTCAGCTGCTCATCACCGGCGGCGATACCTACAGCAACGTCGATTTCCGCGACCCATTTGTATTCAAGGGCGATGACGAGGTGTTCCACATGCTCGTCTCGACGCGCCTCAACGGCAAGGGGGTATTGGCCGAATACACCTCCCCCGACCTGCACGACTGGACATCGGCGGGCGTGTTCATGACAATGATGTGGGACCGCTTCTATGAGTGTCCCGACCTGTTCAAGATGGGCGACTGGTGGTATCTCGTCTACTCGGAGCAGCACGATGCCGTGCGCCGTGTCCAGTATTTCAAGGGTCGCACACTCGCCGAACTGAAGGCGTGTACCGCCAACGATGCCGGGATATGGCCCGACAACAAGGAGGGTTTCCTCGACTCCAGAGGTCTCTATGCCGGCAAGACGGCATCCAACGGCACCGACCGCTACCTATGGGGATGGTGTGCAACCCGCGCCGGCAAGGACAACATCGGCAACGCCGACTGGGCCGGAAACCTTGTTGCCCACAAACTGATACAGCACGCCGACGGCACCCTGTCGCTCGGTGAGGTACCCGCAATAGCACAACTCTTGAGCCAAGCAAAAGCCGAGGCCGACTTCACCCTCTCGGGGGGCGAGCACAAGCTGCTGTCGCGTCTCGGCACCGAAAACCGCATCTCATTTACCGTCACGACCTCGTCACCGTGGGACAAATTCGGCATCTCGCTCGCACGCGGCAACGACTCGGAGAAGTATTACTCCATCGTGGTCAATCCCGAGAATGAGAGCATCCGCAAAATCAACTATGAGGAGGAGGGCGGCATAGGGTTTGTCCCCAACACCGACGGATATATCTTCAACACGCCCACCGACGGCGTATACCACATCACCGTCATCACCGACAACTCCGTCATGACAATGTATGTCAACGAGACCGTCGCATACACCACGCGCGTCTACGGCACGGCCCGCAACTGCTGGTCGGTCAACTGCTACGACGGGAACATCACCGTTACAGGACTCACAATATCCAAACAATAATTAATCATTCCCCGCCACAGGTATGACATGCAGGCATCCCTGTGGCGGAGGATGAAAAACCCTAAAACACCAAACATCATGAAGAAATCTTTACTCGCCATCGTTATGGCGACAGCCACTCTTATGCCCATATCGGCACAGGAGACAGTTAAAACCCTCTATTCTGGAGAACCCAAAGTAGTGACATGGGAAAACACCCTCACAATCCCTGCCGAGGAATTTGCCGCCGACGTCAATGTAGGCAACTACATCTACGTCACCTTCTCAGAGACTACCGACGTTATCGAAATAAAGGCCAACGGCACATGGCTACCGGGCAGCCGGTTCACCCAGCTCGGCGACAATGCGACGGAGTTTAAGGCCTACATCACCTCCGACATGCTTGCCGCACTCAAAGAATACGGACTCGAGATATGCGGCGCACAGTTCACCGTGACAGGCGTGAGCATATGCGACGACGGCTTCTTGATGCCACAGGGCGCCATATGGGGCGGCTATTTCTGGATTGACGAATGGAACACCATGGAACTGTTCAAGACAGCCTTCGCCAACTATGACGGACAACGATACATGGACATATACCTGTCGGGCGACAATGGCGACTACGACGGATACTTCCTCAAGGTGCTCACCCGTTGGGACCCCGAGACACTTTGGGCAAACAATGACCAGATAACCCACACCCCCACAGTCGCGACCGTCGACCTGAAAGGCATCGACGTGGCAGCAAGCCTCGCCGATGTCAACGCACTGATGATACAGGGCAACAAGGAGAGCGGCAATCCGTTCAACATCACCGCCGTGGTCCTGAGAAGCGAAAGCGCGACCACAGGCGTCATCACCGGCATCGACCCCGAGGCGTCTACATCGCCTATAGACATCTACACCCTTCAGGGCATGAAAATAAAATCAAACGTGCCTGCAAACGAAGCCGCCGACAACCTGCCAAGCGGACTGTACATCATCGGCAACAAGAAAGTATTCATACGATAACGCCAAAGCCCCCTCCGGCCAACGCCAACCAATGAGGGTGTTGCAAAACTCCTATATAATAATTAAACAAAAGCCTCAACTTTCCCAAGTTGAGGCTTTTATATGTCCATAAAAATCCGATTGGATTTTTTAATATTTAATTTTTCCCTCAAATATTCAATCCTTAGCGGCTTCTTAATAATAGGTTTTGCAACACCATCCTTCTATGCCGAAGTCCATTGGAGATTATTTTACTCTGAAATGGACAAAGCCACAAATGGCATCTCCGCAATATTTTAGAAAATATACCTTGTACCGTATTAATATTGCCTATAATACGACATGCTGCCTAAACTTATTCCAATAGAATCAGTTTAGGCATTATATTGCGCGCAATAATCTATTAACTGAATTACAAACCTTTAGAATGACTCAGTATGTTTTATCATGTAAAAGATCTGCAATTCAATGCAAGAGTATCACAACCCGACCCGCGTTTTGCACGACTGATGCTTGATGCCTTCGGCGGCGCGAATGGAGAATTGAAGTCGGCGCTACAGTATTTCACACAGGCTTTCAGCTGCCGGTATCCGCATCCCGACAAATATGATATGCTTATGGATATTGCCACTGAAGAATTGGGTCACCTTGAGATAGTGGGAGCTACAATCCAGATGCTGTTGGGACCCGTGAACGGTGAAATGGCCGACGTGGTGGAGAATATGGAAATCAGGCCAATGATGGAGGGCAACGCCGCAAAGGAGGACTTCATCCACCAGGCATATACCAATCCGCAATTTCTGATTGGTGCCCCGGGTAGCCCGGTATTGACGGATTGTAACGGAAACCCATGGAATGCCGGATATGTGTCTGTAAATGCTGACCTGACGGTTGATTTACAATCAAACATGGCCGGAGAATGTCGGGCGAAGATTGGCTATGAAAAACTGATACCCCTCACCGACGACCCGCTTGTCAAGGAAAGCCTCGTATTCCTCATGACCAGAGAAGTGACGCATTTCCAACAGTTTGAGGCCGCATTGGATACAATAAAGCCCAATTTCCCACCCGGAGTGTTCCAGACTTCACCCAAATATAGCAATCTGTATTTCAACCTGTCACAAGGTGACGATGCACGCGGCCCTTGGAATGAAGGCAAAAGCACCCGCCTCAAAGAAGAATGGCAATACATAGACGACCCATTGAAAGAAGTGCGAGATACGGACGGCCTTATCAACCGCAAGCCGGAAGGAACCCCGCGCACCGAAAAAGAAGTCAAGTCCATGGACCAAAAGCTCGCAAAAGAGCGTAGCAAGGAAATCCTCGACTCCACTCCCGAAAAGGACATGAAATGGTGTGACTACACCAAGCGATAAGACTGTAAGCAAGCCGCAATCCAATCTGGACGGTGTGTCAAAACTTGAAGTTTTGGCACACCGTCCCATTTGTCAATTTATCCCGCCCGGACATTATCAACCCACTTGCCAAGGAATACTTCGGGCTTTAAGCTGCTGATGACTCACTTACCACTCCTGTATTTTGCACTGCTATTTTGGCAAAAAGAAAAAACGCTGAAAATCAAATGATTTCAGCGTTTTGCCATCTTTAATTGTGACCCCGGAGAGGTCAATAAATATGAATGACAATGAATGTGTATAAACAATCATCGTCGGCATTTAGTAAATGTAATATTCATTATATCAGTGTTATAACAGCTATAAAGTTGTACCGCAATTCAGCAATCAAGATTCAATAAGCGGTACGCAGATTTAAGTTTGGTGGACAATATGTGGACAAAAATTTGGGTCGGTGGACAACAATAGCTATCTTTGTTGCGTTCTTAATCTAAACGACCGTTCTATGGCTACAATCACACGAACCATATCCACAAAAGTTAACACTTCGGGCGAGGCGGAGATTCTGCTTCGACTGACTGTTTCACGCTCACTGCGTCTGCGTCTGAAAAGCGGGATCTACATGAACCCAAAACGCTTCAAAGATGGCGCGATTATCATGCCAAGAGCCAATCAAAAGGAGGCTAAGGCTCTTAATGATATAGAAAAACGCATCACAACACTGGAGCAACTCATTGTATCTGCCTGTATTGACAATCCACAAGAAGATTTGTCGCAAGATTTCTTCCGTGACCTTATTGACCGCTTCAACCACCCGGAGAAATATGAGGTGAAGAAAGTAGAGCTGACATTTTTCGAGCTGTTTAATGAGTATCTGGAAAAACATCCTCTGTC
>LUJN01000008.1:92741-103655 GCA_001689445.1 Bacteroidales bacterium M3 | reverse complement strand
CCCCATAGCCGCCAATGGGGCGCATTGGCGGCGGCCCGCGACGGCCCCCGCGGGGCCCCTGGCAGCGACGCAACCCGCGCCGGCAGCGGGATCGCCGGGGAGCCCGCCTCCCCGACAGCCCCAATGTTAACGGCTGTGCACGCTTCGTGCACACCCCCGCCGTGAAACATCCGCCACCCCGTGGAACGCCCCGTACGGCGACACAGCGTCAGAGGACGCCGCACGACCAAAACCGAAAAAGAGAAAAGACAACAATATTCACTCAATTTTTAATTAACTCATACTCGTATTATGAAAAAACTTTATTTGCTTTTCGCATTCCTTTTCGCCCTTATCGGCTACCAGGATGCCGGAGCACGTCTTGTATTCCATGACAATGGTTCGTCAATGTATGGCGACGCATTGTCAATCAACGCGTGGGGTTCCGGCTCCTCCCAGATAAAGATGACGCAGGTCGCGACAAACAGTAGCCTTCTGCATGTCGCGGTTGTCCCTGAGACGTATTCCACTATGCAATTCTATAGGACAGGCTCCGATGGAGACACTGACCGTACTGTCGATCAATCGGTAACATCAGGCGCTCTCTATAAGAGTGGAGGCAACAATAGCGGCAATAAGCGTTCATGCGGCAAGACCACCGATTACGGTTTTAAGGTGTATATCGGGAGTACTCCTACCAACCTCATCTATGACGGAAACAATCACAGGTACTCAAACAATGTTACTATTTCGGGTTCGCCGACATTCAAGCTGGAGGACACCAAAGGATGGTTCAAGTTCAAGGGCAATAGCGATATCACTGCGAGCAATCTCTCGACCACCCTTAATTATGACCTCAACTCCACAAGCTCAATATCGGGGCTTAGCGGAGAATATACCGTGACGTTCACCCCGCTCGACGGTAAGGTGACTTTCACGAAAGTCGGTGGTGGCGATGACCCGTCGAAGCCGTCCAAGTATTACCTGCACACCAGTATTACCAATGGCAACGGAAGCAATAACTGGACCTCCGATACGCAGCTGGAGATGGTGCTCAAGGCGGGCACTACCGACCAGTTTGTTGTTGCGGGCGTGAATGTGTTGAGAAACGGCGGCATAATGGTAAAGGAAGTCAAGGAGGGCAGCACTGTCTATTGGAAAGGCAACGTGACGATAAGCGACTCCAATCCGTCAGTAACCCTTGAGTCCAACCACAAAGACGACCCTTCATCCACGTTGTCAAACGGCAAGTACAACTTCACGTGGAACAAGACCAACAACAATCTGAGTGCCGAAAAAGACAGCTACGAGGTGCGCCTCTTAGGCCCGGGAGTCCGTAACCCGTGGGCCTGGGACACAGGTATAGTGCTTGACAAGCAACCCGACGGCACATACAAATCTCTCGGTGTGATATTCAACTGCAACACGGCGTTCCGCATCGCCACCAAAAACGGCGATGACAAGCCTGAGTCGTGGACGCGTCAGGCGGCCGCCGACGGGCAGAACCCTATAATCTATTCAAACTATACGTATGACGCATACGTGAAGGCCACCGGACAGAACGGCGAGAATGCCCCCGGCATGCGGCTCAACCCGTCTTTCTCAGGCGGTCAGGGCGCATATGACGTGACAGTCACGCTCGACACCGAGGGACGCCCATCGATATCGGTGGTCGGCGCATCCAATGGAGTGTGGCCGCGCGTCTACCTCTACCGTGAGGACGGAAAGGCACATGCGCTCGACCGTATTGACGGGACAAAATGGGGCCGCAGCGAGTTTGATACACCGCTCGGTACTCCCTACCGATACTATATACGTATCGACTACCCCGACCTCAAGTCAAAGTTCTTTGTGGCAAAGGACAACACCGAGAATGCCTCATATCTTGTCGGCAGCACCGACGTGGTAGACCTCGAGGAGGTCGATGTCGATACCAACAAGGGACGTCTGCGCTTCCCTCTCGATACCGAGACAACCTCAATTTCCAACCCGTTCCGCAACGGCCCGGTGGAGGCAACCGTGACATTTGACAGCGAGGATGTCAACACGATGATACCTCTCACATTCGAGATGCACAACAGCGAGCAGTGGAGTGTCACTGTCGGCGGCACAGACCATGCCATGTCGGCCACCGGCAACCCCGGCGAATATTCCTGCACTTTCCCCCTCAGCGGCGCAGGCTCATATTACATTACCGAAAAGGTATCGGGCGACAAATACTCTAATCCCGACAAGACCTTCAACCAGACCGTGACCCTCCGCATGACCCTCGACAAGAACAAGCAGGCATGTAAGTACACCGGCCTGACGGGACTCAACTACACGTTCACATGGAACGCCTTTACCAAGGAGCTTGTCGTGTCATTCCCCGGCTCGGGTGAATTTATCGAGGCCAAGCTCAACATGCCCCTCAAGAAGAGCGACTTCGCCGGCAAGAAGAAGCATTATTTCGTGGTCGGCACCCGCATGGGCGGCTGGCGTCTACAGCCCGAGTGGGAGATAAAGCCCGAAAACAACTACTCCATCAGCAAGCGCCTCATGTACACCGGCTATTTCATGATAGCCATGGTGGACGACTACGACGACTATATCAACCAGCGGTACACGGCATATTCAAATACCAACCTGGGCGAAAACTACATAGAGAGCAAAGGCTCACACTTGGCATGCTCCATATCTAAGGTGACACCCCAAAACTCTTCATCGCTGGACAAGGGTATGTGGACATCCCTGCGCTATAACGAGCAGAGGACCAAGGATCAGTTCAACGATATACGCAACAAGACGATACGTTTCCTCGGCTTGAAATCGGACGAATCGCAAGGCGACCCCCAAACTAACGAAACGGACATGACCCAGACTCTTCCTGTGCTTGCCGACCTGAAGCTGACGGTCGATGCCAACGGCTATCCCACCAGGATTGAGTTCTCCAACGTGAAGACCGACCGGGCCTCTGTCGCTCCCGAGCTGACATTCTCCATCGTGGGTTCGGCATTCCGCAACCAGTCGCTCGACGTCAACCGCACCGACGGCCGCACGCCGCTTGCCAACATCTACAAGAGCGACATAAGCAAGTTTGAGCAGGGATGGCAGGAGGGCTACATACAATTTGACTCCAACTCCGACCCCTATGTCGACAACTACGGCGAGTTTATATACCACACTGTCTTCCAAAGCGAGTACCTCAAGCGCAACCCCGTGCGCTTTGAGAACTCCACGGGCTTCAAGTACACCTCCAACGGCCTGCTGTTTGAGTATGACGAGAAACGCACCCACGCCAACCATTTCTCCAACGTCAAGGTCTATGAATCAGACGGCACCACTACCACAGACACGCGTGACCTCCCCGAGGGCAAGATGTGCTTCGTGGTAAACAACGTGTGGATGCGCGGCGCGTTCAAGATATGGACCGGCTGGGGCGGCTCGGCACAGGGCTACCAGGGATGCGATCCCGGAGACGCCAAGGACAAAGCCCGCTGGTACTACCGCAACGGCGGTCACTACTATAAGGACAATGACCGCGTCATCTATGGCTCTGACAGCAAGTCGCCGATATACTTCGCGACGGCAAATGACCGCAGCGCGGCCGACTTTGCCGTGGGTGTGGAGCATAACGACGGCAAGCCTACAGGGGGCAACCTTGGCGACAATGATGGTGTGCGCACCTACTTCAAGCGTATCGAGCTGTGGTGGGATCCCAATAGTGGGTTCGATAATTCAGTGCTGTTTGCCTATCAGGAGGCCGGAGGCCCCAACATATGGATCGACTATGCCGACAAGACCCATATAGGCTACAACTACAATATCCCCGAGGAAAACCGCCGTAAAGGTGGCGATCTATACGTAGACCACTATAAGATAGA
Source organism: Bacteroidales bacterium M3 (assembly GCA_001689445.1). Classification (GTDB taxonomy): domain Bacteria; phylum Bacteroidota; class Bacteroidia; order Bacteroidales; family Muribaculaceae; genus M3. The sequence goes on along the minus strand of LUJN01000008.1, from coordinate 99,813 downwards.
GCGTCTGTCGGTGGCCATCGATGCCGATGACAACGAGACATACACGACCCTTGGCACAGTGGCGGAAGGGAAATATAATGAAAATGAGGTGTCGCAGGCACAGTTCTATGGCAATCTTGACCGCGATATCTATATCCCCGACGGGCAGGAACTTGCCCCGGGCAACTACCGCTACCGTATAACCGTGTGGTATCACGACGACACCAACACTCCCGAGGGTGAGCCTACAGGTTCAGGCTACAAGGCCCTTTCCAACATGCTCACCATCCGCAAGGAGTCCAAGCCCGATGCCGACGTGCGTCAGTATACCGAGACAGTGGAGATTGGCTTCGGGGATGAGCGCGAGAAGGTGACTCTCTATGGATTTGATGTGATTATAACCGCCGATGCTCCCGATGTCATGATGGAGCGCGACGCCGACTCGGAAGTGGAGGATGCCCTGTACGGTGACATCATCGACACCTACACTGTCAAGCTCCCCGCCAATCCCGCTGCGGGCAAGCTGTTCACAGCCATTGACGTGGAAAATAGCCAGTCATACAACTATGACGAGGCGACCAACACCATCAACGTATCTCCGTTAGGCCGTGACCAGCAGTACCGTATGCCCACGATAACGCTCCGCAACGTCCTCCCGACCCTCTATAACCAGTATTACACCTACACCATAGGTATGACCGGTACAGACGCGAAAAAATGGGAGGCACTCAATATCGAGTCAAGCACGCTCAGCCGACGTGTCATGGCACCTGAAGTAAGCATCATGGGCTTCCAGCTGGAGGATATCTTCCCGGTAACCGAGGCGCATCCCGTCACAGCGTTACAGGATGTCAACTCCGACATGCCTATGGGCGGCGGCATGTCAGGCGACTATGTACGCAACTATACCAAGAACTTCAACCAGCTCACAGGCAAGGGCAAGATTACCGCGCTCCGTGTCACCGATGACGTGCTTAAGGACTGGAAGGTGACCTATAGCCTGAGTTTGAATCGTGGCGACATCACCGTGGACTACCAGCTCAACTCCAACTCTCCCGAGGAAATCCGTGAAAACGGCAAGGTCGTGCCCGAGTCGGGCGTACGTCAACTCAATGAGCTTGACAAAGACCTGACACTGACTATGGAATATATGCAGGTGCCCTACAATTCCGAGGTTCTCACCGCCGGCGATGGTGCACACTCAGATATCGTCACAGAGATGGAGGCTGCCGGCCTTACCTATGACAAGGCAATCAAGATGACAGGCCGATGGACGCTGATCACTTCCTATCGCCGTCGTTCCGGAGCTGCCGAGAGCGAGGACTACAGTTCGTCAACGGTCACCGGTAATGAAAATCCCGGTGGTATCACCACCTCTACTGCCGAGATCGATCTGACCGCGCTCAACAGCCGCCTCGCTCCTGTGACCAACGTGAACTACCTGTCAACATTCCCGGCCAAAAACAAAATCGGATTGCAGCTCCACCACTCTGCCGATGGCAAGAACTGGTATGACGCATATGTGCCTGTAGGCTTCACCAAGCCCGACAACGACCTGAATATAGGTGTCGGCTTCTACGCCACCAATGGTGCCGTACGTGCCCACGCCAAGGATGTCGCCCCCTATGGAGGCGAGGTGGTCGATACCTACAACAACGACGGCTATAACGCCCATTGGAACATCAACTGGACTGTTGACAAGAACATCCACCGTGACCTGCTGAAGGAGAACTTCGCCGAGGTGGCTGCCGAGACAGGATACCTGCCCATAAAGCTCCACCACGTGTTGAGCACTACCAGCACCAAGTATGATGAGAAAGAGGTCGAGAAAATGAACTCCGCCCGCGTAATACTGATGACCGAGTACCCAATACTGCTCCATAAGGCCGGACGCGACTATATCGCACCTATCGTAAGCTTTGATGTGCCCGACCTCGTGACCACAAGCACAAGAAACACAAGGGAAGTTGCAGCAGTGCCCGAGTTCACCCACATCAAGGGACAGAACAACAAGCACCTCACCACCATCTCGGTGCCTTCTTACTTTGATGCAACGGTGTCAAGTGGTACGACCGACATCGAGGCCGTAGAGGGTGACAACGCCACCAAGCTCTCCGTATTCCCCAACCCCGCAGTGGACGTGGTAAACATACGCTCCAATGCGGCAATAGGCAAGGTGGAGGTGGTATCCGTGGACGGCTCGCTGGTAAAGACCGCCGAAATCGATGACACCACGGGCTCCCTGGATGTCTCCGACATGACCTCGGGCCTCTACATCGTGCGCACGGCCTCCGGCTCTGCTCGCCTGATTGTGAGATAAAAACACACAAGCGATAATCTACGATCGACGAAGCGCGACCCCTCCCCGAGGCCGCGCTTCCTTTTTCGAGCTTTTCAGACAATTTCAGACATAAGTACATAGGGACATAGGGCTACGCAGTAAAGTCCCGCGCCGCGTAGCCCTATGTCCCTGTGTGCGTATGTCTCAACCTTTCCGCATCGCGTAGCCCTATGTCCCTGTGTACGTATGTCTCAACCTTTCTGCGCTGCGTAGCCCTATGTCCCTATGTACGTATGTCTGAAAACAACAAAGGCGCGGCCTCGGGGGAGGTCGCGCCTTGCGGATTAGTTGGGATTATCGTGTGTTTTGCTATTTCACGATCAGGCGGGTTGTGCCGGCCTGGGTGCGCAGCAGGTAGAGGCCTGCGGGGAGCGCGGAGACATCGAGCTGGCCCTTGGTGTCGTTGATGGTCGACTTGAGGGCCACCGCGCCGTTGGAGGCTACTACCTCCACGTCGCCGATCTCGGCCGACGCCTCCACGTTGACGATGTCAACGGCGGGGTTGGGATATGCGCGGAACACTGTGTTGAAGTCGCCGAGCACCTCGTCAAGGTCGGTGGTCGCGTTGCCCATTGTACCCTTGAATACATTGGGTACTTCGGCACTGAGCAGGGCCACCGGAGTGGAGGCGTCGCGTGCTGTCGTCGATTTGTTCTCGACATCCATTTTCAACGATGCGCCATCCTTACCACCTTTTATCTCCACTACGGGACGAAGCTGGTCCTTGTCCTTGTGCTTGAACGCTATCGGGTAGGAGGTGAACAACACTCCGTAAGGGTCGGCGGCCGACCGGTATTCAATCTCGTTGAGCGTGGCGTCACGGCCGACATTCTTTACGTTGCCGATGAGCACGGGAAGCTTCATCACCTTGTCATCCAAGGCTGCCTCGCCGAAATTACGCTTGGAGGGGCGATCGTTTAGCACGCAGAAGTTAGAGCTATAGCCGTTGCTCTCGCTCTTGGAGCAGTCGAGAACGTTGCCACCGGGATAGATGGGATGATAAGGCTCGCTCGGGTCATATGTCGCGGGGGTCTCACCGTTGGAGGTGAAGATGCCGATGCTGTAGTGAGGCACACTTTCCAATGCCGAGAGGCTTGTCGGCTCGGTAATGCCGATAACCGCAAACGCATCATACCATCCTTGCCATGAGGTCTTATGGAGCTGCACGCCAATAGGTCCGAATGAGCCGGTGGCCGCAGGCATGTATAGCCTGAACGTCTGCGTTGCATTCCCTGCCGCATCGGAGTCCCCGGCCATGTCAGCGGCGGGGATCATGGAGAAGCGGCTGCCGAGACGCACTTGTGATTCCACTACGTTTTCCTGGTCTTCCTTACGCTGATAGTAGGTGTGGGTGGCATAGTTGACGGTGGTGTTGGCCGGCGCGTTGTAGGTGCGCTCCATCGTCACGCCATGCTTGGATGCGAATGTCTCATCCTCGATTTTGAACAGGTCTTTTGCGTCGCCGATGGACAGGTCTGCAATATTTGCCTCCCGGGTTTCGAGAGGGAGATAGCTGAGGTCAACACCGATACCGGTACCGCTATAGTCCATGCTGTTGATGGCCACACCCGGGGTGAGCACCGGGGTGGTGTAGACAAACTCATGACCCGGATAGATGAGGTTGATGCCCACTTTCACGTCGTAGTTCTCCAACACCTTGTCGGAGACTTCAAGGACATCAAGCACTCCGTTGGCCTCAATGCGGTTGGCACGTGAGAGTGCCGTGTTTACGCCGTTGTCGAGGTCGGTGTTGTTGTCCTCGCGGGTGTGTCCCTTGCGCACATTGTGGCGGTCGCCGTGACCGTCGAGGTGTGCCGGGTCGTTATCCTCGGGAATAAGGTTCACGGCCATGATGTCGAGCTTCGTGGCGGGGACGGTGAGGTCTATATCGTCTGTGCCGTCGGCGACCTGGGCGTTCTTGATCCAGTATTCCTGTGTCGAGCCGACGTTGGATGTGAAATCAAAGTGACGCTCGTTGAGGTTGCCGAAACGGATATTCTCCAATGTCACGTCGGGCATGGCGTAACCGGAAGCCTTGTTAAGGCGTCCAATCTTCAGGGTATTGCCGTCAAGCTTGTATGGCTCGCCATCGACAGTGGTCTCAGGTGTTGCGCTGAGCGTCACGTCGGTGTAGCTGAAACCTTCAGGGAGATTGATGGTGTACCACTCCATCAGCTCAAGTGCATCCTGGTCGGTCTCGTTGCCTTCATCATCACGCACCTTGACTCCAACATAGCTCTCCGGTGCAGAGGCGGTGAACTTCAGGTCGAAGTTCCAACGGCCATCCGTGTCCTTGGTCTGCTCTACGGAGAGGTTGGCCGATGCCGAGCGGGGCACGTACACACGGTTGGAAAGGCCCTCGTAGGTCTCGTCGCCGGTTTTCTCACGTTTGACTGTGATAGCATAGCGGTAGCGTCCACTCGGCAACTTAGACTCGTCTTTGACAAACTGGTTGTCAATCGGGTGGAAATCCTTGCGTGCTACGTTGACGTTCTCCTCCTTGACAAGTTGGCGTTCGCCTTCGACACCATCGACTATGGGCATACGCTCTATCTTGTACCACACGACATTGCCGAGCGATTCCGTGTCATCGGCCTCGGTCTGTCCGTTGACGAGGGGGAGGTCATAGTTGTAGTCGATGTAGGCCGGCTCTCCCGGATGGTTGCGTATCCATATGTTGGGCGTGCCGACAATCTGGCGGAAGCATATCATCGAGGCATTGTTCGAGTTATGCACGAAGTTGTTCTCCGTGTCAAACCATATCTCCACGCGGTTGAAATATTGGCGCTCGCACTTGTCATTGTCGATATTGACCTTGCCGTCCCAATTGTCGAGTTGTGATGCGCTCTTGCCTCCGGCATAGCCGGTGGCAAAGTCGGCCGCTCCCACATTCTCAAACAGCGAGAAGTAGACATCCTTGTTGGCGCGGGCATAGACCGCACGCTTCTCGTCCTTTGCGCCGTGTCCGGCGTTGTCACGCAGCCAGCGCGCGCCGCCGGCATTGTGGCTGTCGTCATACTCCCAGCTCTGCATACAGCCGCTCCAGCCGCTCCATATCTTGAAGTCCTTCTCCATCCACATGCCCTCGACCGTGTAGCACACCATATTGTCCGTGTTGAGTGTGCGTTTGTCGTTGTAGTTCTCCGAGACGCCAGAATAATTGTTGCGTGTGCCGTCATTGGCTCCTGCAGCGTTCATATAGGTGATGACACGCTCTTCGCGTGTGCCGACCGTGCGCTGACCAAACTGCGAGTCATGTTTCCTCGTGGGGTCATAGGTGAAAGTGATACCCGATGAGTTGTACCTGAATGGCTCGTCGTCGTCATTGGGGAAGTTGAAGAGGGACGGATGCTTTTCAAGCCAGTCCTTCTGGAACACGGTCTGGTAGATATACTCGCCGTAGCCGTCAATATATGGCTTCTCATCGGCGTCATACTGTATCCACGCTTCCTGCCATGTGCCGCCGGTGGCGTTGGACCCGACGTTGAGCGGCGTGTTGGCCTTGCCTGTCACGTGGGTAATCTCGTGGTTGGTGATCGAGCCGCCGACGAGTGAGAATGTGCGCAACTCCGCCACCTTCTTGGCGTCGGTCGATACGTCCACAAAATCCAATCGGGCCGGCGTCTTTCCGTCGAGGCCCATTACAAGCTGAATCTTGGCACGCGACGGGGAAGAGAACATCTCGCGGCCGTCACCGTTGCTCGCGATACCCTCGGCCGAGGCGATGTTGAGGTAATGGTTTGCCACGCTTGTCCAGTTGGTGCCGGGCACCTGTGCGGCAGGATTTGTGTTGTTGATGTCGTTGTAGCGTACGGAGGTGAACTTGCCGTTGTGCTTGGCTGCGGAAGTCGTTGTCAGGTCATAACCATTGTTGCCACCTCCGGGATAAAACACGTCGGTACCACTCAGATTTGCGGGGAAATAGCCCGTGTAGAGCTGCTTCACGTAGTCATCGTAGTTATCGACTCTGGCGACAAATACATAACCGTTGTAGAGCAGGCGGTCGGGTATCTCAAGATAGTTTTGCCCCTCCACGGGCTGGAATTCCCACTCGGGCTGCAGGCGGTAGGCTCCCATGCGCTGCCCCACGAGGAAGTAGTGGCTCTTGCCGTCGAAGTCACCGCGCTTCAGCGGCATGTTCACTCCCGAAATCACCGGGATGTCGCCACCGCCACCTTTTGTGAACGACACAGTCATTGCATATGGGTCGAAAGTGATGTCGTAGTCGCCATTGTCAAATTCAAGCCATGAATTATTTCCCTCTCCAATTGCAAGCGATATCGCAGAGGATGGGTTTTTATAATAATTGTCCGAACCCATCCAGAAGGTGTTGTCTCCAACCGTCATCTTGATGCGGGTTATATTATTGCCCGACAGCGAGACATTCTTTTTCACATAAGTCGTTCCGCTCAATGTGAGTTCGATATCGCTATTGTTGGCGCGATAAAGGTAAATTTTGGGGGTGTTGGTTACATTTGTGCCAGAACCCCAAAATTGATATGCCTCGCCATTTACATAGTCTTTCTCAGCGGAATACACATTGTTGATGTAGAAATTTACCTTTGTGAAGTTCCAACTTGAGGAGGAATAGACATAAAGCTGGTTGTTGCCGCTCGTGCCTATTTTTTTCATGGACTGCTTGCTGGAGCTACCATTTGGAATCCAAGCGTTGACACCAACCGCATTGTCCTTTCCTTGGTTGGTCCAGCAATAGACCATCCACGCTCCGGCATCCTGGTAGCCGATGAGGGC
>LUJN01000008.1:0-92696 GCA_001689445.1 Bacteroidales bacterium M3 | reverse complement strand
TGTTGTCTTTTCTCTTTTTCGGTTTTGGTTGTGCGGCGTCCTCTGACGCTGTGCCTGTGTCGCTGCGGGCTGCCGGCCGTTTTGCCGCCCGGGTTGTCTCTGCGGGCGCTATTTATAGCGCCCCTACGGGAGCGGCCCGTTTGCGCCGGTGGTGGCCTGGCGGCGTGTTCCACGGGGGTGGCGGATGTTTCACGGCGGGGGTGTGCACGGAGCGTGCACTGCCGTTAACATTGGCGCGGCTCACGGGACGTCCGCGGCGCGGGGCCGCTGCTGGCGCGCCATCCGCCAAGCCGGGTATCGCGCCTCACCACGGGAACCCCGGGTGCCAATGCGCCCCATTGGCGCCCGTGTGGTTGCGAATGTGCCCCCCGCCGTTAACGCGCCGTCCCCCGCGGCTGCACATCCCCCGGCAGCTTCCCCGCTGCCGCCGGCATAGGGCCTTCTAAGCCCAATAGGTCTAATAGGTCAAATATGCCTTATATGGCTTTCGGGTCTATTAGACCTATTGGGCTTAGGAGGCCATAATATTTTGCGGGGTTTTGCGTTATGTGATAAGGCGGTGAGGATGTTGCCGCCCATGAAAAACCGAAAAATTCTGTTTTTGACTTGATGAAGAAGATTAACCGTATATTGCTTTTTGTCGGCGCTGTGGTGGCGGTGATGTTGAGCGGGTGTATCGAGGATGGGTTCACGAGCAGTCCGGCCGACCAGCCGACGTTCTCGACCGACACGCTCGACATGGGGATGGTGTTTACCGAGGCGGGGACGCCGACCCACAGTTTCACCGTCTACAACCGTGCGTCCAAAAACCTGCTCATCTCCTCGATAGGGCTGCGCGACGGCTCGCAGGTGTTCCGCCTGAATGTCGACGGGATAAGCGGGCGCACGTTCCAGAATGTTGAGATACGCCCCAACGACTCGATATTTGTGCTCGTGGAGGCGACATTGCCCTCCAACGGGCAGAATACACCGATTGAGATATCCGACTGGCTCGACTTCGTGACCAACGGGGTGAGGCAGACTGTCGTGTTGCGTGCCGACGGACAGGATATCCTGCGCCGCCGGGGACTGGTGATAGACAGCGACACGCGACTGTCGGCCGAGAAGCCCTATCAGATATTTGACAGCCTCGTGGTGGAGGAGGGAGCACGGCTCACTCTCGACCCGGGCGTGATACTCTATTTCCACGACAAGGCATCGCTCAGGGTGCGCGGCACGCTCGTGTCGGAGGGCACCGTGGAGCATCCTGTCGAGATGCGCGGCGACCGCACGGATAACGTGGTCGGCAAAATCAATTATGAGGTGATGTCGGGCCAGTGGGACGGCGTGAAGTTCTATCCGACGAGCCGCGACAACCGATTGGAAAACACGTCGATACGCAACAGTTGCTACGGCGTGGAGGTGGACTCCTTAGGCGGGAGCGCGGATGCGCCTGCCTTGACGATGGTCAACTGCCGGCTACGCAACTCATCGGGCCGCGTGTTGACCGTGAGCCATTCGGCGGTACGGGCCGTCGGGTGTGAGTTTGCCGAGGCAGCCGACGGCGTGGTGTGGCTGCGTGGCGGCGAACACGTGTTCAACCACTGCACATTCTCCAACTACTACCTCTTTTCGGCCATAAGCAACCCTATCATCAACCTGCTCCACGTCAACGGCAAGACCGACGACCACTCGGGGCAGCCCTTCACAAAGGCCGACATCTCCAACTCCATCGTCTACGGGCTGGGGTCGGACATGTCGATAGGCGACCTCAAGGAGACCGACGTATACGTTCGCTCCACGCTGTTCAAGTCGGTGGGTAGCAACGACGAGCACTTCATCGACTGCCTGTGGGACAAGGACCCTCTGTTTTACACCGTGCGCGAGGAGTATGTGTTTGACTACCGCCTGCGTGAAGGCTCGCCGGCCATTGGCGCGGCAAATCCCGCGTTGACGCTTCCTGCCGCCGACACCGACGGCTACGGCAACCCGCGCGGCACGTCGCCCGACATGGGGGCGTATGTCTTTACCGCGCCCGAGGCGCAGTAAAGGCAGTGCAGAGGTCAAAGTGCAGAGTTCAGAGTTATTGTCAAGCGCCCTACGGTGGGGATAACTTTGCACTTTGACCTTTGAACTTTGCACTAAACTGAGTTTTTGGGCAAAAATTTTTGTAAATGAGGAATAAAGATTAATTTTGCACTCCATAAAGTGATTTATCACGCTCCAACCTTAGACAAAAGCATAAAAACAATATGGCAAATAAGAACCAACAGGAGACCCGTACATCAATCGACGATCTCAACGACTCGCTCTCATCGATAGAGCAGAAAGTGGAAGGCAACCAGAAACTTATCTCATGGATACTGATAGCCGTGGCGGCTGTCACTGTGCTTGTGATAGTGTACATATTCCTCATCCGCGAGCCGGCAATCAAGGCGGCCGACGAGGCTGTGTCGCAGGCCGACATCACCCTCATCCAGGGCAATGACTCGCTCGCGCTCGCCCAATACAAGCAGGTGGCCGACGAGTATGGCTACGAGGCCGGCAACCGCGCCGCCCTGCAGACCGCAATCCTCTATTACAAGAAGAAAGACTACAAGCAGGCCCTTGAATATGTCAAGAAATACGACCAAAAAGAGACTGTCGTAGGTGCTGCAAGCCTCGCCCTCGAAGGGGACTGCTACGTCAACCTCGGCCAGCTCGACGATGCCCTCGCAGCGTTCAAGAAAGCTGTCAAAGCAAGCGACAACAATCCCCTCTACACCCCGCTGTTCCTCATCAAGGAGGCCAACGTGCTCCGTGCACAGAACAAGACCGAGGAGGAATTGAAAGTCTACGAGACCATTCAGGAGGAGTATCCCGAGTTTGGTCCGGCCTACAACTACGACATACAGAAGTATATCGAGCGTTGCAAGGCGCAGCTCGGTCAGGACTGACCTGCCTGAGGCAGAAGATATTGAGAAAGCGGCTCATCCCGTCACAGGCGGGTGGATGCCGCTTTTTCCGTTTTTTGAGGACGCATAGGACTAATAGGCCTGATAAGCCCCAGTAGTCATGTGAATTATGAATTATGCATTAATAATTATGCATTGATGAAATACTTTATCTCGGCCGGAGAAGCATCCGGCGACATACACGCGGCGGCGCTCATCCGCGCGATTATGGCCGAAGACCCCGCCGCTGCGGTGACATTCCTCGGCGGCGACCTCATGGCCGAGGCTGCCGGTTGCCCCCCGCTTATCGACTATCGGCGCATGGCCTACATGGGCTTCAGCGAGGTGTTGCGCCATCTGCCCGACATCAGTCGCAACCTGCGCACGGCACGCCGTGCCATAGAGGTGCTGCGCCCCGATGCCGTGATACTCGTCGACTACCCGAGCTTCAACCTCAAGCTCGCCGCCCATGCCCATAGCCTCGGCATCCCCGTCTACTACTACATCTCCCCAAAGGTGTGGGCATGGAAAGAGTGGCGTGTAAAGAAGATACGCAGCTACGTGCGCGAGGTGTTCTCGATATTGCCCTTTGAACCTGCGTTTTACGCCCGTCACGGCGTTGCCGTCACCTATGTGGGCAATCCCTCGGTCGCCGAGGTCGATGAGCGCGTGGCGCGTCTTGGCTCCTTTGACGGGTTCTGCTCCCGCCACGGTCTCGACCCGAGCCGCCCAGTCATAGCCCTCGTGCCCGGCAGCCGGCGTGGCGAGATACGCTGCAACCTCCCCGTCATGGCCGAGGCGGCAGAGCGTTTTGAGGGCTATCAGGCAGTCATCGCCGGCGCACCAGGCATAGACCCCGACATATACGGCGCGATAACCGATCTCCCAGTTGTCGATAATGCCACCTTCGAGCTGATGCACCACGCCACCGCCGCGCTCGTGACCTCCGGCACCGCCACGCTCGAATGTGCCCTCCTCGGCACGCCACAGGTGGTCTGCTACCGCTCCAACGGCTCACGGCTCGCCTACAGCCTCATGGCGCGTCTGCTCAAGGTCAGCTATGTGTCGCTACCCAACCTCATCGTGGATTCCCCGATAGTGCCCGAGCAGCTTCTCCACGAGTGCACACCCGACATCCTCGCCGAGCGTCTCGGCGCGTTGCTCCCCGTAGCCCCCGGATGTGTCGCCCCCGCCCGCGAGGCGCAGCTCCGCGGCTATGCCGACATGCGCCGCCGCCTCGGCACGTCAGATGCCGCCACGGTCACCGCCCGCAAGATTGTCGAGTCTAAGAGGGTGTTTAATAATGAGAGTTAATTTGAGGCGGTTGGGTTTTAGGGAAATTACATTTAAGTCGATGGAGCATAGCGGGCTATGCGACTGAGACGCGGATGGAATTTCACAAAAGCCAACCGGGGCAAAGCTAACTTTTGTTTACGGCATCCTAAAACAGTTAAAGTATCATCTATATGCACAGCAAAGATATTACCATTGGTCTCGCGTATTTGAGTGTCTTTAGCCTTTTGCCTCAGTCGCATAGCCCGCTATGCTCCATCGGCTGCAACGCTAAATCCATCTCAAATACGCGACCTCAAATTAACTCTCATTATTAAACACCCTCTATAAATCCCCGTTGAAATGAATATCCGCAGAGTCACCCCCGACGAATATCGATCGCTGCTCGATCAGGACGCAGCGCACGTGTACAACACCGTGGATTTCTCCGAACTTAACCGCGGCAAGTGTGACGACCTGCATTATCTCGTCCTCGGCAGCCCGAAAGTGCGTCTCGGCATCATCCTCGGCGAGCGCGGCGACAGGCTGCTCTCCCCGTTTTCGGCCCCGTTTGGCGGCTTTGCCTACAACCGCCGGCAGAACGTCGACATCATCGACGAGGGCACGGCCCTTTTGGCCGCATACGGCCGCGAGTGCGGCAAGAGGGTTGAGGTGACACTCCCCCCCGACATCTACGACGAGGCGACCCCAAAAGTCGCAAGCTCGATGATGCGAGCCGGGACACTGGCGTATGCCGACATCAGCTACCATTATCCGCTGTCGCAGGTGGATGACTTTGAGACACACCTGTCGGGCAACGCCCGCAACAAATGGCGCAACTCGCTGCGACACCCGTTTGCCACCGAGATTCTAAGCCGCGACCGTGTCGATGATATACGCCGTGCCTACCGTGTGATACAGGCCAATCGCGAGAGCCACGGCTACCCCCTGCGGATGACCCTTGATGACGTCATAGCCACCGCGCCGCTGGTGCGCGCCGAGTTTATGGTGATGACATATGAGGGTGCCGACGTGGCGGCGGCGCAGATTCACCGCGTGACGCCCGACATCGGCCAGGTCGTGTATTGGGGCGACGCCCCCGGATTTGCCGAACTGCGTCCCATGAACCGCTTCACCCACGATGTCCTCCTCCATAGCCGCCGCATGGGGATGCGCCACCTCGACATCGGTCCCTCCTCCGAAAACGGCCTCCCCTCCTACGGCCTCTGCGAGTTCAAGGAAACCCTCGGCTGCCTCCCCTCCCTCAAATATCGCTTCACACTGTAATTCGCTGTAGGAGGATGCATTACAGCGGTGTGCCAGTAACCTCCTATGCAGATTGAGATTTACACCAATACAAATGTGGCACGCCGATGCGGATGTGGCACCTCAATGACACTCATCAGCCACAAGAGGTCGGAGACCTCGCGGTTATGTTAACCCCATGGTAAGTGAAGCGACCGTAAGGGAGCGCAACGGTCCATGGGGTGTGCACTCATAACGCGTGTGTTCCTCGAAGAGGATAAATTCCGTGCCATCATATATCGGGTTATGCTGTGTGCCATACGTGGCGGGAATATATCCTCTCCGAGGAACACGACCGTGGACGGGTCATCCCTAACCCCACAAACCGCTACGCTAATTGTGGGGCTAACCTAACTGCGGGGTCTCCGACCCCTTATTGAGTATGGGTATACCCACGCTTTCCGACCTCTCGTCGCCAAAGCCTAAGTCAGCATCCGATCATCCCACGGCATCCCTGAATTTGCGGTTATTTTACGGATTTCCTCCTCAAACGACAGCACGCGATGATGCTCTTTCTGACTGTCAATATACCGCATCACGGCATCGGCATGACGCGGGCTGACAGAATGGGCGAAATATTCCTTGCCCCACCCCTCGAAATACGGATGCAACCCACACTGTTTCAACCACAGGCTACTGCGTTGCTTGACGACACGCATAAAGTCAGCCAACGCCACCGTGGGATGCAGGTCAACGAGTATGTGGATATGGTTGGCGACACCGTTGATGCGCAACACGCGGCAACCCAATCCCGTTGCGATAGACGCTATGACATTGTAGACATCATCACAATGCCCCTCATCGAGAGTCATATAGCGTGATTTTGTGTTTATGACAAATATGCATCAGGCATCGGGTGTTGCTCATGGGGCGGTAGGTTTTGCCATAAAAGTACGCCATAATATCCCATCTTCCAAACGATTCTCCGATTTTTTACATTCCTACGACAGCCCGCAGTGCATATGCACCATTGTGGGGTTAGGGATGGCGGCCATCGGCAGCAAGAGGTCGGAGACCTTGCGGTTAAGTTAACCCCACAATGAGCGTAGCGGTTTGTGGGGTAGAGGGAGATCCATCAACAAGTGTGTTCCTCGGAGAGGATATATTCCCGTCACGTATGGCACACAGCATAGCCTGATATGGGATGGCTGGGAATCTATCCTCTACGAGGAACATGTCCTTCATGGACGCATGCGCCCCGGCCCCATGGACCGTTGCGCTCCCTTACGGTCGCTCCACTTACCATGGGGTTAACTTAACAGCGAGGTCTCCGACCCCTTGCATACCCGCGCCGCGTCAGCCCTATATCCCTGTGTACTTATGTCTAACTTTTCTGCGCCGCGTCAGCCCTATGTCCCTGTGCACTTATGTCTAACTTTTCTGCGCCGCGTCAGCCTTATGTCCCTGTGTACTTATGTCTAACTTTTCTGCGCCGCGTAGCCCTATGTACCTGTGTACTTATGTCCGACCCCTTGTCTGCCTGTGTTGCGGCAGGAAAAGCAAAGTGCGCCACCCCATCGCGGGGTGGCGCACTTTCATTGGATTATCGCGCAAATACTACTGACTTGTCTATTTCACGATCAGGCGGGTTGTGCCGGCGTCGGTGCGCAGCAGGTAGAGCCCTGCGGGGAGCGCGGAAACGTCAAGCTGTCCCTTGGTGTCGCGTATCTCGGCCTTCAATGCCGTTGCGCCGTTGGAGGCAACGACCTCCACGTTGCCAATCTCGGCGGAAGCCTCTACTGTCACGATGTCCACGGCCGGGTTGGGGAACACGCGGAACGCGGTATTGAAGTCGCCGAGCACCTCGTCAAGGTCGGTGGTTGCGCCATCGAAACCTTTTTCCACATGGCTTGGTGTCTCGATGGCGAGGAGGGCACGTGAGGCAGCCTTTGCATTTTTGGCTGCGGCAACAAAGGGTATGGTCTTGCTGTCGGAGGTCATGAGGCTGACAGTGGGACGCACGCCATTGCCGTCGGGCTTCACCACAATAGGATGGGTGGTGATGAGCACGCCCTCCAGCTTAGCAAAAGACGAGAAATCTTCTTTCAAGAGAGGCTTGTCAGTCACATTGTCAAACTTGTAGACGCATCCCAGATGGAGGGGCAGCGACTTATATCCGCCGCCTCCATGCTCGTCCACGCCGTAGCCGGTCGCATCCACGGCCATCTCACCGAAGTGTTTGGTCGCGCTCGGGGCATCGGTGAACACGTTATAGAAACGCTCTGTGTAGCCGTTATGCCTATTGATGGAACAGTCGAGCACATGGCCGCCGGGATATATCTTATGCTGGGGGTCGGTAGGCTCATAGACGGGCAGCTCGGTGCCGTTGGTGAAGAAGAATCCTACGGCAAAATTGCCGTTGGCATTGCCTGTCTCAAGGTCGAGGACATTGAACGCGTTGTACCACTTCTGCCATGAGTGTCCCTCAAGCTGTATGCCGTGTGGCTTGTCAAACGAGCCTGTGACGGCACCAAACTGCACGTTGGAATCATTGGGCTTTTCCGGATTGTACACCGTGAATGTACTTTCATCCTTGGTGGCGGTCACCACGTCTGACGTCACCGTCTTGCGCTTGTAAGTCGTTGTTACCACGTAATTGACTATGGTTTTCGCCGGTGCGTGATATGTCTGGGCCTTTGCTGTCGCATTATCCGTGTAGATCGTGAGTTCATCTGCAATTGGCTTGTCCTGCATCGCAACAGGAAGATAGCTTATGACAAGTTCGTTGGCCGTCTTGTTGATGGTCGATGATGCGTCGGGGGTGTAGTGATACTTCTCGTCAAGCCCTGCGCCGGCATCCTGTAGCACGACCTCTATGTTGACATCCCAGTCGGTGAGCACACCGTCGGTCACAAGGAGTGTCGACAGGTCGCCATAGGCGTCTATGCGGTTGTAGCGCGACAGGTGTGCGCCATAGCCGCCGTTGTTCTGCTTGCCGGTCTTGCCCTCCTTCTCCCAGCTGCTCCCCTCGGTGTCATGCTCGCGCACATGCCCGTGGCGCACGTTCATGCGCTCCTCCAAGGCTATATGGGTCATGTCGGCGTCGGCAGCAACCTGGTTGAGGGAGGCACGCATGTTGTCAAGTTTCACGCTCGGCACGACCATCTCCACGGTCTCGGATGCGGAGGTCACGTTGTCGGCAGGCCATTCGGTGTCGCCATCTTCAGCGAGCATATCTACGGTAAACTTGTGGTCGCCGGGTATCACATTCTTGAATGTCAGCGACGGCATGGCGTTGTTGTTGCCTTTGTCGGGGGTGACGGTCATGGTGTTGCCGCTGACCGATGTCGTGGCTTCTGTCCCGTCGCTGTTCTTTGCCTCTATCGACGCGGCAAAGTCATATCCCGTGATGGAGGGGAAAGTCACCTTGTAGCTCTTTATGAGGTCGGATAGCTCACTGCCGTTGTCGGTGGTCGTTGATGGAGCATGCGCCTCCACCGCGATGTCAAACGAGTAGAATGTCTTCTTCCCGTCAAGCTCATTTCCCTCAACAACCGTTACTTGCTCGGCGCGGGTGATGACGGGCTGGATCATGCCGTAGATACGCACCCAGGGGGTCTCCCATGCCTGATCGGGATAGGTTACGGTGCCCCCTTGGTTATAGGACGCCTCAAAGCGGTACTTGTAGCGTCCCGAGGGGAGGTTGTCGCTGACGACTGTGCCCTTTAGCGTCGCGGGGTCATACGAGCCGTCAGGCTTCGATTCTACAAGTGTCTTGGCGCCGTCTGCTCCGTCCTCCCCCTCCTTGATGAGGTAGATGCGGTAGCTCTTGACCGTGCGGCCGTCGGTGGGGAGATTGCGCATCTCGTAGTCGCCGGTGACTTCAGTCTTGGCCGAGCGGCGTATAGAGATGTAGGGGTTGGCGACGGCAAGGTAGGTGATTACCCACGAATCATCTCGCCCTTTGTTGGGGTTGTTGTCATCAAGGGCATACCACAGTTGCACCTTGGAGAATAATCGTGTGCCGTCGAAGTTGAAGTCACCGCCTGCGGAGTTGTCAACATAATTAAAAGCACCTCCATCCTTGATGTCAAAGCCAGCCCCGTTCATGCCATACCATTCTTCGGTGTTGATCGGGGTCGATTGACCGCTCACCCACTTATTGAAGCCCCAATTGACGTGCGAACTCCAGTAGGATCCGGAATTATCGCCGTTTACATTCTCGGGGCGTCCACCCCAGCCTGACCATATCTTATATGCGCCTGTCATCTCGATGTCAGTCACCTCATAGACTGCATAGGTTGTCTTATCGTCATTGGCATCCGTATCGTTTGTGTTTGCTTCGGAACGTTTCTTTGTGCCAAGATACTTGAAGTGGAGGTCGTCAGATGAAGTCTCGAGCACCTTGCCCGAACCATACTTGTAGTAGAACGAAACGGGGTTTCGCGGTGGCCATATGGTGTTGTACATGGCACGTCCTGATACGGCACTACCGCCATAGCGGCCACCGTCGATATTGTCATCATATATGAGCACATTGCCATCTTCGTCCATCTGTGCCCATCCGTTCTCCCAACCATCGGTAGTGGAACGTGCAGAGCCGTTGCCCCAACCGGAATTGGGAGTGGTATACTTGTCAAGTATGCGTGTTGCCTGCCCTTGGAGTGAAACATAGGGATGTCCCTTTATCGGTGCGCATGAGAGCGTCGATGGAGACTTGGTGTCAAGTGTCACCTCAAGACGGTGGTTGCCCGTGTTGTCAAAAGTCATGGACACCATCGAATAGCCAAGATTCAATGTCATGTCTCCGTTGTTGGTGTAGGTGTCAGTGCCCCAGGTGTAGGCGGCGTTGTTTATGTTAGAGGAGTTAGCGGATGCATTGTTGTAGGAGTAGTCCTTATAGCCATTTTCCGTATCAGAGGTGAATACGCGCACCTTGAACTTTGCACCCGGTACTACCATGAACGGATCAATGTGATACTTGCCGTCGGCTCCGCGCTTCATCTCATATTCAGGTGTGACGCGGTTGTAGTTGAGATGCTCGCCGATGAGAAAGACTTGCGGATTGGACGCTGTAGCGGTGATTTTCCACTTCTTTGTTGGTAACTGCCCGGGATTTTCAGGATCATCCCCACCGCCGCCACCGCCGCCGGAGAATGACAGAGTACGTGCTACTGGATTAAATGTGGCGGTATAAGTGCCATTCAATGATACATATGCCTGCTGATCTGACTGATAGATGCCGCTTATCGTTGTCCCGGACACATTGCCGGAGAGCACAAACCATCCTTTTGTATCCTTCAATTGGATAGAGGTTGAGCCACTACAGGTAATTGAACATGTGTAGTTGCTCGAACTTGCATTATATGCCATGGCGTGCGAAGATCCATTTACAATAATGTTCCATCCATATGACCCTTTATTCTCATTATAGCCGTATAGGCCTCCTGAAGTGAACGACATTTGTTGGTTCTCAGTAGTTCTATTTTGGTCATTTCCATAGAACATCACGCAATTGCCCGAGGGGGTGTTAGTGCCGGATACGACATAAAGCTTATCTCCAAGGCGGGTCATGGATTTGCCGCTCCATGTTCCCAACGAATTGTCGGTCATGTAACAGTTAGCGTTACCGCCGACCCCTTCTTCGTTGAGATAAACCAAGTAAGCTCCGGCATCCTGGTAGCCGATGAGGGCGAAAAGGAATGCGAAAAGCAAATAAAGTTTTTTCATAATACGAGTATGAGTTAATTAAAAATTGAGTGAATATTGTTGTCTTTTCTCTTTTTCGGTTTTGGTCGTGCGGCGTCCTCTGACGCTGTGCCTGTGTCGCTGCGGGCTGTCGGCCGTCTTGCCGCCCGGGTTGTCGCTGCGGGCGCTATTTACAGCGCCCCTACGGGAGCGGCCCGTTTGCGCCGGTGGTGGCCTGGCGGCGTGTTCCTCGGGGTGGCGGATGTTTCACGGCGGGGGTGTGCACGAAGCGTGCACTGCCGTTAACATTGGGGCTCCGGGCGGGGGTGACCGCGGCGCGGGGCCGCTGCCGGCGCGCCATCCGCCAAGCCGGGTATCGCGCCTCACCACGGGAATCCCGGGTGCCAATGCGCCCCATTGGCGGCGGCGGGGTTGCGAATGTGCCTCCCGCCGTTAACGCGTCGTCCCCCGCGGCTGCACTCCCCCGGCAGCTTCCCCGCTGCCGCCGGCATAGGGCCAATAAGTCAAATAAGCCCAATAAGCCTTATAGGGGCTATTGGGCTTATTTGGAGGTGGTATATACAAATAGAAG
Source organism: Bacteroidales bacterium M3 (assembly GCA_001689445.1). GTDB lineage: Bacteria > Bacteroidota > Bacteroidia > Bacteroidales > Muribaculaceae > M3. The sequence goes on along the minus strand of LUJN01000008.1, from coordinate 80,987 downwards.
GGGCTGCCATTTGGCAGCCCCTTCTATTTGTGATGGGTGATGGTGGGGGAATTATCGTGCGGAGAGGTAGATGGCGCGGGTGTCGGCGGCGGTGAGGGGGATGTAGCCTCCGAAGGTGGTGCCTTTGTTTTCGTGCACTTTGTGGACGAGGAGGTCGATGTCGGGGTTGTCGATGCCGAGCTGGCGCATGGTGACGGGCATTCCGATTGAGATGAAGAACTCGCGCAGGCGGCTTATGCCCTCACGGGCATCGGCGAGTGGGTCACCCGTAGGGGTGACGTCCATCACGCGCTCGGCAAACTGGGCCGGCTTGGCGGGATTTTTGGCGGCGACATATTCGAGCCATGCGGGGGCGATGACGGCAAGCCCCGCGCCGTGGGTCACACCGTATACGGCACTCAGCTCGTGCTCCATGAAGTGGGATGACCAGTCCTCGCGCCGCCCGGTGCCGCACACGCCATTGTGGGCCAACGTGCCGCTCCACATGATGTTGGCGCGGGCATCGTAGTCGTCGGGATGTTCCATAACGATGCGTGCCTGGTCGATGATGGCCTTGAGGACGCCCTCGGCCACGCGGTCGGTGATTTCCACATCCTGTGTCGGGGTGAAGTAGCGTTCCATGATGTGGACCATCATGTCGACGATCCCTGCTGCGGTCTGATAGGGTGGGAGTGTCATCGTCAGCACGGGGTTCATCACGGCAAACCGTGGACGCAGGGCGCTCTCGGTGCGCAGACTCAGCTTGTGCAACCCGTCGAGGCGGGTTATCACCGAGTTGCCGGAGCCTTCGCTGCCGGCGGCTGGAATCGTCAGCACCACCCCGACAGGCATTGCGCGCTCAACCGTTTTCTTGCCGCAGTAGAAGTCCCAGAAGTCACCGTCGTAGGGTGCGCCGCAGGCAATGCCCTTGGCTGTGTCGATGACGCTGCCGCCTCCGACGGCGAGCAGGAAGTCTATCCCCTCGCGGCGCACGAGTTCGATGCCCTCATACACGCGGTCGTCGGTCGGGTTGGGCTTGATGCCGCCCATTGTCAGGTATTCCACTCCGGCTTCGGCGAGCGACCGCTGCACGCGGTCGAGCAGGCCGCTGCGTACGACCGAGCCGCCGCCATAGAGCAGCAGTACGCGCCGTCCGCCAAATTCTCTCACCAGCTTGCCTGTCTCACTCTCGGTGTCACGCCCGAACACAAACTTTGTCGGCGTCCAAAATCTGAAATTCTCCATTATATCGTGTTAAATTTGCTCATAAAATGCTGTAAGAGCAAAGATAGTGAAATATTTACAGTTGATGAATAGGGTAAAAGTATTTTTGCGGTCGCGGACACGCAGCGTTCCTATGGTTGCAATCGAAATGTGGTGTGGTCGTGTATAAACTGCCAAAATGAGCGAGAAGTGGCAGTGTATGGACTGTCACTTCTCGTGTATGGGGTGGGGGAAGGGTTATTCCTTGATGAGGGTCATGCCGCGCTTGACGGCCTCCTCGTTCATCGGGATGAGATGGTGGTGACGCTCGGGGAGGGTCTTGCGCAGGGCCGCGCTGACGGCCTCCACGGGGATAACAGGCTTCACGCGGAGCAAGGCGCCGAGCACGACCATGTTGTAGGTCTTGGAGGAGGACATGTCAAATGTCGCCTCCATCGCGTCGACGCGATGGATGGTGATGTCAGTGCGTGTCGGGGGCTTGTGTATGCCGTAGGAGTCGTATATGAGCACGCCCCCCGGCTTGACCTTTGACTCGAATCGGTCGAGGCTCTGCTGGTTGAGTATTACGGCGGTGTCGTAAGTGTCGAGCACGGGCGAGCTTATCGGCTCGTCGCTTAGGATGACCGTGACGTTGGCTGTGCCGCCCCGCTGCTCCGGGCCGTAGGATGGCATCCATGTCACCTCAAGGCCGTCCATGAGGGCGGCATAGGCCAGTATCTTGCCCATCGACAGTACACCCTGGCCACCAAATCCGGCTACAATTATCTCCTCTTTCATTGCTTTACGGGGTTTACGGGGGCCTCCTTGGTAGTATCCTTGAGGTCGCCCATGGGGTATTTGGCAAACATGTTCTCGGTCATCCAGCGGTTGGCGTCGGCGGGTGTCATCTTCCACCCCGAGGGGCATGTGGAGACAATCTCCACCATCGAAGTGCCGCGCCCGGCGAGGGAATTTTCAAACGCCTTGCGTATGGCCGCCTTGGTCTTGCGCACAGACGCCGGGGTGTGCACCGACTGTCGCGTCACGTAGCATGTGCCGTCGAGTTGCACGAGCAGGTCGCTTATCTTCAGCGGATATCCGTTGAGGTCGGCGCGGCGTCCGTAGGGGGTTGTGGAGGTCTTCATCCCTTCCAGGGTGGTTGGGGCCATCTGGCCGCCTGTCATGCCGTAGATGCCGTTGTTGATGAATATTATCGCGATGTTCTCGCCACGGTTGGCGGCGTGGATGGTCTCGCATGTGCCTATCGCCGCGAGGTCGCCGTCGCCCTGGTAGGTGAACACGAGGTTCTCGGGGTTGAGGCGCTTCACCGCCGTCGCTATCGCAGGGGCACGTCCGTGGGCGGCCTCTATCCAGTCGATGTCGACATAGTTGTAGGCAAACACCGCGCAGCCCACCGGGGCGACGCCCACAGCCGAGTTGTCGAGACCCATCTCGTCTATCACCTCGGCCACGAGCTTGTGCACCACTCCGTGGGAACAGCCCGGACAGTAGTGCATGTTGTTGTCGTTGAGAAGCCGGGGCTTGGCGTAGACACGGTTTTCTGGTTTTATGATATAGTTGCTGTCGCTCATTTTTCAGTAGGTTTTGAAGATGGGAAGTCCTTGTAGAACGCATCGAGCACTTCGGCGGGATTGGGGACTATGCCCCCGAGGCGGCCGAAGTGGTAGACAGGCACGGGACGGTCGCAGGCGAGCTTCACGTCCTCGATCATCTGTCCGGCGTTAAGCTCGACGACAAGCATACCCTTTACGCGGCGCGACAGCTCCCTGACAGCCTCGGAAGGGAAGGGCCAAAGGGTGATGGGGCGCAGCAGCCCTATCTTTACGCCCTGTGCGCGGGCCTCCTCGATGCTCTTGCGGCATATTCGGGCCATCGAGCCGAATGCCACAATCAGGTAGTCGGCGTCATCGGTCATAAACTCCTCGCATCGGGCCTCGTTACGCTCTATCTCGCGGTATTTGGCCTGCAGCTTGTTGTTGACCTCCTCCATGACGTAGGAATCGAGTTCAAGCGTCGTCATCACGTTGGGCTTGCGTCCCCGTGCGCGGCCTGTGACAGCCCACGGGCATTGCTCGGCAATCTGCTCGGCGGTGCGGCGCGGACGCTGTGGCGGCAGCACGACCTTCTCCATCATCTGCCCCACGATGCCGTCGGCGAGTATCATCACCGGGTTGCGGTACTTGAACGCCAGGTCAAACCCCGTTCCCACAAAGTCGGCCATCTCCTGCACTGTTGACGGCGCGAGCACGATAAGACGGTAGTCGCCATGGCCTCCACCCTTGGTGGCCTGGAAATAGTCGGCCTGCGAGGGGTGGATGGTGCCAAGACCGGGACCTCCGCGCATCACGTTGACGATAAGTGCCGGCAGCGAGCCGGCGGCGATATAGGAGATGCCCTCCTGCTTGAGGCTCACGCCGGGCGACGACGATGAGGTCATCACCGCCTTTCCCGTGGCTGCGCCTCCATATACCATATTGATGGCGGCAACCTCGCTCTCGGCCTGCAGCACTACCATGCCTGTCGTCTCCCATGGCATCTCCTCCTCGAGGGTCTCCAGGATTTCCGACTGCGGCGTGATGGGGTAGCCGAAGTAGCCGTCGACCCCGTAGCGGATAGCCGCATGGGCGATGGCCTCGTTGCCCTTCATCAATCTCACATCTTCATTCATTATATCTATCCTTTCTGTCTTGTAATCAAGTTAATTGGGATTTCTTAGGTCATACATTCACGCGGTAGACCTCGATACACCCGTCGGGGCATACCATCGCACAATTGGCACACCCGATACACTCCTCCATGGCGATTGCCGAGGCAAAATGGTATCCACGGTCGTTGACCTCCTTGGATTGCAGTTTCAGCACATCTTTGGGACACGCCACCACACAGAGGTCACATCCCTTGCAGCGTTCCGTGTCGATAATAACAGCTCCTTTAGCTTTAGCCATAATGGATATTATGATTGTTTACGGGTGCAAAAATAGTGAAAGTTTTTGCTATCTCGCGGACGTTAACACAATCTTAACCAATGGCACATTACGTCATTATTTGTGCTATTGACACACATGATTATGCCCCGTGACGGACGGTGACGGCGGGTCATGACGTAACTTTTGGGGCAAATCGGACGTTATCTAACATATAAAATAGTATCTTTGTAGATAAATCATAATTTTAGGAATGAAGACATTTGAAGAATTGGGTGTGAGCGAGCCGTTGCTGCGTGCCATCCACGAGTTGGGTTTTGAGATGCCGATGCCGGTGCAGGAGAAAGTGATACCCCACCTGCTCCATGAGGATGGCGATGTGGTGGCTCTCGCGCAGACAGGCACGGGCAAGACGGCGGCATTCGGGTTGCCGGTATTGCAGCGCATCGACATCTCGCGCCGTGTCCCCCAGGCGCTCATACTGTCGCCCACCCGCGAGCTGTGTCTCCAGATAGCAAGCGACCTCGCCGATTTTTCAAAATATATGCCTCATATGTCGGTGCTTCCCGTTTATGGCGGGTCGAGCATCGAGAGCCAGATACGCGCCCTCAAGAAGGGGGTGCAGGTCATCGTCGCCACCCCCGGGCGTCTCATTGACCTGATAAACCGTGGTGTCGTCAAGCTCGACGACGTGCACACGGTGATACTTGATGAGGCCGACGAAATGCTCAACATGGGCTTCCTCGACTCCATCAACGACATTCTCGCCCATGTCCCCGACAACCGCAAGATGCTGCTTTTCTCGGCCACTATGCCGACTGAAATATCACGCATCGCCAAGCGTTATATGAAAGACCCGGTCGAGTTTGTCGTCGGAACGCGCAACACTGGGGCCGAGAATGTGCGCCATGTCTATTACATGGTACATGCCAAGGACAAGTACCTCGCCCTGAAGCGTGTAGCCGATGACAACCCCAACATATACGGCATAATCTTCTGCCGCACCCGCCGTGAGACGCAGGAGGTGGCCGACAACCTGATACGCGACGGCTACAACGCCGACTCGCTCCACGGGGAACTGTCGCAGGCACAGCGCGACGTGGTGATGAAGAAGTTTCGCGACCGCGTGATAACCCTCCTTGTCGCCACCGATGTCGCCGCCCGTGGCCTCGATGTCAACGACCTGACCCACGTCATAAATTATGGGTTGCCCGATGATATCGCCACTTACACCCACCGCTCGGGCCGTACAGGGCGCGCCGGAAAGACCGGCGTCTCGATAGCCATCATCCACTCCCGCGAGCGTGCCAAGCTACGCGAGATTGAGAAGAAGATCGGCAAGACATTCCAGCGCGAGGATGTCCCCTCGCCGCGCCACATCATCGAGAAGCAGCTCTACAACCTTGCCGACCGCATAGAGCGTGTGCAGGTCGACGAGGAGGAGATTGCAAAGTATCTCCCCGGCGTGTCGCGTAAACTCGGGTGGCTCTCGGAGGAGGATTTGCTCAAGCGAGTGTTCTCCATGGAGTTCAACCGCCTGCTCGACTACTACAAGGATGCTCCGACCATCGACTTCATCGACGAGAAGCCCCGCAAGGAGAAGAAAGAGAAGGAACAGCGAAAGCCGTTGACCGATGCCGAGAAAGACCGTCGTACCGCCGAGCGCGGCATGGCGCGCATATATGTCAATCTCGGCAAGAATGACGGCTTCTTTGCCGGAAACCTCATCGACATACTCAACCACCAGCTGCCCGGGGCGCGTGTCGACGTGGGGCGTATCGACCTGCTGCCGAAGTATTCGCTGTTTGACGTCAAGAAAGGTGATGCGCGCCGCGTGGTCGAGGGTTTGAAGGGCCTCGACTTTGTTGGCAAGCGCATATATGCCGAGATAGCCGACCCCGACAAGGATTATGCCCGGCTGTCGCGCCGCAAGGAGCCGCATGCCGACGCTGATGGCGAGATGCCTTACGCACAGTTTTCCCGCAAGGGCAAAGGCGGCTCCAAGAAAGGCGGCTCCCGCAAACGCTCAAAGTAGTGCACAGGTCAAAGTGCACAGGTCAGAGTTATAGGACCTAAAAGGCTTATTTGACCTATTGGACTTATAAAGCTTGTAAATAACTTATAATTTGATAATCAGCAAAATATGATACATCGCCTTATATTATCCCTGTTGCTGGCCGTGGCGGCTGCCATGCCGGCGTCGGCCCAGTTGACGGCATCCAAGGCATTTGCCTCGGCACCCGCGTCGCAGTTCCCGCTTCTCGACAACACTACGAGGCTCGACATGATAGACTACTTTAACAGCGGCTCCTCCACGGCGTCGTCCAACGTGCTTCGCGGCTCCTCAAAGATTACTGGGCTTACCCCCGAGAGTCTGAGTTTCAGGATGACCGATGCCTCGTCCTATCAGATTGTCGTGCTCCCTGAGGCCAAGGACACCCTTATAGCTGTCATAGAGACGGTGGCGATGCCCGCACGCGACAGCCGCATGTCGTTCTACACCAAGGACTGGACACCTGTGAAGTCGCGAGTTTTCACCGCGCCGACGTTGCAGGACTGGATGACTGACGCGGGCCGCGCCCAGGCCGACATGATTGAAGCTATGGTGCCGTTCCTGATTGTCAGCTATGAGTATGACCCCGCTACGCGAGTGTTGACCCTCACCAACAACCTCTCGTCGTTTATCTCCCACGATGACATGGCGGTAGGTGACTATTTCCATCCTACATTGCGCTACCGTTGGGACGGCAAGCGCATGTCGCCGCTGAAATGACACTCGACTCGCCGATAACCCTGCTTGACCTGATGAGGCGTGTTGGCACGCTTGTCATGGTACCCTCCACCCAGGGGATATGGATTACAGCCGAGTTGAGCGATGTCGCCGTGCGTGGCGGTCACTGCTACATGGAGCTGTTGCAGAAAGACCCTGCCACGGGGCAGTCGGTGGCGCGGGCACGCGCCACGATGTGGGCCAACGTACATTCGCGTGTCGCCACGGAGTTCCTTGCCGTCACGGGGCAGCGTTTTGCCACGGGTATCAAGGTCATGTTGCGCGTGTCGGCCCAGATGCATCCTGTATTCGGGCTTTCGCTAAATATCACGGCTGTCAATCCCGAGTACACGATGGGCGACCTCATGCGGCGCCGCCGCGAGATATTGCTCAAACTGCAGGCCGAAGGAATCCTCGAGGCCAACAGGCAGCTGCCGTGGCCCGATGTTCCAAGCCGTATTGCCATTATCTCCGCCCCCGGGGCAGCCGGATATGGCGACTTCCTCCACCAGCTCTACAACAACCCCGCGCGGCTGCGTTTCACCACGCGCCTGTTTCCCGCCGTGATGCAGGGGGAGCGGACTCCTGCCGCCATCATCTCCGCTCTCGACATGATTGCTGCCGTGCAGGAGGAGTGGGACTGCGTCGTGATAATACGTGGGGGCGGGGCGACGAGCGACCTCATGGCATTTGACGATTACAATCTCGCCGCCAACATAGCCCAGTTTCCGCTGCCTGTCATCATCGGCATAGGGCATGAACGGGATATCACGGTGCTCGACTATGTGGCCAATATGCGTGTCAAGACCCCGACCGCTGCTGCGGAGTGGCTTATCGCACGCGGCAATGCCGCCCTTGAGCACCTGTCGCGTCTTGCCGCCGACCTCCATCGTGCCGTCTCCGAAAGGGTGGGGGGCATGAGAATGCAGCTTGCCCAGTATGAGGCGTTGTTGCCGACGTTGCCGCTCGCCGCTCTGGAGCGTGCGCGTATGCGTCTTGACCTTACTCTGCCCGTTGTGGCGCAGCTTCCGTCGCGGCATATACGGCCACGCCTGATGGTGCTCGACCATATAGCCTCGACACTCGACTCCGCATCGCGTGAGGTCACGCGGCGTGCCGTGACGCGCCTCGACTCGCTCGCTGCAATGGTCGAGGCGCTTTCGCCGGCGTCGGTGCTGCGTCGCGGCTTTACCCTGACGCGCCACAACGGTGTCACACTGCGCCGTGCCGCCGACGTCGCCAATGGCGACACCATAGAGACGGTCACTGCCGACGGCTCGATAATATCGGTGGTAGCCGCCACACACCAATCATAAACATCCCTGAATAATGGAAACGACCGAAAATATAACCTCAACCCCAGTCAAGGACCTCACCTATACCCAGGCAATCACCCAATTGGAGCGCATCGTCAGGATGATGCAGTCGGACGACGTGGATATTGACCGCCTGTCGGCCTGTACGCGCCGTGCCGCCGAGCTTATCACCGAGTGCCGCTCGCGTCTCACCGCCACCGACGAGGAGCTACGCCAGATACTCGCAACGCTTGAATAAGTTCAAAGTTCAAAGTGCAGAGTTCACAGTTGTATGAATGAAAACTATGAACTTTGCACTTTGAATTTTGAACTTGCAAAGGATTACCATTTGTATCGGGCATCCTCCAGGCTGCCGCAGTCGGGCGGGGGCAACCGGCTGATGACGAGCAGTGCGATGGCACGGGTCATCAGTATGTCGTCGTGATGACCGCGCCGTGCCGCGTAGCTCCCGTTGGGCAGTTGCTCGTAAGTGCACAGCTCGTTGCATGCCAGGCGGTCGCGCTCGATGTACAGCCCCTCCCTGACGCACGCTATCAACCGGTCGATGGCCATGCGCTTGGTCGAGCGGTTGGTGTGAAACCCCGGGCGTGGGTCGAGACCCATGCGGGATGTCTCCTCGTGGCGGCGCACGTATAGGTTAGGGTAGGTGCGGTTGAGGTCAGAGAGTATGTAGGCCCCGTCGCTATCGCTCTCCCACGTGTTGCTCTCCACGACCAGCAACGCCTCATGATACCATCGTGCAATCATCCCGGCCTTACGTGCGAGGATGTCGTGGTCGATGTGTCCTCGCCACTGGGCCACCACCTCGGGGAGGTCGTCCCCGGATGTCCCGCGGTCAAAAACAGCGATGACCGAATAGTCGCTCTGCTGCGAGCGTCCCCCGATGTCGACGGCCACCACATAGCGGTCACGCATCCTGGGATTGGCCGCCACGGGATATTTCCATATCTTCATGCAGCCTGTCTGGTCCTCTGCAAGGTGTATCCTGTGGCGTCCACGGCTGTCGGTGCTCTCTGCCGGCTCACCACGGGCTATCGGCTCCAGGCATCCGAGACGCAGACGGTCGACGAGGGTGTGGTCAAACACGCCGCTGCCCGAGTTGATGAATGCTTCTGTGTCGTCAGTCGGGTATTCGGCCTGCATCATGGCATCGGTCTGCGTCTCCCGTCGCTTGGCATGATACCATGCTATCATCTCGAGGGTCAGTCCGCGCTCCCACAGCGTCCGCTCATAAGATGTCATCGACTGCCACACCGCCCACGGGTCATCAACGGTGAGGCGGTAGATCTCAATCTCCCACCACGGCACGAATACAGGCCGCTTGTCGCTTTCGTCCCCCTTGGCGCGCAGCCACTCGGTGTGGAAATAAGATCCGACACCGTTGGCGGTGGATTCCATCACGACCGCCGTGAGCGGCTCCAGAGGTACGGAACCGGCTATGGCGCGGATGAAGTCCTCGGGCGAGCGGCGTGTGCTGTCACACCAGAACGCCACCTCGCTCAGATGAGCCATCGAGTAGTCGGCACCGCGCACGCTGTCATGGTTTTCGCTCGACCCGAGCGTGACGCGGCATCCGCGTCCGGCGATTAACCGCGTATTCTGCGCCCCCTCAAACGCCGCGAATCGGGGTTTCTCGTCCTCCTCCCACAGTTCCTCGGGATAGGAACGCAGCATCGCGGCATACATCCCGCGTATCGTCGCCGCCGTGTCCTTGACCTGCGCGCATATGAGCGAGTGCCAGTTGCGCCTCAGCACTATCTGTATCCATGCAAAGTACATCTGCACGAGTGTCGAGCCTCCCCACTGCCGCGCCTTTAGCATGATGAGGCGGATGGGGCGTCCCCCCGTTCGGTCATCCTCAAGCATCGCAAGCACGCGCCGCTGCGGGGCATTGAGCACGAATGGCACCTCCACGCCGCGCGTCTTGTGGCGTATCTTCACGCATGTCGCCGCCCAATACTCGAAGTCGTGGCGGAAACGCAGCCTTTGCCATTGTATACGTGACGCGACCTTGCCGAAATCGGGATCGGTTGTCATGGCTGACGGTATAAATGCCCGCTCCTCGTTGTAGGGGGAGGGGCAGCGCACGCGTTCACCCGTGCACCCTATGCCGCGTAGCGGGTCGTAAGGACGGTATAGTTCGCGGTTGCGCCGCTCGTTTTCTGCTGTCAGTTCGCCAAGTGTCATCATCGGTTCTTTTTAGCGGTGTGCAGATAGAGTGTCAAGCCGTAGAACCTCATGTCGGGGGAGACTGTCCCCTCGATGGATGCCGACAACCGTACGCGGCATGGGGCAAAGACACGCGCCCGCAGTGGCGCGTTTATCGCGCCGACGGCATGTAGCTCCAAGAGTGTCAACGGGTCATCGCCACCCGATGCGCCACGCAGCCTCACCCGCAGGTCGGCTTCCCGGCTGTCAATGATCCATTCCACACCCTTGACGGCGAGCGGCGCGAATGGGAATTGGCTTAGTCCCCCTTCCCATGCTACCGGCATTGAGACCGCAGTGCTCTCCCGCGATGCGTCAAGCAGGCGTCCGCTTGCGGTCATCAGCAGCCGGTGGTCAGTGTAAAGTGCTGTCGGGCGCAGGTCGAGCGAGTGCCCGTCGCCGCCCGTCATGTCGCGGGCGGTCAGTGAGCCGTCAGCGCGTATGGCAAGCAGTTCGTCATACGCCGCATTGTAGGCGATTGAGCGGTAGTCGACCCCCCGGCACAGCACCGTGACACGGTTGCCGTCGGCAAGCAGCATTGAGTTGCCCGATACGGCCACGACGCCTGAGGGCGTTTCGGCGACATGATCGGATGACGTGACGGGATGGCGGTCGATGCGGCGGCTCGACAATGCTCCACCGACCGAACTTACCGACAGGAGATATATGCCCGACGTGGCAAACAGGTAGAGACGTGAGCGCGTGAAGTCGAGCGCCCCGGTCGATTTGACGGGACGGCATATCGCCGTGACCGCACCCTCGACGGCTGTCACGGCAGCTACGGGTATCAGCGGGGCGTCAATGGAGGCTGTCAGTATCATCCCGGGATAGTGCTCTGCGGTCGCGGTCATCGCGGGGATGATGTAGTCCTCCTCGACCACCGGCAGCGACATTGCCTCCCCCTCGGGCTGCACGTAAAGTGCCATCGTGCCCCCCTCATCGGGTGTCAGTGGGAAAGTGGCGCGCCTGACAGTCCCGTCGCCCGATGATATGGCTACGGTCATCTCTATAGCCGAGGGGTCGGGATAGCTCAACAGTGGCTGTAGGGTGTCGGGAGTGTCCCCGCGCCCCTCGCCGCTCCACACGACGCGCCCGCGCCCCTGACCGAGTGTGACGGCCACATACCCGTGCCAGCTTCCGGCACGGGTCGTGGCGGCAAACATGGGCAACGGATGGGCGGGACAGGGGTGGGATGATATATTGCCCCATGTCACGGTGTCGCCGATGGGATGGGCCACGGCGGCATTCCAAGCCGTCCACATGAAAGTTGATGGCCCCATGTCGGCTTTACGGGATAGAAATGTCGACAGGCCCCTCAGCTCGTCATCGAGTTGTCTCTCTGCCGCTGGGCGTATGTCATCGGCTATTATGCCTGCCGGATTCTTGACGTTGAGGGTATAGACCGTCGTCGTGCCTCGGAGGCGCGATGCGGCTGCGGCGAGCATCATGCTGTACCGCCATGTGCTGATGGCACCTCCTTCAGCAGTGCCTGGCAGCCACAGTCGCAGGGTCGGGCCTGATGTTCCCGACAGTGTACGGTAGGAGCAGTTCCGCTCCGGATCTATGGGATGCAACTGCGGGGAGAGATGCAGGTGTATCGGTGTGCTGTAGTCATTTGTCCCGACAGCCTCCATGGCGATGCGATAGCCGCGCAGCCTCACCGCATATCCCGCAATCCCTCCGTAGGAGGTGCCGTTGGCCACGACATTGACCTCTATCGGTGCATTGGGTTGGAATCCGTTGGCACTGACCATCACGGGTGCCGACATTGCTGCCGTGTCCGTGGTGTCGAGGGCGTAGCACGCTGCCACGGGCTGGAGGAAATATCCTGCCTCGGCGGCTTTTGCCACACATTCCCTGTATGCCCCTATGAGGTCGGCGGTGATGGCCGATATGTCGGCGGCATCGAGCGAGCCACCCCATCGTGTATAGGGTGTGGCAAACTGGCGCGGCGCCACTATGCTCTCGAAGTCGCGGCTCTCTCCCGCGATGATCCGTATCACAGGGACGGTTGTCTCGTCGGCGACGTGCCATGAGCCGTCTACAGTGTATGTCAGCGACATGTGCCCCCGCGAGGTCATCACCACGACGGAGTTGCCGCTCTGGATGGCGCACAGCGGCTGTCCGTCCATGTGGCCGATGACCGCAGGGCTTTTCTCCCCGTCGGCGAGTGCCATCAGTGTCTCGCCGCGATGCAGCAGCAGAATCGCGCGGCCATTGTCGGCGGTAAAGGTGAAGAATGGCGTGGCGTCGGTCTCGGCGAGGGTCGCGGGAACTCCGACGGGCGCCATGTAGCGTATGCCGCACGAACTGTGGCAGCGCAGGTTGTGGCATCTTGATGCATAGGCCATGGAGGAGGCGGTACGCTCGTCGGGACGGTCGCCGCCTGTCCCGCGTGGCCGTATGGATAGGGTGGATTGTGTGTTTTTCATTTTGATATGGATGATGGTTGAGGTTTATCGGTCTGCAAATCTAACTGATTGTAGGGCGTTTCCGATACCGTCCTCTCGCATGGGGACAATCGTGGACAAATGGGCAATCCGTAAAACTTATTTTCTTGGACAGATGTTCTTATTTAAGATTTCTTGGTGTCAAATACGGGATTTCTGACGGTTTACGGATACAAGATATTCCTAAATAATTAAAACTTAAACTTTATGTGGCACAATCACATCGTTCCGTTTTTTGTAAATAATCCGTCCATGGCGATATTCCTCACGCTGTGTCTGGGTTATCTTCTCGGGAAACTGAAGTATAAGATGCTGGCCCTCGGTACGGTGACGAGCGTCCTGCTCGTCGGTATCGTGGTCGGTATCATCTTTCCGGAGGTCAAGGTGCTTCCCCCGATGAAGAATGTGTTTTTCCTGTTGTTCCTATTCTCCATCGGCTACAGTGTCGGTCCCCAGTTTTTCCGCAGTTTCAAGAAAACGGGATTGCCGCAGGTGCTCTTTGCCGTGGCTATGTGCGCATGTTGCCTTGTAGCTACCTGGGTATGTGCCAAGCTCGCCGGATATGACGCCGGCGGTGCGGTCGGCCTGTTTGCGGGCGCACAGACTATCTCGGCTGTGATCGGTGTCGGGCAGGATACCATATCAGGACTTTCCATACCGGATGCCACCAAGCAGTCGATGTATGATATAATCCCCGTTATTTATGCCGTGGCCTATGTGTTCGGTACAGCCGGATCAGCGTGGATTATCGCCTTTGTCGGCCCGAGTATGATGGGGGGCCTGGCAAAGTGCCGCAAAGAGTGTCAGGACGAGGAGGCCAAGATGGGTGAGACTCTCGTGGATCAGCCCGGCTATGCGTCCTCGATGCGTGAAGTGTCATTCCGGTGCTATAAGGTCACAAACGATTGGTTTGGCACAGGCCGGAAAGTTTCTGAATTTGAGAATTACGTCCTTTCGCAGGGGCGCAGGCTTTTTGTCGACCGCATACGTCACAACGGGGCCATCATTGACACACCCAAAGGCAATCAGATGATATACAAGGATGACGAGGTGGTGCTCAGCGGCCGCCGTGAGAGCATAATCGGCGAGGAGGCTTGGATAGGTCCCGAAGTCCGCGACCCGGCGCTCCTCACGTTTGCCATACGTGTTTCCCCCACTATGGCGGCTACGAAAAATGTCGACGGCAAGACGGTGAAGGAGCTTCTTGCCATGCCATTCATGCACGGTGTCAGCATCCGTGAAATCAAGCGTCAGCAGACCATTACCCTGCCTGTGCGTGAGAATACGGTAATAAATGGCGGCGATATGATTACGCTCGTCGGCCTGCCGTATGACGTGGAGACGGCCTCAAAGGAGATAGGCAAGTCGTCGGTGCAGACAACGGCGTCCGATATCATCTTTCTTGCGCTCGGCATCCTTATCGGCGGCATCATAGGCGTGCTGTCGTTCAAGGCCGGCAATGTGCCTGTGTCGCTCACGGTCTCCGGAGGCGTACTCATCATGGGCCTCGTGTGCGGGTGGTGGCACAGCAAGCATCCCGACTACGGGCAGATACCGGCCTCGGCCGTGTGGGTGTTCCGCGACCTCGGACTTAACATGTTCATAGCCTGTATCGGGCTTGAATGTGGCCCGCATTTCATCGAGGGATTCCAACGCATCGGGTTCATGGTTTTCCTGTGGGGTGCCATAGCGACCGCCGTGCCTATACTCCTGGGCATACTGCTTGCCCGCTACGTGTTCAAATTCCCTGCCGGAACAGCACTCGGGTGTGTGGCCGGAGCGCGTACCACGACTGCCTCTCTGGGCGCATTGGAGGAGAACCTGCACAGCTCGGTTCCCGCCATGGGATATGCCGTCACCTATGCCGTCGGCAATACGTTGCTGATATTGTCGGGCGTGGCGATAGTGATGATGTGCTCATAGAGGGTTCTCGATATAATCAAATTATAATCTGACAACTATATTAACCATTGAATATTATGGACAATCTTATCAATTCACCTGTTGACGCGGAGCTTTCCAAACTGTCTCCGTTTGAACTCAAAGGGCGTATCATAGCGATGGCCGACGAGAAGGTCAAGAAATCGGCCCATATACTCCTCAACGCCGGGCGAGGCAACCCCAACTGGATCGCCACCGAGGCGCGCAATGCATTTTTCGCCTTTGGTCAGTTTGCCATGACCGAGGCCACACGCACGTTCAGTATGCCCGAGGGCATTGCCGGCGTCCCCAAGCAGGATGGCATTTCGGTGCGTTTCGAGACCTGGATGCGTGAGAATGCCTCTATGCCGGGTGTCGACATGCTGCGTCGCTCCTATGAGTATTGCCTTGAAGAGCTGTCGGCCGATTCCGACGCGCTAATCGAGGAGTGGGCCTCGGGCATTCTTGGCGACAATTATCCCGTGCCCCCGCGCATCCTCGACTACACCCAGCGTATCACCCGCAAATATATCGACTGGGCTATATGTGCCGGCAATCCTCCCAAGGATGTGACATTTGACCTATTTGCCGTCGAGGGTTCGACAGCGGGCATGTGCTATGCCTTTGACGTGCTCCGCAGCAACTTCCTGCTCAACAAGGGGGATGCCATAGCCATCATGGTCCCGGTGTTCACCCCATATATCGAGATTCCGCAGTTGAGCGACTTTGAGTACAAGGTACTCAACATCAAAGCGGATGTCATGGACAAGGACGGGATGCACACATGGCAGTACGACCCCGCCGACATCGAGCAGCTCAAGGACAAGAAATACAAGATGCTCTTTGTCACCAATCCCTCCAATCCCCCAAGCTATGCCATAGATGCCGCCACGGTAAAGGCCATTCAGGATGTCGTCAAGGCCAACCCCGACCTGATGATTCTTACCGATGACGTTTACGGCACTTTTGTGGAGGGCTACCGCAGTCTTATCGCCGACCTGCCCTACAATGCAATGTCCTGCTATTCGTTCTCCAAGTACTTTGGTGCCACCGGTTGGCGTCTCGCAGTCACTGCCGTCAGCGATAACAATGTTTTCGATGACCTGATCAAGAGACTGCCCGACGACCGCAAGCAGCAGCTTGAGGCACGTTACGGCTCGTTGACGCTCGATGTGCCGGGGTTGAAGTTTATCGACCGCATGGTGGCCGAGAGCCGTCTCATCGCACTCAACCACACCGCCGGTCTGTCTACGCCCCAGCAGATACAGATGTCGTTCTTCGCCCTCGGCTCGCTGCTTGACAAGGAGGGAGCTTACCACAAGCGTATGATTAAGCTTATCCACGACCGTTACGACGCGCTGTGGAAGAACTTCGGTTTCGAGATGCCTGCCGACCCGCTGCGTGCCGACTATTATTCCGAGATAGACATGATGGTATGGGCCAAGAAACTCTACGGACAGGAGTTTGCCGACTATATCGACAAGACCTACAGCCCGTTGTCGACAGTGTTCCGGCTCGCCTCCGAGACCGGCAGCGTTGTCCTCAACGGCGACGGTTTCGACGGCCCGCGCTGGAGCATCCGCGTCTCCCTCGCCAATCTCAACGAGGAGGATTACGTGCGCCTCGGAGCCAACATCCGTCAGATTCTCAACCAGTTTGCCGACGAATGGAAAGCCTCAAAAGCCTCAAAATAGCTCTGAAATAACCCTATAATCCTAAAAATGCACTGTGTGAGTGCAGAAAACCGCCATTTTCTGCACTCACACAGTGCATTTTATTTTAAGATTGATTCTATGATAACTACTTTAGGAATTACGTAAATGACTGGAGGATAGGAGGTTTGTAGCCCAAATGTTTACCGTGAGCCGCTATTAGGCGGGGGATGTCGGGGCGGCGAGGTATCTTTGCGGGTAAAACCAATCATGATATGACACATTTTCTTGATACATTGAGGAGACAATCTGTTGTGGGTTTGGCCGCTGCCGTCGGTCTGACGCTATCGGCGCAAACCTCGGTGCAGGTGGGACGGGGCAGCTATGCCTCTTTCCCGCCGTTGGCCAATGGCCGCACTGATGCTCATGGCGGCGACCTGAGCACGTTTATGCAGACAAAAAAACTGTGGGTCACCGAGCGTGACGGTGAGCCTATCCCCACCAATGACTGGTGGACGGGGCTTATTAACGCCCCGTTTGCCGACGCACTGTGGAGCTATCCCGCGATGGTGCATCCCTCCGAGACCGGGGTCACGGTCAACTACCCGACCTACTGGAATGAGAACGGGACGGAGGTCAAGTGGCGCACGTCGATGGAGGTGCGCGGTGAGGGATTCCGTGCTGTGAGTGCCATCGCCGACTCGTGGCACGATTGGGACGTGGAGATGCTTATGGCTGACGCCTCGGGCAAGAGCCGGATGAAGACCACGCTTGCTCACGGTATGCCGTTCACATGGATTGAGCTTGAGAATATCGCCCCACGTATTGTGATGAGCGATGATGTCGAGTTCTACAGCGCGGCCGGCCGTCAGGTGACGCCGCGTATGCTACCGTATCATTCAGACAGTTCAATCGGCGTGAAAATAGGCGATGACTGCTACGGGCTATTCTTCCCCAAAGGCTGCCGCCTCTCGCTTGACGGTCGCACTCTTGCCATTGACGGCGACAAGGTAGGGTATATGGTGGTAGCGTTGCTGCCCACAATGGCTCATTTGGAAGAATATGCCGAAGTGGCCCTCAATGTCCCCCGAGACACACGGGTTGACTGGTCGTATGACGAGAGGCGTGGCGAGATTGCCTCGACGTGGCGCGTGGATGCTGTCAGCCTCGCCGACGGCTCGCGTGGCGACGTGCTCCAGGGATTTCTCCCCCATGCCTACAAAGGGGCATTGCGTATGCCATCTTTCTCTACCGACACCTACCTCACCCCCCGAGGCACGATGAAGATGGCATCGGGACGCGAGTTCACATTCGCCCATAAGTTTGCGGGGATGCTCCCGTGGTACGGCACTCCGCAGGCCGATGCCTCTAAGCCCAATCCTTTCCGTCCCGAGGTGATGGAGACACTGATGCGCAACTATGCGCTCAATGGGGCTTTCGGCAACGATACCTATTGGGGTGGCAAGGGGTTGACCCAGATGGCTCTCAACATGACATTCGCCCTCCAGCTCGGCAACCGGGAGCTGTTCGAGATGTCGCGCGACAAGTTGAAAGCCAAGCTCGTGGACTGGCTCACATACACTCCCGGTGAGAAAAACGTGTTCTTTGCCCGCTACCCGCGTTGGGGCGGTCTCGTGGGACAGGCCACGAGCTATGACTCCGACACGTTCAATGACCACCATTTCCACTATGGTTACTTCACCCTCGCCGGTGCGTTGCTATGCATGGTCGATGAGGATTTCAAAAACGCATATGGCCCGATGTTGCGCGAGATAGCCAAGGATTATGCCAACTGGCAGCGCGAGGACAAGCGTTATCCGTTCCTGCGCACGATGGATCCATGGGTGGGGCACAGCTATGCCGGCGGTCTCGGCGACCAGGGAAATTCCAACGGCAACGGCCAGGAATCAACGTCCGAGTCTATGCAGGGCTGGGGAGGTGTCTATCTGCTCGGCGTGGCTCTCGGCGACAAGGAGATGCGTGATGCAGGCATCTTCGGATGGTCGACAGAGGCACGTGCCACAAGGGAATATTGGTTTGACGTCGACTCGCGCTTTGACAAGCATGGCGAGGGTGGCAACTACGACTACACACTCTACAAGTCGCCCTATAACAGCAATATAACCTGCAAGGGTATCGGTTGGTGGACATGGTTTGGCGGCGACCCGCTGTTCATGCACGGTATCCAGTGGATGCCTATATCGCCGGCTCTCGACTACCTGTCATGGGACCGCGACTTCGTGAAGTGGGCCTACGACGACCTGATGGCAAGCCCGGGATGGAATCACAGTTGGTTTGAGGACGGCATAGACCCTGGCGGCAACAAGGTGGAACGCCTTGCCGCCAATGATTGGGGGAACGTGACGCTCGCCTACATGCAGCGAGCCCTTCCCGACGAGGCGGCGGCTATATTTGACCGTGCCTATGACGAGGGACTTGGCATAGCCACCAATATATCGACAGGGCATATCTCCTATTACATAATCCACTCCCATCGCACATATGGCGAGATTGATACGTCGGTAAATGCCGATATTCCCTCGGCCAATGCATTTGTCAACGCCGCCGGCGAGTATTCTTATATCGTATACAACCCCGGTGAGGAGCGCACGGTCAACTTCTACCGTGACGGGGCACTTATCAAGAGCGTCAAGGCGCCCTCGCGTAAGTTCACGGCATTTACCGAGGCTGCCGCGGCTTCGGAAATAGAGATAAGTTCGGAAAAGGGGTGCCGTTTTCTTGACGCGTCTCTCCTTTCGGCCACAGTCCTTGACCAGTATGGTGCCACAGTCGACGGGGCAAAGGTCGCATGGACGGTTGCCAATCCCGCTGTCGGCTCTATCGGCAGTGACGGGACTTTCACTGTCAACCCCGCCGCTCCTCTTGGCTCGTCAACTGATGTGACGGCCACGTGCAATGCCGCCGGCAAGACGTTGACCGCGACGATGACCGTCTCGGTCAATGCGCCCGCACGCCTTGAATCGGGGGCTATACTTCCGGTAACCCGTTATGTCGAGAAGGGCAACCCCGTGGACTTCACCCTTGACGCGGTAGACCAGTACGGCGAGAAGTTTGATGGCGATGTCGTGTGGACAATCAACGGCGTGGCTGTCGGATCGCCCCGTGTCGATGGCACGACCGTCGGGATGTATAGGATTGCGGCATCCGACGGTGGCAAGACCGTGGAACACACCATCTATATCACCCCCGCGCTCGCCGACCTCGCCCATGGGCGCCCTGCCGTGTCGAGCAGCGAGGAGAATGCCGGAACGCTTACCGCCAACGTCAACGACGGTGACGCTACAACCCGCTGGGGGAGTGCCCACCGCGACGGCGAGTGGATATATGTCGACCTCGGCAAGGATTGCATCCTTACCCGCGTGGCTGTAAACTGGGAGGCGGCATATGCATCGGAATACCTCATCCAGCTTGCTTCCGACGGGGTGGCTATGGAGAAATACACCGGCAACTACTTTGCCGGCACCAAGACTGTCGATGTACCTGCCGAGGCTTCGTGGCAGACACTCGCCTCAGTGACCGGCGTCTCCTCCGCCGGAGTGAAGACTACCGCCGTTGACGGCACGGGACGTTATCTGCGCATCAAGAGCCTCAAACGCGGCTCGGCCTACGGCACGTCGATACTCGAACTTAATGTACATGGCGTCCCCGCTGATGCTGCGGCAACTGACGCCATAGGTATTGATATAATCTCACCTGAAGCGTCGGTTGATGAGGACAAGACCCTCGCGTTTTCGGCTGTCGCCTACAATCTGGCGGGAGAACAGGTGTCCACCCCTGTGGAGTGGAGCGTCTCTTCCGGCTCTATCACATCCGACGGCGTGTTCACCCCCGCAGGGTATGGCGAGGCGACCGTCACGGCTACGACCCCTGCCGGATTCTCGGCCTCCCGCACGGTGATGGTCAACGAGGTGGTGCGTCTCGCGTCGCTTGATGTAACCCCGGCCTCACTTACAATTGTGGAGGGGGACAAGGCGACGTTCACGGCATCGGGCCTCGACCAGTTTGGAGGAGAATACCCGTTGTCGGAGTCTCTGCGTGCCGAGGTGCTTGTGGATGGGATTCCGTCCGATGGCGTTGAGGTCAACATCGCTGAAAGCCATGTAAAGGGTCTCCGTAACGGCAGTTACATCGTGCGTCTTACTTCGGGCGATGTCTCTGTCGACATCCCCGTGGAGGTGGCGGCTTTGTCAGAGGTGAATATTGCCCTCGGCCGTCCCGCGACCGCCGGTTCGGGTGACAATCCTTCAGCGGTGTTTGACGGCAACGCCGAGACACGCTGGCAGGCTGCTCCCGGTCAGCCGCAATGGATTGCCGTCGAGCTTGACGGATTGTATGCTGTCAACCGCTTCTTCCTCCGTTGGGAGGGCGCGTTTGCCGAGCGTTACCATATCGAGGTGTCATCCGACGGTGTCAACTGGGCTACGGCTGCAGCCAACACGACCGCTCCGTCACAGGCCGCCAACCTATGCCAGAGGTTGGAGATAGAGGCCGTTCCCGCCCGTTATGTGCGTGTGGTTCCCGATGAACTTAATGATTATGGACGCCTCTACGGTATGTCGTTGTTTGAGGTCGAGGTGTATGCCTCGGCACGCCTTGACAGTGACGACAACGAGGCTCCCGTGATTGGGAACGCGGATTTCAGCGTTGAGGGCTCAACCCTTACGGTAAATGCTGTGGCATCCGACAATTCGGGCTATGTGACCTATTCGCTTGTGGCTACGGGTGTTTCGGCTGTTGACGCGCCTGAGTTCACCGCTTCGGTTATTTCCCGTACCGGAATCCCCGTCACCCTCACTCTGCCGCTCTCCGACGAGTGTTCATCCTATCGTTGCGTCCTCACGGTGTCGGATGCCTCGGGCAATTCCGCTTCCGTCAACCGTGATGTGACAGTATCTGGAGGCTCGCTTGTCGGCGTCAATCTTGCCCTCGGTCGCCCTGTGGAAACCTCCTCAAACGAGAATGCCGGACTGTCGGGCGCCAATGCCGTTGATGGCAATACCGCGACAAAGTGGGGCAGCAAGTTTGAGGACAATCAATGGCTGATGGTCGACCTTGAAGGTGTCTACAATATCAACCGCATTGTCATCACCACCACCGATGCCGGGGCGTATGCCCGCAAGGCTCTCATTGAATATTCGGTTGACGGCAACAAATGGGAGACGCTCACCACTCGCGAGCGTGATGGCATAGGAGTCGACGAGATACCTGTCAATGACGTGAAGATGCGTTACCTGCGCTACACCGGCATCGAGCGCAGTTCGCAGTATGGCACGACACTCTCCGAACTTGAGGTCTATGGCGACCGCCGTATGCTCTCGGTTATCTCCTCCGACCGAGGCACCCTTCGCCTCTCGGGCGCATGGGACGACGCGATATTCTCGTCGCTTGACAATGAGGGTGTGACAGGGTATGACCTGCTCGGTGTGACAGATATCCCGGCATCAATCTCGGTTGCCAACCCCAACTGCGTCATATACACTCCTGTCAATGTCGATGCTGACTGCAACGTGGCGGTAGTCAACGGCACGGAAGCCGTTGCCACGACCTTCACCATGCGTGATTCCCATGATTTTCATTTGGCGATGGATGTAAAAGTTACGGGCGATGTCCGTTTCATACCTACGGACGCATCCGATGCCATGGCGTTGACTCTTCCGTTTGACTTCGTCCCCACCGGCGGGGCAACTGCCTATTGCTTCTTCTCGTTGAGCGACACCAACGCCGCCTTTACCCCCTGTCAGCGTGTCAATGCCAACACTCCGTTCCTGCTCCTTTCCACGCCGGGTGCGCCTGTCACGTCCTCCGATGTGACACTCAAGGCCGTCCCCGACGTCATCAAGTCCGGTCTTCACGAGGGCGTATACCGTGGCGAGACTGTCGAGGATGCCATGACGTTTGATGGCGCGACGCGACGGTTTGTCCCCTCGGTTGATGGCCGCATCAACCCCTTTGGCACGTTCCTTTACACCGGCAACGATACCCCCCGTGATGTCACCCTAAACACCTCGACATTGATGGACATTATCGGATGCGACCCGAACACCCGCGTAAGCGTCTACACCATTGACGGACGCCCCGTGCGCCTCAACGTCGAGGCCTCCGAGGCCACCCGCAATCTCCCCGCCGGCCTCTACATCGTCGGCAACGCCAAGCTCTACGTCAAGTAGCCCGTCGCGTTGTTCCCCGCCGCGTAATTGTTTTGCTCAACCTGTAGGGACATGCCTTTGGCATGTGGAATATGCAACCGCCTGAATTGCAGTCCACATGCCGGAGGCATGTCCCTACATTGAGCAGCCGGTCCTTATATTCTACAAGTACTGAATGTAACCGGGTTTACGTCGGTCTATGCGCTGCGGTAGACGAGCGTCGAGCAGTTTTCGGGGATGATGATGTCGCGGGTGACGCGCACGATGTCGTCGGTGGTGACGGCGCGGTAGCGGGGGAGGATGTCGTTGATGTCCTCACAGTGCATCTCGGCCAGGGCCATTTGCTCGGCACGGGCGCGGTAACCCATTGAGTTGACGAGCGTGCGCGACTCAAAGCGGTTGATGACCCCCTCGAGTTCATGAGACGTCAGGGAGCCGTCGGCAAGGCGTCGGGCCTCCTGTTCGAGTGTCAGCTCTGCCTCGGCGACATTGACGCCGGGACGAAGGTGGGCCGACAGCATCAGCGTGCCTGACTCCTCGCTGCCGTCAATCGCCGCGTCCACGTCGCTGAACAGCTCCGTCCCCATCAGCAACCGCCGGTAGAACCGCGACGAGCGACCCAGGGCGAGCAGGTCGGTGATAAGGTCGCACGCCACATAGTCCCTCTCATTGTAGCCGGGCATACGGTAAGCCTTGACGATGAGGGTTTGCGGCACGTCGCCCGTCACCTCCACGCGCCGCGCCTCGCGTTGTGGCGGCTCGGGTAGATAGGTGCGTTGCATCACCTCTCGACGGGGTATCGGGCCAAACCATTTCTCGGCGAGCCTGCGGGTCTCCTCGACCGTGATGTTCCCCGACACGGCGAGCACGGCATTGTTGGGCGCGTAGTGGGAGTAAAAAAATTGCCGCACGTCATCCTGGGTCACTTTCTCGATATGTGCCGGCTCCTTACCGATGACCGGGTAGCGGTAGGGATGGGCGGTATAGACCATCTGCCGCAGGTGGTGGGACAGGTCGCCATAGGGTTGGTTGAGGCACACCTGCTTGAACTCCTCCATCACTACCTGCCGTTGCACCTCAAGCGCCTTGTCGCTGAACGCCAGCCCGAGCATACGGTCGCTCTCAAGCCAGAAGGCCGTCTCGACGTTGTGGGCCGGCATGATGTCGTAGAAGTTGGTGAAGTCGTTGGAGGTCCATGCGTTGTTGGTGCCGCCGGCGTTCTCCATCGCCCCGTCATAGTCGGGGATGTTGGCCGAGCCGCCAAACATCAGGTGCTCGAACAGGTGGGCCATGCCCGTCAGTTCGGGCGACTCGTCACGTCCTCCGACGTTGTATAAGATGTCAAGTGCCACCATAGCGGCGGCACTGTCATAGTTGTGTATCACGCGCAACCCGTTGGACAGCGTGAATCTTGTGGTCTCAATCATTGTGTGGCTATTTTGCCGTGTCGCCGTCGACAATCTTCATCGACACGATTTTCACGTCCTCCTTGGGACGGTCGTTGGAGTCGGTTTGCACCTTCTCTATCTTGTCCACGACATCCATTCCCGACACGACCTCGCCGTAGACGGTATAGTCGCCGTCGAGGTGGGGCGCGCCGCCGACAGTCGTGTAGGCTTGGCGCTGCTCGGCGGTGAGGCGTGCGGGATTTTTGGCCGCCTCGGCCTCGGTCTGCTTCACAAGCTCATCCTGCAATGCCGCCAGTCCGGCCTGGTCGCGGTTGCGGCGCAGGGTCATGATGGAGTCGCGGTGCTCCTTGGCGAGACGGTCAAATATAGCCTGCATCTGCTTGTGCTGCATCTGCCGGTCGAGCTGTCCGAGCTGTCCCTCGCTGAACTTGCGTCCTGTGACGATATAGAACTGGCATCCGCTCGACCGTTTCTCGGGGTTCACCTGGTCGCCCGTGCGTGCCGCCGCGATGGCTCCGCGCTTGTGGAAATGGCGCGGGTACACGATTTCGGCATCTATCTCATACCCGAGGTCGCCCGAGCCGAGCATCTTCCCTGCGGGGGCATTCTTGGAGTCGGGGTCGCCCGCCTGTATCATGAACTCGTTGATGACGCGGTGAAATAGAGTGCCGTTGTAGGTTCCTTCCTTGACGAGCTTTACAAAGTTGTCGCGATGGCGCGGGGTGTCGCCAAATAGGCGCACACGTATGTCGCCCATTGTCGTGGTTATGTCGACGAGTACGTCGGCTGTGTCCTTATTTTCCATTTTTGTAATCTTTTCTTTCGTGATAGGATTGCCGCTTGCTGGCTTGCGCGACGTCTCGCCCGCGCATGATGACAATGCCACGAGCATCGACACCATCAGCATGATATACGCTTTCATGACAGAGCCTTAGATGCCGGTGGGGAACATGCGCTTGTAGATGCGGCGGAAATTGTTGTCGGTGAGTTTCAGCTCCTCGGCCCGGTCGGCATAGTCCTCGCCCCATATGGCGGGGAGCAGGTCGCCGATATAGCGACGCTCGCGGTCTTTCTCTATGGCAGCCGCGATGAGCCGCGTTATAGGCTCGCGGTATTTCTCACCGTCGATGAGAAAGAGGTAGCGGGCCGCGCTCACGAGAAACTGACCCGTCGTGTCGACCTGTATCATGTTGTCAACGAGAAAATCCATGTCGTCGTCAATCTCGTTGATGTGGTTGGCGATATATTCGTAGGTCAGCAGCCCGTCGGAGTCTTTGGATAGTATCTTCTTATCGTCTTCGTTCATTGCAAGTGGTTTTCGGTTGGGGGCTGTCGCTCCCGACAGCCGTTGCAAAGTTAGCACACGACGCCCATATCGCCAAATAATTCACGGGTTTTCATGGCTGTGAGAGTGTTGCATAATTCCTAAGATTATAAGAAAAGCAGTAGGGTCGCGACCTGTCGCGACTGCGAATAGGTGGATTGGCAATACCTCCCCATGCGGTCGCGACCTGTCGCGACCCTACATTTGCTATGCCCCATAGCGGCGGTGGAGCCGCCACAGGGCGAGGGCACCGGCCAATGCGAGGGGCATTCCGACAAGCGCTGGCGATGTCAGCCCCCATCCTGCCCGTATAGCCATGCCGCCAAGCGCGGCGGCAAGGGCGTTGGAGACGTTAAAGGCTATCTGTATGCCCGCGCCGCCGAGCATCTCGCCCCCCTTGGAGTATTTCACTATGAGATATTGCAGCGGCCCTCCGAGGCCGAATAGCGATGCCGTGGCTATGAACATGAGCACCACCGACACCACCTTCATCTCCGAACAGAGGTAGATGAGCGGCAGCACGATCAGCATCGACGCCGCGAGTGTCCCCGAGACAACCGCCGGATGGAACTTGTCGGCCAACCGTCCTCCTACGAGACCTCCCGTGACCATGCCGAAGCCCGCGATAACCATTATCACGGTCATCGAGTCGGTGGGGAATCCGGTAACCTGCGTCATGATAGGCTCGACGTAGCTGTACCAGCAATATACGCTCCCTTGCCCGAAAAATGTCCCTGCGAATATGAGCCATGGTGCGCCTGACTTCAGGAAGGCAAACTGCCCCTTGAAGCCTCGGTCGGGCAGCGGTGCCACATCAGGCACCCAACACCGTATCCCGATGAACGCTATCGCGCCCCACAGGGCCACCAAGGCAAACGCCACGCGCCACGACAGGACGTTGCTGATAAATGTCGCCCCCGGCACGCCGACTACGTTGGCGACTGTCATGCCGCCGACCATCAATGCGATGGCCTCGGCCCCGCGCCCCTCGGGTACAAGGCGTGTCGCCACGATTGCCCCTGTGCCGAAAAATGCCCCGTGGGGAAGTCCCGAGATGAAACGTGCAGCCAGCAGCGTGTGGTAGCTTGGCGACAATGCGGCAAAGCAGTTGCCGATGAAAATCAGTGCCGCCAATAGCAGCAAAGTATGCTTCAGCGGATACCGTCTTAGGAGCAGCAATGCCGGCGCGCCGACGCTCACCCCGGCGGCATAAGCCGAAATGAGGTTGCCCGCCGTAGGGATACTTATCGACATGCTCTGCGCCACGTCGGTCAATATCCCCATCATCGAAAACTCCGCAATCCCGAGGGCAAATGTCCCGAAAGCCATCGCCCCCAAACTCCTGTTCAGCAGCATAACGTTCTTTGTAGTTTTACAATCATGCCTTTTGTGCCACGTGACGGCTTGATTTTGCGTTTGGCTTACGATGGAGCAGATAGTATATTGGCCATATGTAGGCGATACGTCTCAGCTTGTTATATGTGCGCGGCTTAATTTCTTGGCGGGTGTAGCAGAGACATTTAAGCAGAGACTGCCTCATGCGTTTTAGCTCCGGGTCTTTCAGTGTGGCTCTGGGCATGGCCGAGGTGTAGGTCTTCAGATGGGTGATTGACTGCTTGATGATGTAGGAACGTGCCTCATAAAGTTCATTCGGGTCGGTGAACAAATTGTTTTCCTCAATGTATTCCAACCGGTCAAACTCGGCATCAAAAAAATCCACGACTTTACGCGGGTTGTTCAACAGGCTGCTGCAGATGCTGTCAGTGCGCATGAAATAATGATAGAGCGGACGGTCTACATGCACGAGCCGTTGGCAATCCGCTGTCCACCGATATATGGAACAATGATCTTCAAAATACCGCCCTTCGGGAAACTGGAATTTGTCGAAAAGCTCCTTACGGTACAAACGTACCCACGAGGCGCTCGTGGCACGTTCCATTATTATGTCGCGTTGGGCTTGCCGGGTATCAAGTACCGATATTTTGCCTGTGTCCTTGAAGGGGTATTTTACCGTGCCGTCATCATAGTCGAGCATATAATTGCAGTATGCCATATCAGCATTGTTGGATTTTATTGCATCCAACAAGGTCTCGTACATATCCTCCTCTACCCAGTCGTCAGAGTCGGCAAAGCCAACAAAAGGTGCCTGTGCAACTTTTACGCCTGCATTACGGGCCGACGAGAGGTCGGCCACATCAAGAGTCAATACTTTTACACGTGAATCGGCAGCTGCATGTTGGCGGCACTTTTCAAGTGAGTTGTCGGTGGAAAGGTTCTCGACGAGTATAATCTCGATATCCTTAAGCGTCTGCTTTCTCACCGACATCACGCATCGGTCGATATATGGCTCTACATTATGGACGGGGATTATAATGCTTATCTTGGGGGTGGACATGGCTTTTCAGTGCTTGTATTTCGGGAATATCCTGTCGCGGCGATATCCTGTCGCCAAAGGTGTGGCGGCAAGGATATTTTGATTGAACTTGAACATGAAATATGCCAGTTTGCGGTTTCCCGCATATGACTCAAACGCCGTGGAGGCTACCTCCTTGCTCTCAGGGGTGGGCAGATGCTTTATGCGTTTTGCTATATCCCCGTGTTTTACCTTACGTTTGAGCCATCCGATTGACAGCTTTTTCTCAAGATAGGTGATGACATGCAGGTCTTCGGCTATTGTGGCGCCGCTGGCATTGCCCTTGTTGGTGGTCGCGCTCTCGTGGCGACGGAAATAGTTGAGGCGGTCAAATATGCGTATGACATCGCCGTTGAGCACCACGAGCACCCAGAACATGTAGTCGCCGGCATACCTCATTCCCGTCCAAAGGCCGCTTTGTGCCTCAGTGGGGGCGGCGTCGCGGCGAAACACCGTGCAGCTCGCGTTATAGATATAGTTGTGCCAATAGAGATGGCGCGAGGCAAAGGCGCGGCTTTCGTAGGTGTATGACTCGACGTCGGCGGTGCCCATATGGTTTCTTATCCACCAGCTGTCTATCTCGTTGCCGTCGCTGTCGGTCCATACGGAGTCTGTGTAGCATACCGCTGCCCTTGGGTTTTCTTCAAGATGGGTCACACACCGCTCAAGGAATGTCGGGTCGGCCCAGTCGTCGGCCTCGGCTATCCACACGTATTTACCGTGTGCAAGCTTCAGGCCACGCTCCCACTGCTTGAACGGCGATCCGGTGTTGGTCTCGTTGATGACGATATGGCTCACATGGGGGTTGTCGCGATAGCCCTCGATGACAGCGCGGCTGTCATCCGACGACGCGTCGTCGAGCAGTATAAGCTCAAAATCCTGGAATGTCTGTCCGAGTATCGACTCGATACGCTGTGGCAGATAAGCGGCGTAGTTGTAATTGGGTACGATAACGCTTACAAGCGGGGTAGCAGTCATAGTCTCCTGAAATTTTCCGCAAAGGTACTCATTTTTCGGCAATTTGCGCCAAAAGTTGCGCCAAAGGAGTAGGGACGCGGCGTGCTGCGTTTATATTATTCAAGCCAATTGGCATTAATTAGAGGGAAATCGCATTTTGCGATTTCCAATCATAAAGAATCGGATACAAAGGAGTATCCTATTTTGGACAAAAGAGGGTGTTGCAGAACTGCCACGTCGAAGACGTGATGTAAGCGAAACCCCAGGGTAAGCGCGACAGCGCGTGCCTGGGGAAAGGCTATAAACGGATAACGCACATCGAAGATGTGCCGTAAACTCGGCAATGCATATAGCAATCATACAGGCATTTAGCTGTCGATGCCCTACGGCACATCTCCGATGTGCATTCTTGGGAGGGTATATCACTATCCCCACGCACGCGCTACGCGCTTACCGTGGGGTTTAACTCACGCCACATCTCCGATGTGGTTTTTGGGAGTTCTGCAACACCCTCCGCGAATTGTCCAAGTATCGAGATATTGGTCGCGGCCGTTTCAGGGAATGTTCCTACATATTAGAATAAACAAGCAGCGTGGTGGCACGACTTGTCGTGCCACCACGCTGTGAGATTTAGTATCAGTGCCTTGTGGGTTAGAACTCGGCGTTGTTGGGGGTGCGGGGGAAGGGGATGACGTCGCGGATGTTGGTCATGCCGGTGACGAAGAGCACGAGACGTTCAAAGCCGAGGCCGAAGCCGGAGTGGGGCACAGTGCCGAAGCGGCGTGTGTCGAGATACCACCACATGTCCTTCATCGGGATGTGCATCTCCTCGATGCGGCCAAGGAGCTTGTCGTAGCTCTCCTCGCGCTCCGAGCCGCCGATGATCTCGCCAATCTTGGGGAACAGGACGTCCATGGCACGGACGGTCTTGCCATCGTCGTTGAGCTTCATGTAGAATGCCTTTATTTCCTTGGGGTAGCCGGTGAGGATGACGGGCTTCTTGAAGTGCTCCTCGACGAGGTAACGCTCATGCTCGCTCTGCAGGTCGGTGCCCCAGTGGACGGGGAACTCAAACTTGTGGCCCGACTCCTCAAGTATCTTGATGCCCTCGGTGTAAGTGAGGCGCACGAAGTCGTTGTGGATGACAAACTCCAGACGCTCCACGAGGTCGGGGTCGTACATCTGGGCGAGGAAGTCGATGTCGTCGCGGCAATGGTCGAGGGCATACGAGATGCAGTATTTGATAAACTCCTCGGCGAGGTCCATGTTGTCGTCGAGGTCGTAGAACGCCATCTCAGGCTCTATCATCCAGAACTCCGACAGGTGGCGCGGGGTGTTGGAGTTTTCGGCGCGGAATGTCGGGCCGAATGTGTAGATGGCTCCGAGGGCGGTAGCCCCAAGCTCGCCTTCGAGCTGTCCCGAGACGGTGAGCGCGGTGGGCTTGCCGAAGAAGTCGGCCGAGAAGTCGACCTTGCCGTCCTCCAGCTTGGGGAGGTTATTGAGGTCGAGGGTCGTCACCTGGAACATCGCGCCCGCACCCTCGCAGTCGCTTGCCGTGATGAGCGGGGTGTTGAGGTAGAAGAAGCCGCGCTCGTTGAAGAACTTGTGGATGGCGAATGCCAGGGTGCTGCGCACGCGCAGTATCGCGCCGAATGTATTGGTGCGGGGGCGCAGGTGGGCCTTTTCGCGCAGGAACTCCAGCGTGTGGCCTTTCTTCTGCAAGGGGTAGGTCTCGGGGTCGGCGGTGCCGTAAACTTCAAGCTCGCGGGCCTGTATCTCGCATGTCTGCCCCTTGCCCATCGACTCGACGAGCACGCCGGTCACATGGAGGGATGAGCCGGTGGTGACGGGCTTGAGCTGCTCGTCGGTAAACTGGCTCATGTCAAATACTATCTGTATATTCTTGATTGTCGACCCGTCATTGAGTGCCACAAACTGCACGTGTTTGTTACCACGGCGGGTACGCACCCATCCTTTGACGCTCACTTCTTGCCCTAAAAGGGCCGGGTCGAACAAGTCGACGATCTTTGTACGTTTCATCTCCTTGATATGATTGGAAATCGGTTGGTATATCGGTTTATTATAGAAACAGGCCCCGGACGGTCATGGCGACTCCCCGGGGCCTGTGTTGAGGTCATCACTCAAACGAGCCCATCTTCAGGAAGTTGACCTCCTCCTGAGTCAGGTAGCGCCAGCGTCCGCGCGGCAGGTTCTTCTTGGTGAGTCCGGCGAAGTATACGCGGTCGAGCTTGGTCACGTGGTAGCCGAGCGACTCGAAGATGCGGCGCACGATGCGGTTGCGTCCCGAGTGTATCTCGATGCCGGCCTGATTGCGGTCGGTCTCGGTGGCATAGGATATGGCGTCGGCGTGGATGGGCCCGTCCTCAAGCTCTATGCCGTCGGCGATGCGCTGCATGTCGTCCTCGGAGATATCCTTGTCGACCCACACGTGATAGATTTTCTTCTTCACATACTTGGGGTGAGTGAGCTTGGAAGCGAGGTCGCCGTCATTGGTGAGCAGCAGCACGCCGGTGGTGTTGCGGTCGAGGCGTCCAACGGGGTAGATGCGCTCGGGGCACGCTCCCTTCACGAGATCCATCACGGTCATGCGGCCGTTGGGGTCATCGCTAGTGGTAACGCAGTCTTTCGGCTTGTTGAGCAGGATGTAGCACTTGCTCTCAAGTGTCACCACCTTTCCGTCGTATTCGACGGTGTCGCTGTGTGATATCTTGGTGCCGAGCTCGGTCACGGGAGTGCCGTTGACCTTCACGAGGCCCTGCTGGATAAACTCGTCGGCCTCGCGGCGCGAGCATATGCCCGCATTGGCCATGAACTTGTTGAGGCGTATCTGCTCGTTGGGATCGGGCAGCGGCATCTCATACTCGATGCGCTTGGGACGGGGCACGAAGCTCTTGCCCTGACGTGGCTGCTGGAATCCGCGCTTTCCGCCCTGCTGCTGACGGTTGTTGTATCCACCCTGACGGTTGTTATTGTAGCCGCCCTGGTTGTTGTATCCGCCTTGACGGTTGTTATTATAGCCACCTTGACGGTTGTTATTGTAACCGCCCTGGTTGTTGTATCCACCTTGGCGGTTGTTGTTATATCCGCCTTGGCGGTTGTTATTGTAACCGCCCTGATTGTTGTAACCTCCCTGGCGGTTGTTGTTATATCCGCCCTGACGGTTGTTATTGTAACCGCCCTGGTTGTTGTAGCCTCCCTGGCGGTTGTTGTTATATCCGCCTTGGCGGTTATTGTTGTAGTTGTTGTATCCGCCCTGACGGTTGTAGTTGTTCTGACGGGGCTGGTAGCCTGTCTGCTGTCCTTCGGTCGTGGTGGATGTTGTGCCCTCCTGTCCCTCGGTTGATGAGGTCGCGGAATAGTCCTGTCGTGCGTGGGCCTCTACACCGTCAGCGCTTGTGGGGTTGTTGTAGCGGTTGTATCCGCCGTTGTTATTATAGCGGTTGTTGTATCCGCCATTATTATTATAGCGGTTGTATCCGCCATTGTTGTTATAGCGGTTGTTGTACCCTCCCTGACGGTTATTGTTGTAGTTGTTGTATCCGCCTTGACGGTTATACCCGTTTTGGCGGTATGGGCGCTCGTTGTAGCCGTTTTCCGACGACGATCCGTCGGCCGGTGTGTAGTCTGAGCCTTGGCTTGACGCGGCGTTGTCAAATCTGGGTTCACTTCCCTCTGTGCCCGAAGTGCGGCTTTCGCCTATGCGTGGGCGTTTTGGCTTTTTCTCGTTATTGTCCATATTTTATAGATTTGTTTTTCAGCCTCTCGGCTATTCTCTAAGGTGTTGGTGGTTATAGTTAAAGATATGTTGTTTTATCAATTGGAATGAATACGGCCTACAGTTATGAATGGTGGTACTACTACATCTGCACATCGCGACTGGCCGGCCGCAACCTTTGTCGGGTGCAAATTTAATCCATTTCTTTGACTATAACAATTTTTTGCCCAAAAAGATTTTGTAGCCGGCGGCAAATGGGCGCCGGCTACAGTGCACAGCTCAAAGTGCACAGTTCATAGTTCACAGTTCACAGTGGAAATGCAACTATGAAAACTCTGAACTCTGCACTTTGAACTGTGCACTCGCTAAAGTGCCTCGTAGCGTGGGGAGAATGTGTCGCCGGCGGCGACATCGCCGGTCGAGAGGCCCTTGGAGAGCCACCGCACACGCTGCTCCGACGTGCCGTGGTTGAAGGCGTCGGGCACGGTATACCCTTGGGCTTTGCGTTGCAGGTAGTCGTCGCCAATCTTTTGGGCGGCGTTGACGGCCTCCTCTATGTCTCCCTCCTCAAGCGAGTTGAACATGCGGTTGTCGTGATAGGCCCATACGCCGGCATAGTAGTCGGCCTGTAGTTCGAGCCTCACCGACAGGCGGTTGCTCTCCTTTTCGCTCACCTGCGACATGCGGTTATGGGCCTTGTCGAGTGTCCCGAGCAGATATTGCACATGGTGCCCGACCTCATGGGCTATCACATAGGCATAGGCGAAGTCCCCGTCAGCGCCGAGGTCGCGGCGCATGTTGGAGAAAAACGACAGGTCGATGTAGACCGATTGGTCGGCCGAGCAGTAGAACGGCCCGGTCTGTGACGACGCGTATCCGCAGCCCGAGTTGACCGAGCCATTGAACAGCACAAGCTTTGGAGGCTCGTAGGTGAGGCCCATATTGGCGAATTGTTCGGTCCAGACGTCCTCGGTCCCGGCCAATATCTGTTTGGAAAATGTCGCCAGTTCTTCTTCCTCCTGTGTGGGAGTGTAGGCCGTCTCCTGTGTGGTGGCGGGTGACAGCACGCCGCTTTGCGTTATCACGTCGAGCGGATTGCCGCCTGTGAGCCATGCAATAAGCCCGGCGATGATTATCGCGCCTATGCCACCGCCGCCTATTCGCGCCAGGCGGCCTCCTCCTCCGCTCCCGCGCCTGTCATCGACGTTGGAGCTTTCTCTTCGTCCGTTCAGTCTCATGTCATATATATGGGTGAGGTGCGTTGCGGTATCGGAGGATTTGTTCCCATGGAATGTTGTAAAACGGCCTGTTAAAGTAGGGTCGCGACCTGTCGCGACCGCATGGCTGCAATATTGACAATCAGCCTATTCGCGGTCGCGACAGGTCGCGACCCTACATTTGATACTGCAATTTTGTAAGTTTTGCAACATTCACCGGTCGATGAGCCGATTTAGCAACAGCCGGCCTCTAAGGTTAGAAATAAAATTTTTCCTGTGTCGGGTGGAACAGCATTGCGCTACCAACCTCATAGGCGATGTTCTCGCCCATCGAGTTGGCCACGATGGCCAGCCCGAAGAGGCATGCCGCAGCCGGTCCGTTGGCTGTGATGATGCGGTCGGTGGCGACTACCGGCTCGTCGGCCATACAAGCTTTAGGACATTTTTTCTCAAATCCCGGATAGCATGTGGCACGCTTTCCGTCAAGTATGCCGAGCGGGGCGAGCACTACGGCAGGGGATGCGCATATGGCGGCTATCTTGCCGTGTTTGGCCTGATGGAGCAGCATGTCGTTGAGCGCGGCACACTCCGACAGGTGGGTTGCGCCCGGCATGCCGCCAGGAAGGATGATCCACTCGGGGTTGCTGTCGGTCACTTCCGATATGAGCATGTCGGCGTTTACTGTCACACCGTGTGCCCCTGTTACCTCATGGGCGTCGGTGATTGACACTGACTTTATATCCATGCCTGCGCGGCGCATGATGTCGATTACGGCAATGGCCTCGGTCTCCTCAAAGCCGTTGGCGAGAAAGATTAACGATTGTTTCATTTTGGCAAAATTAGGTTTAAGTGAAGGGTTAGAAAAATGGATACTGAATATGGTTATGATTCCATATTTTCATGATTAATGCAAATATAACACTCTTTTGGCGATAAAGTTCAAATGTTTTTAGCTATTTTTGACATAAAATTTAATCGGTATTAAGCCTATGCACCGCAATTCCACGTCACAATACAATATTTTCCTCCTTATCGCTTTGCTGTCCACGGTATTAGTTTCCTGCCGCGAGGAGGGTTACCGCAAGACGGCGGGGGCCGTGTGGGGAACGGCCTATAACATCACCTATCGTGCCGATAGAGAGCTTGACGACTCGGTGCGACGGGAAATGCGGCGCGTTGAACTGTCGTTGTCGGCGTTCTGCGACTCGTCGGTGGTGAGCCGGGTCAATCGTGGTGAGCTGTCCGAGGTCGACTCGGCGTTTGCCGAGGTGTTTGCCGAGGCAAAGCGCGTGGCGGCTGCCAGCGGCGGGGCTTTTGACCCTACCGTGTGGCCTCTTGTCGACCTGTGGGGCTTTGGCCGTCGCAAGGTTGTCGGCGAGCCGTCGCAGGCGCGTATTGACAGCGCGCTTGCCACTGTCGGCATACGTGAATGTCGCCTCGACGGGCTGCGGCTTATCAGGCGTCATCCCGACACTAAGTTTGACTTCAGCGCCATCGCCAAGGGGTATGGCTGCGACCGTGTGGCCGCGATGTTGCGGCGCAACGGTTGCCGGGACTATCTTGTGGAGATAGGGGGGGAGATTGCCGCCGGAGGAGTTTCGCCTCGCGGCGGGGAGTGGCGTGTCATGGTGGATGCGCCGGTGGTGTCCGACACTCTTGTCCATGAGCGCATGGCGGTGATTGGGTTGCCGCCGGGCGGCGGAGTCGCTACCTCAGGCAATTACCGCAATTACCGGGAGACCCCGTCGGGGCGTGTAGGCCACACTATCGACCCCCATACGGGATATCCGCGCCGGTCGGCAATGTTGAGCGCCACGGTAGTCGCCCCCTCATGCATGACGGCTGACGCGCTCGCCACGGCATGTATGGCTATGGAGCCGGATAGTGCCATGGCGATGATACGGTCTATGGAGGGTGTTGAGGCGTTGTTGGTGAGCCGCGACAGCATAGGCGGGATGGCTATGGTGGCGTCTCCCGGCTTTCCAAGGGTGCAATAGCGGTGTTTCCTGTTACAATGCTGTTAATCCTTTGTATATATCCGGGGATTTATTAACTTTGCATTACGCGCTTGGCGCGGCTTTTGTTGATGGCGTCAGTGTTGACGGTCTGTCAAAAAAAGAAAGACCGGCTGTCTCACGACAACCGGACTATTTTTAACCTTAAATCTAATACCATGAAAAACACAGTGCAAATATAGTAATTATACTTTCAAAACAGCATGGGGGCGGGAAGGTTCGCCTATTAACCGTCTTTAACAGTTTGAATTGGTGTAATACCGTGTAAATGAACTTATTAATAGAACGATGAGAATCAAGATACTTGTTGTTGACGATGAGGAGTCCATGTGCGAGATTCTGAAATACAATCTCGAGAAGGATGGCTACGAGGTCGATTATGCTCTCGGCGGCGAGGAGGCACTGACGATGGACCTCCCCAGCTATTCCCTTTTTATCCTTGACATAATGATGGACAACATCAGCGGATTTGACCTCGCCAAGCGTCTGAAGAACAACACTGCCACCGAGAACAAGCCTATCATATTCTGCTCGGCACTCAACGACGAGGAGGATACCGTGATGGGGCTTAACATAGGTGCCGACGACTATATAACCAAGCCTTTCAACGTCAGTGAGGTGTTGGCGCGTGTGCGTGCGGTATTGCGTCGCAGCCATATATCCGACCAGATTATCTACAACCGCTCGCAGAGCGGCCATGAGCCTGACATCGCTTTCAAGACCCTGCGGGTCGACCGCAACGAGAAGATAAGCTATCTCAATGGCGAGCCGCTCGACCTGACGAAGACCGAGTTTGAGATTCTGCTGTTTTTCATGACCCACCGCAACCGCATCTACTCCCGTCAGGAGATTATAAAGTCGGTGTGGCCCGATGATGTCGTGGTGACCAACCGCACCATAGACACCAACATCGCGCGCCTGCGCAAGAAGCTCGGGGAGTACGGCAACAATATCATCACGCGCCTCGGCTTCGGATATGGCTTTAAGGAGACATATTAGTTACCGTTGGCGGCTCTTCATACCGCTGGTGGTCATGCTGTGGGGCATCATACTCGTGATGGCCATCTTCCAGTATGACCGTGAGCGGGAATATCGCGTCAACAACATCAAGGAGCAGCTGTCGCTCATCAACAGCCGCATCATGGATGCCTATGAGGCCGACATAGACATCAATCAGTTCATGCTGTTTATAAGCCGGTATTTCTCCGACAACGTGTATTCGGGGTTGCGTATCACCGTCTATGACGAGCGCAATGTCCCCATCTACACCATCGGCCAGTTGCTGCCCCGCACGGCGGCCGACGGCAGCATGGCCGAGGAGTTGCTCCATGCCGAGGAGTGGGGTGTGGGTTCATTCCTGCGCAAGAGCGTGCCCCATGACGACTCGGGCGTCTACGATATCGACCACGAGTTCCTGTTTTCATCCCACACGAGTTCCGACGGCAAGATTGAGGTGTTCACCTCGTTGCCCTACTCGGTCACTGTCGCGTCGGCCCTGTCGACAGGCTCCGGCATGTGGATTTTCATCCTTACCCTGTCGGTGATAGTGACTGTAATCGCCTTTATAACATCCTCGGTCGTCAGCAAGAACGTCAGGCTGTTGCGCGACTTTGCCAACCGTGCCGCCCGCGACAAGGATTTTGTGGCCGACGACGCTTTTCCCCATGATGAGCTTGGCGATATATCGCGCGAGATTGTGCATCTCTACCGCGAGAAGATAAAGGCCATCGAGGCCACCGAGGAGGAGCATCGCGTTGCCATAGCGGCGACAGAGGAGAAGATGCGTCTCAAGAAGCAACTGACCAACAATATATCCCACGAGCTTAAGACTCCCGTAGGGGCGATAAAGGGGTATCTCGACTCGATAGTGGAAAATGAGGATATGGACGAGGGGCTGAGACGGAACTTTCTGCTCAAGGCCCAGCAGCACATGAACCGTCTCTGCTCGCTGCTCAACGACCTGTCGACCATAACCCGCCTTGAGGAGGGGAAGAAGATACTGATGTTTGAGTCGCTCAACTTCCATTCGCTCGTCTTCTCGATAGCGGGAGAGCTTGAGAAGTCGCCTTTGCTCGACGGCATGAAGTTTGTCCACGATATTCCGGTCGACTGCATGGTCAAGGGCAACCAGAGTCTACTCTATGGGGCGTTGTCCAACCTTGTGCGCAATGCCGAGGCCTATTCCCGTGGCTCCGAGATAGGCATACGTTGCATCGACGTGACCGACCGTCTGTACACATTCGAGTTTTGGGATAACGGAGTGGGGGTGGCCGACGAGTATTTGCCCCATTTGTTTGAGCGTTTCTTCCGCATCGACAAAGGGCGTTCCCGCAAAAACGGCGGCACCGGTCTCGGGTTGCCGATTGTCAAGAACACTATAGTGGCCCATGGGGGGACAATCAAAGTCTCCAACCGCCCGGGGGGTGGACTGATGTTCACATTCACCTTGCAGCGTTGGCGCGATGACATGACCGCCGACGAGGAGGACACGCCCGACGACTACGAGTAGCATTATAGGTTCTTATAAATCATTATAAGTCATTATAATGACTCACTTTTCAATGACGTAGAGCTTTATGTGGCGTCCTGCCACGGGCGCGCTTTTCACACGCAGGCCTGCCGGGAATTGCACTTGGCGGCTCACCATACGCGTCACGGTGTCGGCATTGAGTACGCATGCCGAGCTTATCTTATAGGTTGTAGAGTCGTTGAGGCATGGTGACACCAATACCAGCTCATTGGGGTTCAGGCCGTATATCATGGCCGGCTCTTTAAGCAGCTTTGAAGTCTGCTCCCATCCGTATCTCGGCACTGTCGGACGCGAAACGGCACGGTAGGGATAATATATGAGGGCGGCGATGGAGAACACTATCCGCAGTTCGCGCGGCACGCACGACAGCAGATGGGGCACGATAAGCGTCACCATAGGCACGAGGGGATAACCGTAGCGGGGCATCTTCAATACCGACGTATATTGCACGGCAAGCATTGCCACCATTGCCACAATCGGCAGCCACGGCATGTCGGGGCTCTTGACGAGCCGCAGCCGACCTCCCTTGAATATCAGCGCGGCTATCAGCACGATGGCGGCGAGCCTCACTCCGGCCATCGTGAACAGTCCGTAGGCTATGTCACGGACAAATGTCAGTGTCACTGCCCCACGTAGCGAGCCAAAGGCGCGTGACGTGTGAACGCTCTTGTGTAGCACGAAGTTGAAAAATCCCGCGTACAGTGCCCATGCAAGTATGACTCCCCCTGCGAGCGTCCCGGTGAGGATGGCTATTTCCCTACGGCGTGAATATCGCCATGCCGCTATCGTGATTCCCGCACTCACCATTATTATATAGTAGGCGTTGAGGTAGCCGGTCGACATCGCCAGGGCGACCGCCAAGCCCATCATCACCCATCGTCGTGGGAGGATGGGTTCGCCGTGCCGCATGGATATTATGATCTCGACCGCTATGAGTGTAAACAACAGTAGAAAGGTCTCGGCCATCTGGTACTCCCGTACGAGAAGCGTGTTGTTGATTGCCATCGTGTTGCCAAACGCCGTGGCCAATGTGGCGAGCGTCAGCAGAATGCTCTCCCCGTATAGTCGCCTCACGATAGTCCACAGCAGCAGGTATGATAGGATGAAAAACAGCATGTTTAGCATCCCTCCGCGCCATGCCAGCCCCGACGGGTCCCAATGGTCATAGTTGCCCAATGCCAGCCTCAGGGCCATATAATATAGGCTGGCGTGGGGCGTGTCGCCGTTGTTGAGCCACAGCCTCGCTATATCTTCGCCTGCCGAGTGCCGCTCGGCAAGTATTTCCTTCAGTTCGGCACCGCTATAGCATCCGTCGGGCGGCAGGGTGGAGTAGGAGGGGTTGCACTGCGCGAGCATCAGCGAGTACACCTCATCGGCATGTAGGTCGGTGCGCATCGACATGTCGTGGACGCGCACCCGGGCAAGTATCAGCAACAGCATCACGGCTGTCGTCACATAGGCGGTTTTGCGCAAGACTGGGGAAAGTGTCATCATATACTTCTGAAAAAATATGCCAAAGATAATCATAATTGCTAACTTTGTGTCCTGAAAATATCCGTTAACTCATGTGGTCTCTTGATTTGTCGCCGGTCGCGTGGACGCTTGTAGGCGTTGTCGCCTTTTGTGTCATAATCCTTCTTGCCGTTTATAGGCGGCGGGTGGCGATTGTCGCCGGCTATCCGGCCGTGTCTGAGGTCGATAGGGCCACCACGGGCGTCGAACGCGATGTCACGATGCCACCGGTATCGGTCATTGTCTATGCCGACAGTGATGCGGCCGGACTGTCCCGTATGCTGCCGATGGTGCTTGCACAGGATTATCCCGCCCCGTTTGAGGTGATAGTCATCAATGACGGCAAGGACGAGGCTACCGCCGACTTTGTGTCGCGTCTGCAACTTGACCACCGTAATCTATACATCTCCTTTGTGCCGGGCGATACGCGCAACCTCAGCCGCAAGAAACTCGCGCTTACAATAGGCGTCAAGGCCGCCCGCTATGACGTGTTGCTGCTCACATGTGCCGATGCTGTCATACCGTCATCGCGTTGGATGAGCCTCATGGCCCGTCATTTCCGCGCGGCCTCGGTGGATGTGGTGATAGGCTATGCCGCGCCCGACTTTTCGGTGAGTCGTGGCCTTGGTTCGCGCTTCAGGGCGTTTGACTTCGCGGCCTCGGGTATGCGCTACCTTTCGTCAGCCATTCTCGGGCATCCTTATCGCGGCACAGGGTGGAATCTTGCCTACCGTCGCTCGCTGTTTTTTAGGCATAAGGGATTCTCACGCACACTCAACCTGCGGTACGGCGACGACGACCTGTTTGTCAGCGAGGTGAGCAATCGTTCCAATACCGCAATAGAGCTGTCGGCCGGCTCGGTGCTGATGATTGCCCCCGACGACCTGCCGCGCTTCTGTCGCGACGTAAAGAGGCGTCGGCTTTTTACGGCATCAAGGCTGCGCGTCCCCTCACGAGGGGTTTTCGCGCTATGTTCTGTCGCCGTGTGGGCATGGCTGGCGGCCTCTGTCGCCGCCGTTGTCTTGTGCTGGGGCAATCTTGTCGTGGCGGCTTTTCTGCTTGTCGCCGCCGTGACGCTTTGGACACCGCTTGTCATGGTGTGGCGTCGTGCCGCTTCGGTGCTCCGTTGCCCCTCCCCGGGCTTGCTGTTGCCGCTGTTCATGCTGTGGCGTCCCGTGGCCGAGGCGGTGGCCTCCATTGGGGCACGCCGTGCCCGTGCCCGCAACTATACGTGGCAATAATCTGACACGGCTCGTCGGTTGTTACATTGTAAACAGTATATAGGATATGAAGATATTGAAGATTTACCCCACGAGTATCAACGAGATGTTTCTCGACGAGGCTGCCGAGGCGTTGCGCGACGGGCAGCTGATAGTCTATCCGACCGACACGCTGTATGCCATCGGGTGTAATGCCCTCGACAATGCCGCCATAGAGCGGCTGTGCCGCGTCAAGGGCATAAATCCCGCCAAGACCAACCTCTCCATTGTCTGCCGCGACATCGCGCAGGCATCGGAATATGCCCGCATCGACAACCGCGCGTTCAGGATGTTGCGCGACAACCTGCCGGGGGCGTTCACGTTCCTGCTGCCCGCCTCGACCACACTCCCCAAGGTGTTCAAGGGGCGCAAGATTGTCGGCGTGCGCATCCCCGACAACCCGATTTCCCTCGCCCTTGTCGATGCGCTCGGTGGTCCGATATTGACCACCTCCATAGAGTGGGACAAGGATGAGCCGATGGAGGCCATCGACCCCGAGGCTATAGCCATGCGCTATGCCGATACCGCCGCATTGCTCATCGACGGCGGCGACGGCTCCACCGAGCCGTCAACCATCGTCGACCTCACCGACAGCTCCTCTCCCGAAATCCTCCGCCAAGGCCGCGCCGACCTGGCATGAAATAACGTAATCAAATGCACTTTAACTATGGCAAATAAAAAGACGACAGGTGCGTCAAAGAAAATACTGGTATCGGCACGCGACTGGCAGGAGGTTCACCCGTTAGGGCTTAAATGCAAGTCGGACGGCTATTACAGCATATTGTCCACGCGGCTTGCCAACATGATACGGGAGATGATTGGCGACGGGTATGACATCCACTCGGACGACATAAAGGCGTGCGCCATAGAGTTGGCCGCGTACCTTGAGGACAAGCTGACGGGGCTGAACATGTGGAACGCCTTTATCGCGCTTTATCAGGAGAGGTTTGGACGGCGATTCCCGTTCTACGATGATATTGCGGAAGATGATATGCTCTCTGACGAGCCAAATCTCCCTGACGTGCGCTTCCTGTTGTGGCGCGGCATCAACCGTGCCAACCCCGACACTATACTCAATCCCCTCAATGCCGCTCTCGTCGGGATGACGGGAGAACTTTACGGGGTGTTGCTCGAGGAGTATGAGCATGCGCCCGAGTCGCCCGAACTGTATGATACGATATTCAGGGTTGACTTCAACGACACCCTTTTGGCACGAGGTTTGTGCGGCTTTATGGTGACAAGGGGCTATCTGACCGCATGTGATGATGTTATGGATCCATTCCAGCAGATTTATGACCTGGTTTCCAGCGCTTTTGGGGACGATATGCCCGAGCATGCCAAGTCCTATGCGATTGAGACATATTTTTATGTAGGCATAAAGGTTGGCCCGCTCGCAGTGCCACCGTATGAATGGATTGCCAAGATGATGGAGTTGTCTGCTGATGCCGGTATACGTGCCATCGCCGGCCGGTTCAAGGATATGGCTGCGATACCCTATCTGCCGTTTGGCATAGTGTCGGTGTCTGACGAATACTTTGAGGTGGAAAATATCGCCGGTGAAAGATTGACAGTCTCGTATGACACCCTTTGGGATGACAGCCGTAAGGATGTCATCGCGGGGCGTGGGATGATAGCCTCGTTGCTGAAATATGACGGGATG
Source organism: Bacteroidales bacterium M3 (assembly GCA_001689445.1). Lineage (GTDB taxonomy): Bacteria > Bacteroidota > Bacteroidia > Bacteroidales > Muribaculaceae > M3. Next base: position 38,345 of record LUJN01000008.1, on the reverse strand, counting down.
TGGCACATCAATGGATTGTCGTCATTCACGGATAAGGCTGAGGACTTTACCCCGATGACAAAGGAATATTCCGACAGGCGGCAGTCGCAGGAGCAGGCCCGCAAGGTGCAGCTCGACCACAACGGCGGCTCGCCGATAGGTGTCACCAAGGACTGGAAAGAGCTTGAGACGCGGTTTGAGTTTGACAAGGCTACAGACAAGACCGAGGGCAAAGTCGGCGAGGATGTGAAGAAAGGCACCGACCTGCTCTACTTCATCAACGATGACAGCTCAATGTCCATCCTCCCCGACGGGGCAAAGGCAGTCGCCCTCCCCGCCAACCTCTATTACGACCCCGCAGAGGCCGCTAATTTTGCCGCCCTGCTCATCGTAGGCCATGAGACCACCGAAGACATGCGCCGCTATCTTCTCGCCCACGGCCTCCTCCCCGATGCGCGCCTCAAAGGCCCGCAGCCCGACCCCGAGGCCAAGGCCTGGTTCGCCGCCAACGCCCCCTTCCTTGCCGCGCTCACCCACACCGATACTGTGTCCATGAACCTCCCGTAACCACCGCGATTTTGAGAGTGAATCAGTTATTTGCAGTTTTGCAAATAATGTGCTATTTTTACGGCGTTTTTCAAGCGGAAATGTAGAGACAGCTCCCCGGAAGACGTGTTTTTTCATATTGAAAGGTGTCTGTTGACATTTTATCTTTGACACTCAAATCTCGCAAATTTGATACACAGCAAGGATAACATGCGATAGCACTTGCATCGGATGCTTATATATGTCCCTCATAGGGACGCGTATATACAGTCTGACGGTGTGGGGAGCTGTTGTTTTATTCGCTGTGTTGGCAATGCGAGAGCCGGAGTGTCGGATAGAACGGGAAGACAATCCTCACACCTTTTGTTTTACCCATTAATCAGCCTTGATGAGGATTCAAGGCTTCATCACAATCATGAAAAAGTTAGGCTTATTTTTCACATTTGCATTCCTTGCTTTATGTGGTTCGTCTTCATACGGTCAGATAGGCTACCAAGTATCGGTGCTCGACCAGGCTACCGGCGAGCCGAGAGCCAATGAGAATGTATCGGTATCCATTGAATTGAGCAACAGTGCGGGCGACGTGATACTTGCCGAGCGCAAATCGGCAGTCACTAACGACTTTGGTGTCGTGTCGATACAGGTAGGCTCGGAATCGACTTTCGCAGATATGGACTGGAATAAGTTGCCCCTGTTTATCTCCGCTACGGTTGACGGCGTTCTTATCGGCAAGAGCCAAGTACTCACCGTTCCTGTTGCTGAATATGCCAAGCAGACAGGCGGCGTGACCAAAGATATTTTGTGCGGGCGCACTTGGACAGGCCCTGATTTTGTTGGAACACTAACCTTTGGACGTGGAGGAACAGTCCATGTGTCATACTGGAATAAAACATACAGGTATTATCTATCGGGCAATATGATAATCGTAAAGGATGGGCACGATGGTTATATTTGGGGCTACGTGCCTGAAATTGATGCGATTTTGGGAGCAGGGGAGTATTTTTATAAATGATATTATGTAAGGTATGAAAACATTGTTTACTATAGGGCTTATATTATTGTCGTCATTAGGTGTTTCAGCCCAGGGAGTGATGGCGCTTGCTGTGACGACTACCGACGGGCAAAAGCAGTATTTTGTATTGAGTGATATGTCTGTGGCACGGATTGTTGATGACAGTCTCATAATAAAGTCAAAGGATGCTGAATGTAGCTATCCATTGGAGGTCGTCGGCAAATGGACTTATACGCGGGTTGCGCATACTGATATCGAAACTATAGGCGACCCCGATATTTCAGATATTAAGGTCGAGAATGACCTGCTGTTGTTTGGCGAATGTGATGTGGAGCGGGATGTGACTGTGACAAATTCAGCCGGGCAGATAGTACGGTATGAGACAATTGCCCCACATGCCACGGCGCGACTGTCGTTGGCAGCTATTGCCCCAGGGGTGTACATGGTGACTGTGAATAATGTGACAATAAAAGTGGTGAAGCGATGAAAAATAGGATATTGGGAGTAGCGATAGCATTACTGTCGCTGACGGCCTTGATGGCTATGGCAAAGCCTCGTGCAATGTATGTTCACCATTCTAACGGTGATTTCAATGCGTTTCTTTTTGCCGAAATTGACAGCATACGATACTCTGCGATTGATGTTGACAGCATACTCAGGGATGAGCCTGTGACACAGGAGATATGGACTCGTGACAGTGTGTATCGCTTTGCCGTGACGCAGATAGACAGTATTGGATTTCAGGCTCCGCCTACTGTACTGAAAGATAAAGTCATAGACTTGACAGGGCCTGTTGGGGCATATGTCGTGGGTGTTGATGGAATGACTTTGGTTATGTCTGATGGGACGCCCGAAGACCTTATGCCTCATGTCGGCGACAAACTTATCGCATGGTCGACCGAGGAGAAATTTGGCGGCGGTTTCGTCGGTAAGGTGGAGGCTATTTCCAACGTTAATGGAGCGATAGCTGTAAATTGCAGCGAGATTAGCCTTGATGATGTCTATGAGCGGTTTTATTATGCCGATGTGGTGGGTATCGAGTCGGTGGAGGCTGACGAGGCGTCGCCCGATGCAGGCCGTAAGACAAAATCCGCTACCCCTGTTTCCCCCTATGATGAACACCGGCTACAATTGCCGGAACAGGTGCTTAACTTTGATTGGTCGGAAACGGGGACGTTTCAGTCCAATGATAAATTTGCATTTGGCGGAGGCGGAGGCGTGTCGTTAAAGGTGCAGCGCACAGGTGTTGTCGGGCGCATCTATGTAAAGGATGGCCGTTATAAATATGAGAGAAACTATATCGGATTGGAGACTGTGAAGACTGTTTCGTTGAATGGTAAGGGGACTCTGTCATGGGGTGACGATTTCCCTATGGCAAATGTTGAGCGTCCGTTGCCCTATTTTCCTTTTGTGCAGTTTTATATCGAGGGTGGTATTACTGTTTCAGCTGCCCTTTCGCTCGGTATTGAGGGAGCGGTTTCCAAGAGATACCACACGTATCTTTCATGTGAGAATGACAATGGCCGTATACGTCCGTTGCTGGAACATGGTGCCGAGCAATCGCAGACAGAGGGTAATCTGACCCTCGATGGGGAAGTGGGCGTAGGAATATATGGGGAGCTGGGATTTAAGACTCTGTGTAAGGATCTTCTATCAGTTGGTTGCAGGGTCGAGAGAGGTCTCAAGCTATCCTCGTCAAAAGTATTGCTTTCAGATGAGTTGACAGAAGCCTCGACATCAACGGAGCCTTACACCTCCTTGCTTGGCGAGGGGGCTATCACGATTTCCCCATATCTCTCAGGAAGTGGATTTTACACCTACCTCGGCAATAAAAGTGACTTTGGGATATCCAAGGCAGTTGAGGTGCCGTTATTTAGGCAGACATCGGTGCCGCTCTTTTACCGTATCTCAGTGTCGCCTGATGGTAATGGCGCTTCAGTAGCCTCATGTCGCGTGAAGGGGTTGTGTACGACCCCACGGCGTGTGGGTTTCGCCACCCTCCAGGAAGGCGCCGATAGTCCGACACTCTATTGGTTTGAAGACAAATATTTGACTCCGGCCTCCTTTGCTCAATATAGCATGACAATCCCGACTCCCGCAGATGACGTGACGGTATATCCTGTCGTGGAGATGATGCCGGGTAAGCCGATGCTTGCTACACCCTCGTGGCCCGACAGCAGCGAGCGCAATCGTCTGTATCCGTTTATTACGGATATGGTTAATGGAGGTGTGCATGTCACCTCAGGAATGGTGAACATTTCTTCGGGTGCCGATAACGGCACGAGTGTACAGGAGGGTAATTTTTTCCCGTTCAAGGTCGTCAATAATCCGAGATTGGAGAGGAATGAATAAATAATGATTTAAGACTAAAAATAGGAATATGAAAAAGATAATGCTTTTTATCGTTGTGATGGTGTGCTCGTTATCGGCAAGTTCACAAATCGGTTATCAGGTGTCGGTGCTTGACCAGGCGACCGGCTCTCCGAGAGCCAATGAGAATGTATCGGTATTGATTGAGCTTACAAATAGCGTGGGCGACTTGATTCTTGCCGAGAGTAAGACAGGGGTGACTAATGACTTTGGTGTCGTGTCGCTACAGGTAGGTTTGGAATCTACCTTTGACGGGATGGATTGGGGCAAGTTGCCGCTGTTTATCTCAGCTACGGTTGACGGCGTTCTTATTGGCAAAAGCCAGGTGCTCACAGTCCCTGTCGCCGAGTATGCCAAGAAAACGGGAGTGCTGACAGAGGAAATATTGTGTGGGAAAACATGGAGTCATGTTGGAGAATATACCACCTCATCATGTTCGTTTGGCTCAGGTGGTACGTTCAGGTTTAGCAAATTTGATAAAATTTCAAACAAAAATGAGGTGATATCAGGTACATACGATATTGACGGCAATTCAGTGTTTCTCTGCCCAGCCGGGGATGAATGGGTGGATGTCTGTTTCCATTATTTCCCCAAGAAAGGTGTCTTATGTAGTGTGTACGGTTCGGATGTGTATAAATGAGTGTTGGGTAATGACCCGTTAACGGGTGATGGCTAATTTTGGTTAAAGGGATTGGATTGCGGAAAAAATTCACTATTTTTGTGGCTGCAAAGAATGGGGTTTTCACATTATGCCCGCTTGGGGCGGATGCCTCAGTCGCAAAACGACAATAATAAACCATTTAACCAAATAAAGTAGAAACGATTATGTCAAAGGTAACAGTTGTAGGCGCCGGTAATGTGGGCGCCACTTGTGCCAACGTTTTGGTGACCAATAACGTGGCCGACGAGGTAGTGCTCATCGATATAAAGGAAGGATTGTCCGAGGGCAAGACCATGGACATCATGCAGACTGCCAACCTGCTCGGCATCAACACCCGCATGACAGGCGTCACCAACGACTATGAGAAGACCGCCGACAGCGACGTCGTTGTCATTACTTCGGGTATCCCCCGCAAGCCGGGCATGACCCGCGAGGAGCTTATCGGCGTGAATGCCGGCATCGTTAAGCAGGTGACCTCGAGCATCCTCAAATATTCACCCAACGCCATCATCATCTGTGTATCCAACCCTATGGACACGATGACCTATCTTATCCACAAGACCAGCGGTCTGCCCAAGAACCGTATCATCGGTATGGGCGGTGCGCTCGACAGCTCACGCTTCAAATATTTCCTCAGTGTGGCCCTCAACGCCAACCCCAACGAGGTTGACGGCATGGTCATCGGCGGACACGGCGACACTACGATGATACCCTTGAAGCGTTATGCCGTATACCGTGGCGTGCCCGCAGCACAGCTGCTCGACGGCGAGACCCTCGACAAGGTCGCTGCCGACACTATGGTGGGCGGCGCGACGCTGACCGGTCTGCTCGGCACCTCGGCATGGTATGCCCCCGGTGCGGCTGCAGCAGCATGTGTGGCAGCAGTGATCCACGACCAGAAGCGCGTTATCCCCTGCTCGGCTCTCGTAGAGGGTGAGTATGGCGAAAGCGACATCTGCATCGGCGTGCCCTGTCTCCTTGGCCGCAACGGTATCGAGAAGATTGTCGACATCAACCTCAACGACGAGGAGAAGGCTCTCTTCAAGAAGAGCGCCGAGGCTGTGCGCAAGACCAATGCCGCCCTCGCCGACGCACTGAAGTAGGACACACAATTTTTTCTCATATTAAGTATTAAGAAAAGGGTTTGAATCCGTGAGGCTTCAAACTCTTTTTTTGATAAACGGTTTAATAACGAAGGGATGCGGCGTGCCGCGTGGAATTAACGTGACGGCATTTTTAACGCGGCACGCCGCTTCCCTACTAATAATTATGGAGATGAAAGAAATAAAACCAACGGAGATTGACGACAATTTTGTAAAACTTATCGGGGCTGACTGGATGCTGGTGACGGCAGGTGACATCCACGATTTCAACATGATGACCGCCAGCTGGGGCGGCGTCGGCGTGCTGTGGGGATTGCCTGTGGCGACAGTCTACGTGCGCCCCGAGCGTTTCACCAAGGGTTATATCGACCGCACGGGACGATTCACCCTGACATTCTACCCCGAGTCGATGCGTAAGATGCTGGGAGTGATGGGTAAGGAGAGCGGGCGCACGTTTGACAAGATGCACTATCCCGGGCTTAGCCCCGTGGAGTTGCCCTCGGGGCAGGTTGCCTTTGCCGAGGCGAGGCTCGTGATTGACTGTGAGTTGAAATATGTCGACTCCATAAAGCCGGAGTGTATGCTCGACAAGAGTGTCCTGCGGTGGTATGGCGCGGCGCAGGGCGGCTATCACGACATGTATATCGCCGAAATCAAGCACGTGTACGTGGCATAGTGACGTGGCACTCAACAATTGTGGTGACAATGGCGTTATAGTGTCAAGTGTTAAAATATAGTTTCAACTTTCAATTATGAAGAAGGATAAGATTTTGATTGCGGGTGTCATCGCTTTGGCGTCCGTGGCTATGGCCGGATGCGGCAATTCGGCCAAGGAGGAGAAAAAGGATGTCGCCGCGACCGCTGAGGCTGTCAACAGCGCAAAGCCTGAGATTATCGAGATTGACGGCAGTGAGCCGTTGGAGTTTGGCAACAAGCTGGAGCGTCCCGTGGTCGTTGACTTCTGGGCCGAATGGTGTGGCCCCTGCCGTCAGTTCAAGCCCGTGTTCCACCAGCTTGCCAAGGAATATGGCAACCGCGTGACCTTCTATTCTGTCAATGTAGACAAGGCGCCCGGCATTGCCGCCGAGTATGGCATACAGTCAATCCCCACGATACTTTTTGTTGACCGTGACGGCAACATCGACCGCCAGATTGGCGCGATGTCCTACGACGATGCCGATGCCGCCGTACAGGGATTGCTCCGGTAGAGGGCCGATTGTAGGGGCAAAGCCTCGATCATTATTTCAACAGGGAGACGCGGACGCGTTTCCCTTTGATTTTTTCGCCCTTTATGCGGGCGATTACCGCTGCGGGGTCGGTCGGGGGGATGGCGGCAATCGCCGAGTGGTCCTTGACCGTTATCTTGCCTATCTCGTCGGCGCGCAGGCCACCCTTGTTGACGAGAAATCCGAGGATGTCGCCTCGCGACAGTTTCTCCTTTTTCCCCGCGTCAAAATAGAGCGTTGCCGCCGCCGGACGTATGGGGTCGTCGCTGTGGCCGGTGGGGTGGTATGGGCGGTCGAATGTGGCAAATTCCGGCACTGTGTCGCTCTCGGAGCGCACAACATAGACCGTGCCCTCGCGGTCGACGCGGGCGGTGCGTCCGTTGCGGTGGGTCCACGCCTCGGGGGTCAGCGGCATGTGGTAGTGTATCACGCTCCCTACCGTGTCGATGTCCAGTCCGCGTGCGCCGAGGTCGGTTGATATGAGTATCGGGGTTGTACCGTTGTTGAGCAGGTCGATGGCTTTCTCACGGTCGGCTTGGTCGAGTGCGCCGTGATACAGGCCGACGGGCAGCCCGAGCCGCCGCAGGTGGTCGTAGAGCCGCTGGGCACTGTCACGGTAGTTGACAAATATGATGACACGCTGGTTGTCGAGCGACCGCAGCAGGTCGGCGAGAGTGTCGATTTTGTCCTTCACGGGGCTTTCGACATCTATTATTGTCAACCGTTTTTTCAGGTCGCCCCCGTCGTTGAGGAAATCGACTGTGGCAGGCTCGACTGCGTGTAGCCACGAGGGGAGCGCGTCAAGTCGTGTCGCCGACGTGAGGAGGGTCTGCGACAGGTTGGGCATACGGGCGACAATGCGCTTCATTTCGTCGTGAAATCCGAGTTCGAGCGACTTGTCATACTCGTCGAGCACGAGTGTGCGTGCGGGATATAGGTCAATCTGATGCCGGTTGATGTGGTCGAGCAGACGTCCGGGAGTTGCTATCACTATATCGGGCACAGCCGACAGCGAGCGTTTCTCTTCCATCATCGAGTGGCCGCCGTAGAACGCCACAGTCTTGTATCCGACAGCGAGAGGGCGTATCACTTCGTAAATCTGCAACACAAGTTCGCGCGAGGGGGCTATGACGACCGCCTGCACCCGCCCGTCGGCTGGTCGCAGCCTGCGCAGCAGCGGGATGGCGAAAGCCAGTGTCTTGCCCGAGCCGGTGGGCGACAGCAGCACAATGGAGCGGGCGACGGTTTCGGTCATGCGGCGTTGCATCGGGTTAAGCTCCGCGATGCCGAGCCGCTCACGTATATTTGATGTAATCTCTGAAAGTTTCATTGTCAAGTCATTTCTGTAGGGTGTTGCAAAACTTGCCGATTGGCCCGGGATGCAGGGCCGTTCCCTGGAACGTCCGCGACTAATATATTGGTCTATGCGCAATTGGCGGAGGCTACAGGTAGCGTCCCGGCTCATTTAGCAGCAATCTATCGGGTTCTGCAACATCCTCGGGGTGATGTCGGACAAAAATACTAATAAGGTTGATGCTTGCCAAAAAAAATAGTTGATAGTATTGTCCGTTTGGGCCTGCGGGAGATCGATTTTTGGGCAAGAGGCAAGAGGGGTGTGCAATAAGTGGGGGGGGGGTAGTTAATTAGTCTAAAATCAATTAGATAGCGTAATTTTTTTTGAGGAAAATGCGCGGCGTTTGAATTATTCTTTCTACATTTGTGCGTGTGTTTTTCATAGTATTAGATTAAGATAAAGGTTTAAGGAATAGGGCTGTCGTGAGACAGCCCTATTTTTTTGTTGTTCATCTCTTTTATGCAAATTTCAGATTGCTTAAATGAGTTGGGTGGCATATTTTTGGCTGTTACGCGATAAATTTATAATTTTGCGAGTTGAAATACAATCTTATAGGCAACATTCCGGGACTGCTTGCGTGACATTGGCCCGGAGGACGGTTGAAATGGATTATTCATTATTTTATAAAATAGATTACGACTATGAGTAAGGAAAAAAAATTCTTGACCTGTGACGGTAATCAGGCAGCAGCCCACGTGAGCTACATGTTCTCGGAAGTGGCCGCCATTTACCCCATCACCCCGTCGTCGACAATGGCTGAATATGTCGATGAGTGGGCTGCGGCAGGACGTAAAAACATCTTCGGGGAGACTGTCCTCGTGCAGGAGATGCAGTCGGAGGGCGGTGCCGCAGGTGCTGTCCACGGTTCTCTCCAGGCCGGTGCGCTGACCACCACCTACACTGCCTCGCAGGGCCTTCTCCTCATGATACCAAATATGTACAAGATTGCAGGTGAGTTGCTTCCCTGCGTTTTCCATGTGTCGGCACGTACACTTGCCTCACATGCGCTGAGCATCTTCGGCGACCATCAGGACGTTATGTCGGTGCGCCAGACCGGTTTTGCCATGTTGGCCGAGGGTTCGGTGCAGGAGGTCATGGACCTTGCAGGTGTGGCCCACCTCGCCACCATCAAGAGCCGCGTGCCCTTTGTCAACTTCTTTGACGGCTTCCGTACATCTCACGAGATACAGAAGATTGAGGCCATCGACGCCGACGACCTCGCTCCGCTCATCGACCAGGAGGCTCTTGCCGAGTTCCGCGCCCGTGCCCTCAACCCCGAGAAGCCCGTCGCACGCGGTATGGCCGAGAACGGCGACGTGTTCTTCCAGCACCGCGAGTCGTGCAATGGCTACTACGATGCCGTTCCCGCCATCGTCGAGGAGTACATGGACAAGATTTCTGAAATCACCGGCCGCAAATATGGCCTGTTCAACTACTATGGCGCGCCCGACGCCGAGCGTGTCATCATCGCCATGGGTTCCGTGACCCAGGCCGCCCAGGAGGCTATCGACCACCTGATGGCACAGGGCGAGAAAGTCGGCCTCGTGTCGGTACACCTCTACCGCCCGTTCTCGGCCAAGCATTTCCTTGCAGCCGTTCCCGCCACTGCCAAGCGCATCGCCGTGCTTGACCGCACCAAGGAGCCGGGAGCCAATGGCGAGCCCCTCTGTCTCGATGTCAAGGAGTGTTTCTACGGCAAGGCCGATGCCCCCGTCATTGTCGGTGGCCGCTACGGTCTCGCATCCAAGGACACCACTCCGGCACAGATTATCTCCGTGTTTGAGAATCTTGCCCTTCCCGAGCCTAAGGACCACTTCACTCTCGGCATCATCGACGACGTGACATTCACCTCGCTTCCCCCGAAGGAGGAGATTGCGCTCGGCGGCGAGAGCATGTTCGAGGCCAAGTTCTTCGGCCTCGGTGCCGACGGTACTGTGGGTGCCAACAAGAACTCGGTGAAGATTATCGGTGACAACACCAACAAGTATTGCCAGGCTTACTTCGCCTACGACTCCAAGAAGTCGGGCGGCTTTACCTGCTCGCACCTCCGCTTCGGCGACGACCCCATACGCTCGACCTACCTCGTGACGACCCCCAACTTCGTGGCATGTCACGTGCAGGCATATCTCCACATGTATGACGTGACCCGTGGTCTCCGTGACGGCGGCACATTCCTGCTCAACACCATCTGGGAGGGCGAGGAGCTTGCCAAGAACCTGCCTAACAAGGTGAAGAAGTACTTCGCAAAGCACAACATCACCGTCTACTACATCAACGCCACCAAGATTGCCCAGGAAATCGGTCTCGGTAACCGCACCAACACCATTCTCCAAAGCGCGTTCTTCCGCATCACGGGTGTCATCCCCGTTGACCTCGCTGTAGAGCAGATGAAGAAGTTCATCGTCAAGAGCTACGGCAAGAAGGGCCAGGACGTGGTCGACAAGAACTATGCCGCCGTTGACCGTGGCAACGAGTACCACCAGCTCGCCGTTGATCCCGCATGGGCATCGTTTGCCGATGACGCAGCCGCCGCCAACAACGACCCTGCCTTCATCAACGAGATCGTGCGCCCCATCAACGCCCAGGACGGCGACCTGCTGAAGGTTTCCGACTTCAAGGGTATTGAGGACGGCACATGGGAACAGGGCACAGCCAAGTATGAGAAGCGTGGCGTGGCAGCTTTCGTGCCCGAGTGGCTCAGCGAGAACTGTATCCAGTGTAACAAGTGTGCCTATGTCTGCCCTCACGCATCTATCCGTCCCTTCGTGCTCGACGAGGCCGAGATGGCCGGCTCGCCTTTCGGCGATGCCGACACTCTGCCCGCTATCGGCAAGACCATGGCCGGAATGCGCTTCGTGCAGCAGGTTGACGTGCTCGACTGTCTCGGCTGCGGCAACTGTGTTGACGTGTGCCCCGGCAAGAAGGGCGTGAAGGCTCTCGTGATGAAGCCCCTTGAGAGTCAGCTCGACGTGCAGAAGAAGTGGGATTACTGCGTGGAGCATGTTGCCTCCAAGCAGAATCTTGTGGACGTGAAGACCAACGTGAAGAACTCACAGTTTGCCACTCCGCTGTTTGAATTCTCCGGCGCTTGCTCGGGTTGCGGCGAGACTCCCTATGTGAAGCTCATCACCCAGCTCTTCGGCGACCGCGAGATGGTGGCCAACGCTACCGGCTGTAGCTCCATCTATTCAGGCTCCGTCCCCTCCACCCCCTATACTGTCAACCATCGCGGTCACGGTCCTGCATGGGCCAACTCCCTCTTCGAGGACTTCTGCGAGTTTGGCATGGGTATGGTGCTCGCCAACGAGAAGATGCGCGAGCGTCTCACCGAGACTATCACTGCCGGCCTCGACTGCCCCAAGTGCAGCGACGAGCTGAAGGGCCTGTTCAAGGAGTGGCTCGACGGCAAGGAAGACGCCGACAAGAGCCGCGAGGTGGCCGACAAGCTCGTGCCCATGGCCGAGGCTTGCGGGTGCGACACCTGCAAGAAGATTCTTGCCCTGAAGCACTACCTGGTTAAGCGCAGCCAGTGGATTATCGGTGGCGACGGCGCAAGCTACGACATCGGTTTCGGCGGTCTCGACCACGTGCTCGCATCGGGCAAGAATGTCAACATCCTTGTGCTCGACACCGAGGTTTACTCCAACACCGGCGGTCAGGCATCCAAGGCCACCCCGCTCGGCGCAATCGCCAAGTTTGCCGCATCGGGCAAGCGCATCCGCAAGAAGGACCTTGGCCTTATCGCCTCGACCTACGGCTACGTGTATGCCGCGCAGATTGCGATGGGCGCCGACCAGGCCCAGACCCTCAAGGCTATCCGCGAGGCCGAGGCCTACGACGGTCCCTCCATCATCATCGCCTACGCTCCCTGTATCAACCACGGCCTGAAGGCCGGCATGGGCAAGGCGCAGCAGGAGGAGGCCAACGCCGTTGCTTGCGGCTACTGGCACCTGTGGCGTTACAATCCCGCTCTTGAGGCTGAGGGCAAGAACCCCTTCACCCTCGACAGCAAGGAGCCCGACTGGAGCAAGTTTGAGGACTTCCTCAAGGGCGAGGTGCGCTACGCTTCCGTCATGAAGCAGTATCCCGCCGAGGCTGAGGAACTGTTTGCAGCCGCCAAGGACAACGCCCAGTGGCGCTACAACAACTACCGCCGTCTCGCCCAGCAGCAGTGGGGCGTAGACCCCGAGGTGGGCAACCTCCCCAAGTAATTCCTATCCCCCGATAGACACCCGAATGGCGCGGCTCAATATGAGCCGCGCCATTCCTCATTTTAATGGCAGACAAAACGCGACAGTCTGTCACCAAAGGAGTAACATGGTGTTGCAGCACCCGACAGGTTGTCCGTCAGAGAAGTAGGGACGCTACCTGTAAGCGCCCGCAAATTGCCCTCTACCCATCCCACGGACGTTCCAGGGAACGTCTCTACATATCAAGCCCGGCAGCAAGTTGTGCGACACCGGCATTTTGGGGTTGACAAGGCTGTCAAATATTCATCGTGTTGTCCCGTGTTGAAATATGTCGGGGTAATATTCGTGTAATTGGGGGAAAATGAGTAATTTTGTGAAGATTTTGTAAATTGCAATAGATATGAACGTTCTGGAACTTAGCGAGCAGGAGATAGTGCGCCGCAACAGTATGGAGGAGATGCGTCGCCTCGGCATTGACCCCTATCCCGCTGCCGAATACCCCGTTAACGCTTTCACCGATGAGATAAAGGCGACCTTTGCCGACGACGCGCCACAGCGCGAGGTGTCGATGGCAGGCCGCATCATGGGCCGCCGCATCATGGGCAAGGCTTCGTTTATGGAGCTGCAGGACTCTCGCGGCCGCATACAGGTCTACATCAACCGCGACGACCTCTGCCCCGGCGAGGACAAGGAGCTGTACAATGTCGTGTTCAAGAAACTGCTTGATATCGGCGACTTCGTTGGTGTCAAGGGGTATGTGTTCCGCACCCAGACGGGCGAGATATCCATCCACGCGCAGCAGCTCACGGTGCTCGCCAAGTCGCTGCGGCCGCTGCCCATCGTCAAGGTGAAGGACGGCGTGACCTACGACGCATTCGACGACCCCGAGCTGCGCTACCGCCGCCGCTATGTCGACCTCGTCGTCAACGATGGCGTGAAGGATATATTCATCAAGCGCACAAAGGTCTACAACTCGATGCGCCAGTACTTCAACGACCACGGCTACATGGAGGTCGAGACCCCGATACTGCAGTCGATACCCGGCGGCGCGTCGGCCCGACCTTTCATCACCCACCACAACGCGCTCGACATCCCCCTCTACCTGCGCATCGCCGACGAGCTTTACCTCAAGCGCCTTATCGTAGGCGGCTTCGAGGGCGTATACGAGTTCTCAAAGAACTTCCGTAACGAGGGTATGGACCGCACCCACAATCCCGAGTTCACCTGCATGGAGATTTATGTCTCCTACAAGGACTACAACTGGATGATGGACTTCACCGAAAAGATGCTTGAGAAGATATGCCTTGACGTCAACGGCACCACCGAGGTCAAGGTCGGCGACAACGTTATCTCATTCAAGGCGCCGTTCAAGCGCGTCACCATGATTGACGCCATCAAGGAGTTCACCGGCATCGACATCACCGGCATGGACGAGGTGCAGCTGCGCGACGTGTGCCGCTCGCTCGGCATCGAGGTCGACGAGAGCATGGGCAAAGGCAAGCTGATTGACGAGATATTCGGCGAGAAGTGCGAGGGCAACTATATCCAGCCCACCTTCATCATCGACTACCCCATAGAGATGTCGCCCCTCACCAAGCGTCACCGCAATAACCCCGAGTTGACCGAGCGTTTTGAGCTGATGGTCAACGGTAAGGAACTTGCCAACGCCTACTCGGAGCTTAACGACCCCATTGACCAGTATGGCCGCTTTGTCGAGCAGATGCGTCTCGGCGAGAAGGGGGACGATGAGGCGATGATTATCGACAAGGACTTTATCCGCGCCCTCGAATACGGTATGCCCCCCACGTCGGGCATGGGTATCGGCATGGACCGTCTCGTCATGCTCATGACCGGGCAGACCACCATCCAGGAGGTGCTGCTGTTCCCGCAGATGCGTCCCGAGAAGGTCGTGCGCCGCGACAAGGAGGAGGCATACACCGCTATCGGCGTTCCCGCCGAGTGGGTGGCACCGTTGCAGAAGGCCGGTGTGCTCACCGTCGAGGCCCTTGCCGCGACCACCGCAGCCGGAAAGCTCCATCAGGACCTGTGTGGGCTTAACAAGAAGTTCAAGCTTGGCCTGAAGAATCCCTCCGTCGACGAGGTGACGGCATGGATTGAGGCCGCCAAGTGACAATAGACCGGTGTCACCCTTGTAGGGACGCGGCGTGCCGCGTCGACGATGGACGTAGGATAACGCGGCACGCCGCGTCCCTACAGGACATCCATCCAAGAAAAGAGGTTGAACAATGAAAAACTGACAGAAATGGAATTTCCCGGTAAAATAGCCGTGATGGGTGGCGGCAGCTGGGCCACCGCGCTTGCCAAGCTGCTGTTGCAGAACTGCGAGAGCATCATGTGGTACATGCGCCGTGACGACCGCATCGCCGACTTCAAGGCGCATCGCCGCAACCCTACATACCTGAGCGACGTCGAGTTTGACATCGAGCGCATAGAGTTTTCGAGCGACATCAATTATGTCTGCTCCGAGGCCGACACCCTCCTGTTGGTCATGCCGTCCCCCTACTTCAAGAGCCATCTTGCCAAGCTTAACGTCCCGATAGCCGACAAGTATGTCGTCTCGGCTGTGAAGGGCATCGTGCCCGACGAAAACGAGATAATATCCGACTACATGGCGGGTCACTACGGTGTGTCGCCCGAGCGGATGCTCGTCATCGGCGGCCCGTGCCATGCTGAGGAGGTGGCCCTGGAGCGTCTGTCATACCTCACCATCGGCTGCCGCGACCTCGTCGTGGCCGAGACATTTGCCCGATGCCTTGCGGGCAAGGCGATGAAGACCATCGTCTCCACCGACCTCAACGGCATCGAGTATGGCGCAGTGCTCAAGAACGTATACGCCATCGCCGCCGGCATCGTCCACGGGCTTAAGAACGGCGACAACTTCCTCGCCATGCTCGTCTCCAACGCCATCCGCGAGATGGAACGCTTCCTCTATGCCGTCGCCCCCTGCGACCGTCAGATATGCGACTCGGTCTATCTCGGCGACCTGCTGGTGACATCCTACTCGCGATTCAGCCGCAACCACAACTTCGGCTCAATCATCGGCAAGGGCTATTCGGTCAAGGCCGCGACCCTGGAGATGGAGCAGACCGCCGAGGGCTACTACGGCACCAAGTGCATCCACGAGATCAACGAGCGCTACAAGGTCCCCATGCCCATCCTCGACGGCGTGTACCAAATCCTCTACAACCGCGCCCCCGCCGCCCGCCAGATAGCCCGCATGGCCGAAACATTCATTTGATTGTGAACTGCCAATTTACCCAAATACAGATCTTATAGTTTTGAATTGTAATAATAGACAATCCCAATTTAGGTAATGAAACAATCGTTCATAAAAATAATGATGCTTTTATTTATAATCGTCTTAGCATCATGTTCCCAGCAAGAACCAAACGACGACCATTTCGTGTTAGATGGCGAAATAGCTACGTTATATACGGGTTCATTTTTTGAGGCTTACCCCACCTCCCCAATAGAGCTAGACCCTTTACCGGAGCCTTTAACCCTCCTTCATGATGTCGTCTCTTTTGAGATCGTTGATGGCAAAGAGGAAACGAGAATCTCTGATCATATAGATTGGGTTAAACTTACGTTTAATCTGTTTTTTACTAAAAAGGCAGCTGAGATGGAAATCGATTCTATTGGAGAACTGACACGAACCACCGTTGTTGCTTTCACTCGGACTTACAAATACACTCCTGGTGTATATAGGGCTTCAAGCCAACATCAGCAAGATTTGACTCTGGTATATCAGGTAAGTGAAAATCGAATTGATTTCGCATATGTTGATGCCAACAATCTGTCGGTCTTACCGATGAGTAAACTTTATACTCTTGATAACTATACAAGAAAGGCAATGCAACAAACATCTGAAACCGCGCAAATACCATTCGCTACTAAATATAAAGGAAGATTCAACGTAAAGTTTACGGATGTCGCTACGATGGAGAATGAAGGTTTTATCTTTGAATTTAATCCTCTAAGCGGCTGGCTTAAAGAGGTGGAACCGATAAATCGAGATTTACTTAAATTGGAGGTTTCAGACCAAAAGCTTATCCCGACAGAATGAGAATCTTTCGATAGACTGTTAATATAGTACACACCTCGAAGAATAAAATAAAGTGTAACGTGGAATCCGTACACGTTACCCGTTCCACACTTCGAGGCCTTCGCATTGCCCGGTATTGCCGAAACGAGCAACGCAAGAACCCCACGCCGATACGAGAATATACGAAGCATTTCCCTTCCTATGGCATAGACATAAGAGGGAAATTGATTATACGTATAATCATACCCGGGGCACTTACCGTTGCTAAGTCCCTTGACAATACCTTGAAAGTTGCGAAGTTTCGAAGTGTCAGAAACAAAGCGTCGTGTAAACGCCTTTCCCATATATGTTTCCCCACGACAGGCCGCCATCTCGATGGCTGGTTATCCCGACCGCGCGACACAATGGGTGTCAGTCGCGGTCATCGGCATGGAGACATCGCAAACTTAGCAAAAAAATTTGAATAAGGGTGTAATCGGTATTAAAGAATTTGCTATGTGGGAAAAATAGGCTAATTTTGCGGCGGATAAACGACTGTGCTTTCACAGCAATATACTCTATAACAATGAAAACCATTCAAGTAAACATCAAGAATGTGCTCGGCACCGTATCGGAGGCCGACATCAAGGCTCTCGACGCTGAAGCAGCCGACGGGTTGAAGAAACTTTATGACGGGTCGGGCCTGGGCAACGATTTTATCGGCTGGGTCAACCTCCCCTCGCGCACTACCGCTGCCGACCTCGACGACCTGCAGGCCACGGCCGACAAGCTCCGCGCATCGTGCGACTACGTTGTCGCTATCGGTATCGGCGGCTCGTATCTCGGCGCAAAGGCCGTTATCGAGGCTCTGAGCGACTCGTTTGCAGCATATATGCCCGTCAAGGGCACAAAGGTGCTCTTTGCCGGCCAGAATATCGGCGAGGATTACCTCTACGAGCTTCAGGAGTTCCTTAAAGACAAGAAGTTTGGCATCATCGTCATCTCCAAGTCGGGCACTACTACCGAGCCGGCCATCGCTTTCCGTCTGCTCAAGGAGCAGCTTGAGAAGCAGGTGGGCAAGGAGGAGGCCTCGAAGCGCATCGTTGCCATCACCGACGCCAAGCGCGGCGCGCTGCGTCAGCTCGCCACCGAGGAGGCTTACAAGACATTTGTCATCGAGGACAGCGTTGGTGGCCGTTTCTCTGTGCTCACCCCCGTAGGCTTGCTCCCCATCGCCGTTGCCGGCTATGACATCAAGGCTATCGTGGCAGGTGCAGTGGAGATGGAAAACGCTACCAAGGATAACTCCGACGCCAACGTCTCGGAAATATATGCCAAGACCCGCAATGCCCTCTACCGTGCCGGCAAGAAAATCGAGATACTTGTCAACTACAACCCCAAGCTCCACTTCTTCGGCGAATGGTGGAAGCAGCTTTACGGCGAGAGCGAGGGCAAGGACCACAAGGGTATCTTCCCCGCTGCGGTGGACAACTCGACCGACCTCCATTCGATGGGACAGTGGATACAGGATGGCGAGCGTATCATCTTTGAGACCGTCCTCTCGGTCGAGGAGCAGAAGTACACTAAGGTCATTCCCTCTGACGAGGCCAACCTCGACGGTCTCAACTACATTGCCGGCAAGCGTGTGGACGAGGTGAACAAGATGGCAGAGCTGGGCACTCGTATTGCCCACGTAGACGGCGGCGTGCCCAACATGCGCATTACAATCCCCGCCCTTGAGGAGCGTTACCTCGGCCAGCTAATCTACTTCTTTGAGAAGGCCTGCGGTATCAGCGGCTACATCCTTGGTGTTAACCCGTTCAACCAGCCCGGTGTCGAGGACTACAAGCGCAACATGTTTGCACTGCTCGCAAAGCCCGGCTACGAGAAGGAGACCGAGGCCATCAAGGCAAAGATTGACTAAACCGGACATCTACCCTATAAGCCGAGGGGCATGGAAAGCGATTTTCCATGCCCCTTGGTGGCTTTTGGCTATAATAGGGGATGTTGCAGAACTTGGTAAATTGCCGCCAAAGGAGTAGGGACGCTGCCTGCAGCGTCCGTGAATTAGCAAGTAGTCAAGGCGTTAGTCGCGGACACTGCAGGCAGTGTCCCTACATTTCAAGTCAGCCGACAAGTTTTGCAACACCCTCTATCGCCTGGCGGCGAAAAAACGCTTCATGAGGGCGGCGCACTCGTCGGCGAGGACGCCGGGGATGACCGTGGCGCGCGGATGGAACGGTGTGCGGGAGGTCATTATCGCGTAGCCGCGCTTGGCATCAGGCGCACCGTAGACTATGCGGCGTATCTGGCTCCATCCTATTGCTCCGGCGCACATCAGGCATGGCTCGACGGTGACATATAGTGTGCACTCGGGGAGGTATTTGCCGCCAAGGGTGTTGACGGCGGCGGTGATGGCCTGCATCTCGGCGTGGGCCGTCACGTCGGCAAGTGTCTCGGTGAGGTTGTGGCCGCGACCCACTATGCGCCCTTTGCAGACGACCACTGCGCCTATCGGAACTTCGTCGGCGTCGTAGGCGAGGCGTGCCTCGTCGAGGGCAGCCCGCATGAATCGTATATCGTCGTCGGTCGGGGTGGTGGAGGTGACTATCATAATAAGATTTATAACGATTTATAATGACTTATAAGCAACTCTGCACTCTGCACTCTGCACTTTGAACTTTGCACTGGCGATAGACTTGCTACAGCAAGTCTATCGCCAACCCTTCGTTGGCGGCGATGGTGTTGGGGAAGATGGCGCGTGCCTCGGCGAGGAGTGTGTCCTCGGAGGTATATCGTTTGGAGAAGTGACCGATGATGAGCCGTTTTGCCCCCGCCATGGCGGCTATGCGTGCCGCCTCCGAGGCTGTCGAGTGGCCGCGCTGACGCGCTTTCACGGCAAGCGAGTCGTCATAGGTCGCCTCGTGGTAGACGGTATCGACTCCCTCGATGGACTTGGCGACACGCGAGTCCATCATCGTGTCCGAGCAGTAGGCATAGCTTATCGCAGGGTCGGGTGGGGCTGTCAGGCGGACATTTGGTATCACTGTCCCATCGGGCGTCACATAGTCGCTGCCCTGCTTGATGGAGTTGATGGCATAGCGCGGTATGTTGTAGAATTGTGCCATGTCGCCGAGCAGGTGGCGCGGCTTCTCCTTTTCACGGAAAATGAATCCTGTGCAGGGGATGCGGTGGTAGAGCGGGAATGTCTCGACAGTCAGCGCGTCGGTCTCCATGATGATGCCGCTGCGGGGGGTGATGATGTCAAATTTCACCTCATAGGGCGACTCGCGGTTGAAGTAGTCGAGCATGCGCTTGAAAAGCTCGGCGCCGTCCTTCATTATGTGCACCGTCACGTCGCCCGTGCGCCCGTGCAGGGCGAGGGTCGACAGCAGTCCCGTCAGTCCCAGGCAGTGGTCGCCGTGGAGGTGGGAGATGAATATGTGGGAGAGGCGTGAGTATTTGAGCCGCTGGCGGCGCATCTCAAGCTGCGCCCCCTCCCCGCAGTCGACCATCAGCAGGTTGTCGCGAAAGTCGATGACCTGGCACGACGGCTTGTGGCGCAGCGACGGGGTGGCACTGCCGCACCCGAGTATGTTGATTTGGAATTTTGCCATATATCTAAAACAAGTGATGCCGTCGGCATCCGGGTGTAAAAGTAATGAAAAAGGATGGAACTCTCATAAAAGATGTATAAAAATGCGCTATTAAGATATTTTACGTTAATTAGGTGTTATATTTCATGACGACATTTGCGTGTAAAAAGTCAATCTATTATCTTTGAATAGTTTTTTCATAGGATTAGATTTTTAAGGTTTACAACAATAAGGCTGTCGGGAGACAGCCTTATTGTTTTTTTGGTGCAAAATTGTGGCGCAATGACTGAAATTGAGTATTTTCGCATGATATTGCCGTGACGTTGTGTCGTGGCATGAAACCTGAAATTGCATATGGAACGTATAAGAGTACGCATAATCAATAAGTCGGGCAACCCGCTGCCCACATATGAGACCCCGCAGGCTGCCGGCATGGACGTGAGGGCATTCCTTAAAGAGCCGGTGACGCTACAGCCGATGGAGCGTGCGCTCATACCCACGGGGCTATATATCGAGCTTCCCGCAGGGTATGAGTGTCAGATACGCCCCCGTAGCGGCTTGGCGTTGAAAAAGGGGATAAGTCTGGTCAATACCCCCGGCACTGTCGATGCCGACTACCGCGGCGAAATTGGTGTCATCGTGATAAACTTGTCGTCAGAGCCGTTTGTTGTCAATAATGGCGAGCGTATATGCCAGATGGTCATCAAGCAGTACACTCAGGTCGAGTGGGAGCAGGCCGAGAGCCTTGAAGAGACCTCGCGCGGCGATGGAGCCTTCGGCCACACGGGACTTCAATAGTGCACAGTCCATAGTGCACGGTTCAAAGTTATAGGGCCTATCCCGGCCTATTGGACTTATTGGGCACATATAGGGCCAATAGGTCAAATATGGCTAATAAGCTTTATAGGCATGATTAATTAACAGCAAGAGTAATGAGAGTGACAAAGAGGATATATGCGGTGTTGGTGCCGGTGGCGATGCTGTTGCTGGCGTTTTCCGCGCCGGCAAAGGTGAAATGGACCGACCATGCCGACGAGCGCAAGGCCGATTACCTGTTTATGGAGGCGCAGAGGCAGAATGCGCTCGGCAACAACGATGCATACTATGAGCTGCTTAACCGTTCCTATGAGCTTGATTCCACGAGCAGCGATGTCGGTTTCCTGCTCGGCTACTACAAGCTGATGGTGGCAGGGGAGGACTCGGTGACTTTCCAAAGCGGATATAACATGCTTCGGCGTCACTTTGAGGAGGATCCCGGGGATATATATGCCTCGTTCATGTACGGCAATCTTAACACGCGCATGGGCAACCATGCCGAGGCGTTGAGGGTGTGGACACGCGTTGACAGTCTCTACCCCGACAAGAGCGAGGTGTCCGTGAAGCTGGCCGAGGCGTTGAGCCAGTCGACCGACACCGCCGACCTGCGCCGTGCCATCGCGGTGCTCGACCGTGTGGAGCGCGCCGAGGGGAAGATGATACCCTTGGCGACCCGAAAGATACGCAACTATTACGCGCTTGGCGACACGGCGGCGATACTCGGCGAGGTACACGGCCTGATGGACTCGTCGCCCGGAAGCTCCGACTACCATATCTTTGCGGGCGACATCTTCTCGATACTCCAGGACGGGGACTCGGCGATATATTATTACGACCGCGCCTGTGACCTCGACTCGGCCAACGGCCCGGCCTACTATGCCCGCGCCAACTACTACAAGGAGATTGGCGACAGCGCGGCCTATGACCGCGAGGTGTTCAAGGCCCTGCAGGTCGGTTCGCTCGACCTCGATTCCAAACTACAGCTGCTCACCGGCTACATACGCGAACTTTACTCCGACTCCACCCAGCACGCCCGCATAGAGGACCTGTTCAAGGGATTGCTTGAACAGCATCCTCACGAACCTGACATCCGCGACCTCTATTGCTCCTACCTGATAGCCATCGAGGACTATGGACGGGCTGCCGAGCAGGCACGCTTTGTCCTCGACGCCGACCCCTCGTCGGAGGAGCGTTGGCGTGCGATGATGAGTCTCTATGTGCAGGCCGAGGATTACCCCAAGGCCATCAGCGCGGGGGAGGACGCCCTGCGCTACCATCCCAACAGTGCGATGATCAGCCTCCTCTCGGCAAGCTGCTATATGACCGAAAAGGAGTATGCTCCCGCGATGGAGAAGCTTGAGGCTGCCCTCGCGGTCGCCGACACGACCGACAGCGAGATGATGTCGTCGATATACAGCACATTCGGCGACGTGTGCTATGCGCGCCATCAGGCCGACAGCGCCTATGCCTACTATGACAAGGCTCTCGCACTGAATCCGGGTAATCTGCTGACGCTAAACAATTATGCCTACTACCTCGCCGAGGAGGGGCGCGACCTCGATCGTGCCGAGACGATGAGCGCGGTCACGATAAAGGAGAATCCCGAGAACGGTACCGCCCTCGACACCTACGCCTGGATACTGTTCAAGAAAAAGGACTACGAGCGTGCCCGGGAGTATATCGACGAGGCGATAGCCAATGAGGAGCACCCCACGGCCGAGCTGTGGGAGCACGCCGGCGACATATACTTCATGTGCGGCTCGCCCGACGAGGCGGTCGACTTTTGGAAAAAGGCTCTCGCGCTCGATCCGTCGTCGGAGATGCTCCAGCGCAAGGTCAAGCATAAGACCTATTTTTATAAATAGTCCCAAGGTTCATATCGGCACTATATAAATGATATATCCCATTCATCCCATATACAGTCAAATGAAAACCAGACTGCTGCTAATAGTCGCCGCAACGGCGACACTGCTGCTTGGCGGTTGCCGCGCATCACGGCAGACTCCACAGCCATCCACGCAACCCGCCGTGACCGATGCGTCTCGGCTTTACAAGACCCTCGTCGACAATGCCGCCTCGTGGGACGACGTAACCGTGCCCGTGAGGCTCGAACTGAAGTCGCCAGCGAGTGTCTCCGTGTCGGGTCGCGCGCGGATGGTGCGCGGGCAGAGTGTCAACATCTCATTGCGTGTGCTCGGCATGGAGGTTGCGCAGCTGCATGTCACCCGCGACAGCCTCTTTGCCGCCTATCGTCTAAAGAAGCAGTATGTGGCCGAGAGCCTTACGGCGGCACTGGGCAAGTTTCCCGTGACGATTGACAACCTGCAGGACCTGTTGCTCGGTCGCCCATTCGTGCTCGGGAAGCCGACACTCGGCGATGCCGGGCGCAGGGCGGTGGAGATAAGCCGGGAGGGGCCGGTGTGGAATGTGATTCCCGCCGGTGCTCCGTCGGGGATGAGCTATGGATTCCGCACATCCGAGGTGGGATTGGTGGAGCGTTTCGTGGCATATGCCCTCGACCGTAGCCTTGTGGCGGCGGTCGGATATGGCGGCGACCTCGCGACCCCTGCCGGGCCGATAGCCCGTGAGGTCGATATTGAGGTGACCAAGGGTAAGCGTAAGGTGGTTGCTTCCATTGAGTGGAAACTCGATGACGCCAAGTGGAATACCGGGGCCAATCCGCAGTGGAGTGCCCCGAGGGGCTATACACGGCTTCGGGGACACGACCTGCTGAAGATGGTTTCTGGACTATGATGATGAGGGAGAGAGAAAGATGAAAAAGACAACGCAGATAATAGTGATGCTGATGGCGGCGGTGATGCTGTCGCTCCCTGCCGCCGAGGCGGCGCGGAATGTCAACCGTGTCAAGCGCGACCGTCAGAAGACCACGCAGGAGATAAAGAAGACGGCCAAGGAGATTGAGGAGAACGAGCGGCAGACACGCAATCAGCTCAACCAGCTCAATATGCTGCAGGCCGAGGTGCAGGAGAAGAACGCGACTATATCGGAGATGAAGACCCAGGTCGACTCGATAAACCGTGGCATCGGGCGGCTCAACGACTCGATAGCCCGGCTTGAACGCCACCTGCAGCGGTTGCGCGACGACTATGCCTCGGCAGTGCGCGCGATGCAGTCCCATCGCGGGTCGATGAACAAGCTCGCGTTTATCTTCTCATCCGAATCCTTCACACAGGCTTACCGCCGTATGCGCTACCTGCGGCAGTTCTCGCGGTGGCGCGACCGCCGCAGCGGCGAGATCAAGGAGGCGCACGACAATCTGTCGCAACGGCGTGCCGAGCTGGCGCGGATGCACGACGCCAAGAACCATTCGCTGATACAGATGAACGTGGCACGCCGTGAGCTTGAGGGCAAGCAGAAGCAGACCGAGACGCTCGTCGCCGACCTGAAGAAGCAAGGCTCGACGCTACAGGCCGTGCTGAAGCAGAAGGAGCGCGAGGCACGCGCCCTCGACCGGGAACTTGACCGCCTCATAGCCGAGCAGCAGCGCAAGGCCGAGGAGGAGCGTCAGCGTAGGCTTGCCGAGGAGCGGGCGCGCAAGGAGCGCGAGGCCCGCGAGGCCGCCGCACGCGCCGAGCGTGAACGCCGCGAGCGCGCGGAGCGTGAGGAACGGGAGCGTCTGCTCGCCGAAAAGGAGGCCGCCGAGGCCGAGAAGGAGCGTCTGACGGCGGTTGCCGACACCAAGAATCCGTCCAAGGCAAAGGATGACCGCAAGGGCGACAAGCGCAAGCCCGTCAAGCCACAGAAGCATAAAAAGGACAACAAGGAGGCCAATGGCAAGAAAGCCACGCCCGCAAAGTCGTCATCAAAGGGCGAGACCCCCGCGCCGATTCCCGCCAAGGGCGACCTTGCATCGGTCGAGAATCCCGCCAAGGCCACGGCACGCGACTTTGCCACGGCCGATGCCGACCGCGCCCTGTCGGGCAGCTTCGAGAGCAACAAGGGACGGTTGCTGTTCCCCGTCAGCGGCAAGTATAAGATTGTGCGCCATTTCGGGCGTCAGCGTCATGCCGACCTGCCGTATGTGCAGACCGACAACGGCGGCATCGACATCGAGGTGCCCGCAGGGGGCACTGCGCGCGCGATATTCGCCGGCAAGGTGTCGGCGATATTCCGTCAGCCGGGGTTCAACACCATCGTGATGGTGCGCCACGGCAACTATCTGACCATCTATGCCAACCTGTCGGAGATATCGGTCAAGACCGGCGACACCGTCAAGGCCAACCAGACAATAGGGCGCATATTCAGCGACCCCGACGATGACAACCGCTCCATCATGCACTTTGAGTTGCGCAAGGAGAAAGCCAAGCTCAATCCCGAGCAGTGGGTAAGATAATTTCAGGCTGACAGTTGGGCGGCACGGTATCACATAAGCGCAAGTCGGCACTGTCGACATCGGTCATGAAGGCTGTGGGCATCTTCGGGGGCGTACAGTCGGTGGGCATCATATGTTCGATAATGCGCACCAAGCTCGTAGCCATATGGATTGGCGCGGCGGGAGTCGGGCTGTTCGGCATCTACAATTCGGTCGTCGACATGATTTCGGCGCTCGCCCAGATGGGGCTGCGCAACTCGGCTGTGCGCGATGTCGCCGCCGCGCCCGATGACGCGGCACGCAACCGCGTGACTGTGGTCGTGCGCCGCTGGGGGTGGGCACTTGGGCTTATCGGCGCGGTTGTGACGATGGCGTTGTCGCCGTTGTTGAGCGAGTGGTCGTTTGGCGACCGCGCTCACGTGTGGAGTTTCGTCGTGCTCTCCATCGCCATCCTTGCCGGGACAGTCACTTGCTGCGAGCAGGCGATATTGCAGGGGCACGAGCGGTTGCGGCGCATCGCCCGCTCATCAATGTGGGGGCTTGCGGCGGCATTTGTCGTCTCCGTGCCGCTGTTCTACTTCCTGCGCGAGGCCGGCGTGCTATGGTCGGTCGTGGCCTACTCCCTCTGCATCTTCATCGCCGTGATGGTCTACCGTCAGCCCGCGCGGCCGTTGCCCCGCCCGATGACGCTCGGCGAGACAGCCCGTGAGGGGCGGCGATTCATGGTGCTCGGGCTTTACATGACCGTATCATTCTTTGCCGCGATGCTGGCCCAATATGTCTTTATCGCCTACCTCAACCATCGCGCCGACACCGCCACGGTCGGCTACTTTCAGGCCGGGTGGACGATAACCACCCGCTACGTCGGGCTGGTGTTCACCGCCATCTCGATGGAATATTTTCCCCGGCTCTCCAAGGTCAACGCCTACCCGCGCCGTTGCGGCCTGTTTGTCTCCCACGAGATGACGATGGCCCTGTGGGTGCTCCTGCCGATGATTACCGCGCTCGTCACGTGCAGCCGGCTCGTCGTTTGGCTGCTCTACACCGCCGACTTCTACGTCATGCTCCCCTACGTCACATGGGCGATGGTCGGCACCGTGCCCCGCGCCGTGTCGTGGTGCATCGCCTTCGTGATACTCGCCCGTGGCGACGGGCGCATCTACCTCCTGACCGAGCTGTCCAGCTCCGCGCTGTCGGTCCTCATCAACATACTGTTCTACAACTGGTGGGGATTTCTCGGACTCGGCGTGGGCTACATCGTCTGGTATCTGCTCTATACCGCTATCACATGGGCAGTCTACCGCTGGCGTTACCGCATGACCCTCGCCCGTGGCATGTGGCCCCTCTCGGCTGCCGTCACCCTGGCCGCCTCCGCCTGCGTCCTCGCCATGGACCTCGGCCTCACATGGCTCGCCGCCCTCATCACCCTTGCCTCCTGCCTCGCCTCCTACCGCCAACTCCGCCGCCTCATCGCCCGCCGGTAAAAATAACAGCAGTCGGCTCGCTGGCAACCGACTGCTGTATAAAAGGAATGAGGAACGTTTCATTAGTCCATGGCTTAAAATTTTGCAAGCCAATTCTTGACTGCAAGCCATGTTTTGTGCAATATCATGTCAAGAATATTCTCGGCTATGAGTTCAATTAGAAACTATACCATAGGCATGAGTTTTAAGTTTAACAATCTCGGTCTCCAGCGCGACCGTAATACCCCGTAAATCCACACTTCAGATTTATGAAAGATATTAATGTGGTATGTCAAATTTTGACTTTGACTGACTTACTGTTAACGCGGAATATGAATATGCCGGGATTTAAGGATATGCTTTCACCCGCATAGCTCTCGGTGGAATACAGGTGTCGTCCCTGCATATCATATACCTCAAGGGATTGCCCGTCGGCACCCGATATGGAGACAGAGCCGCCGACATTAGAAACCGATATGTTGATGTCATCGTCATTGGTTATCGTGGTGACCTCGGAATTGGATGACTCAATGATGTTGACAAATTCTTTCCATCCATCAGCCTCACGATACTTTTCCACTGTCCCATCAGGCACGACAAGAGTAGCATTTGCATACGCTTCCTCGCTGAACCTTGCTTTTGTCGGTGGAATAACGGCATTTGAAATTACCGTCGTCAGATTCTCGCACGCCGAGAACGCATCATTGGAGCTTAATTCCGTGACATCTTTTCCAAATTCAATTTCGGAGAGTGTGGTTATTCCATCGAAAGGACTGTCGAAATGTGCGCCCATAGAATACCACTCCCACCATGCCCAGTCGTCACCAGGTGCATACCAATCTGTAGGAACAAAAGACCAACTTGTAGGAACTTTTACACGTACACTGAAGTCACTATCGTTTCTTAGATTTCGGCCTATATAAATATTGACAAGCGGTAACTTACTAAAGTAGCCTGCGAAATTTGCTGCTGTGAGCGGAGGAATCCAAAGAGGAAGTTCTCCATCATCAATATGTAATGATTTCAATTTACATCCATCAAATGTCTGCTCACCGAGCCATTCCACGCTATTTGGAATTACAATAGATGCGAGCTGAGTATTCGCAAAGGCTTTATCACCAATCGATTTTAGCGCCTCCGGTAATTTAATGCTGTGAAGATTTAGGCATCCATAAAATGCCTCATCTCCTATTTGCTGTAGATTGTCGGGTAATGACACGCTCCTGATACTGCTATTGTAAAAAGCACGATTGTGAATTGCAGTAATTGATGCGGGTAGTTTTATTGAACCATCTCCAAAATTTCCCAAATACAGGGTCACTCTTATAAGTCTCACTACAGCCACGAGGAATCTCAACCGACAGCTCCATATATTGAGTGTTTGATATGCCTTTTAATGTAGGTGGCTCAGCAGTGAGGCATACCAAATTCTCAAGACTTGTGGCGTTAACGACTGAGTATGGGTTGCATATAGTAAGACTCTTGAAATTTTCAGCATCTAAGGGACAATTGTAAAATTCATCCCTAAAATTATATCCCATACTGGCATGTATTCCCCAAGTTACAGTTACATTGTTTCCATTGAAAGGGACATAATTATAATTGTTAAAGCCGCGGGGCACCAACACTGGGCGTCCCCAATATATGTTTGTTGCGCATAGTGGAGCCCACATAGCTAACGTATTATAGCCGTCCTCAACGATTAAATCTTGAAAATTACATCCATTAAAAGCAGAAGAGCTAATTGATGTTATTGTACGTGGGATTGTAAGCTCTCTGATATTTTCACATCCTGAAAACTGACGTTCTCCGATTCGTGTAACAAATGGTGAGAACTCTATTTTCTGAAGTGTCTTTATATTGTAAAAACTGCCTTGACAGTCTCTGCCAAGATATAGTTCTTTGATCGGGCACTCAAAAAACGCTGGAATAAGATAGGACTCGGAGGTCGCAGAGAATGTTATAGGTTCATTATGATCTTCAAACACCACCTTTGTGAGGTTGCCACATGACCAAAAAGCGCCATATCCAACTGCGTATATACTTGAGGGAATGGTAAGTTCGGTTATGGAATTACAATGTTGGAATGCGTAATCTGGAATAAAATTAAGGCCATTCTCGATTTTCAGGTCTTTCAGAGAAGAGCAAGCGTTAAAGGAGTGATCACCTATGCTTTTCAACTGTTTGGATAGGGTTATACTTGTCAACGAAATGCACCCGTAGAAACAATAGCTTCCAATCGTAGTCACATGCTCAAAGCCTTTGATAGAAGAAAGGTTCTTGCACAGTCTAAATGCACGCCCTCCCAACTCGATTACACCTGACAGATCGATTGCGGAAAGATTCTCGCATCCATCGAAACCCCCATAACCGATAGAGGTAACATTGTCCATTCCCGAGATGGAGGTAAGTTCCTTACAGTCGCGGAAAGTATTGTTGCCAATGGATGTCACCCTAAATTTCCGTCCTTTGTATTGGACTTCTGCTGGAATTTCTATGGTAGCCATCTTGTAGGGCGTTTCACCCGCGACCAATTTGCAGGTCATGGTGTTGAGGTCTACATCATAGTAAAGTCCGTTGACCTCCATGTCATAGGCCGTTGCCGAGATGGCTGTCGACAGCAGAACGGCTGTTGATAACGCTAATTTTTGGATGATTGGTTTCATGGTCGGTTAGTTTTTGATTTTATATGTGCCGTATTCTATTGAGAAGATAATAATAGGGTAGGGAATCATTCCCTTTGGAAGGAGATTTGGGAAATGTCCCCTAATGGCTTCCTCTGCAACAAGCAGTGCTGTCGGCTTGTCTTCGCCGGGTTTTAGCACTGCGGTGGATCTAATAGGACATGCGTAATCCTCCTCTTTGTAGGAAAAAACGACAACGTAAAGATGGTAACCTGTAGTTTCCATAGTGAATTTGTGTGCCTTCAGATTCCCCTTGTCGGCTTTTGAGATGTGAAAAAAAGGAATGCGTGAGAATCCGTACTGTTGCTCGTTCCACAGTCGGAGGCTCTGGCATGTGCCCATCTCAGTTGAACGAGCAACGCAGAAGCCTCACGCAGTTATGAATATATACCACCAAAGAACCTGTATGGAGATACAGATTCCCTTGGGACTAAAATATACATATCCACAGGCATCTACCATTGCCTCATCCTTGACTGAGATTAGAAACTGCCAGATTTCCGACTGTCAAGAAAGAGCGTCAAGTAAACGCTTTCCATTATGTCCGCATCCCGCCCTCATGACCCATGACCGGGCTTCTGGTGGCGGTCAGCAAATGCAAAAATATAAAAAATTGGGAATAATATCAATGCTTGGATTGAAATTTTGCCAATCGTAAAATTTCTTGGCTTCGGCTACGTTGTAGTAGACATAAAATGTATCATCTTTTAATTCCGCTATATATAATCGAGTGGTGGTAAGACCAACTCAATTTGTGGCACACTGTGTCACAAATCAGGAAGCATTTATAGAATTGCTTTGAATCCTACAGATTATGGTCGTAAATCCTCGCAAAATTCAGTTACAAGGCTGTGGAATTTCCCTTTTATTTCGTGGATTTTTTGTGCTTGGCGTAGGCGCGGGCGAGTTTTTTGTGGTAACCGCGCGAGGCGTAGGAGGGGCCGTTGTAGTTGCGGGCGAAGGCTGCCCAGTTGTGGTTTTTGAGGTGCTTGACGAGGTCGCAGGAGATGAGGAAGCGGGCAAACAGCTCCAGCTGCTCGTGTTCGGAGGTGCTCATGCGGCGCACGAAGTCGTCGATGGATGACGCGCCGCACTTTGCCCAGTTGAATCCCCCAATCTGGAACATGCCCCAGAACGTGCCCTCGATAGCGGCGCGGTTGTCGATGGTGCGCGCCTGCTTGAGCCGCTCGTGCTGGGCTGCCTGCTGCGAGCCGTATCGTCGCGCGTCGGGGCGGCGGAACACGATGGCGTGGCTCTTGGTGTACTTGGAGAGGTTGATGCCACGCTTGGCGGCGAAGCGGCGAAACATCGTGAGGTCAAAGTTGATGAGCGGCTGTCCCGGGGCGGCAAACCCGCGATGGCCCGCGCCCGCCTCGATGTCGACCACGGCTTTCATGGCGGCAACCTCGATGCCAAGCTCGTCGGCTACCTTGCGGTAGTCGTCATCGGTGAGGCGTTTTATCTTGTTGCCCAGCATTGACGAGCCGGTGAGGTCGGCGACCATGTCGTCGAGTATCTCGGGGGTAAGGTCGATGATGATGCCCATGTCGTATTCCTCGGGGTCATTGGCGATGGTGTCGGGAATCTCCACGTTGGGCAACAGCTGGGCGGTCGCTGTGGCGGCTATGAGGCAGATGGCTATGAGTGAAGCGAATCGTCGGCTCATGGTATTGAATTTTGGTGATTAACGACAAAGGTAGTGAAAATCGGCGTGGGTTGCAAGAGGGAAGGCGGCTAAGTCGAATAGGGGCGATAGGTCAAATAAGCCGAATAGGGCCGATAGGTGGCTTATCCTGCCTATCGGCCCTATTTGGCTTATCTGGTTTAGGGGATTACTTCTTTATGTCGGCGACCTTTTTGAGGATGAGCACGAGTTGGTTCCAGAACTTCTCCACGGCGGGGATGTGCATCTTCTCCGAGGGGGAGTGGACGCCACGCAGGGTGGGGCCGAATGACACCATGTCGAGGTGGGGGTACTTGGTGAGGAACAGCCCACACTCCAGTCCGGCATGGATGGCCTTGATGGCCGGCTTGACGCCGTACAGCTCCTCGTAAGCCTCCGAGGCGATGTGCATGATGGGGGAGTTCATGTTGGGCTGCCATCCGGGGTATCCGTCGCCGTGGGTCACCTCTGCGCCGGCGAGGAGGAACAGGGCTTCAATCTGGCGGGCTATGTCCCACTTGCGGCTCTCGACCGAACTGCGCTGGCTCGTGGTGACGAGCACCTTGTTGCCGTCGAGCATCTTCACCGATGCGAGGTTGGTCGACGTCTCCACAAGGCCCTCAAGGTCGTGGCTCATCGAGATGACGCCGTGGGGGCACGCATAGAGCGAGCGCACGAGGCGCATAGTGGTGTCGGAGTCGATGGCATACTCGGGCGCGTCGACGCTCTCGATGGTCAGCTTCATGTTGGGGTCGGTAGCGGCATACTCGTTCTCGATGTCGGCCACAAAGTGGTTGAACGCTACGATGACATCCTCCTTGCGCGATGAGTGCACGCCGATGACGGCGTGGGCGTCGCGGGGGATGGCGTTGCGCAGGTTGCCGCCGGCAATCTCGCTCAGGGCGATATCCTTGTCGCGGGCAATGTCAAAGAGCAGGCGGGCGATGACCTTGTTGGAGTTGGCGCGTCCCTCGTGGATGTCGCCGCCAGAGTGGCCGCCGGTGCCGTCGGTGAGAGCGATGCGGAAGTAGTGGTAGTCGCGCGGGGCAAGCTCACGCTTGTAGTTGAACGTGATGGTCGTGTCCACGCCGCCGGCGCAGCCGATGAACACCTCGCCGTCATCCTCCGAGTCGAGGTTGAGCAGTATCGAGCCGCTCATCATTCCCTCGCCGAGGTTGTTGGCGCCGGTCATGCCGGTCTCCTCGTCGACGGTGAACAGTGCCTCAACCGGGCCGGTGACAAGGCTCTTGTCGGCCATCACGGCGAGCGACGCTGCCACGCCGATGCCGTTGTCGGCACCGAGTGTGGTGCCGTCGGCATGTACCCACTCGCCGTCTATGATAGTGGTTATAGGGTTGTTCTCAAAGTCAAATCCCTTGTCCTTTGACTCGCACACCATGTCCATGTGCCCCTGCAGTATCACGGTGGGGGCATCCTCGTGTCCGGGCGTCGCGGGGCGCGACATCACTACGTTGCCCACGGCATCGGTCTTGACCGGGATGTCGTGCTTGGCGGCGAAATCGAGGAGATACTGGCGTATCTTCTCCTCCTTCTTGGAGGGGCGGGGCACCTTGGTGATCTCGTCGAATATTGACCAGATAAGAGTCGGTTTCAAATCTTTGATTGTCATGATAAATAAATGTATTAGTGTTATTGGTATGATAATACAAACTCTCGCCAAAATGGCAAATAATGTTAAATCACCATTAATTGGCACACTAAGATACAAAATAAAATTTAGATATGGCAAATATTTTGGAGACCTTTCATATATTTGCACAGCAAAAACGCGACGGTGCATTGAAAATCGTAATTATTGCAATAATTCTTGTGGCAATAGCGGTGGTGTTGCTCGGCGTGAAGGTGTTTTTTGTCAAGGGCGGGCGGTTTCCGTCGTCCCACGTCCACGACAATGCCGCCTTGCGCGACCGGGGCATCTCATGCGCCCGTGACGTTGACAGCAAAAGACATTAACCTATCTATACATTAACAAAGAAAAGTAATGAAGAAATCTGCATTTGTTGCCAAAACTGCTATGCTGCTGCTCGCTGTAGCCGGCGTATCATGTTCTTCCGACAATACTCCCGCCGCCCCCGCCAAGAAGGACGCTGCCAAGGAGACTGCAACCAAAGAGGCCACCATCAACATCCGCTATGTCGACGGCGACTCCATCGCCGCCAACTACAACCTCGCCAAGGACCTCAGCGAGCTGCAGATACGCGCCATGAACAAGATAGAGAGCGCCCAGCGTTCCAAGGCCGCCGAGATACAGAAGTTTGCCGCCTCCATTGAGCAGAAGGCCCGCTCAAACGGTTACCTCTCCGAGGCGAGCTACAACGGCGACATGCAGAAGCTCCAGAAGATGCAGCAGGACGCCGAGGCCTACATGGCCAGCCTGCAGCGCAACGCCCAGCAGGAGCTGGTGCAGCAGCAGATACAACTGAATGATTCCATCGAGTCATTCATCAAGATATACAACGCCAAGAAGGGATACGACGCCATCATACTGCGCAGCGCGGGACTTTACTTCAACCCCGCCCTTGACATCACCGACGAGGTAGTGGCCGGCCTCAACGCCCGCTACAACAAGGTAGCCGACAAGTAAGCCCGGCCTTTCCCCTACCCATCACGCAGGTAGCCGCCCGACACTCCGGGTCGCTACCTGCCGCGTTTTATATTGGAGTCTGGCAAATTTTTGAGGGTAATATTGCGTTAAATCGAATTGAAATACATATCTTTGCGGTAGCTCACTTGCCAGAGGGCGGGTGGGTCAATACTTTTTTGTTATAAGACGTTATCAAGTCTTATCTTGCGCGTTCAAACTTCGCAACTTTGTACCCATGGCAAGATACGGCAACTGAGAACGTCCACAGGCGATGCATTATATCGCGGCATCATCATTGCAGACAATAGCTGTCGGCGTGGTGTCCGTACTCCGTATATAGTACATCTTGGCGTGGGCTGGCTACGTTGCTTATCTCTATGGGTGGGCAATGCGAAGGCCTGAACGCGGGATGAGCGGCGGTACTGACTCCCACGTCTTTCGTTTTTTTAACCTATCGCCTTTTCAGGGGAAGTCGGAAAGGATTGCAAAACCACGTGCGTATAGAACCACATTTTTATAACCAATCCTTTTATTTATGAGAAATCGAGCGTTTATTACATTGCTCTTGCTACTATGCTCATTGGGCATGGCTGCCGGTAATAATTACAGGGTCATCTCGTCGTCAAGGCTTAATGTGCGCCAATCGCCCTCCACTCGAGGGGCGGTGATAGGGACTTTTGCCGCCGGCGAGGAGATTGAGGTGATTTCTATCGCCAATGGCTGGGCGACGGTCAAATGGGGACATCGTACAGGGTATGTCAGCAGTCGGTATATAGAGGCTCTACCGGTTAAGAAGGAGGCTGCCGACGATAATGTGGAGAAGTCGCCCCATTATGAGGCTGCTCCGCAGCCTGTTACCCAAGAGCCCGTGACGCCACCTGTACCTGTTGTAGTGGAGTGTGATGCCATGCCTACACTTATGACTTGTGGACATTTTTTGCCTGACGGCATGAGCGTATATTTTGGATTGCAGGCAGGGATTGGTTACACAACTTTTACATGGGATATGGGGTCGATAAACCCCGGATTGGGCTATTCGGTTGAACTCTTGGCGCAATTGTACATGGACGAGAGTGTCAGTTTCGTGCCGCGCAATTGGTATTCTGAATTTGCGCTGGGCTATCAGCATCGTGGGGCATCCGACTTCGGGATGAACTATTTCTCCATACGGTTACTGCCGATAGGCTATAGTATCCATGTATCGCCGGTAAATATTGTGGCTAAGGCGGGGGTGTCGCTTGGGATACCGTTAAATGACCTTACGGGATATAACAGCGGCTCCTTTGGGGCGGATTTCCAGTGTGGCATAAATGGAGGCGTGCAGGTTGAGTGGCGGCAGTTTGCCGTCGGATGCATGATTGACTATGATTTCACGCAAGTTTCGTCGTCATGCAACCAGTCCCTCTATAATTTCTCAGTGCTTGGAACAATCTCATACAAATTTGCAAAAATAGGACATAGGAAATGAAAGGTAACAATAGAGACAATATAATATCCCGCCGGGATTTTTTCAAAAAGGCTGCAAGCCGCATAATACCCGTATTGGCTATGGGGTCATTGTCAAAGCTGCTTATATCATGTGACGATGGCAATGATGAACTCGACAGGGCGTTGAGCGGCAATGGTAACGGCAATAACGGTAATGGCGGCAACGTCGGCGGGTGTACAGGCTCGTCGTGCAGCAACTCATGCTATTCATCTTGCGCAGGCACTTCAACCTCCTCGGGGTGTTCCGACTGCTCATCCTCATGTTCAAGCGGATGTAGTGGTTCATGTGGCAGCAGTTGCTCCAGCTCATGCGGTAGCGGTTGTAGTTCGGGGTGCTCGAGTTCGTGCGGTAGCGGTTGCTCGTCTGGTTGCTCGGGGTCGTCTACATCATCCGGGTGCTCCTCTTGCTCAAATTCCTGTAGCAGCAGTTGCACGACAAATTGTGCGCAGAATTGTAGCAACAACTGCAAGGAAGGTTGTAGTACCGGATGCTATCATGGGTGCAGTGAAAGCTGTTCGGGTTCATGTAGTTCTACATGTATAGGAACTTGTTCGGGACGTTGCTTGGGGACATGTGAGAGCGCTTGCCGTAACAACTGTGAGTATACCTGTTCTGGCTCCTGTTCAAGTGGTTGTCGTGCTGTAAATATAGGCGTTATATAATTTCTCGTTGGCCATGAATAAAATCAGGGGACAGCAGGAATCTTGGCAGAACGGACAGGCGAAAAGCATAACATTTATTGTTACAAAAGATTGTCAGCTCGCTTGTAAATATTGCTATTTGATTGGCAAGAATGAAAGTGAGCGGATGGATTGGCCAATAGCGAAGCAAGCTGTTGATTATATTCTTTCGCATGAGCAAGAATTTGCCGAAGAATCCGTCACATGGGATTTTATAGGAGGCGAACCATTTCTTGAAATTGATTTGATTGATAAAATATGCGATTACATCAAGGTTGAAATGTTTCGTCGAAACCATCATTGGTTCAATTCCTATCGTTTCGCATTTTCTACAAACGGGATAAATTATCATACCGAGAAGGTGCAGAAATTTATCAATAAAAACATTGACCACCTGTCTATCGGGATTACAATTGATGGAACGAAAAGAAAACATGACTTAAACCGGGTATGGAAAAAAAGCGACCCGTTTCAAGATGAAAAGGGAAGTTATGATGATGTGGCCTCCAACATACCGCTGTGGCTCAGCCAGTTTCCCGGGGCTGCAACAAAGGTGACGATAAGCTCTGCCGACATTCCCTATATATGCGAGAGCGTGTTGCATCTTTTCTCCCTTGGTATACATGAGGTCAATATCAATTGTGTGTTTGAGGATGTGTGGAAGCCGGGAGATGATGCGATATTTGAGGCGCAATTGACCGAATTGGCCGACAGTATGATAGGCCAACGCTTGTTTGAGGATAACGTGTGCTCATTTTTTGCTGAGCATATAGGCAAGCCGTTGGATGCGACAAGGGATAACCGGAATTGGTGTGGTGCGGGAAAGATGCTTGCGGTGGATGCGCAGGGCAACTTCTATCCCTGCACGCGGTTTGCAGCATATTCCCTCCGCTCCAAGCGGCCGATAATCATCGGTAATGTCAACGACGGTATAGACCATGACAAGCTCAGGCCGTTCCTTGCGCTCGACCGCTCCACGCAGTCGCCGAGGGAGTGTATGGAATGTGAGGTGGCGAGCGGTTGCGCTTGGTGTCAGGGTGAGAACTATGATGCAGCCGAGACTGACACCATCTATCAACGCTCGACAGCCATCTGCAAGATGCACAAGGCGCGCGTCAGAGCCAACAACTATTATTGGAACAAGCTATACCGCACCCTTGAGTTGGAGGGGCGCCGCGACAAGTTTGAAGAGTTCAAGGACAGAAGTAACGGAGGACAGCCATGTTGAAATATCTGATTGTGATGCTTGATGACACGTCGGTGTCATACTGCTACTATGATAGCGAGTCCCGAAAGCCGCGCCTTATGCCGCTTGACGTGCTGAAGGCGGGGCTGACATGGGCAATGAAGGAGAACCTGATGGTTCAGGTCGTATATCCCGACCGCGACTTACCCGAGGAATATTTGGTGGCGATAGATAAGGTCGACCATGTGGATATAGTGGCGGGAGACCGTGTTGGGGATGTCCGGGTGTTCAACGGCATTGAGACGTTGGCGCGTCATGGGCGTGCCGACGGGCTTTGTGTGTTGCGGCTCACGCATGGAGAGCTGTGCGACCATGCGGGCGAGATTGCCGATATTCTTGAGCGGTGCGGGGATATGAATATCGTCATCACTGACATTGAGTGTATGGATGATGACGATTTCGATTCTTATCGTCAGACATTGGATGTCCTTTCCCGGCGTTTGGCCGACATGCTGGGCGCGGGGAAAGCGGTCAGGCTAAACCTCCTTACCGACCGACTACAGTTGGAACGCATGAAAAATTGCAATGCCGGTGTTGAAAGTATCACGCTTGCCCCCGACGGACGTTTCTATATCTGCCCTGCATTCTATCTCGACGGGTCGGCGGCGGTGGGAGAGCCGTCCCGAGGGGTGGAGATAAAAAATTGCCGATTGTTGACTCTTGAAGGTTCCCCTATATGCCGCAATTGCGATGCCTACCATTGCCGACGTTGTGCATGGCTCAATGGGCGCATGACCCTTGAAGTGAATACGCCGGGACACCGGCAATGTGTCGTCTCCCATATCGAACGCAACGCCTCGCGGCAATTGCTGTCGCTCGTCAACGATGGCGGTCGAGCAAGGATAGACAGGGTGATCCCCGAGATAGACTATCTTGATCCATTTGAAAAAATAATACAATAAACATAGACACTTATGACAAAGAAAATCGTAGGTCAGGTGACCGTTGAAGAAAAAAATGAGATACAGCGTCTCTTTGAACGACGCAATGGGTTGGCAGAGCTTGCCAAGGTGCTTACGCCCGACAAGGGTGAACTGTATGAACGCATGGTGGAGGATATGGGGCAGACTGCCTCGCGGTTCCAGCGATGGTGGGACGAGAAGTCGGCGAAGTACGGATGGGAAAGTGCAGATGGAGGAAGTTGGGAGATCGACTTCCGCACCAATGAGATTTTTCTCGTGATAAGGTAGCCGCCATCGGTTTCGATGGTTATATAGTGTCCCCCCCCCTGGTTTTACGGACGGTGACGAAAAAGTGTGTAGATTCAAAACCGAAGTGCAAAAA
>LUJN01000007.1:1250-64395 GCA_001689445.1 Bacteroidales bacterium M3 | reverse complement strand
TTTTTGCACTTCGGTTTTGAATCTACACATTGCAAATTCCGTATCTGTTTTTTGCTACATAAGCCGACGCCGGCATGAGATACGTCAGACTTCCCCGGTCTGGTGCATGTCTTTCCATTGCGGTGCTGTGCTGTAAAGTTTGGAGGATGAATACGGGACAAACAGCGATATACGGCAATCGGACGTGGATGGGATTGAATCTACATCACAATAGGGTGGAGTGGGGTTGAGCGAGACGATTTTTTCAATCGACATGCACCCTGCAAAAGCGGATTGACCAAGTCGTGTCACCCCTTTGCCGAGTGTCACGGTTTTTAAGACGCCGCAATTGGAGAATGCATTTGCGCCGATGTTGCCGTTTGATATGGTTGCCGAGAGCAGTCCGTCACATCGTGAGAATGACAGTGTCCCAAGCCTTTTCAGGCTTGATGGCAGACTCAATGCAAGGAGGGATGAACATTTGTAAAAGGCGAGTTTGCCGATAGTCTCCAATGTTGACGGGAAATCAATGCCGCATAGGGAGATACATTCATAGAATGACGCATCGCCTATGGCATTAAGGTTGTCGGGGAGATTTATGGATGTCAGCGACCTGCATTCATAGAACGTTCCCGGCGGGATGAGTCGCAGGCTTTCCGGCATGGTCGCGCAATGCAACGTCCGACAATAGGAGAATGCATATGGGCCTATTGTGAGATCGGGGGCATTGATGGTGACTGAAGTGAGGCTGTTGCAAAAAGAGAACGCCTCCTCTCCGATATCAGTCACATGTGGAGGAATTTCCACGGACGTCAGGTTGTTGCAATGAGAGAATGTTAGTGGCCCGATTGAGTTGAGCCGATTGTTGAACCGGATAGAGCGTATTGAGTTGCAGCCATAGAATGCCATGTGATTTAACGTGGTCACGGTGTCGGGTATTTCAAGGTGGATGAGCTCTTTGCCATTGAGATACAGGTTATGGGCATATTTCAAGGGGTTGTCGGCAAATGATATTTGAAGCCACTTTTCAAGGTCTATGATATGGACTTTCTGTAACCCCCAGCAGCCATAAAAGGCGTTATGCCCGATAGATTCGATAGAACCTGGGATAGTTATCTCGGTGATATTGCGCTCCCCATAAAATGCCTTTGGCGCTATGGCGTTGACCCGGTACTCCGTATCTTCGGAGATTGCCCGGGATGGAATGACTACGGCACTGTCATGTGGAGAGTTTATTGTCGCGACCTCACACAATCTCAAGCTTTTGTCTGTGAATAGCCAAAGTTTTCATCGCGGAAGTCGCATGATGTGCGGATGTGTCGTTTAAGCGGTGATTTCACCGTTTCAGTCAGACGTTTAGGGATGATTTTCATAATCAATAACATATCTGGCTATTCCCCTGCCGGATTTTATAAATGGCCATAAATGACAATGCGTGGGAAACTGTACCTGTCGCCTGTCCCACTCGCAGAGGCTTCTCGCATTGGCCCATAGTCGTAGGACAGGCAACGCAGAAGCCCACGCAGTCATATGCACATAAATCCCATGCCGCCTTGTGACGGCAAGATATAGTATATACATACTCCACGGGCATCTATCGTTGCCTTGCCTTGACGACTATTGAATTTTGCGAGAATTCCTGCGAGTCAAGGACAAAGCG
The DNA here is from genome assembly GCA_001689445.1 of Bacteroidales bacterium M3. Taxonomy (GTDB): domain Bacteria; phylum Bacteroidota; class Bacteroidia; order Bacteroidales; family Muribaculaceae; genus M3. The sequence goes on along the minus strand of LUJN01000007.1, from coordinate 62,756 downwards.
CATGATAAACGCTTGTCTAATAATGTAATGTGCCGACTGTAATCGGCATACAATCCCACCCTATACCCCATTGTGGAACATATGCGGCCTCTGCTGCCATTCCACGGGCTTCTGCGCGGATTGTCGCTGCAAAAATAGCGATAAATTTTGAGAAATCAAGAACGACCGACTTTTCCACGGCGATAAAAGATTCAATTGCCGCATCATTTATGGGATTCTGTGGACGTTAATTTGTGTATGGGTAGGAGGGCTAAAGTTTTTTACATTATATTTGTGATATATTTTATGTATGGGATATTGGAATTATTAAATCTTTTATGCTATGTTGTCGGCATCTCAACTGCTTGATGAATTGAAGAGGCATTACAAGGACCGGCGTGTGTCTTTGCTCGTCGGTGCAGGATTCTCACGTAATGCCTATCCAAAATTTCCATTGTGGGATGAACTACTCGCTGATATGGTAGGCGAGCTGTATGGCTCGTCAATAAGTCTTGAATACAGGATGGGCGGGGGTGGGGAGACTGAAGACGAATTCAGGGAACGCCGGATTCGGGAGATAAAGAGCGAGAAGGGATACCTGGGGATAGTCTCCGAGTATGAGCGGCGCAAGGGCAACCGTGAGTCAATAGATGTCTATATCGAGGAGCGCGTGCCCTATCTGTCGGGAGGCTCGAAAGGCTATTCGTTGAATACGGATCGGGGTTTCCCGTTCACCGAGGCTAACCTCAGGACGCATGTCTCGGCATTGACATGTAACTGGGCGGAAGTCTATACGACAAATTACGACAACCTGCTTGAGATGGCATCGGATGCCGCCAATCTCGGATACATGGTCGTCTGTCGTGACTATGACCTGTCGAAATATGCCGGGAGCCGCAATATAATCAAGCTGCATGGGAATCTGGCCAAGGATACCCTTGACTTGGACTATGAGTTTGACAATGACTGCACGAGACGGTATATAATCTCGCGGGAGGACTACGAAAGCTATCCGCAGCGTCATGAGGCGTTCACGCAGATGATGCGTATAGGCATGTTGAAAGGCGTGTTTCTACTGGTCGGATTTTCGGGGACAGACCCTAATTTTCTCGCCTGGCTCAATTGGATGACGGATATCCTCAACAAGGATGCGTTCAGGGATAAGCAGGATATAAAGGTTTTCCTCATACAGCCTTCCGGCACCGGCATAGACCGGCAGATGCAGCTGTATTACCAGAATCACAGTATCGGGGTGATCACGCTTGATGACACGGGATTTCTTGATAAAGTCGGACTGTCTCCCTCTTCCAGACAGTCGGAGCCTGATACCGGTGCCTGTCTCAGGGGGCTTTTTGATTTTCTGAATGATGCGGCGATAGATGCCGGGCAGAAGGACGGGGTGACCTATGAGACACTTTGGCGGCAGTTGTATAACAACAGTCGCGACGGTATAGCGGAGGAGGAATCGGTTGATGCGATAATTAGGCATAAGGATTCCGGTTGCCTGCATAAGTCAGTATCGCTACAGAAGCACGTATTGGACTACAGCCTGCTTCATAAACGTGACAAATGGACTGGTGTCGAGCTGTCGGTGGTGGGTAAGGCAATTGATGACATCGGCATAGCCGGAGGTTTTTACGGACAGGGCGGTCCACATGCCAATGAGATACGGTCGTTGCCGGCATGGCGTGACAAGTGGCATTGGATTGCCCTGCTGTCGGACAACGGTATGGGTGGGTGCAGTGATGTTGATACCGGGGAGGATACTCCGATGCAGGAGGTCTTGAGGCTGGCTTTCTCGTTTAAGTTTGAGGATATGAGATGCCGGCTTATGGAATGGAGTCCTGACGGACGGGATATTGCCTTGTGGGGGGCATTGTATTGGCGGTTTGACAAGGAAAAGGTAATGGACCGGCTGCAAAAGTATATCGCGACCGAGACTGACGCCCAGTCCAGGATTATTGCCGCCAATGTGCTTGACTATGTCGATTTTAGGTTGCCGCATAGATATATGCCCCATTCGTTTGGGGAAGTCGATACGGTGGGGGATATATTGCGATACATAGATGAGCAGATAAGGCCTGCGGATAAGAAAGTCCGTCCTTACGGATATGAGGATAGCCCGTCATCAGCCGGGAGTGACGCTTTTGATAAGGTGTTGCCGAGCATCCGGTTTCTGGACGTGCTGATGCATACGGGCATGATGCCATCGTATGGGATTGTCTACACTGTGGCGCCCGAGCGGTGGTTTAGGGTGTTTAAGAACATATATGAATATTTTCCACGGCCGGCATTGTTCTACAGCTTGCATCTGCTTGATAGGGATACATGCCTGCGCATAGGGCAGGAATATGCCTATTCTAAGGAGCTTGTAGGGATATTGCCACAGTTGGTCAATGACATGCTTGATGTCCTTATCTCCGGGGTCTATATCGGGAATTATAATGCCTATTGGTGGATTACGTCCGGGATGATGGTCGCGGTTGACCCTGCGGGGTGGTTTGACCGTTTTGTCATATTGATGGAGAGTCAGTTTGGAATCATGCTTGAGAATGGGAGATCCCACATGGATGAGGTCTATGATGCCATAGACAAGTGTGTGGGCTATATAGGCGATGCGGAAATGCAATATAAGATGTATGTATTCCTTATGCGGTATTTCAGGGACGCCCCGCGGCATATAGCCGAATTTCTGAGCCATCTGCGAATGGACTTTCATTTGACCCGGGATGATATAGCCCACATAAAAGAGTGTGTCGCGGAAATGGAATTTGAGAATACCGTATTGCTGATGGCCGTATTAATGGAGAATAAGGTCCTTGATAATGACACCCTCGATTGGTATGCCGACCTGATAGCCTCTGAATTTGAATATGACTCTTCAAGATATGATTGGAGTGCCCTGCATTCGCTGACTTATCTCGCCGGCGATAACCCGGCCGCCATGCTTAAGGTCAAGGAAGCCATACTACAAGGGGATGTATGGTGTTGCGGCATCACGGGCAAGACCTCTGCCTGTTCGTTTACGTACCTTAATCTTTCGTTAATAAGTGATAAGGTGAAATGGGGTGATGGCGAGCTGATGGCCATAATGGAGAATATGGACAGGAATGTCCGGCTTATGGAAAACGGCAATGGAATCCTGAGTGATGGCTTTTTCAGAAACCGTTATATAGGGCTGTTGGCGGCCATGAGGGATTTTATTGACGGGTATACGGATGAGTGTATACTGTTTGACGGCCTATATCGTCGTATCGGTTTGCTTATAGGGCAAATTGTAGGGGATATCGATTTTTTTATAGCCCTAAGCTCGGATGATAGCTTTGAAATTGATTTTTGCCTGAATCGACTGATGCATGAGATGGCGCATGGGGTCACCGATACTCATGTCTATAAGGCCGGATTTATGATTGACCGCGCGATTCTCGGAAAAAAGGCGGCTCTGCACAAGATTGTACTTGTGGTTGAATATCTGGCGAAAAAGTATCCGGATGTGATGCGTTCAGAGGCGTTGCGGGAGAAGGTATTGTTGCTTTTGAAAATCTATTCGTCGATAAACCTCGTTGAGTTGAATCTTCCTATTGCCATTACATGCAAATGTATGCGCAACGTTGCCGGGCTTTTCGCCGGTACTGATGATGCGATGATGCCCCAGGTGGAATATTGGCTTAAAGATCCTATGGTGACGAGGTTTAACATGGCATAAGGTTGCATTTGAAGATTTGAAAAGAATTATTTCGTATCTTCGCGTCTGATATCAGTATTGGAATGGAACAGGAATTTGCATCGAGCCACTTGGAGAACGCGGTCAATGAGCTGTCGCGGCTGCCCGGAATCGGGCGCAAGACGGCGTTGAGGTTGGCGTTGCACATATTGCGGCAGGAGGAGAAGGCCGGGGTGGCTCTCGGGCAGGCGATTATCGACATGCGTCGAAATGTTAGGTATTGCAGCATGTGCCACAATATCTCCGACAGCGAGACGTGTGCCGTGTGCGGTGACCCGCAGCGGGACAAGTCAACCGTCTGCGTGGTGGAGAACGTGAAAGATGTGATGAGCATCGAGAACACGCGCCAATATGCCGGGGTGTACCATGTGCTCGGAGGTGTCATATCGCCGATGGACGGCATCGGGCCGGACCAACTGGAGATTGACTCGCTGATAGAGCGGGTGGACAATGGCGGCGTAAAGGAGGTGATATTGGCGTTAAGCCCCACGATGGAGGGGGACACGACCGGATTTTATATCTATCGACGTATGGGGACGCGTCCGGTGGTGATGACGCAGCTTGCCAGGGGTGTGTCGGTGGGCAACGAGATTGAGTACACCGACGAGATAACGCTTGGGCGGTCGCTAATCAACCGCATACCGTTTGCGTCATCGTTTGATAACAGGTAACATGGCTGTGATAGTTGTTACAGCTATTATAGCGATTATAGCAATATAATATGAGACGATTTCTTGAAAATGACCGTGTGAGGCTGCGGGCGCTTGAGCCGACCGACCTTGACTTGCTATACCGATGGGAGAATGATTCGTCACTGTGGGAGGTGGGCAACAGTATCGCACCATTCTCGCGCAAGCAGCTATGGGACTATATAGAGAGCTACGACGGGGATATTTTCTCGGCACGGCAACTGCGTCTGATGATAGAATTGCGGGAGACGGGGGAGACGGTAGGGACGGTTGATTTCTATGAATTTGACCCGTTCAACAGCCGCTCGGCGGTCGGAGTGCTTGTGGACGGGGCGTATGCCCGACGTGGTATCGCATCGGAGGCCCTGATGCTGATAGCCGGCTATTCACGGGATTTTCTCGGACTGCATCAGCTTATCGCCATAATTCCGGCCCGCAATGAACCATCGCTTGGGTTGTTTAAGAAGTGCGGCTATCGTATTTCGGGACGGTTGAGGTCGTGGCTGAAAAAAGGCACCCGCTATGAGGATGCCTTTATGCTTCAGTTGATGCTGTAGTCAAGGGGTTATCCCTCGTATGTCATCAGGTAACGCTCCGCGTCGAGGGCGGCGCGACAGCCTGATGCCGCAGCCGTGATGGCCTGTTGATAGCGGGGATCAGCCACGTCGCCGGCGGCAAATACTCCGGGGAGGTTGGTTGCGGTTGACTTACCGTGGGTGACAATGTAGCCATCTTTGTCAAGCTCAACCTTGTCACGGAACTGGTCGGTATTGGGCTTATGGCCTATGGCGAGGAAAAATCCGTCGATATTGATGTCGAGAGTCTTTTCCTCGGGAGTGCCGGCAAATTGGACGAGATGTGCGCCCTCCAGGGCATCCCTGCCAAATAGTCCACGGGTGTTGGTGTTGAACAGCACCTCAATCTTAGGATTTTCCTCGATGCGTCGGCGCATCATGTGGGATGCCCTCAGGTAGTCCTTGCGTACAATCATATATACCTTAGAGGCGAGATTGCTCAGGTAGTCGGCCTCCTCGCAGGCCGTATCGCCGCCCCCTACCACGGCAACAATCTTGCCGCGATAGAAGAATCCGTCGCATGTGGCACACGCCGATACCCCGAGGCCTTGGAACTTCTGTTCGTCGGGCAATCCGAGATATTTTGCCGATGCTCCGGTGGCTATTATTATTGTATCTGCCTTTATGACAGTCTGCCCGTCGATGGTCGCCTCCATGGGCCGCTTGTCAAAGTCAACGGCAGTGACGGAGCCATAACGCAGGTCGGCTCCAAAGCGTGCGGCCTGTCGGCGCAGGTCGTCCATCAGTTGGTTGCCGTCGACCCCTTCGGGATATCCGGGGAAGTTCTCGACTTCGGTCGTGGTTGTCAACTGTCCGCCAGGCTGCATCCCCTCATAGAGGATGGGCGCATTGTTGGCGCGGGCTGCATAGATGGCGGCGGTGTATCCCGCCGGTCCTGAGCCGATGATGAGGCAGCGTGTCTTGTCGGTCATTTTATTTAAGAGTTAGATGGTAAAATTATATGGGTGGTAAAATATGGCTATACGTTATCCATCTCATCTATCGCAGGTCGATAATCTCGGCACGGGGATATTTTTTCTTGTCAAAGACAAATGTCGACAGGGGGTATTTTTTCCCTGCCACCACATTTGTCACCTTGATGGAAAGGGTGGCGTTGTTGTCGGTCGTGAGCTGGATAAGGGTAGGATAGAGGGTCTTGGCATCAAATGTCACCACAGCCTTGCGTATCGAGGCTTTCTTGTCGAGCGGCAGCAGCTGCACCTTATGGGTGCCGGCGGGGGATTTGAGTAGCGTGCCCTTGTAGGCGTGCCGGAACGCGCTGATGATGGCAAACGGGTTGACCTGCTGCAATTCCTCGGCTGTAGGTTCGGTGATATTGACCTCATTGGAGGAGGGTGAATAGGTCCACTGCGTGCGGCCGTCGTACCATGTGGTGAGTTGCGGCGACGAGATGTGGAACTTGTCGCCGCTCGTCACTATGGTGCCGTTCATCTTCTCCGAACCTGAGGTAGCGGAGTAGGATGCCGAGATGGTTTTGAGTTTCTGATATCGGTCGGCCGCCGACTTGAGAATCGCATCGGCGGTTGTAGCCGACATGGATGTGGCGGCGAATATGGCGAGCAGAAATGCTGTAAGAAGTCTTGTCATAGTGGTAAAACGTTCTGCGTTTGGTTTGGTTTACGCCTGTTCGAGCAGCCTTTCGAGCTGGAGCGAGTCTATGAGCACCTGACGCGGCTTGCCGCCCGAGGCGGGGCCAACGATACCGGCGGCTTCCATCTGGTCCATAATCTTGCCGGCACGGTTGTAGCCTATCGAGTAGCGGCGCTGGAGCGAGGATGTGGAGGCGGTGTTGGAGGAGATGATGAAGCGTGCGGCCTCCTCAAAGAGCGGGTCGCGGTCAGAGATATTTCCCATCGAGCCGCCACCGTCAGCATCGGGCACATAGTCGGGCAGCAGGTAGGCATGGTCGTATCCTATCTGGCTGTCGATGCTGTCGCATATAGCCACGACCTCGGGGGTGTCGATAAAGGCGCACTGTACGCGGTCCATCTCGCCGTTGTTGCTGAAAAGCATATCGCCGCGACCGATAAGCTGGTTGGCTCCCGTGCGGTCGAGGATGGTCTTCGAGTCGACCATCTGTGACACGCGGAACGCGATGCGCCCCGGGAAGTTGGCCTTGATGACGCCTGTAATGACGTTGGTCGACGGGCGTTGTGTGGCGATAATCATATGCATACCCACGGCACGAGCCTTTTGGGCGATACGGGCTATCGGGGTCTCGATTTCCTTTCCGGCGGTCATGATGAGGTCGGCAAACTCGTCGACAATCACCACGATGTAGGGCAGGTAGCGATGGCCTTTCTCGGGGTTGAGACGGCGTGCCACGAACTTGGCGTTGTATTCCTTGATTGAGCGCACATCGGCATCACGTAGCAATGCATAGCGGTTGTCCATCTCGATGCATAGCGAGTTGAGTGTGGCTACGACCTTTGACGGCTCGGTGATGATGGCGTCCTCCTCGTCGGGAAGCTTGGCAAGATAGTGACGTTCAAGTTTGCGGTAGAGACTAAACTCGACCATCTTGGGGTCTACGAGCACAAATTTCAGTTCGGCCGGATGTTTCTTGTAGAGCAGCGAAGCGATGATGGTATTCAGTCCGACTGACTTACCCTGTCCTGTCGCACCGGCTACAAGCAGATGAGGCATCTTGGCAAGGTCGGCGATGAACACCTCATTGGAGATGGTGGCACCCATTGCCATCGGTAGGTCCATCTTGCACTCCTGGAATTTCTTTGAGGCAATTACCGAGCGGATGGAGACAGTCTGAGGGTCCTTGTTGGGCACCTCGATGCCGATAGTTCCCTTGCCGGGAATAGGGGCGATGATGCGTATCCCCTTTGCGGCAAGGCTTAGGGCAATGTCATCCTCAAGACGCTTGATTTTGGCAATTCTGACACCTTCGGCAGGGATTATCTCATAGAGGGTCACAGTAGGGCCTACAGTGGCTTCTATATGGGATATCGGTATCTCATAGTCGGCAAGGGTCTTGGTGATGCGCTCCTTGTTCTCCTCCTGCTCCTGTAGGTCGACGCTTGTCTCCTTGACGGCGACCTCGTTGAGCAGGTCGATGTCGGGGAAGCGGTATCTTGACAGTTCGGCAGTCGGGTCATAAGTGTCCGACACGATTTCACCGGCTTCCTCGATGGCTGTGGTGTTGACGACCATTGTCGGCTGTCCCGGTTCGGTATGGGGGATTGCCACGACGGCTTCCGTTATAGAGGGTTTGTCTGCGGGATGAGGCAATTCATCCGTGATGTTGGCCGGAGCGGTTGCAACAGCAACATCAGTCTCGATATCCTTATCTTCGGGAAACTCATCCGTGTCGACAAGATTGTCGAGTTCGGAAGGGTGGAAGTCAAATTGTGCGTTTTCCTCCTGTGGCGTCTCCTTCTCGGCAGTATCTTCCTTGGGCTTCTCGGCGTCGATTTCAGTGGCACGGAGCGACTCCTCGACGAGACGCTTTTCAGCCTCTTTTTCCTCGCGGATGCGGCGCAGTCGTTCACGCTGTTCCCTTACTTTACGGCGTGAGGCAATGTAGGCGCGCGACAGTTCGCTGAAGAAGATGAGCACAACGAGCGATACCAGGGCGATGTTGACAGCGAGAGTGCCCCATACCCCCGTACGGGCCAGCAGAAAGTCGTTGATATAGTATCCGTAGTAGCCGCCCCAGTATATGGTATCGGCCATCTTATAGGTGAGCAGTCCTATGACAGTGGATATTGTGACTGTCAGTATGAGGCTCTTGAATGTCAACGACCAGAACCTGTAGCGTTTCATCCCTACAAGGGATATGCCTAATGCTATCACATAAAAAATCAGCACAAAAGACCCGACGCCGAGAGACTCGGTGACAATCTGCTGTGAGAGGAATGCCCCGAGCGGGCCCCCTGCGTTGTTGACCGGCTCGCCTGATTGGGCCATCTGCTCGACCGTATTGTTGAGTACGCGGCTTTGGTCGTCAGCCCCCGATGAGAGGAAAGATATGGTGGATATGAGCAGGTACACGCCGACAAGGAACAGCAATATGCCGATAAACATCCTCAGACGTCTATCAGTGAAAAATGACTTTATCGAGGATGTTTTCTTTGCTTTTTTTGTCTTTTTGGAGGAGGTGGTCTGCCGCCGTTCACGGCGTTGTTCGCGCATATCCGGCTCGGTGTCCCTGGTTGAACCGTACATGTTGTCACGACGGCCATCGTAATAATTTATGCTGTCGGGGTCGAAATTGTCGGTATGTATGGTGGACTTAATCATTGTCATTGGTTTGTTTTGTCGCTGGCTTAGAGTGAGGATAGGGCTTTTATCGCCGCTGCGGGGTCGGGGGCTGAGAACACGGAATTTCCGGCAACCAATACATCTGCCCCGGCATCCGCGAGCAGTGCCCCGGTCTCCATGTTCACGCCGCCATCCACTTCAATAAGCGGTGAACAGGCCAGGGTCGACATAAGCTGACGCAGGCGTTTGACCTTGTTGATGGTGTTGGGTATGAATTTCTGCCCTCCAAATCCAGGGTTGACTGACATAAGGAGCACCATGTCGACTTCGGCGACAATGTCCCGTAACAGCTCCACCGGGGTGGCCGGATTGAGGGTCACGGCGGCCTTCATACCTGCCTGCTTGATTTGCTGTATAGTGCGGTCGAGGTGGATGCAGGCCTCATAGTGCACATTCATTATCGCCGCACCACAGTCGCGCACCTGCGACACATACTTCTGCGGCTCCACAATCATCAGGTGCACGTCGAGAGGCTTGCTGCTGTATCGTTGCACGGCTTTCATGACCGGGAAGCCGAATGAGATATTCGGGACGAAAACGCCGTCCATTATGTCGAGATGTACCATGGTGGCATCTGAGTCATTGAGCATCTCGATGTCGCGCTGTAGGTTGGCAAAGTCGGCCGAGAGAATAGAGGGGGATATCTGCATGATGTATGAATGTATGTGATTGGTCTTGTTGCGGGCGGCCTACTTATTGCGTGGTTTGAATGCGTTCCACAGGATGAAGCCGATGCAGAATATGCCGATGGCTATGCCGAAATATGTGAGGTAGTCGTTGTATTCCTCAACTTTGGCAAACAGTTGGGAGAGGGGGACTGTCTTCCCGAGCCAATATCCCAGGCCTCCCAATATGGCATTCCACACTAATGCGCCAAGGCCGGTGAATATGACGAACATCCCCACATTCATACGCGCAAGTCCTGCGGGGATGGAGATTAGCTGTCTAACGGCCGGGATGAGGCGCCCGATGAATGTGGAGACAGCTCCGTGGTCGTCAAAATATTTTTCCGCTTTTTCAACCTTGGCTTGGTCGATAAGGCAAGCATGGCCGATGCGGCTGTTGGCAAACTTGTAGACTATTGGGCGGCCAATCCAGAGGGCTATGTAATAGTTTATGAGGGCGCCAACGATTGCTCCGGCCGTGGCCACGAGCACTACGAGAAAGATGTTCATGTCGCCCTTGGTACATGCCAGATAGGCGGCCGGAGGCACCACTACTTCCGATGGAAACGGAATGAAGGAACTCTCTATCACCATGAAAACAAACACAAAAAGATAGCTGGCATTATCGACAAACCATTGAAAAAATGTAGCGGCGTCGAAAATTGCCAAGGGAATCATGTCGAGCATATCGGTCGAGTAATTTTATATTATATATGAGTACAAAGGTAAGTCAAACTTGATAAATATGCAATCTGAAAAAGCAGGTTTAGCAATTTCTTAATATGTGTCGTCTCCTATTTTATGACACTGACCGAACGGAACAGGGTCTCATAAAACGCGGCCTTTTGTGGCAACGGCAGTGGGTAGGCACGTGACGTGGAGGGCATACGCCATATCTTCAGAGGAGAACCGTCGCGGCGTGTCGATTCCACATATTCGCCCATTTTGGGGATTTGAGTGCCGGAGAGTTGGGCTATTACGGCTGCTGCTTTCTCTCCCGTAGTCGCTATATCATGGCAGAGCGGCATTTCATCGAGGACATCGTAGAGCGGCACCGGCGTTACAATCTCAAGGTATTTGTCGGAAGCATTGTCGCGCAGGCGGTTGACGGCACGAGCGGTGTCGCCAAGGGCGATGCCGTGCTTGTCGAGCAACGCTTTTATGTCATCAAGACGGAAAGACTTGGTCTCAGGATTATACAGAGTGTCTTTGTCGCCTGTAAATATCAGTCCCATGATGCGCCAAAAGTCGTTTATGCGGTTGGGGTAATAGAAGTTCATCGACCATCGGGACGATTTTGGAGGAAATGTGCCGAGAATCCATACTCGTGCGCCCTGAGGTATATATGGAGGCCAGGGGTGCTGTTCGGTTGCAGTGGTCATATTGATGGGTAACTTTTATAACTACACTACGTTTTTACGGGCAAATTGTTGTGTTAAAAGAGAAATATAGGGAAGTAAAAATTGGAATTATGGTATAAAAATGATTAACTTTGCCAACTCTTAAAGTATACATAATAAAAATGAAACACGCCTTTCTTATCACATCTCTTGGGGCTGCTTTGCTTATGGCAAGCTGTTCGGCTCCTAAAAAGGTTCCTTATATGGTTGATGCCGAGACAATCCCGGCAGAAGTCCTTGATCAGATTAATCCGTTTGCAGAGCCGATAGCCATGCCGGGCGACTTGCTCAATATCGACATAACCTCCTCCAACATGGATGCTGTCATGCCGTTCAACAAGAACAAGTACGTGAGTATCGACGGAACTGTAGCAACGAATGGAGGAAGTGGTTCAACACAAGATTACTTGGTCAATAATGATGGTGATATTGAATTCCCAATCATTGGTAAACTGCATGTAGGAGGGCTTAATAAGTCGCAGATAGCCGATCTTATAAAGCGGGAGCTTTGTCCTAAATACCTACGAGAAGAGCCTACGGTTGATATACGTTTCAAGAATTTCCATGTGACTATGCTGGGGGCGGTAGGTAATGGCATTGTGACATCTGATAATGAGCGACTCAACATATTGGAGGCTGTTGCCAAGTCGGGAGACCTTAATATAAAGGGAAAGCGTGAAAACATCATGCTTATCCGTACCCATCCGGATGGTCATCGCGAAATTGCACGTCTCAATATTCACGACAAGAGCATCCTGACTTCACCGTACTATAACTTGCAACAGAATGATATCATATATGTAGAGCCAAACAGATCTATGGCTGACAGTGCCTGGACGATGCCTACCGCTTTTAGCACGACGCTTACAGTGGTGGCAGGAATTTCTTCCATAATAGGCTTGGCTATGACTATAATTACGTTGACAAAAGTTAGTAAATAGTCCTCATTAACTTCTATATTGAAAATGACAGATTATAAGGAGCAAAACGAAATTAATAGCGATTCAGAAGGCACAACTTTTGATGTCCAAGGGCTTTTGTTCGAGTATTTGGCTCAGTGGAAGTGGTTTTTGTTGAGCGTAATAATATGCCTTGGAGTGGCTTATTACTATGTGTCGACCATTATACCTACCTATTCTGTAGGGGCTTCCATTTATTTAAGTCAAGACAAGGCTGCGAAATCAAGTGCTGCTGCACTTGGTGAAAACACTATCTTGGATATGAAACTCCGCATTGACCAAACTGAGATTGCGATACTGAAGTCGCGTAATAATCTTGTGAAAATTGTTGATTCGCTTGACCTTTCATATTCCTATAGCATGGTCAAGCCTTTGCGTGATTATCCGATTTACGGGACAAATCCTATCGTTGCCTCGCTTGATTCTATAAGTTTGCGCAATCTTGGTTCTCCTATAACGGTGATAGCATCTCATGATAAATCCAAGTATGATTTTGAGATTATCACTCATTACGGCGGTGTTGAGGAAAAACGTACATTGGAGGCTGATTCATTGCCCGTGTCAGTAGAGTTAAGTCAGGGCACATTGCGCCTTATGCCTTCGCGTACCTCCTCTGCTCTTGACGGGAAACTGAAAATTGAGATACAGAACCCCAATGCAGTTGCAGGACGCTTGGCGCAAAGCATATCTATCGAATCCTCACGCCAAGCATCAAATATCTTGCGCATATCATGTGTGACCCCTATAGTGCCCGAGGGTATAGATATAATAAAGACATTGGTCAATATCTACAATCAGGATATAATCGCTGAGAAAAATTTGTCGGCATTGCAGACCGAGGCATTCATCATTGACCGACTTGCATTGGTGGCCGGAGAATTGCAGGATGTGGAGAAGGAGGTGGAACAGTATCGTCGCGATAGGCGTATTGTAACGGACATCTCGTCTGAGGCGTCTATGTATTTCAGTCAAACCAAGGCCGCTGATGAACGCCTTGCCGAACTTGAACTGCAACGCCGTATGATTGACGACATGGAGAAGGCTCTCTCAAGGCAGGATGACTACTCGCCTCTTCCTGCGCTTACCGAGAATGAGGGGCTGAATCAAATGATTAGCGCTTACAATAAGAAAACGGCGCAACGTTCGGCTCTTCTTGAAGGTGGAACCGAGAACAACCCGCTCATACAGGGTATGCAGGAAGACCTTAATCGGTCCAAGAATGAAATATATCGTGGCCTTGAGAATGTAAGAAACAACATCCGTATACGTCAGGGCGATTTGCGTCAGAAAGACAATGCCATAACCGGCCGAATGTCGAATATACCCGTCTATGAGCGTGAGCTGACTGGTATTTTCCGTGAACAGCGTATAAAGGACAATATATACAACTTCCTCTTGCAAAAGCGTGAGGAAATAGCACTTCAGAAGACTCTTGCCACCCCTACAGCGCGGTTTATCGACAACCCCTCGGGTGGAATACTGGTTGCCCCATTCAAACGCAACTATCTGCTTGTGGCACTTGTTGTGGGGCTGTTCATTCCTGCGCTTGTGTTCTTCCTGCGTCGTATGATATTTCCGATTTTCAAGGATAAGGAGGATTTGGAACGTTCAACTTCGCTTCCCATACTTGGCGAAATCTGCGAGGCTCCGCAGGGGCAGCAGTTTGTTGTTGAGGAAAAGGCCACGACCCCTATTGCCGAGCTGTTCCGTCTTATCAGAAATAATATTCAGTTTGCACTTGCCGATAATGAGAAGAAGGTGCTGCTTGTCACTTCGTCTCTTTCGGGAGAAGGGAAGACATTTATTGCAGCCAATCTTGCGTTAACATTTGCTGTCGCAGGTAAAAAGACCGTAGTTGTAGGTCTTGATATACGCCGTCCCAAACTTGCCCATATGTTTGGTATGGACAATAGGGCAGGTGTCACCACTTTCCTTTCAGGGCAGGTGGATAACCTTAATGACATAGTGCAACCATCGGGGGTTAACGGTAATTTGTCGGTAATACCCGGTGGACCTGTTCCTCCTAACCCCAACGAGCTGCTTATGTGCAGGCGTATGGATACTTTCATAGAGCGTCTGCGTAAAGAGTTTGACATAGTTGTTATCGACTCTGCTCCTGTGGGCATCATATCTGATACATATCTTCTTGCCCCGCACAGCGACATACAACTTTATGTCACACGTGCCAACTATTCGACCAAGCGTTGTCTAAAGGTGCTGCACCAGTCTGTTACATCTGGACGTCTGCCCAACTGTTATGTGATACTTAACGCTGTCGACATCACCAGCAACAGCTACGCCTATCGCCGTTACGGACACTATGGCCAGTATGGGAAATATGGGAACGGCGCATATGGATATGGTTACGGACATAGTGAGACTCCCACATTGAAGTCGCGCTTGAAGCGTCTGAAACGCCGTATATTCAAGAAATAGCAGAAGCCTACCGTTTATCGGATAATTGTGAGCCGGCCATACAATTGTATGGCCGGCTCACAATTATATTGATATAATAGTCTTAAAGTGGCCTGTTGGGAATTTGATAAAAGTATGCTGATAGTAATCCAATTTTGGGAAAAGGTTGTTTTAATTGATGCGTGATATGGCATATATTTGGTGTTTTGGTTGATATATGCTATTTTTGAAATGTGAATACCGTATGGTATAAAAGTCACCATATTATTAATCAATTGGCTCTTGACGGAGCGAATAAAGACTGTTTATGAAAAAGTATTTAGCAGAAATGTTCGGGACTATGATTTTGGTCCTGATGGGATGCGGCACTGCCGTTAGTCTTAATTGTGGCGTGGATGCCGGTTCTGTGGTTGGCACGGCGTTGGCATTCGGTCTTGCGGTTGTAGCTATGGCCTACACGATAGGCGGCATCTCCGGTTGCCACATCAATCCCGCTATCACTCTTGGTGTGTGGCTCAGTAAGCGTATGAGCGGCAAAGATGCGGCAATGTACATGATTTTTCAGGTTATAGGTGCTATTATCGGCTCTTCTATCCTATGGCTTGTGACTTCTAATTCGGGGTTGACAGGCACCGGTGCCAACTCCTGTGCCGAGGGTGTGTCTATTGCCGGCGGTCTAATCTCGGAGATTGTTTTCACTTTTGTGTTCATATTGGTTGTGCTCGGCACTACCGACTCGGAGAAGGGTGCTGGCAATTTTGCAGGTCTTGCCATTGGTCTCTCGCTCGTGCTTGTTCACTTGATCTGTATCGCATATACGGGGACATCGGTTAATCCGGCCCGTTCAATCGGCCCGGCTATTTTTGCCGGAGGTGTTGCCCTTGAGCAGCTTTGGATATTCATTGTCGGTCCCTTTGTCGGTGCGGCTATCGCTGCCGGTGTATGGGCCGTGATTGGTGGCAAGCCAAAGGCTGTGGCTTGATATAGCATTTTGACATAAAAACGGGGCGACCACTCACTCATATGGTGGTCGCCCCGTTTTTGTGTTGAATGTATGGCTTATGCCTTTACGCGCTCAACGTAGCTACCGTTGCGGGTGTCGATGCGTACCTTGTCGCCGATGTTGCAGAACAAGGGGACGCGCACCTCTGCGCCGGTTTCAACAGTCGCAGGCTTGAGTGTGTTGGTGGCTGTGTCGCCCTTGATGCCCGGCTCGGTATATGTGATTTCAAGCACGACGTTCACCGGCATTTCGCAGGTGAGGATAGTGTCGGACGCTGCGTGCACCATTGCCTCGCAGATGTCGCCCTCTTTGAGAAATTGTACGCCCTCGATGCCTTCGCCGGGTATTGCCACCTGTTCGAAAGTCTCGGTGTGCATGAAGTTGTAGCCCATGTCGTCCTTGTATAGGAACTGGTAGGGGCGACGCTCGATACGCACCTCCTCAACCTTTACGCCCGAGTTCCAGGTCTTGTCGATAACTCGGCCTGTCTTCACGTTCTTGAGCTTTGTACGCACGAAAGCCGGACCCTTGCCGGGCTTTACATGGAGAAATTCCACAATGAAGAAGTAGTTGCCGTCGATATCGAGGCACATACCATTCTTAAAATCAGCTGTAGTTGCCATAAATATGTTCTATTAAAAATGTGATAGTCATGAATTTGTGTCTCCCTGTGGGCGGTTGACACCAATGTGGGTGCAAAGATACTAAAACATAGTCAATTGTGCGAAATTTCGGATAGAAAAAAGAGCGGCAAAAACCATCGTAGGCTATTGCGTAGGTCGGGCAAAACATGTATCTTTGTCATTATATAGTAATGTATACCCTGCTGTAGATGAACGAGGATATCCTGAGCCGGCTTTCGCTGAAAGATACGCAATTTCAGAACCTTATGCAGGAGCGCATCTTCAATGTGCTCCTTATCGCGTCTCCTTATGACGCGTTCATGATGGAGGAGGATGGTCGAGTGGAGGAGCAACTGTATTTTGAGTACGTTGCCCTCAATCTTAGTTCGCCCCCGCGCGTGACACGGGTCTCCCATATATCGGAAGCGTTGACTGTCATGTCGCAGAAACGTTTTGACCTCGTGATTGCGATGCCGGGCGTCGACATAAGCGAGACCTTTACGGGTGCCCGTGAGATAAAGACGCTTTATCCATCGACGCCGATAGTCGTGCTGACCCCCTTCTCCAAGGAGGTTTCACGCCGTCTTTCCAAGGAGGATTTCACGGGTGTTGACTACGTGTTCTCGTGGCTCGGCAATGTCGACCTACTACTTGCCATAATCAAGCTTCTCGAGGACAAGATGAACGCCGACAGGGATATCAATGGCGTAGGCGTGCAGTTCATCCTGCTTGTGGAGGACTCAGTGCGGTTCTATTCTTCAGTACTTCCCCACATGTACAAGTTTCTGCTGAAGCAGTCTCTCATTTTCTCCACAGAGGCTCTTAACGAGCATGAGCAGATGTTGCGTATGCGCGGGCGCCCAAAGGTGATGCTTGCCCGCGACTATGAGGAGGCGGTGGCGATATACGAGAAATATGGCGAGAACATGCTCGGCGTCGTGAGTGACGTGTCTTTCATGCGCGAGGGCAAGAAAGACCCTCAGGCCGGAATCAAACTGGCCCGTTATCTGCGGGAGAAAGATCCGTTTGTGCCTATAATCATAGAGTCGTCCGAGATAGAGAATGCCTCGCGTGTGATGGAATTTGACGGTGTGTTCCTTGACAAGAACTCAAAGAAGCTTCCCGTTGACCTTGGAAACGCCATAAGGGAAAACTTCGGATTCGGGGATTTTGTGATACGAGACCCCAAGACGGGTGAGGAACTTTATCGGCTCAAGACCCTGAAAGATCTGCAATATAAGATTTTTGAAATTTCGGCCCGGTCGTTGTTCTACCATGCGGGTTACAATGATATTTCCCGGTGGCTATATTCGCGGGCGATGTTCCCCATCGCCGAGGTGATAAAGGCCCATCGCTTTGCCTCGCTTGAGGAGGCTCCGGCTGTCAGAAAACTGATATTTGACCTCATTGTCAAATACCGCAAGATGAAAAATCGCGGCGTTGTCGCCGTGTTCCATAAAGACCGTTTTGACCGTTACAGCAACTTTGCCCGCATCGGGCGCGGTTCGCTCGGCGGCAAGGGGCGTGGCTTGGCGTTCATTGACTCCATCATAAAGAAAAACCCGATATGTGACAACTTTGATGGCGTCACGCTGTCGATACCGCGCACAGTGGTGCTCTGCACCGATGTGTTTGATGAGTTTATGGAGTCCAATGGTCTTTATCCGCTTGCGTTGTCAGATATTCCTGATGACCAGATACTCGCACGCTTCCTTGAAGCGAAGCTGCCCGAGAGGCTGCGGGAAGATTTCCTTGCATTGTTTGATGTTGTCGACAAGCCGTTGGCAATACGTAGTTCAAGCCTTTTGGAGGATTCCCACTACCAGCCGTTTGCCGGCATCTATTCAACCTATATGATACCTCACATTGAGGATCGGGAGAAGATGTTACAGCTGCTGACCGACGCCATCAAGGGTGTGTATGCTTCCGTGTTCTATGCCGACTCCAAGGCATATATGACTGCCACAAGCAATGTCATAGATCAGGAGAAGATGGCCGTTATTATACAGGAGGTGGTCGGCGCGGAGCATAACGGTTATTACTATCCCTCGTTTTCAGGTGTCGGTCGCTCCCTCAACTATTATCCCATCAATGACGAGAAGGCCGAGGACGGTGTTGCCGAGGTGGCTGTCGGGCTTGGCAAGTATATCGTTGATGGCGGCTTGAGCCTGCGTTTCTCGCCGCGTCACCCCGACAAGGTGTTGCAGACCTCGACTCTCGACCTCGCGTTGCGTGACACGCAGACGCGACTTTATGGCCTGAATATGCGCGAAGTCGACAGCAATTTCACGGTCGACGACGGGTTTAACATAGCCAAAATAAAAGTACAGGATGCCGCCGAGACGGGAGCGATGAAGTATATGGTCTCCACGTTTGACTACCGCGACCAGGTGATACGCGACAGCGAGTGGGGCGAGGGCCGTCGTGTCGTCACCTTTGCCAACGTTCTCCAGCATAAGGTCTATCCTCTTGCCGAGATGATAGACTTCATGCTGACGACCGGCTCTGAGGCGATGAACCGTCCCGTAGAGATTGAGTTTGCCGGTATGATAAATGTCAACGAGACCGGCAAGGGACAGCTATACTGGTTACAGATACGCCCGATTATCGACCGCAAAGACCTGCTCGACGAGAGCGTGCTGTCGATACCCGACGACCAAGTGATATTGAAGAGCAATACGGCGCTCGGCCATGGCAATATAGAGAATGTCGATACTATTGTCTACGTGCGTCCCGAGAATTTCTCCTCATTCAACAATCCTCTCATAGCACGTGAGATTGAAAAAATCAACCGCCAGTACACCGAGCGCGGCGAGGGATACATACTTGTAGGTCCGGGACGTTGGGGGTCGAGTGACACAGCGCTCGGTATCCCTGTCAAGTGGCCTCACATATCCTCGGCACGGCTCATAGTGGAGTCATCGTTGAGCAACTATCGCATAGAGCCAAGTCAGGGCACCCATTTCTTCCAGAACCTCACATCATTTGGAGTAGGCTATTTCACCATCAACCCGTCAAGCCACGATGGGGTGTACGACATTGACTATCTTGACTCGTGCCCTGCCGTCTATGAGAGCGAGTCGGTGAGGATTGTAAAGTTTGACAGTCCGCTCCCTATCGGTATAAGCGGGACAAAGGGCATCGGTGTGGTGGCCAAGCCGCAGACCGACAACTCCCCAACCGGGATTTCCCAATCTAAAGAAAACAAATAACATCTCCAATAAACCGTTCAGACAATATGGCATTCATCCATTCATTGAAGAGAGCTTTCGGATTTTCCGATGACGAGGAAGAGTATAGTGAGGAATACTCCGAGGGCACGCTGTGCAATCCGTTTGTACAGGAGACACCTGCTACGGAGGGGGATTGTCAGCCCGACGCTGCACTACAGGAGTCTGACGGTCCTGCCGCACCGGCTGAGGCCGAATTGCCGATGTCGCTTTTTGACGGGGTAATCGAGGTGTTCAACCAGTCGTTGCCCGACTTTGTGAAGCAGTGTGTCGATGTCGAGGCCCAACGTCGTTATCTCTACAATATGCTTGACAGTTCGCTCAAGGATTACTTGCAGAAAGTGTCGGAGGACACCGGCCGTCGTGCTTCCCGCCGTTGGGACGACGAGCGGGCAAGAATGGAGTCGGAGCTGGCACGTCTGCGGGAGGACGGGAAGCAGATAGAGTCCCAACGCGGCGAGTGGAAACAGCAGCAGCTCAGTCTCGACCGCCAGAAGCGTGCGCTTAGCGACCGTGTGCGTGACCTGGAAAACCAGGTGGCTGCTCTCGAAAGCGAAAAGGAGCAATACGAACTGGAGACCAAGAGCCTTGTCAACAAGATGAGGGTGGCATCGATACACGAAGAGAGCATGTCGGCGATGCAAGAGGAGATGGAGTCCATGCGCCGGCAGCTTGCCGAGGCATCGGCGGCTACCGATACCGAACTTAAATCAAAGGTTGATGAACTGGAGGAACGTCTGTCAAAGAAAGATGTGCTGATAAAGACCCTCAATCAGACGATAACCGATCTTCAGGCACGTCAGCCGGAGGCTTCCCCCGACGAGACGCAGATTGAACGGCTCAGCCAGTCGTTGTCGTCGGCGACCGAGACTCTACGTCAGAAGGACGAGGAGCTTGCCGAACTTGGCAAGCAGATTACCGCGATGAATGCCGAGAATACCAAACTGAGCATGTCCTACTCCCAACTTCGTGATGATATGGAGTCAAAGGAGAGCATTCATCGCCAGCAGGTTGAGGAACTGAAAATGAAGATAATGGTCTCCGACCGCATGATAAGCGAGCTTAATGCTTCAGCCTCGTCGGCTACCGACTCATTGGCCCTAAAGGATGAGGAGATCGCATCGCTACAGGAGGAGAAGAAAGTGGCTACGGATGCACTCGAGCTGCTCAACGAGAAGTATGGGGCTCTGAACGGCGAGTTGCAATCTGTGCGGGAGGAGCTGGAGCAGGCTCATGAGGAGCTGCAGGTTGTCTCCGAGATACAGGAACAGCTCGACCGTTTTGAGGAGGTGAAAAATAAAAAGGATGCCCGTATATCGGCGTTGCAGACCGAGGTGCTCGGATTAAAGGAGAAAAATGACCGCCTTGAGGCTGAAAAACTCTCGCTCAAGCAAACAATAGAGCGCAATCTCATGGGGCAGGCCGCGTCCGAGAATGATTTGCGTCAAGAGATAGAGAAGTTGAAAGCCGATCTTGAGGCACGACGTGCCGCCGCAGCCCCGCAACTTACAGACCTTCCCGAACCGCCCACTGCGCCTGCTCCCAAAAAACGTCGTAAGACAAAGATAAGCGCGATTGACCCGACGATAGACAACACTGACTGGCTGTTGTCCACACCTCCCGCCGATGCAAGCGTGAAGCCCTCCCAGGTCTCCGATGCCGATTTCGGCTACCAGGAACCTGCTCGGAAGACCCATCCCGACAGCGATGCCCAGATGTCGCTGTGGTAATGGACTATACAATTAAAAAGGATATAAAAATAGCGAAAATGAACGTTTCAAGATATATTTTACCTGCAGCGCTTACCATGGCCGCAATATTCGTCACTGAGGATGCCACGGCTGCGCTTTCACCGGCAGTGCAGGGTGAGCTTGCCCGGTATTGTTATCCCGAGAATATCCCTTCCTCCCCCTCCTCAAATGTATATCTCCCTGACGGGAGCCACTACCTGCAACTTACAGATGACGGGAAAAAGATTGTCAAATACGAGACCCGTACGGGCAATGAGGCGGGGATTATACTGGATGTCGCCAATACGCGCTACAACAAGATTGGCAAGATTGAGGGATTCTCGATAAGCGGTGACGGCACAAAACTGCTCGTCTACGAGAAGTCAAAGCCGCTTTATAGGCATTCGTTTGCAGCCTCATATTATGTGTTTGAGATAAGCCGCAATATACTAAAGCCGTTGAGCGAGACCCACGCTATGCAGCAGGCTCCGGTGTTCTCGCCCGACGCGAGGATGGTCGCATTTTCCGCCGACAACAACATCTACATCAAGAAGCTCGACTACGAGACCGAGGTCGCTGTCACGACCGATGGCGCGGTCAACCGCATAATCAACGGCATCCCCGACTGGGTGTATCAGGAGGAGTTCGGTACATGTGCCTCGATGGTGTGGGCTCCCGACAATGCCACGCTGTGTTTCCTTCGCTATGACGAGTCGGCAGTCCCCACCTATTCACTCACCTTATATGAGGGTGCATGTGACCCGATGACGCAATACGCACTCTATCCCGGCCAATTCTCTTACAAGTATCCCGTTGCCGGGGAGAAAAACTCGACTGTCACGCTTCACAGCTATGACGTGGAGACACGCAAGGTGAAAAACATCTTACTTCCCGACAATGCCATAGAGTATATACCGCGCATAGAGTATGCGTGCTCGCCCGAAAGGCTTGTCGTGACGACCCTCAACCGAGCCCAGAACCGCGTGGAGCTTTATGCCGTCAACCCAAAGTCGACCGTCTCGCGCTCGTTGTATACCGATGAGAATACGACAGGGTGGATTAACCTCAATTCATGGAAAATTGCAAGATACTATCCCGATTTTTTTGTCATAGCGTCACAGCGCAGCGGCTATAATAACCTTTACCAGTATAGCTACAATGGTGCGTTGATACGTCAGCTCACCGACGGAGACGAGGAGGTGACTGCATATTATGGTTTTGACGCCAAGCGTGGGGCGCATTACTACCAATCGACAGCCGGGCCTCTCAATCGTGTGGTGAAATCGCTTGATGCCAAGGGCCGTGTCACCGACCTTTCGGAGACTAGGGGAACATCCTCGGCAACGTTTGACCCCTCGATGGGTTACTTCATGCTCTGTCATAGCTCCGCTACACAGGTGCCGGTCTATACCCTCCACACAACCGACCGCAAGAGCATACGCACCGTCGAGGATAATGCCGCCTATGCGGCCCGCTACAAGTCGGCTCCACGGAAGGAATTTTTCACGATGGTCTCCGACGGATACACGCTCAACGGCTATATGATAAAGCCTGTGGACTTTGACCCGGCAAGGAAATATCCGGTCATCATGTACCAGTATAGCGGGCCCGGCTCGCAGACGGTGCTTGACGAATGGTCGATGGGCTGGGAACAATTTTATGCCACGCAGGGTTATATCGTTGCGTGCGTTGACGGGCGCGGGACAGGTGGCCGTGGACGGGCATTTGAGAACGTGGTCTATCGCCACCTCGGCAAGTACGAGACAATCGACCAGATAGCCGCAGCCCGTCACATGGCATCTCTCCCTTATGTTGACGGCTCGCGTATCGGCATACACGGCTGGAGCTATGGCGGATATGAGACCCTTATGGCCGTATCGCAGACCGACTGCCCGTTTGCTGCCGCTGTTGCCGTGGCTCCTGTCACGTCGTGGCGTTATTACGACTCGGTATACACCGAGCGTTACATGCTGACTCCGCGTGAGAATGAGGATGGCTACAATGATGGCGCTCCTATAAGCCTCGTGGACGATATGAACACATCCCTGCTCATAATGACCGGGACAGCCGATGACAACGTGCACCCGGCCAACACGATGGAGTATGTGTCACGCCTGCTTGCGGCGGGCAGGACATGCGACATGCTGCTTTTCCCGAATATGAACCATTCCATATTTCATTGCAACGGTCGCCTGATGGTATACACCAAGATGCTTGAATACTTTAATGAGAAGTTGGACAACAAATAGTATCGACAGATGACTCGCGAAAAAAACAGAGTGGCTGAGCATGGCATAATGGCCCTGTGGACCGGGTGGGCATTGAGCGTTGGCTCGATAGTCCTCATTGTATTGTTGTCTCTCCTCGTGTCGAAAATGTGGCTGCCGCTCATCGCCTTGGGCCTTGAGGTGACATTGCTGTTTTTTGTGCGTAGCGGCCGCGAGTCGGAAGGGTCGTCCTGCTACCTCATACCCTTTGTGTGTTCCCGCATACTGTTTTGCTCGGCGGTGGTGATGGTGATAATAAATATGGTCTATCTCAAACTCATTCCCCAATACATGTTTGAGACGGGGTTGATAAACCGCGATATACCTTATATAACCTCACTGATAACAGCGCCGGTGTCAATGCTTGTGGCGGGGTGGGCCATCATACGCGGTCCGCGCATGTCGTTTTGTGTCGACTGCACGTTGCGCAACGGCGACCGCGTGGAGCGTGGATTTCTCGGTCATGTATATAGCAAGGAGGGCCGTTACCAGCTCAAGCTGCTCTTTATGCTTTCGGCTGTCAATACCCTGTTTGGGGCACTTTATTATTTCATATTCTATATAAACGTCAATCTGAATAGTCCCGATCGGTTCATGTTTGTAGGTGTGCCGGTCATACTCTGGGTATTGTCGGTGGTATATCTCGGCTTCAGGTATTTCAGCCTTATGGTATACTACAATACCATACAGGAGGATGAATTTGGCGAGCGTGAGCGTTCCACTATCCTGCGTTATCTTATCGTGAGCGGCGACTATATGTACCTTCGCGAGAAGCCGAGTGCCTACGGCGACAGGGGCAGATATGACACTCCGGCACTTATACATCTTCCTTACCGCGAGCAGGTGTCACAGTTTGACGCACGCTCTTTTCTCGGCCAGATTGTGAGGCTCGGCGACTATACCTTGCGGTTCTTGTATCATAATACGGTCTACCGCAACCGCAATACAGTATACCATTACGTATGTTTCCTCCCTGACCGTGGCGAGATAGATGAGAACGTCTGCAATAAGGGCGAATGGTTCACCATGCCGCAGATTGAGCAGCTGCTCAACTCCAACCGCATAGCCCCGATGCTGGCATCGGAGGTAATGAGGCTGTATACCGTGTCGATGGCCCGTAAGGCATACGACCGGCGCGGGCATCGACTGTATAAAATAAAGAATTACCGTCCCACTTTCCGTTTGAGCGACATCGAGAAACTGGATGTGGACTTCAACGATTCCGAATGGCTTAGGGTCGCCATGAACAACGAGGACAAGCCGTTTTTCCACCTCCGCAAATTCTGGCGACGCTATATCGGCGGCATACATTATTGACACTCACTGGCGCCATATGTCAACCTCCGGCAAGACATCCCTTATAGTCATCACAGGCCCGACGGCATCGGGCAAGACTCGTCGTGCCGTCGACGTGGCGCGTGCCGTTGGCGGCGAGATTGTCAGTGCCGACTCGCGGCAGATATACCGTGGGATGGATATCGGGACAGGCAAGGATATGGAGGAATATGGCGACGTGCCGGTGCATCTCGTCGATATATGCGAGGCGGGGTATAAATACAACCTGTTTGAGTATCTCCGCGACTGCTCGGCGGCAATAGAGG
The DNA here is from genome assembly GCA_001689445.1 of Bacteroidales bacterium M3. Lineage (GTDB taxonomy): Bacteria > Bacteroidota > Bacteroidia > Bacteroidales > Muribaculaceae > M3. Next base: position 37,600 of record LUJN01000007.1, on the reverse strand, counting down.
ATATACGCGCCCGTGGGCATATGCCGGTGTTGTGTGGCGGCACGGGACTGTATGTGGAGTCGGTGCTGAAGGGGCTAAGACTGCCCGAAGTGCCTGAAAATCCCTTCTTGCGTCAGGAGCTTGCAGGAAAATCCCTCGACGAGCTGACCGGGATACTTGCCGCGATGAAGACGCTGCACAATGTGACCGATGTTGACACGTGCAAGCGGGCTATACGAGCTATAGAGATACAGCGGTATTATGCCGAGCATCCCGAGGCGGCGGCGAACGCCGAGCCGCATCCGCTTGCAGATGCCGTAGTGGTCGGCGTCGATATAGACCGTGACGACCGCCGTAGCCGCATCACCGAGCGTCTCCACCGGCGTCTTGACGAGGGTATGGTCGATGAGGTGAGAAGGCTGCTCGACAATGGTATCGCTCCCGACGACCTGATATATTACGGACTTGAGTATAAGTACCTCACTCTCTATGTCACGGGCAAGATGGATTATGACACGATGGTGAGGGAGCTTGAGATAGCCATACACCAGTTTGCCAAGCGTCAGATGACATGGTTCAGGGGTATGGAGCGGCGCGGTTTTCCGATAAACTGGTTGTCATGGAAGTTGCCCACGGATGAGTTTGTGGAGCGTGTCGTCTCAATGTGTCGCTTATGAAAAGGCTATTGTGGTTGCTGTCCGCATTTGTCGTCGCCACATCAGGCGGCGCGATACAGACGCGGCATTACTATACCCGCAGCACTTTGCCCGAAGATGGCGCACTGACTATTGACACGGCTGCGCATAGTTGCATAATTGAGGCGCGGGTGGCATTGTTGGAAAACGTGCCTCGTCGTGGTATGAGCCGTGACTGGTGGGGGATGAAATGGAATGAGGACAGCACTGAATGGCTGTTGACGCTGCAATGCGGCAATACCGATTATGGGGATATCTTGGATGAACGGTTTGTCCGCGTGACCTTGGCAAAGGATAATATGCCTCTATTGGACTGCACTCTGAAAAAGAATATTGACGGCTACGGCGGGTTTAATCTCCTCGGTGTCGAATGGGATGGCGACAGCCTGCTGCATGTCAGCGCGGGCAAAGGTGAGCCGATGCCGCTCGGCATGGTGAAATGGGACGCGCCGATACCGCGTACGGTATGGATAGTTGGTGATGGACAGCGTGACCTCGACATGGCCGTAGTCGAGACCGAGGTCACATCCGGCAATGATTTGGCGACGGGATGGACAGCCGACGGGATAGCGCGGTATCTCGCGTCAAGCACCGATGCGCTCGAAGGATATTGGCGTTATCTTGACCGCGATATGGATGAGCAATGCCTGAGACTTGGGGGCGATTACCGCCTTGCGGTCGTGCGAGACGGCGACGGGTATCTGCTGCTATACGTTGACGGGGCGCGTGTCAATGACGTTGCATGGTATCCCGGTATGATAAAGGGACGGCTTGTGCCGACACCGTTTGTCAACAGCTATGACCTCGTGTGGTATGACAGCCTGCGTAAGAGCATGGGGCGAGAGTGTCATGCCTCGGTCAGCGGGTCGGTGATGACGCTGGAATTTCCGTTATATAATAAAGGACGTATACGCCTGTATCGGGAATAGGGGTTAAATCTCTCCCGTGATGCGTCCCGAATCGATGGTATAGGTGAGGCGCGAGGATTTCAGCTGTAGCTCATACTTGAAATTGTCACGTGAGGCCATGTACACGAGGTCGAGATTTTCAGTCTCTTGAAGGTATTCATAGAGGGATGGCGGGAGTTCGTCAAACAGGAATACCTGTGGCAGCACGGCACCATTGCCATTGACCGACAACCATCGGTCCTTACTGTCGAAAGTGAGATAAGCCCCGTTGTGAATCTGCACATAGTGACCCCCGTTGGAGGTGTCGCCGTAAGATGATACCTTTGAATCGGGATAATATTCGCTCACAAATGAGGCTATGGGCTGTGGCAACTCGTTCCAGACATTATTGTCGCACGACACACAGGCGACAACCAAAATCAGCAACATATATAATCTGTTCATGACGCGGGAAGTTTTTATCTCTTACTCTTACAACAAGATAGCACTTCATTATGTTGTCGCGACAAAATGTTATTCCCATTTCTGAAAATTATATAACGCAACACAACGACGGGATTTGAATATTTGCCAAAAGAAGGGTCGCGACCTGTCGCGACCGCAAATAGGTAGGGTGTCAATATCCCATCCACGCGGTCGCGACAGGTCGCGACCCTACATTTATGCTATTTGGTGTTAGTTGAATAGAATGGAGAAGCGTTTCATCAGTTCGTCAAACTTGGGGTGCTGCCGCAGGGGGGCGACGTTGATGCGCGCGTAGTCGTTGTATTTCCAGTTATAGTAGTTGGAATAGCCGTGCTGCATCGCCTGCTCCATACATTCAAACGCCTTGTCGTTGTTGCCTGATTGGGCATAGAAACAGGCACCGTAATACTGTTCCTCGCCGTCGGTGTCGCCCGATGTGCGGAGTATATCCTCCATCCATCGGTTGGCCTCATCATTGCGTCCGAGGTAAAGCAGGGCAAATCCGCGCAGTGACTTGACGTTGTCAGCGGGGATATCCATGTCGAGCACGCGCTCATAGAATGACGCGGCAGCCTCTGGTTGATGGAGATATTCGGTAAGCACCCATGCGCGGAGCATCATGTAATAGGGGTTTTCAGAGTCGTTGAGGGTCATTTCGCCGAGCACGTCGCTCGCCTCCTGATAGTTTCTCAGCCCGATGAGGGCATATGCCTTCTGCTCCATGGCGTCGAGCGACTCGGCATTGCGTCCAAGAACCTCGTCGGCACACTCCATTGCGGCATCATAGGCTCCCATGGCGTTCTTGATGCGTGCCTTTATCACATAAAAGTCGGTGTTGTGGCGTGTCGAGCCGATTGCATAGTCGATATTGTGGAGTGCCTCCTGAAAGTTGCCGAGGGCATAGTAGCATTCGGTAAGCGACGCATATAGGCCTGCGTAGTCATACAACCGCTCGCTGATAATCTTGTTGAAGTCATTGATGGCAGCAAGGTACTTGAAATGGTGTTGGGCGATAGTGGCGCGGATATAGTAGAACATACCTACACGCGGAGCCTGGCGTATGGCGTTACTAAGGGCAGAGATGACGGTAGAATAGTCGGTGTCGCTTAGGTTTACAAGTTCCTGCAACGCCTTGTTGTTGTGGCGGTCGGTGGAGATGGCGAGTATAAGGTCGTCGGCGGCAGCCGAGATATTGCCCATGAGGCGGTAGACCGATGCGCGGCGCACATAGACATCGCTGCTTGCCGGGTTCATTGCCACGGCCTGCTCGACATATTCGTCGGCCAGTCCTATATTGTTCTCCTTGACTGCCACGCGGGCAAGTCCGAACAGTGCCTCCTGACTGCGCTGGTTGATGCGCTGCAGCTGGCGGTATCCCTCCTTGGCTGCGGCGTAATTGCCGAGCTCGAAGTCCATGTTGGCTTTCTGATAGATGGTGACATATGAACGCGGGTCTATTTTCAGGGCCTCGTTCAGATCGGCGAGCGCGTCGGAGTAATGCTTGGTCTCGGTGTAGATATTAGCACGCAGGGTATATTCCTGAAACCTCATGTCGCTTTCCTTATGGGGGGTATAGCGAATGGCATTGTCGATGTCGCTAAGTGCGCGGATGTAGTCGTTGTGGCGGTAATATTCGTTGGCACGTCGGAAGTATGTCTCGTAGTCCTGGGGATTTTCCTCGATTTGCTTGCGGTAGACCTCCATAACGGCTTTCGTGATGGGGGAATCCATCCCCGTGTTGCGGCTCTGGGCATAGCTTGATGCCGGGATGGCTGCTATGACGGCAGCCAGTATGACGCTTTTGATTTTCATTTTTCGCTAAAAGTTGTAGTTGATGTTACGGTATATATGTGAGTTTATCGGAATATGCTTATCGGACATCAATCCGATTGACGGTTTGGCGTATGGCCGTGAGGTTTTCGAGCAGACGCCCTATTTGGTCAAGCGGCAGCATATTTGCGCCATCGCTCTTTGCGGTGGCCGGAGTAGGGTGGGTCTCGATAAACAATCCGTCGCACCCTGTGGCTATACCGGCGCGGGCTATGGTCTCAATGAGGTCGGGACGTCCGCCCGTGACTCCATGGGGTTGGTTGGGCTGCTGTAGGGAGTGGGTCGCATCGAGGATGACCGGGCATCCGTTCTTGCGCATCTCCGGGATGCCGCGATAGTCGACGATAAGGTCGGTGTAGCCAAACGACGTGCCGCGCTCGGTTATCGCGACCTGCATGTTGCCGGCATCGCGAACTTTCTGCACTGCAAACGACATCGCCTCGGGCGACAGGAACTGGCCTTTCTTGATGTTGACCATCTTGCCGGTGCGTGCTGCGGCGACGAGCAGGTCGGTCTGGCGGCACAGGAACGCCGGTATCTGTAGGATGTCGACATACTCGGCCGCCATCTCGGCCTCCTCGGGGGAGTGTATATCGGTGACAACCGGGATGCCGAAACGTTCCTTGACCTTGCGTAGGATTGCCAGCGCTTCAAGGTCGCCTATACCCGTGAAAGAGTCGATGCGCGAGCGGTTGGCCTTGCGGTATGAGCCTTTGAAGACGTATGGTATGTCGAGACGGCGTGTCACTTGCGAGATGGTCTCGGCTATGTTCATTGCCATTTCCTCCCCCTCGATGACACATGGGCCGGCAAGGAGGAAAAAGTTATTTGAGGGTGAGGAGGCGAGGTAATCGGTTATGACCATTTTTATATTTGATTTTTGTAAAATGCTTATGATAGGAGAATATCCCGTTGGTCAATGACGTGACATGTGTCGCAGGCCACGAGTGCCGCTGTCTCGGTGCGCAGGCGGTTGTCGCCGAGCGACACGGGTATGAACCCCTTGTCAAGGGCTGAGGTTATCTCCTCTGTGGAAAAGTCCCCCTCGGGGCCGATGAGAATAAGCGTGTCGGTCATCGGGCGATATTCGCGGGCGAGCAGACGGCGCGGTATTGTCGGGTCGCAGTAGGCTATAAAGCGTTGCGCATCGGTTGCCCCGGATATGACCTTTGACAGCGGTGTCATCTCGTCTACGACCGGAAGGACGGCTTTCAGCGACTGTTTCATGGCCGAGACGGCTATCTTTTCAAGCCGCTCGCGCTTTATCTCCTTGCGCTCGGAGTGGCGGCACAGCAGGGGGATAAAGCGGTTGACGCCAATCTCGGTGAGCTTTTCGACAAGCCATTCCATGCGGTCGAGATGTTTGGTGGGAGCGACCGCAATGGTGATATTGTGGGGCCATGGCAGCGGGACATCGGCGGCATCCACGATTTCCACCGTTGCGTGTTTGGGGTGGGCATCGACAAGGCGGCACTTGTAGCGGTGTCCTATGCCGTCGATGACCTCGATTGTCTCGCCCGACGCCATGCGCAGCACGCGGACGCAGTGTTGCGACTCGCTTTCGGGGAGTCGCAGCGTCTCTGCTATATCGGGTACATAAAACTGAATCACGTGTTGGTCTTTATGAGGTTTAGCCTGTGCCGTCAGTCGGTGACAGGGGTATGTTTATAACGGAAGAAGATTGCAAAAAGTATCGCCACGACAAGGGCATATCCCGCGAAGATGAGCCACGGCATCTGCCAGTCGCCAAGCATGTAGGACGCGCCGTCGACCGTCTCCCAATGGCAGTAACGGTTGACGATATCCCCGGCGATGAGGGTGCCTATCGAGGCTCCGATACCGTTGGTCATGAGCATGAACAAGCCCTGGGCCGATGCCTTGACGCTGTTGTCGGTCTCCTGTTCCACAAACAGTGCGCCCGACACGTTGAAGAAGTCAAATGCCACGCCGTAGACAATCATCGACAGTATAAACATCCATAGGCCGTTGCCCGGGTCGCCGATGCCGAAGAACCCGAACCGGAATACCCACGCGAGCATGGCAATCAACATCACTTTCTTGATGCCGAACCGGCGCAGGAAGAACGGTATCAGCAGTATGCAGGCAGCCTCGGAAATCTGGGAGAGGGAAGTGAGCAGCGTGGCGTTGTTGGCCCCGAAAGTGTCGGCATATTCGGCTATGCCCTTGAAGCTGGTTATAAATGTGGTGGCAAACCCGTTGGTAATCTGCAACGACACGCCAAGGAGCATCGAGAATAGAAAGAATGTCGCCATGCGGCTGTCGCGGAACAGTCTGAAGGCCTTGAGGCCGAGCATCTCCCATATATCCTGCTTGTCATCCTTGGATGCCGTAACGGGACAGTCGGGCATCGAGAAACTGTAAAGTCCGATGGCGATGCCGAATATGGCGCATGTGAGCAGCTGCATGTCGGTATACTGGAAGCGGTAGGGGGCGTTGGGGTTAAGCTCGCTGATGGTAAACCCGAATGAGCCGTCGTGGAAATAGGCGCAGTTGACAAACCACATCGCGGCAATGAATCCCACCGTGCCGAGCACGCGGATAGGGGGGAAATCTTTCACAGTGTCAAGCCCACGGCTCTTGAGCACGCGGAACGCTACGGTGTTGGATAGGGCGAGCGTCGGCATATAGAACGCGACACTCAGGGTGTAGAGCGTGAAGAACGGGGCAAATGACAGGGTGGGGTGGGTTTCGCCATACCACCATGCCGCGCCCATGAATATGGCTGCCATGAGATGCGATATGCCGAGCAGGCGTTGGGCAGGGACCCATTTGTCGGCGATTATGCCGAACAGTGCGGGCATGAAGATTGATACTATCCCCTGAATGGAGTAGAACCAGGCGATATAGTCGCCCAATCCGGCCGGTCCGAGGTATTGGCCGAGACACACCAAGTAGCTTCCCCACACGGCAAATTGGAGGAAGTTAAGCACTGAAAGTCTTACTTTTATCTGATTCATGATTGGTTTTAAGGTATTTTGTTTGTAAATAGTTATCGGTCTGTGTCGTTGGAGTCTCCGCGCTTTCTGTTGAGGATCTTGCTTATCCGCGCCGCCTCCTCATACTGCTCCTCCTCTATAAGACGCGCGAGGGTGCGCTCAAGCTCCTCGACGGTGTAGTTCTCCACTTTTGGGGTGGGGGGATACGTTTCGTCGCCGTCAGTCCCGGTCGGCTGCACGCTGTCGTCCGACTCCGTGTCGGTGTCGTTCTCCTCCTCCATCAGGAATCCCGTGCGGTCGAGTATTTCGCGGGATGTATAGATAGGGGCTTTGGTGCGCAGGGCTATGGCTATGGCGTCGGATGTGCGCGAGTCAATCACCACCTCCCGCTCGCCGTCGCTGAAAGTCAGTTCTGAAGAGAAGATGCCATCCTCGAAGTTGCTGATGTAGACCTCACGCAGTGTCACGCCGAAAGCATGGGCAAATGTCACAAAGAGGTCGTGGGTCAATGGTCGTGGGGGCTTTATATTCTCCATCCGTATGGCTATGGATTGTGCCTCGGCAGGCCCGATTACCACAGGTATGCGGTAAGGACCGTCGACCTCGGCCAGTATCACGGCATATGCCCCGCTCTGTATAGAGCTGTAGGATATGCCCATCACTCGGAGTTTTACTCTGTCTTCCATGTCAGGTATATGTTGTTATAATACGACATTCCGGCCTGTTATTATACCGCTGCCGAAGCATAGGCGCGCATCACGGTCATATATCACGGCAAACTGTCCCGGCGCTATGCCCTGCACGCGGCTCTCGCTCTCGATAACATATTCCCGCTCTCCAAGACGGTGTAGGTGTCCGTGGAGAAACTCGGGCATGTGCCGGTTTTTGAAACGTATATCCACCGGCCCGCTGACGCCCTCCCACGGGTTGCCCGAGATGAAGTGCATCTCGTCGAGGTGGAGCGTGCGACCGTATTGCTTCTCGGTGTCGTAGCCGTTGCTCACGTAGACCACGTTGTCGTGGACATTCTTCTTGACGACATACCACGGCCCTCCGCTCAGGCCGAGACCTTTGCGCTGGCCGATGGTGTGAAACCAGAATCCGCGGTGCTCGCCGAGCTTGCGCCCGGTCTCCAGCTCCACAATCGCGCCGGGCTTCTCGCCAAGATGGCGGCGTATGAAATCGTTGTAGTTGATTTTGCCGAGGAAGCATATCCCCTGGCTGTCCTTGCGGTAGGCGTTAGGCATCCCGGCTGCTATGGCACGTTCACGGACGGCAGCCTTTGGCATGTCGCCGAGCGGGAACATGAGGTGGCACAGCTGGTCGTAGTCGATGCGGGCGAGGAAGTCGGTCTGGTCTTTCACCGGGTCAACCGCTGTCGCGAGATAGGTCGTGCCGTCGATGACGGCTGTCGAGGCATAGTGTCCCGTGGCGGTCTTGTCAAACAAGTGTCCCCAACGACGCTCGAAGTAGCCGAACTTTATCATCTTGTTGCACATGATGTCGGGGTTGGGCGTCAGCCCCTCGCGGACGGTGCGCAGCGCATATTCCATCACGTTTTCCCAGTACTCCTCGTGGAGCGAAACGACGTCAAACGGCAACCCGTACTTGGCGGCGATGAGGGTGCACATCTCGATATCCTCCTCGGCCGAGCAGTCGCCCTCGTCGGTGTCAAGCCCTATGCGTATATAGAAGAGATGTAGGTCATGCCCCTCCGCTGCAAGACGGTCGACCACCACCGCGCTGTCGACCCCTCCCGATATCAATACGGCAATCTTCATAGTCGTAGTGGTATGTGGTTATGCCTCGTCAAGCACGCGGTGACTGTCCTTGCCGCGCCGCGACAGCAGATAGAGGGATATGAAGTAGTCAAGCGATATCTTGCCCGGGCCTGCGAGGATGATAAACAGGTATATGCCTATGAACATTATAGGCAGGTAGCCGGGCTGCACGCTGTCAATGAGATAGGGGCTTACTGTCTGCATGTCGGCGAGGATATAGTGCTCGGCCACCACCATGGCGATAATCGGGGGTATGGTGGCGAGGCGCGTAAGGAATCCGACCATAATAAACAATGAGCAGAGCAGCTCGATGACGATCATCACTATGAGCGATGTCTCGTGCGACATGCCGAGCGCACCCGGAAATGACTGGCTCATGGTGTTGAAGTGCACAAGATGGCGTATGCCAAACTGCATGAACATAAGCCCTACAAAGAGGCGGATGAACAGTCGCCCGAGATTGCTGTAGGTATATCCTGTTATTTTGATGAACAGCCGTTCCAGTTTTATGCGTAGTCGTTTCATAATCGGGATTATTTTATTGCCCCCAATGTGTGCAGCAGCACGTCGAGGGAGAGGTTTTTAGCCAATATCCTATGGTTGCGGTCAAGTAGATAGATGGTAGGGGTCTGCCGGAGGTCATATACGTTGTCGGCCTCGAGTGTTGCGCCCACTTCCCATGTCGAGGGATATCCGCTGACTTTTGACCTCCATTCATCATCAGCCTCGAGGGGTGAGATGCTCACAATCTTCAGGCGACCTGTCTCCTGTAGCGCAGTGGCCTTGACATCAGCATCGAGACGCAGTTTTATCATGGCGCACTCGTCGCAGTCGGGGTCGTTGAAAAATATGATGACAAATTCGGCGGTCTGGTCCTTCAGGTCGTGGCGCGCGCCCTCGCGTGTCACGTAGGGTAGTGCTGGTGCAGTCATTCCCTCCTGCGATTTCGACAATATGCGTGCCTGACGTTCAAACCTCATTTTGTCGGTCGCCTTGACGCGTTTGTTGGCAATTACAGGTTCGATAAACTTCAAATAAAGCTCATCACTCCAATATTCAGCGGTGGTGTCATATAGCGCGCCCTCGGCCATGCGGCCGAAAGTCAATACTGCCTCGGGATTTTTGGCTATGCCGTCATAAAGGCGAGTTACGGCTGCAAAAACCGTGTCGGCCGTGGCATGTGGCATTAGTGTCACGTAGTCGCGAAACGCCGAGTCAAGCCGCTCGGGTGACTTCAGGGCTGTCTTTATGTCACATTTGTCCCAAAAATGTGTCACGAAATAGTTGGAGCGGTCATAAAGATTCTCCAGGCTGTCGGGTATCACAGGGTAGGAAAACAGCTTCTGTGCCATGATACAAGGCGACAGCGACAGCAGGGACAGTATGAGAAATAATGCTTTTTTCATCGTTATGGCGAGTGTTGGCACTCTTTTTGAACAAACAAAGATAGTGAATGTGCCGTTCCTATGCAAGCGTTGACGGCCCGGATATTTTCCACATCGGGAATTTTGATGTTTTCGCAACTTTAGGAGGCGGCATTTTGTTAAGAATTAAGAAACGACCTATAAAAATACGTCAGATATGAATTTCAACAATTTTACAATCAAGTCGCAAGAGGCGATTCAGAAAGCGGTTGAGATAACACGCGGCGCGGGACAGCAGGCCATCGAGCCGGTGCATCTCCTGAAAGGCGTCGTGTCTGAAGGTGAGTCTTTGGTCAAGTTCATCTTTCAGAAGCTGGGCATCTCCCCGACGCTGCTCGACCAGTCGATTGACCGCGAGATAAGCGGCCTTCCCAAGGTCTCGGGCAGCGAACCTTACCTTAGTCGCTCGTCCAACGACGTGCTGCAGAAAGCTCTCGACTACTCAAAGAAACTTGGAGACGAGTATGTGACTCTTGAGGCATTGCTGATGGGCATTTTCCTTGTGTCAAGCCCTGCATCGACAATGTTGAAAGACCTCGGCCTTACCGAAAAGGAACTTACCGCCGCCATCGAGGAGCTGCGCAAGGGGAAGAAGGCCACCGACCAGAGTGCCGAGGACACCTACAACGCCCTGAGCAAATATGCCATAAACCTCAACGAGCGTGCGCGTTCGGGCAAGCTCGACCCCGTCATCGGTCGCGACGACGAGATACGCCGTGTGTTGCAGATATTGAGCCGGCGCACCAAGAACAACCCGATGCTTATCGGCGAGCCGGGTACGGGTAAGACAGCCATTGCCGAGGGACTTGCACAGCGTATCGTGCGTGGCGATGTGCCCGAGAACCTGCGTTCCAAGCAGATTTTCTCGCTAGACATGGGCGCGCTTGTCGCCGGAGCAAAGTACAAGGGCGAGTTTGAGGAGCGTCTGAAGGCTATCGTCAACGAGGTTGTACAGGCCGACGGAGAGATAATCCTCTTTATCGATGAGATACACACTCTTGTCGGTGCCGGCAAGGGTGAGGGTGCGATGGACGCCGCCAATATCCTGAAGCCTGCGTTGGCACGCGGCGAGTTGCGCAGCATCGGTGCTACCACACTCGACGAGTACCAGAAATATTTTGAGAAGGACAAGGCCCTTGAACGCCGTTTCCAGAAGGTGATGGTCAACGAGCCTGACGAGATGAGCGCCATCTCCATCCTCCGTGGATTGAAGGAGCGTTACGAGAACCACCACAAGGTGCGCATCCGCGATGAGGCGATTATCGCCGCTGTGCAGTTGTCGGAACGCTATATAACCGACCGTTTCCTCCCCGACAAGGCGATTGACCTCGTGGACGAGGCTGCCTCCAAGTTGAGACTTGAGATTGATTCCGTGCCACAGGCCCTCGATGAGATTTCGCGTAAGATTGCCCAGCTTGAGATAGAGCGCGAGGCCATCAAACGTGAGGGTGACGAGGAGAAGATAAAGAATATCGAGCGTGAGCTTGCCGACCTGCGCGACGAGGAGAAGGAATACAAGGCCAAGTGGCAGGCCGAGAAGGAGCTGATAAACAAGATACAGCAGAACAAGATTGATATCGAGCAGCTCAACTTTGAGGCCGACCGCGCCGAGCGCGAGGGCGATTATGCCCGCGTGGCCGAGATACGCTATTCGAGCGTGCAGCAGAAGCAGCACGAGAATGAGGAGATACAGGAGCAGCTCAAGATGATGCAGGGCGAGAAGGCCCTCATCAAGGAGGAGGTGGATGCCGAAGATATCGCCGATGTCGTGTCGCGCTGGACCGGCATTCCCGTCACCAAGATGGTGCAGAGTGAGAAGGAAAAACTGCTCCACCTTGAGGAGGAGCTGCACTCCCGCGTCGTCGGGCAGGAGGAGGCCATCAGGGCCATCGCCGATGCCGTTCGCCGCAGCCGTGCCGGGCTTAACGACCCGCGCCGTCCTATCGGCTCGTTTATCTTCCTCGGCACCACGGGTGTCGGCAAGACCGAGCTTGCAAAGGCATTGGCCGAATACCTGTTTGACGATGAAAACATGATGACCCGTATCGACATGAGCGAGTATCAGGAGAAGCACGCCGTGTCGAGGCTCGTCGGAGCGCCTCCGGGATATGTCGGATATGACGAGGGCGGCCAGCTGACCGAGGCTGTGCGCCGCAAGCCTTATTCGGTCGTGCTTTTCGACGAGATAGAGAAGGCTCATCCCGATGTGTTCAACATACTGCTGCAGGTGCTCGACGACGGCCGTCTGACCGATAACAAGGGCCGTCTTGTAAACTTCAAGAACACTATCATCATCATGACCTCCAATATGGGTTCCAACGTGATACGCGAGAAGCTCGCCGGGCTTAACCACGAGAACCGCGACACGCTCATCGAGGAGACCAAGAATGAGGTCGTTGAGATGCTGAAGCAGACCATCCGTCCCGAGTTCCTCAACCGTATCGACGAGATTATCATGTTCACGCCTCTCAATGAGCGTGAGATTGAGGAAATCGTCGGCATACAGATTGCCAATGTCAAGAAGATGCTTGAGCGCAATGGTGTGACACTTGAGGTGACCCCCGCCGCCCTGTCGTTCCTCGCCAAGGAGGGGTACGACCCGGAGTTTGGCGCACGACCGGTGAAGCGTGTCATCCACAGGATGGTGCTCAATCAGCTGTCAAAAGATATACTTGCGCAGAAAGTCAACACCGACAAGCCTATTGTCATCGACGTTAAGGATGACGACCTGGTGTTTGTCAACTGACAGGCGCAATCAGCCTTGGGCTGTCAGCATAAAGTCTAATCCATTGAATCTCGTCGGCACCGTCCTTGTGGCGGTGCCGATGTCGTTTGTGCCGTGTCCGAACTTTTGGGGCTAAATGATTGTTTTTCAAGTATAATATATCTATAAGAACATCTAAATTTAAGATTATGAAAAAGCTGGTTTTACTATTGTTGGCGCTGCCGTTCATATTGGTGGCCTGTGACGATGACGATAAGGTGCCCGATGTCGATTTTGACATCACAATGTCGGGAGGCGTGTCGGTTGACGGCACGATATATATGGTGCAGGGTGACACGCTCGATGTGGAGTCGATAACGGTGATCGCCGGAAGCAACGTCAAGAAGGGCGTGGCGATTGGAGGGGCTACCTACTATTGGGACTATGATATTGCCGGGGCGACAGTGACGCCGCCGTTTGGATATTCGTTTGACACACAATATGCCCGCATCGGCAACCACTTGTTGCAGATTGAGTGCCCCGTGCTCGCTGTAGATTTTGCCCCCGCGACGGCTATTGTCTCCTATTTTGTCTCCATAGTGGAGAAGAAGGAGGATATCCCCGCAGGTCCCGTCGACCAGCACACGACCGTCCATCCCGAGATAAGGGCCGGAAAATAGCCGAGATACATAAGGGACGCGGCGCGCTGCGTGGAAAATGATTTCGATATCCGTTATGATATCCAAAATTCCACGCGGCACGCCGCGTCCCTTATGTATATGGCGGTTTATCCGTACTGGATTGTTCCGTCGGGGTTGCGGTAGTTGTCGAAGCTCTTTTCGTACTGGTCCATTGCGCGGAGGCTCATGCCCATCGAGGAGAAGCCGCCGTCGTGGTAGAGGTTCTGCATCGTCACCTTGCGGGTGAGGTCGCTGAACATCACGATGCAATAGTCGGCACACTCGTCAGCGGTTGCGTTGCCGAGGGGCGACATGCGGTTGGCGAAGTCCATGAGTGACTCCATGCCCTTGACGCCACTTCCTGCGGTGGTGAGGGTGGGGGACTGTGAGATGGTGTTGATGCGCACCTGCTTCTCGCGGCCGTAGATGTAGCCAAACGAGCGGGCGATTGATTCAAGCAGGGCCTTGGCATCGGCCATGTCGTTGTACCCGAACATGGTGCGCTGGGCGGCCATGTACGACAGGGCCACAATGCTGCCGTGGTCGGCGATGGCATCGAGCTTTTTGGCTGCCTGTATCATCTTGTGGAACGACACGGCGGAGATGTCGAGCGTCTTGTTGAGCAGGTCGTAGTCGAGGTCGTCATAAAGGCGCTTCTTGCGCACGTTGGGCGACATGCCGATGGAGTGGAGCACAAAGTCTATCTTGCCGCCAAGTATTTCCATTGACTTTGTAAAGACCATTTCAAGGTCCTCGACGTTGGTTGCGTCGGCAGGGAGAATCTCGGCATTGAGTTTCTCGCCGAGTTTGCTCACATCGCCCATACGCACAGCGACAGGAGTGTTGGAGAGGGTGATTGTCGCGCCCTCTTCGACGGCGCGTTCAGCGACTTTCCATGCGATACTCATGTCGTTGAGGGCACCGAAGATAATGCCGCGTTTACCTTTAAGCAGGTTATGGCTCATAAAATTCTCTTGTTTTGATAATTGTAATTGCGGCGCAAAATTACGATTTTTTCCGCGATTTACGAAATATATGCCCTCCCGTGAGAAATATATGGGTTGTCGATAGAAAAATGTGCCCTAAAAACGTTATCTTCGCATAGTGACTTTACTTGAACGATTCAGAGCTTCTTTTGTAGGATGGCAAACTATGCTTTTCGATTTGTAAAATGGACGTTGCCACTTGTCTTTGTGGCGGTTATGCACTTGTCGACTGTTGCGTTGACTGCGCCCAAGCGTGAGTTTCGCGGCGCGTGGCTACAGACTGTCTACCGCACCGACTATGCCAAGCGTACCCCCGAGCAGAACAAGGCGTTCCTGACCGACATTCTCGACCGCCTGCAACGTGCCGGCATCAATGCGGTGATCTTTCAGGTGCGTCCGTCGGCCGACGCGTTCTATGACTCGCATGTCGAGACATGGAGCCAATACCTGTCGGGACAGGCTGGAGTTGCGCCGGGTTGGGACCCGCTGGAGTATATGGTCGGGGAGTGCCATCGCCGGGGTATGGAGATTCATGCATGGATCAATCCCTACCGAGTAACCACCTCGGCAAAGGAGCGGTTGCCCAAAGGGCATCTTTACCACAAGCACCCCGAGCGGTTTGTCACCTATGGCAAGAAGATATATTTCAATCCCGGATTGCCCGAGAACCGCCGCCATATCAAGGCGGTGGTGAAGGATATCCTGCAACGCTATGACGTGGATGCAATACACCTTGACGACTATTTCTATCCCTATCCGATAGCGGGCAGCAAGTTCCCAGACGCGGCGGCTTTCAGGAAGTATGGCAAGGGGATGTCGCTCGCCGACTGGCGGCGCCACAATGTCGACCTGCTCATAGAGGATCTCCATGAGGTGATAGCCGACACCAAGCCGTGGGTGAGACTCGGTATAAGCCCATTCGGGATATGGCGCAACAAGGCCAACGACCCGGACGGGAGCGCCACGTCGGGTCTTGAAAATTATGGCGACCTGTATGCCGACGTGCTGAAATGGGCACGGGAGGGATGGATTGACTACATGATGCCACAGATATATTGGGAACTCGACCATAAGCGGGCATCCTACCGCGTGCTTGTCGACTGGTGGGCCAACCATGGATATGGGCGTCATATGTATATCGGGCAGGACGTTGAGCGCACGATGGGAGTGCGTGACGGCTCGTCGCCGACGCAGCTATGGCCTAAAATGTGCCTTGCCCGTGGTGCGTCCGATATACACGGGTCATGCTGGTGGCCCGGCTATCCCGTGGCCGAAAACCACAAGGGGGTCGCCGACTCCCTGTCGACACGCTATTATGCCGCGCCGGCCCTTGTGCCGCCTTACCAATGGATAGATGACCGTGAGCCTCATGCGATAAAGGGTATGGAGTTTGACGGGCTTGCCCTGTCGTGGAAAGCCCCAAAGTGCCATAACCGCCCGGATGACGTGGTGAGGTATGTCGTATATCGGTTTGACAGCGAGCGCGACATTGATACCGAGAATGCGTCCTCCATCATCGGCGTTGTCGGCGAGCCGACATTCTATCCCCGCGACTGGACACCGGGGGTGTATGTGGTGACTGCCCTCGACAGGGTGAACAATGAGTCGCGCCCCGGAAAATGCCGTCTGCTTATAAGGCGCGACGGGTCGTTCAAAGTGAAGCATTAGGCATCCGCTGCCTCCTCCATCACCTCTCTCCAAATTCTCCTAAACAGCTCACCATGAAAAATCTCCTCATTACCTCTATTCTCCTGTCACTGTCGGCTTTTCCGGTCGGTAAGGCAGATGATTATGCCGGGCTTTGCGGCGCGTCGCTCAAGCAGGCCGTCAGGGAAAATTCCGTGCCGCAGTCCCTGTGCCGTGACATTTATGGTGCGGGAGGGGTATGGGAGGCATTCAAGCGCACAGACAGCAATGCCGCTACAGGTGGTATGCTCGACCGATTCGAGAATGTTTCCTATCCTATCTCCGAGGCGTTGCCGCCCATAGGCATGAGCCTCTTTTATATCCTCGATCCCTCGTGGTGGCTCAACGACCCGGGGATGCGCGATATGGCGGCATATGACCTGTATAATCTCTATCCCACGGGGCGTGCCCTCTCGGATGCTCGAGACGATAAGACTGTGCTGGGCATCGTCACTGATGGTGCGGTCAATATAGGCGGCGTGGCATTTGGCCTGACTGCCGAGGAGATGGCGGCATGGATGCCGCAGGATGATATGAAAGGGGACGTGGCGCGTGCGGTCTTCTACATGGCGACGCAATATCCAAGCACGCTTTGGCAGGGGTTCTCATACAATATGTTTGTCGACAACTCATATCCGACGCTCAACCGACGGGCGGTGACGCTGATGATGTCGTGGCATCTCGCCGACCCGGTGGACGACAGTGAGCGGCGTCGCGTGGATGAGGTGGAGAAAGTGCAGGGCAACCGCAATCCCTATGTTGACCACCCGTGGCTCGCTGACTATATATGGGGCGAAAAGCGGGAGACGCCTGTCGGTTCAGACGTGCCGATAGAGGTCCCCGATGACCCGACGGTGGAAATCCCTGTTCCGCTCAAGGGAAGTTATGACATCGGCGAGAAGTTGTGGCTTACATCACCGTTTGTACCCGAAACAGCCACATGGAGCATCGACGGCCGCGGCTACACGGGGCAGCGGTATGTCGAGTGTCGTGCGCTTGGCAGCGGGAAGCATGAGATAAAGTTTGAGGCATCGGGTCGGCGTGGTCGTGTAACTATAATTGTAAGGTAAAGTATGGGAATGAGATTTGCATTATTTGTGGCCTTGGGGCTGTCGCTTTTGACGGCGTGCAGCAAGGATGAGGCACGGCGTGACGGTTCGCACGGTTCAACCGACCCGTCCAATCCGCTGCCCGGCGATAGCTATAGTCTTTCGGCCGAGGAACTGGCAAATGACTGTCCGCGTATAGTTTCGGAGACATTGTCGCTTGAATATGGCACGCCCGGAGTTATGGCAATTTCGGGCGTTGAGTCGTCGCGCGATTTTGAGATACGCAATGTTGACAATGGTCATTTTGCCCGTCTGCGTTCCGATGGTGCAGTCGGGGGCGGTATTCTCAACGCCGTGCTTGAGATTGACGACGCGCCCGTGGAGCTTGCCGGGGTCGCTGTCGCCAAGCATGAGGGGGACACCCGCTGGGTAGTGCTTGAAACCCTCGCCGGCGAGCATATCCTGCTGGTGATATCGGACTTAAAATAAAAAACGATTAGAGCTACTACGGCTATGATAGCCATAATAGCTCTAATCGTTTTTATCGCCATAAAGGCCGGTTACCGCTTCTTGGGCACTTTTGCGCTATCCTCGTCGGCAAAACGGTTGGGGAATGTGAGGTGCACCTTGGGGCGGCTCATGGCGTAGATGACAAGACCCACGCCGAGGGCGATGAAGGGGATGCTAAGCCATTGGCCCATGTTGAGGGTCATGGTCTGCTCAAACGCCACCTGGTCGTTTTTGATAAACTCGATGAGGAAGCGCGGCAGGAAGATGCCGATGAAGAAGATGCCCAGGATAAGTCCCGGACGCTCCTCGGCGTTCTTTTTCCAGTACATCCACATCAGCAGCCCGAACAGGGCAAAGTAACACAACGCCTCATATATCTGGGTCGGATGGCACGCCTGCCCCTCGTACATCATGTGCCACTCACGCGAGTTGACAAACATGAAACCCCACGGCAAGGTGGTCGCCGTGCCGTATATCTCGGAGTTGAACAAGTTGCCGATGCGTATCAGGCCCCCCACGAGGGCTATGGCGATGACAAGCCGGTCAAAGGTCCACAAGGGGTTGCGCTTGGTGACGAATATCGAGAATAGTATCACGGCGAGGATGATGGCTATCGTGCCGCCGTGGCTCGCCAACCCGCCGTTCCATATATACAGTATCTGTATCGGGTCTTGCCTGTAGACATCCCACTCGTAGAAGAACACATGCCCGAGACGTGCGCCGACAATAGTGGCGATGACGACATAGACGAGCAGGATGCTCAGCCACTTCTCGGGGGCGCCCTCGTGCTTGAACATACGCGCCACGATGTTGTAGCCGGCAAGGAATCCGACTGCAAACATCAGGCTGTACCACCGTATGGCGATGGGTGAGCTTATAATCTCAGGGCTTACCGCCCAAGTGACGTATCCTAACATTTCGTTAATGCATAGTTCATAATGCATAATTCATAATTGGAGGGCATAAACGGTTGGAGAGGGGTGGAACTAATAGGCCACTTGATTATGCATTATGAATTATGCATTATGCATTATTAAACTAAGTGCTTGATAAGCTCCTCGCGGTCGCCGTAGAGCAGGTCGATGACGGGTATCTCAATCATGGTGTAGGCACCGGGACGCTGCAGCATGGATGCGCGTGCCACGCCGACGAGTATCTGTGCCGTGAGGGCGGGGTTGTTGATTGACATGTTGAACTCAAAACGCTGGTTCTGGGTCTGTCCCGACACGCCCTTGCGCACCATGTTGACGCCGTGGCCCATATCCTTGACCTCATCGACCGAGGGCACCTCGATGACATGGGTCTCGTCGCTCGCAAAGTAGGGGTCTTCCTTGACGGCGCGTGCCACGTCTTCGAGCTTGTACCCATCCTCAAGCTCGACGTAGACCATGCGACGGTGTATGCCTGTCCCGAGGGGTATTGTCATCGAAAGGGCATTCTTTACGCCGGGCTTGGACTTCACGCACACAGTGTGTCCCATGCTCATGCCGGGGCCGAAGTTGGTGTAGGTGACACCCTTGGGTGCGGCTGCCTGCATGAGTGTGCGTACGACCGAGTCGCTTCCGGGGTCCCATCCTGCCGAGATGATGGCTACCGTGCCATGCTCCTTGGCTATCTTGTCGAGGTTGGAACGCAAGGTGGCGATGCTTGTGTGGATGTCGTAGCTGTCGACGGTGTTTATACCCTCGGCGAGGAGTGCGGCGGCGTGCTTCTCCACCTCGCGTGTTGGGGTGCAGAGTATTGCCACGTCAACATCCTTGAGCTGATGGATGTCGGTCACGACGTCATATCCGGCGAGTTCGGCGGGATTGTTGTCGGCATTGCGGCGCACGACACCCGCTATCTCAAAGTCGGGAGCTTCCTGTAGTGCCTCAAGCACATATTTGCCTATGTTTCCATATCCCACGATGGCTGCTCTTATCTTTTTCATACAAACTATTGATTATAATTAAACTGCGGCAAAGTTAACACTTTTGCCACACCGCCGCAATAGCCCGTCGCCCCTCCACCCGCAATTTAAGTGAAAATTTGCGGTCGGGGCGGCGTGTATGAAAATAGGGACAGCCCGTGGGCTGTTAACCATTGCCATGGGGCACAAATGTAGGGACATGCCTTTGGCATGTGGACCGGCGTTTATAGCCATGCAAATTCCACATGCCAAAGGCATGTCCCTACATTTGTGTCCGCTTTAGCGTATCACGACCTTGTGCGCCGTGTCGTTGACCACGACCACGTAGCATCCTTGCGGCAGGGAGATGGCTCCCGCTGCGCCGGAGTAGCACCGCGTGCCCGCGATGCTGTACACCTCCACATGCGCGTCGCCATTGGGCGCGTCAACCCTGATGCCGTCCGCGCCGACCTCAACGCTCGGCGCACTGACGCCGACCGCAGCGACCTCCGACACCCCCTCCTCGCGTATGTCGGCGAACTTGCCCCACACGTCGTGCCCCTTGTACGCCTCCAAGCTCCCGACAGGCACGTAAAGCACCGCGTTGTTGTAGATGTAATCTTTCTCGCCGCTTTCGAACTGGAACGTTGTGATATGGGCATTGGGCAGTGTAGTGCCCTTGCAGTGAATCTCCTCCAACTTCACGCCGTCAAATATCCGACCACCCATATTCTCTAATGATTCAGGAAGATCAATCCGTTTCAGCAAAACGCATTTTTTGAATGCCCACGACCCGATGCTCTTTAACCCTTGTGGAATTTCCACACTTTTTAGACTGCAACCATAGAAAGTATTTTCCTCAATGCTTGTAACCCCTTCAGGGATTTTAATAAATGACAGATTACTCCACCTGAATGCCTCTTTTTTGATTTCTTTCAATCCTTGCGGTAACTCTATGTTTTTTAGATTATTACAATATTCAAAAGTCCGAGGCTCAATGACCGTCACCTGTTCAGGTATTTTTATCTCAGAAAGATTAGTCCAAGAAAACGCACTTGAACCGATGTTTTCGATGCTTGACGGCAAGGAAATTTCATTGATGCCGCAATAACTGAAAGCATTGTCGCCTATATCCGTTACTCTATCATGCAGCTTAACCGATGTCAATGAGGTGCATCCGTAGAAGATGCCGGCAGGAATCGCGGTCATCTTGGTCGGGATGGTCACTGTCGTGAGATTTTTCCAACCCCTAAAAGCGTATTCCCCGATATATGTGTCCTCGGGAATATTTAGGATTGTTGCGGCGCATCCGTTGAACGCGTATTTTCCTATATATTTCAATCCGGCAGGCAGGTTTAATGTCGTAAAAGGACAATTATAAAAACTATAGTCTCCTATGGTTGTGAGGGTTTGGGGAAGTGTCAATGAGGTAAACATCTTTCCACCATAAAACGCCCCCGGTTTTATCTCCTCAGTTCCAGTGGGTATTACCAAGTTTGTGATTTCTTGTCCGGCAATATAGAAATGTTGGGCATACTGTAACGGATTTGTTTTATGGTAACCATTGTTTCCTTCGGTGTACGCAGGGTCAACGCCAAATTCAATTCCCAGCCAAGTCTCCATATTCGGGCAGCTTACTGAATATATTGTAGGCGAGTTGTAGGAGTAGAAAGCTGCTACACCGATATATTTTATGCCTTTTCCAAATGAGATATTCGTGAGATTGTCGCAACGTTCAAAGCTGCCTGCCCCTATTGATTCCAATGCATCGGGGAAATCAAGTGATTCGAGCAGTATGCAGTCCCCAAAAGCCCTGTACTCGATTCTTTTCAATGTGCTTGGAAATTTTACCTCTGTAAAATGTGTATTACTAAAAGCCCGATTCCCTATGCGCTCCACACCTTCAGGAATTTCCAAGGTTGTTGTCTCCTCTCCGTTGATAATGAGATGCTCTGCGCCGCTTAATGGGTTGCCATACGAATCGCTAAATTCGCCTCCTATGATATTCATTTCGCACCATCCCGCCACATTGTTGAGATAGACCGTCTCAGGGGAGCATCCGCTATATTGATAGTCTCCGTCGAAAGCACCCCGAGCAATTGATTTGAGATTATACGGCAATTTGACGCTCTTTAGGTTTATACAGCCTGTGAAAGCTCTTTCTCCGATATATTCCACATTATCGCTGATTGTGATTGACGTGATTTTGTCATTGCCATAAAATGCGTTCTCGTTAATCCCGATAACGCGGTACCCATCATAGTAGTCGGGAATGGTTACGCTGCCTGACACCTCGTCATTGTCTCGACAAGTGACAGTGCATGTATAGTCATTGTAGTTCAAAAGATAGGTTAACCCGTCTGACGCTGCCCCGTTCATCGCCAGGCCAAGTATCAGCCCGGTGGTCATGATTGATTTTCGTAGCATAATTATTTCTCCTGTGGCCTCGTCAAAATCCCCGCGCGAGGCCGTTTGATTGGATGGTATAAAAAAAGTGTGGGGATTGTATCTCGGTCTTATCCTCACTTCAGGTCTTGGCCTACCTATTCCGTGGATAAGACGACAGCCCCACACCGATGAGCGTATACAGGACCCTTGCGGGTAGGGTATAGCTACCGATGCAGGTGCCATTGCCATATTATCTTCACGGAATTTCAAACGGCCAAGTTTGAAGTAAGAAGATAAAATTTCAACAACACCTTTTCGGCGGATTGCTCCGCCATTCAACGAAAAGCTGAACTCAGCGAGGCTGTCTCTGCAACCTTTGAGCCAAATTCAATCGCAAATATATCGCTATCCTCCCAATCTCCAAAAATATCCGGCAATAAAAATCAATAATTGCGATAAATAGTTAAGAAACGATAGGTTGGGGGAAATGCCAGAACTAACGCCGCGTGGCGGCGTTTCTAAATTAGAGTGTGTTGTAAAACTCACCCAATATATGGAATGGTTGATTATTGTAGGGACATGCCTTTGGCATGTGGACTGGGATTCGGTCACTTGCATATTCCACATGCCAAAGGCATGTCCCTACAGGTCGAAAAATTGGCGGTTTTGCAACTACCTCTGTAAATTAGAAACAACAATAAAATATACGACTATGAATCTTGATGATTTGAAGCGCGGAGCGCAAGAGATGATGGACAATGTGAAGGAAGCCGTCGGCCATGCAGCCGACAGGGTAAAGGAGACGGCGCATGAAGCGGTAGACAAGACCAAGGAGACTGCCCAGCATGTGTCCGATGCCACGAAAGAGGCACTTGGCAATGCTGCCGACAAGACCCGTGAGGCGGTTGCCAACGCCAAGGATGCGGCATCGGATGCCGCCGACAAGGCTAAGGAGATGGCTGCCAATGCCAAGGACGCTACCCAGAATGCTGTAAACAGCGTGAAGGAAAAGGCTGCCGAGGCAGTGGGCAACGGTGCCGAGAAGGTGGAGGATGCCGCCGCGAACGTCAGTGTAAGTGCCGCCGAAAAGGCCGATGAACTTTCCGCCGGCAGGTAACAATAAGGAATGGAGTCAAATAGGGGTGTCAGAAGCATGATATAAAATTTATCCTCTCCGAGGAAACTTATGTCACCCGGTTTATTTACCCCACACAACGCAAAAGCGAGAGAATCTGACGATTCGTCTCGCTTTTTGCTTAGTGTGGGGCTAACCTAAATTAAAGTCTTCGACTTATCATTGATTTAGGCACTCCGCTATTTAATCGTTTTGTGGACTTTATTGGGGTTCTTTGCCGTTGACGATGGCCTCGGTGTCGCGGGCTATCATCAGCTCCTCGTCGGTAGGGATGACTACGACTTTCACCTTGCTGGCGGGGGTGGAGAGGAGGGTCTCGGTGCCTCGGGTCTTGTTGTTGAGGTCTTTGTCGATTTCCACGCCCATGAACGTGAGGTGGTCGCAGAGGTTCTCGCGCACGCCGGCTTGGTTTTCGCCGACGCCGCCCGTGAATACGATGATGTCGACACCGTTAAGCTCGGCGATATATGAACCTACATACTTGACGATGTGGAGGTTGTACATGTCGAGGGCAAGGATGGCTCGCTTGTCGCCGCGTGCCACTGCAGCCTCGATGTCGCGCATGTCGCTGGAGATGCCGGATATGCCGGCCACGCCGCTCGCCTTGTTGACGAGGTTGCTCATCGCCTTGGCGTCCAACCCCTCCTTGTCCATGATGAAGGCGAGTGCGCCGGGGTCGACGTCGCCCGAGCGTGTGCCCATCATCAGGCCCTCCACAGGGGTAAGACCCATCGATGTGTCGATGCTCTTGCCGTCCTTGATGGCTGTGATGGAGCCGCCGTTGCCGATGTGGCAGGTGATGATGCGCTGGCTCTCATATGGCACGCCGAGAAATTCGCATGCCCGCTTTGACACGTAGCGGTGGCTCGTGCCGTGGAATCCGTAGCGGCGGATGCCGTACTTCTCATACATGCCGTAGGGGAGGGCATACATATATGCCTCCTGGGGCATTGTCTGATGGAACGCAGTGTCGAACACGGCAACCTGGGGCACCTTTGGCATCAGGTCGGTGATGGCCTGTATGCCGGCCATATTGACGGGGTTGTGGAGAGGGGCGACATCGTAGCACTCCTTGATCTTGTCTATGACCTCGTCGTTGATGAGGACGCTCTTGTTGAACTTCTCGCCCCCGTGCACGACGCGATGGCCGACGGCGTCAATCTCGTCAAACGACTTGATGCATCCGTACTGGTCGCTTGTAAGTATGTTGAGGATAGTGAGAATGGCCGTGTGGTGGTCGGGCATTGAGACCTCGATGGTCTTCTTGCTGCCGTCGGGCAGCTTGAACTTGAGGAACGAGTCGTGGAGGCCGATTTTCTCTGCGCCACCCTCGGCGAGCACCTTGCGGGTCTCAATCTCGATGAGCTTGTATTTCACGGAACTGCTGCCGCAGTTTAGGACAAGTATTTTCATTGTGTGAAGTTTTGGTTAACGGTTATGATTAGTGGCCTGCTGCAAGCCCGATGGCCTGGTTGCAGGTGATGACGATGGTCTTGAATATATCCTCGGGGAAGCATCCGCGCGACAGGTCGTTGACCGGAGCGGCAAGGCCTTGGAGAATCGGGCCGACGGCCTCGACATTGCCGAGACGCTGCACGAGCTTGTAGGCGATGTTGCCCACTTCGAGCGACGGGAACACGAGGACATTGGCGCGGCCGTTGAGCGGGCTGTCGGGAGCCTTGTGGTTGGCGACGCCCGGCACGATGGCGGCATCGGCCTGTAGCTCGCCATCGAGTATGAGGCCGGGTTCCATCTCGTGGGCAATTTTGGCTGCCTCGATAACCTTGTTCACGCGGTCATGCTTGGCGCTACCCTTGGTCGAGAAGCTGAGGATGGCGACACGCGGCTCTATGCCGGCGATGTCGCGGGCGGTCTGTGCGGCCGAGACGGCAATCTGGGCAAGTTCGGGTGCAGTGGGGTCGGGGACTACGGCGCAGTCGGCAAAGACAAGTATGCCGTTGGTGCCGAAGTGCAGCCCCTCGGGCAGCAGCATGACAAACGCGCCTGATACGACGCTGATGCCGGGCTGGGTCTTGATGACCTGAAATGCGGCGCGCAGCACGTTGCCGGTGGTGTTCATCGCCCCGGCTACCTGTCCGTCGGCATCCCCGGCCTTGACCATGAGGCATCCGAGGTAGAGAGGGTTGGCGGCGGTGAGCCGGGCCTCCTCCTGGGATATGCCCTTGCTCTTGCGCAGCTCGTAGAATAGCGGGGCATATCGGTCGATTACAGCCTCGTCGGCGGGATTGACAATGGTGGCGTTGTCTATATTGTCGAGCTTGAGGTCGGCGGCCATCGTCTTTATTGTATCGGGGTCACCGATGAGTATTATGTCGGCTATGCCTTCGGCAAGTATCTTGTCGGCGGCGGTCAGTGTTCGCGGTTCGCAGCCTTCGGGTAGCACGATGCGTTTCTTGTGCTGGCGGGCGTTGGCGATGAGTTTGTCAAAAAGTCCCATTTTGAAGTCGGTTTTGAGTAGTATATAATTGTTTAATAGTTGTCCGATAGGTGTGGGCCGATACAGTGTCGGCCTTGTCGCCACAGGGTTATGTATTGACGTGCAAAATTAGTGGGAAAAACTCGGTTTTATGATAATCGGAAGTGGAAATTTTATAAAAATAGATTAAATAACCGCGATTTTTAGTTTTTAGCCTGCCGGAAGGTTGATATGTCATGAAAAAGTTATTACTTCGCACAATCATTGTAAAAGGATTTCGACCCGCTGAACCCTATAAGTATGGAACGTGAGAAATTTACCATGGAATTTGAGATGAAGCGTATCCCCGTGTCGCTTCTGTGGTCCTACATCTCCTCGGCGTCGGGGCTTAAGGAATGGTTTGCCGATGCTGTCACCTCCAACGGCAAGGAATTTGTGTTTATGTGGAACAAGTTTCCGCAGACGGCCCGGCAGGTGAGCGCTCGCACCGGTTCACATATCCGTTTCCGTTGGGACGATGACCCGTCACGTGACTATTTTGAGATGAAGATAGCGGTCAACGAGCTGACCGACAGCACGACGCTTATAGTCACCGACTTTGCCGAGCCTGAGGATATCCCTGACGCACGTAGCCTCTGGAACACGCAGATTGACGCGCTCAGGCGTGCGCTCGGCTGCTGACATGGCGCGCCCGTGACGGGAAATAATGGGCGTCTCCGATAAACTATTGCCATGACGGGATGTTATAAAGGTAACTATTTATTTAAGGTCATCTTTTAATGTTATCAATCATGGCAGACGACAAGTATCTGAATAAGAAAAAACGCAACACGAGCCGATGGCTTGTGATCGGCGTTATAGTGCTGGCTATACTGCTGGTGTTGTGGCTCACAATATTTGAATACTGGGGCGGTGTCGAGCAGGGCGATATTGACCGTGCCGGCGACCGGATAGAGAGTGCTGAAGCCCCTGTTGTTGATGTTGACTAATTCCTGACTGAAATGTGGTGGCAGTGGCTTTTGTTTGTCGGCATCGGCATAGTGATAGGCGTCATCGGCGCCAAGATAGCCGGCGATGACTCGCGCGGATGTTTGTTTGACATGCTCATCGGCATTGTCGGGGCCGTGATAGGCGGCGCGTTGTTCTGGCTTCTCATCAAGGGCACTTTTGCCCTCGTGGGGCTTATCGGCGCAGTGATTTTCGGCATAGTGTTTGTCCTTGTCCTCAAGCTGTACGTCCACTTCCGCCGCTGGCGTCGCGGCCGCCACGGTGCCACCACCAACAGCCGTTAACGGACCATACAGCTATTTGCGTTTGAATCGGATGTTGCGTTTGGCGGTGCGCTTTGGGTATTTGACCTTGATTATTATGGGGTCATCGTAGCCCTCGGCCAAGATGCGGAGCGTGGCCTCTTTAAGGGGTGTGCCGTCTTCGTCTTGTAGCCCCCAGTCGTTGTCCCAATAAATGCGGCACGGATGTTTCTCATCAAAGTATTCCGGGGATAGCGGCTCGTAATCCTCCTCGCCGTCACTGTCTGTCCAAATTCGCTCAATATCCAGCTTATCCCTGTCAATCAGTCTGCCATGCTCGTCAACCACCTTTAGGTCAAGGTAATGATTTTCCTCGCGCCCGATTGCCGGAGCCATGCCGGCAACAACCATTTCACCCAGGAGTGCTTGTGATGGAGCAAGGGTAATCGTCGTGTCGGCCATCTCCTTGGTCACGGCAATTGTCATGGAATTATATCCGACATAGCTCACCTCCAAGGAGTCTCCAACACAGGCCGGCAGACTGAAATTGCCCTCCACGTCGGTTACTGTGCCAAGTGCGGTACGCCGATTGACAATAGTGGCTCCTATCAACGGCTCTTTAGCGATAGTTCCGTTGGGCAATGTATCCCCGCTTACCACAATTCCTTTTACCTTAATTGTGTCTGTCATGGCGGGGACGCTGCCTTTCATGAGGCTGTTTGATTCTTGGGTAGGTTGTGCGCTCGATGCCGTCATTGACAGCAATGCAAGCGCACCGGCCGATATTCCTGCGAGGGCAACGGCTTTTCCTGTGAGTGAACGGACACGGAGCTGCTGCTCCAAGTAGCGCACCTCGGCCTCGCATTTGGGGCACGTGCCGAGGCAGTCGCCACGATAGCGGCATTCCGACGTGATGAACTCTATGCCGTTTGCCTCGGCAATCTGCCGCCGAATCTCTTTCAGTATCCTGCATGTCTGCTTTCCTCGTGCCATAGTCAATCGGTCAGTTTGAAAGTTATAGGTAAGGTAAACCAGTATTCCACCGGCTTGCCGTTTAGCATTGCGGGATTGAATGGCGGCAGTGATTTGACCACCCGCAATGCTTCCTTATCAAGGTCGGGGTCTACTCCTTTTATGACTTCTGCATCACCCACACGCCCCTCTTGATCTATCAAGAATCGGATTATTACGCGCCCCTGTATGGAGTTGTCAATCGCATTGGACGGATAGACCATATGCTGTGAAATCCATTCAAAGAGTTTCACGTCCCCTCCCGGGAAAGTCGGGCATACATCAATCACGGCATCATATATCATATTTTCGCTGTTGGGATCAACTATTTCTCCGACAACGACCTCTTTGTCTTGCGAATTGGGGGCTTCCCCCTCCTTGATTGCGGAGGGGGCGGCAATGGAGTGGGGGACGGTATCCTCAATCGCGGGCAATTCGCCCTGTTCGACGTCTCCCTCAAGCATCTCGACATCCTCTTCAAGCATTTCGATGGTATCGACCATCTCCATCGGCTCGCCTTGGAGGGCTTCAGACGTGCCGTCGCCGGGCTGTTTGCCGGTGTTGCCGCATCCCGAGAGGGCAATCATACCCGCCGATATTCCAGCGATGGCGACAGCCTTGCCCATAAGTTGGCGCGCGCGGAGCTGCTGCTCCAGATAGCGTACTTCCGCCTCGCACTTGGGGCACGTGCCGAGGCAGTCGCCACGGTAGCGGCACTCAGATGTTATGAACTCAATGCCGTTTGCCTCGGCTATCTGCCGCCGAATCTCTTTCAGTATTCTACATGTCTGCTTTCCTCGTGCCATAGTGTCAGTGTTTACGGATTTGGTAGGTGAATAGGTCGAAACGGGTAAAGCCGAGTCGTTCAAGCGCGTCGCGGCTCGCCTGTCGGTCGGATTCGGCGTTAAAGCCCTGGATGAGCGGCAGCCTGATTATGCAGTCGCGTTGCCGTCCGCTGTCGGCGATGAGCCGCAGGTTGCCGGGGACTTGTGAATTGTCCCGGTCGGTGTAGTCGCGGTATATTGCAGGGTTGAGGTCCTTGATGTCGATAATCAAGGTATTGACTACGGGTATCAGAGCGGTGATGTTTTCGGAGGGGACATTGAGCGACGTCTCAAGATTGAGCTGCCAACCGTCGCCGCAAAGCTCGCGGAACTCCCGGATGAAATCGGGCCGTAGGCAAGGCTCGCCGCCTCCGAAAGTGACTCCCCCATTGGTCGCAAGGAAATATAGTTCATCAATGCGCACCTTCTCATACAGCGACACGGGCGTGTACTCCCTGAACCGCCCACAATCGCCGAGCGACTGCGGGTTGAGGCAATAGCGACACCGCAGCGGACATCCATGGAAAGCCACAAGCGTCGTCACGCCGTCGCCGTCGGTCGTCAGACGGTGACGCGCCACGCCTATCACTTTAGCCCTCGGATGGTCCATCGTCTCAAATTCGGTTCATCTTTGATTCATCGCCAATTGGCTGCCCTGACAGGGTTTCCGTTATTGGCTCATCACAAATTTAGCAACAATCCCCGACAAAAATACTAACATATGTTACTAATTCCAATTGATAGACCTCAATTCAATCATTGATTCGCCACTGACCGCCTTTGTCGGGACCGATGCGGTGGAGGATGCCTTCGACTTTGAGGTTGGCGAGGTGGCGCTGGATACCTTTGGCAGAGATGCCTATTTCGGCAGCGAGTGCTGTTGCACTCAATTTTGGATTTAGGCGTAAGAGGTCTATGATTTTATCGCGGGTTTTCTTTGGCTTTGTAGGAGAGTCGGCCTGTTCTATTATCGATTCACTTTCTCCGATGGATTTGGTATATGTGGCGATATCGCGCGACAGGTGGGCAATCATCGTTTCGGTCATAAAGTTGCGGAAGATTGACAAATCCCTGTCTTCTCGTGTCGCTACTAACGCTTTTATATATTCCTCTTTGTCATCACTGAATATGCGTGAAGGTATCAGCCCATATTCAAATTGCACCCAGTTCATAAGCAAGCGCGCCATGCGTCCGTTGCCATCGGCCCACGGATGGATTGTCACCAAATTATAGTGCGCGTCAAAACTCAGTTCGTAAAGCTGCTGCACGGTCATTGCCTTTGAATTTTTACGGGCAGCATTCAAAGCGTCGCAAAATTCTTTCAATTTCTGTGGCACCTTGTTGAATGCCATATAAGATTTACCACCGACACCGGCAGTCACATTCAACAGGCGCAAATCACCGTTGGCCGACGAGAAATCGCCCAATGCTGTATGATATTCAGTACCGGTGTTTTTCATTGTCAACGCCGACAGTTCTTTGAGCCTGTCAACTGTAATATCGGTATGGCTTCGGGCATATACCAATACACGCTCGTATGCGGCTTTGAGGTCAAGGTTCATGTTCTGCTCGACAATACTTTTGCCCTTTATGGCTATGCCATTGTCAAACAGAATTTGATTTTCAAGCTCTGTAATGGTCGAGCCTTCAATCGCCGTCGAGTGTGTGATGATGGAATACAGATAAAACTTGTCATAGTCCAGCTGTTGGTCTATGCCAAGCTCCCGATATCTGCCTACTAATTCCTCTAATTTTGTTTTCATACTACAAAATTAGCATTTTCTACCAACTTCAGAGCGTTTACAGCCTACATTTTTGAAATCTGCCATTTAATGAAACCTATATATTATAGTACGCAATTTTCCTCAATATCTAAATTATAAGCTATGACAACCTTAGTGGCAAATAACTATTTGCCACTAAGGTTATTTTCATCTTTTTCAAATTCTTTTCGGTGTTCTACGATTTTCTTGAGATTGGTTTGTGCCCATTCTGTCAATTGTGTGATAAGAGGTACTAACGAACGCCCCGTTTCCGTCAGTTGATATTCTACTTTCGGAGGTACTACGGGGTAGATTTTGCGTGATACGAGGGCGTCTGCTTCCAACGTTTTCAATGTGCCGGACAAAACGCGTGACGAGACATCGGGTATCAATCGGCACAGTTCGTTGAAACGGACTTTCTCGTGTTCGCTTAAAACCAGCACGACCAATAACGCCCATTTGTTGCCGAAACGTGCAATGACGTTCCGGACAGGGCAGATCTCAATGATTGAGTTCAGTTCTTCTTTTCTCCGCATTATCTACAAAGTGAAAAGTTACTTACAAATGCAAAGTAAATAACAAAATCGTGCATCTTGATTTACACATCCATTTTCTAACTATTTTTAACACTAAGTTAAGACGCTGATTCCCTGCAAAAGCGAGAAAAAGGTTACTATGCGTGAAAAATGTAACTTCTTGTGAGATAGTACTATGTGATATAATTTTGCATCGACAAAAGGATGAATGGAACTGTTTGGCACGGTCGATTTCACCTTGTAGTATTCACTTTAATAAAAACAAGTATGAAAAGGACATCTGTCAGCGGAGTTTATTCCGCAAAGAGAAGCGCACAGAGCTACCTCTGCGCAAAAGACGAAACGGCAACTCCGACCGGAGCTTGCGGTTCTGCCTGCGGTGCGGGCGACGAGGATACCAAGCCAGAACCGAAACCTGCCGCCTGTGGCTCGGCTTGTGGCACTGGCGACAAGTAAACTTATGTTTCGCTGAGATGGAGGCCGCACCGTGATTATTTTATACGGTGCGGTTTCCAATTCAACCAGAATACGATCTACAAACAATAATCATTAAAGTTGCAGATTATGGAATATTTCGCTTTTCAATGGCATATCACCGACAGTTGCGACCAGCGTTGCGAGCATTGCTACATCTTTTCGGAAGGGCATCCCAAATTAATTGAAATGTCTTTCCCGAAAGCCCGGCAGGTGGTAACCGATTGCGTGGAAATGTGCCGCCGCATGAACCGTCTGCCTTATTTCTATATCACGGGCGGCGACCCGATTCTGCACAGCCGTTTCTGGGATATTCTCGCGCTGCTGCGTGAGCGGAATATTCCATTCACGATATTGGGAAACCCGTTTCATCTGACCGACGAGGTATGCGCCCGTCTGAAAGAATACGGTTGCGACAAGTACCAGCTTTCCATCGACGGGCTTCGGGACACGCATGATGCCATCCGCAAGTCCGGTTCGTTCGACACGACCATCGAAAAGATAGCTATTATCCGCAAAGCGGGCATCCGCTGTGCCATTATGACGACCGTATCAGGTACGAATATTCGGGAGATACCGGATATTATCGACTTGGTGGTGGCGCACAAGGTCGATATTTTCGCTTTCGGGCGTTATTGCCCTACCTCTTTTGAGAAAAGCACCCATATCGAGCCGTTGGAGTATCGGGATTTCTTAGAGCGGATATGGCAGAAGTTCGAGCAATACAAGGATTGCGGCACGACATTCAATCTGAAAGACCATCTCTGGACATTGTTTCTCTACGAAAAGGGACTGTTCCAGATACCGGATGCGACGGATGCCGATACCGTTTACGACGGCTGTCATTGCGGTGACTGCCACATGACGATTCTGCCGACGGGCGGTGTAATGGCTTGCCGGCGATTTACAAGTCCGGTAGGTAACGTGTTCAAAGAGCACATCCTCGACATCTACAATGGAGAAAAGATGGATGCCTACCGGCAGTATGAGAAATTCAAGAAATGCTCCCGCTGCGAGCTGTTGCGTTTTTGCCGGGGATGTCCTGCCGTTGCTTACGGCTACACGCATGATTTCTATGCCCCTGACCCACAATGTTGGAAAGAGATAAACTTATAATTCGATGATGTCATGGATTTACTTGAACTGATGAAGTATCGCCGGAGTATCCGTCGTTATACCGACAGGCAGGTCGCAGAAGAAGACCTGTTGAAGATACTTGAAGCCGGAGCCTATGCACCGAATGCCGGAGGAGGCCAGCGCAGCCGTTTTGTCGCCTGCCAGAACAAGGCACTCAATGAAGCTATGGAGAAACTGAATTTAGGCGGATTCGACCGTTCACGCCTCATGGGGGGCTTTGTATCCAAAGAACAGCCCTCAATCATTGATGACCCCTCTATCCGCTCAGGATTCTATGACGCTCCGACCGTAATAGTTATATTCGGTCTAAAAAACTTTCTTTACTCTGTGCCGGATTCTTTCTGCGCAGCCGAGAACATGGTGCTTGAAGCTACCGAACTCGGTATATCATCGTGTATCCTGGCTCGTGGAGAGGAAACATTCTCTAATCCTGAAGGAGAAAAGATTTTGCGCGACTGGAACATACCCGAAAATATGGTGGCACGTTGTTTCGTGATTCTCGGTTATGTAGATGGGCCTTATCCGGCATCTAAACCACGCAAGGAAGGGCGATACACCATAATCAAATAACGTGAAAGATTTGGAATATGTCCTTCGGACATTGCTCGATGAGCGGATGGAATATGCCGGCCTGCAAATACCGGATTCATTACCGGAGCAACGGAGGATGATGCGTGCATTGCTGAATGTCCGTCCACCGTATCCCGTGAACGAAGATTTAATAAAGGCTCAGGACAGGGAGCTGCAACGGCAACTGTCGGAAAAAGGAATTGTCGCCCTGTCCGATATCATGCCGTGCCGGGTGGACGAGCGTTTGCGGTTGTGGCAGGGTGACATCACCCGTTTACAGGTGGATGCCATCGTCAATGCAGCCAACAGCGCACTGTTGGGGTGTTTCGTACCGATGCACCGCTGCATAGACAACGCCATCCATTCGGCGGCGGGAGTGCAGTTGCGTCTGGCTTGCGACCGGCTTATGCAGGCGCAGGGACATCCGGAACCTACCGGGCGGGCAAAAATTACGGACGGTTACAACCTGCCGGCACGTTATGTACTGCATACGGTCGGCCCCATTGTCCGGGATGCCGAACCAACGCCTCGACAGGAACAGCAACTGGCGGATTGTTATCGGTCATGCCTTGCGCTGGCCGATGCGCACGATTTACAAAGCATCGCTTTCTGCTGTATCTCTACGGGAGAGTTCGGATTCCCCCAAAGGCGGGCTGCCGAGATTGCGGTCAGCACCGTGCGCGCGTATCTCGACGCGACCGTTGCGACCGGTATAAATTCCGTCATATTCAATGTATTCAAAGATGATGACTTATCCATTTATAGAAACCTATTGTCGTAAAATGCCCATCAGAGAGAGTTATTCCTGCCGGTTGGGGGAGTTGCGCCACGCACTCGACCGGGCGGAGTATGTCGTTATCGGGGCTGGAGCGGGACTTTCCGCTGCCGCCGGACTGGAGTATAGCGGTCACCGTTTTACGGATCATTTCGGTGATTTTATCCGCCGTTACGGATTTACAGACCTCTATACCTCGTCGTTTTATCCCTTCAAGACGGAGGAGGAACGGTGGGCGTACTGGGCGCGCCATATCCGGCAGAACCGTTATGACGAAGCCGGTACGGAATTGTACCGGATGTTGTTGCAGGCGGTCGGGCAGAAAGAGTGGTTCGTGATAACCACCAACGTGGACGGGCAGTTCGAGAAAGCGGGATTCGACAGAGAACGGATATTTGCCGTGCAAGGCGATTATGCCTACTTGCAATGCGCCGAAGCGTGCCATGACAAACTGTATTATAATGAAGCCCTCGTGCGTGAAATGACCCAAAATACTAAAGATTGCCGTATCCCGGCTTCGCTCGTGCCCCGTTGCCCCGTGTGCGGCGGAGCAATGGAGGTGAACTTGCGGAAAGACGACCATTTCGTGCAGAATGCGCATTGGTACGAGAGCCACGAGCGTTATCAGGCGTTCATGCAAAAGGCTTGTCGCCGAAACACGCTGCTTTTGGAGTTGGGCGTTGGCTATAATACTCCGACTATCATCCGTTTCCCTTTCGAGCGGATGGCATCGCAGGCGGATAACATCACGTTGGTACGCATCAATCGTGACTACGCCGAGAAACAGGCTCCCGTGCGCTCTTTCATTCCGTTTCGGGAGGATACGAACAAGATAATAACCAATATGTTGAAATAAGCTGATATGCACGATATATGGAATCCCTGGCACGGCTGTACGAAAATAAGGTAAGTATATGATAAAGGGGGTATTTTAGGATAAGCTTGGGAGTCTTTTGCGTGGACCAATAAAAATGCTAGAGGCACAGGACACACTGGCAGTCAAGAAATACGCCAAGCTGACCAAAGACTCGGTATATCCTATAATAGAATGATATTTCGCCAGCGGTGAACTTCCTAGCACGTTTTATAGTCATGAAGGCCTTACGGAGCATCTGCTCTACAAGTGGTGCAAGTGTCATTTCAAGGATCATCTGGCGCTGGCCTCGCGCCTGGGATTGAGTGTGCCGCCGTCCCGCAGCCGCAGGAAAGCCTGTAAGAGAAAAGACAGCGGACCGTCCAATGGACATATCCCGTCACGGGACACAGGTTTCGGCCGTGTGGTGCCCGGAGCTCCGCCGTATGATTTTCGGGCGGCGTTCCGAGCGGTTCGTGCAGGGAAGGGTGATTCCGGGACAGCTGGAAATAGACTTCGGCGATAATGCTGGCGAGGCCGGGATGGCCCACGCAGCCGCAAGCCGCAAGGGCGGTGCATCACAGCC
This sequence comes from Bacteroidales bacterium M3, assembly GCA_001689445.1. Lineage (GTDB taxonomy): Bacteria > Bacteroidota > Bacteroidia > Bacteroidales > Muribaculaceae > M3. Next base: position 2,319 of record LUJN01000007.1, on the reverse strand, counting down.
GGAGGTGACTGCCCCCGTCCCGCGTCCCTCATCCGCGGGTGGCATCAAGGAATGTCACCGTGGTCAGCGCCGCAGGCTGGACCCCACACTGCCTGTAAGGGAGGAGTTCGTCAATCCGGATTATGTGTCCGAGGATGCCGTCGAGATATCCCGGGGTATGACCGAGCTGCTGGAATAATTTATATAGTTACTTAGCTCTTTGCGATAATTTTGTATGTAACCGGAATTGTATTGGAGATAGCCCCGTTGCCCGTCGAAAGAAACGGCACATGTAAGAATCATCCTCAAAACATAGACGATCTGCTATTTCTCTGACAGTCATTTCAGTGTCGCTCATAAGTGTCTTTATCTCCACTGCCAGTTGCTGGTCTATCAACGCTTTTGGCGAAATGCCGTATATCCGTCGGCACACTTTATAAAGATAGTCCGGGGTTATGCTCAATGCGTCAGCATAAAATCTTACTTCTTTCTCATTAGGAGAGTTTTTCATAAGAAGGGACCAAAATTTGTTGATTATGTCCCGTGCATTGTTCTTATATTCCATTCGTGCCTCTATATCCGTTTTGGCAAACTCGGCATCAATGGCAACAAAGAGATTGTATACCATATAGCCGAGCATGGTGATACGGTTTGTGGAAGGCATATTATCCAAAATCCAACCAACCTGTGCAATCCAGCCGCCCATCAATGATTGCTGTCGGACATTTAACGGGATGATCGGGGTGAAATGCAGATAATCCCATAAAGATATATCTGATATTTTATAGTATGCCGTTTCAAGCATTATACCTGATAGTGATATATAATCTGCCGAAAAGCCGGACGATACTGCCTCTACCGACATAAACATATCGGATGTAAGCACGAGAAGGTCGCCTCGTCGAAGCGGCCTTTTCTGCATATTGACCGACACTGCCGCCATGCCTGCGGTGCATAGGAAGAATATGCAGCCGTCGGTTCTCACCGGACGCCCGACGCTGTCTTTCCAGTCGGTTACCCCGGTTGTATTTTCGGGATATTGTGGTTTCATAACAAGACAACACTACTGTCCACTAAAAATGGACTGGGT
>LUJN01000007.1:0-1233 GCA_001689445.1 Bacteroidales bacterium M3 | reverse complement strand
TCGTTGATATTCTTTTTGTCGAACAAGTCGCATATATGCGTCTTGTCGGTAAGCGATATTCCGAGGATTTGCAGTATCTCGTAGATGCTGCGTTCCAGCTTCATGTCGTGCTGAACTATTGCCACAAGACAGTAAGTTATTATGGCACAATATATTTGGATACGCACTGCGTTTTCTGACGTTCCCCAGAACCGTTTGATTCTGAGGTGCTGCTTTATCCATTTAAAGAATAGTTCCACGCTCCAACGGTTGCTGTAAAGTTCGCATATCAGTTCGGACTTGGCAATCAGATTATTGGTGAGAAATATGTACACCGTACTATCATCGGGTGCGACATATACGATTTTACGCAGTTCGTCGGGGTAGAGTTTACGACTTTTATACCCGCTGAAATTGCCGATGACATCAGATATGACACCTTCAGGCAGCCTACGCTTCCATGTCCGGGGCTTCAATCTGACATTGGTCTTGGCGCGTAAGACGAAGAAGCCGCCCACAAGATTTATCTTGAAAAGGTTGCCGTAATCGTTGTAGCCACGGTCGAAGATATAGTGTGCGCCCATCTCATACGGTATCTCCAGCATGGCTTTCGTATCATGCACATTCGCCGGAGTAATATACACAAATGCAGGGACTTGTGCCTCTACATCGTAAAGCGTGTGCATTTTTATGCCACCTTTGTGCTTACGGAACTTCGCCCACTCAAATACGGAAAGACAGAGGTCTATGGTGGTGGAGTCGAACGCATAAACATGGCCTTCAATCTCAAAGATTTTGTCAATCCTGCGTTTCCTTGCCTGTTCAATCATGAACACGGCATACTCCTCGAAGATGCGGTAATCGCGTTGCTCGTTGGCTTTGCTAAGATTGCTCCGCGTCACCGACTTTCCCATGCCGAGATGGTAGAGTTTGCCGGAATGGGCCTCCGTCGCAACAATGAGGTCACGGAGACTTTCCCGATTGGTCAACTGCCCGAACATCATCGTAAGTAGCTGATTCCAACAAGAAAAGCTCTTGACATATTTGTCTGCACCATACTTTTTGACGATGCGAAGAAATTTGAACTGATCCATGAACTGGGCTAATTGGGCAAAAACGTATTTATCTCTATTCATAACGGTCTGATACAGACCGCAAAGATAAATTCAAATCGTTGCGCACCAAATTCACTTACAACAAATTGAATATCAACAATTTCAAAGAACTCTTATGATTTTTTAGTGGACACTAATG
>LUJN01000006.1 GCA_001689445.1 Bacteroidales bacterium M3 | reverse complement strand
CGACGGACAAAACCGCTTTTACGGAAAAACTTATATGTGAGGATAAAAAATCAGGAGATTTATTTCTAAATCTCCCGTTTAATTTCTATTTTTGCATACGAAGAGTTCTTTGAAGGCTACGCAACGCGCAGAAGGATGATGCAGTAGATAACTAACTAATTCGTAACCTATTACTATCATGAGCAATTAACCTACGCTCATTTCCAATAAATTACACTCTTTTCGTAACTTCTACAAACAAAATTACGATTAGTTACAGTGCCTGTTTGTTATATATCTTTATAAGTTATTTTAATAATAACCCGTTATCACATAACCATGAAAAGTCCATGTGCTGATTATCCGGCTTATTGGGTAGTTGCTGAATTAATAAGTTCAAAGGTGACATCCACAGTGTCCGACATGACCAAGTCGTCAGGTGTTATGTCGAGCGAGCCGGGAGTGGACGATTTAGCTTCCGAACTGGAATGAATCTGACGAGCCTGTGAATAGACATGTACATTTTGATGGTGATAGCTTATGTTGAGCACACTGCCAATCGTGCAATTGACTGCTTCTGCCATGATTTTCGCCTTATCACGAGCATCGCTTACAGCACGTTCAAGCATCTTAAGTTGGCTTGGCCGATCATCCTGAAGAGTGTAGCCTATGTTGATTTGTGCGCTCGGTATGAATTTACCCACACCGCGCACTATACAATTCACAAGGTAACTATCGATGGACAGGTCAATCTTGATAACCTGCTCCAACATGAAACCGTTTTTCTTCTTGCCTATATAGTTACAATCGTCGTCATACTCGTTTTCAGTGTAATCCTCGATGTTGAATTTGACTGTCTTGGCAAGTTTTCCTGGCTTATGGTTATATTCCAGAATTTTCACCATCCACGAAGAATTTTCTTTTGCCTGGTCGAAAGCCTTACCATAATCGGCAAACCATTGTTCTATCGTCACTTCAAGGCGTGTCACATCGGGTACAACGTGTATTGCGCCCTTACCTTGTACTGATATTCTGCTCAATTCGTCTACCATAATCGGGATTTTAGAAATTTACAACTTATAAAATTAATGACTTTTTTCGGAAACCTTGAAACTTAGTCGCAAAGATAATTGCGTCAGCCTTATGCCCGAAATTTCATGCCGGTGTACACTCAGGAGGATGTGGTCGGACTATTCGGGGAGGCGGAAGATGACGGGTATAGCGAGGCGCATGTTGACGGGGTGGCCGTTGATGCGGCCGGGGCGGGTGTAGTCGGGCAACAGGCGGATGACACGCAGAGCCTCGCGGTCGAGGGCGGGATGCTTGCTGCGGATGACCTCGGGGTTAAGCACGTGGCCGAGTGTATCGACCATGAACCGCACCACCACGCGTCCCTGCACGCTATCCTCGCGTGCCGACTGCGGATAGACAATATGGTTGGCGATAAATTTCATCAACGCGGCATCCCCGCCGGGAAACACGGGCATCTGCTCGGCACAGGTATAGACCACCCTATCGTTCAATGAAGGAGCAGCCTCTGGGGGATGCATGGGTTTTCGCACCTCACACGACAACAATCCCATCATCACGATCGCCACCACTGCCCATATGCTATTAATGCCGATTATCCTCTTCATTCTTGCCATACAATAAGTCAGTCGCCGCAGGAGTCGAGACCGAGCTGCACAATCTCACCGTCGTCGGAGCGCATGGCACAATGTGCCGTTTCATCCTCGGGGGCATCATTCACCGTGCCCTCGGCGTGCTTGCTCTTGCCGACAGGCGGCTCGGTCAGGGTGATTTTCACAATGGTTGTGCGCGACAGGCTGCGGGCTATGGCGGCATCAAACTCGTCCATGTGCCGTGGCAGGAAACGCTCGCACAGTAGCCTCAACGCCTCGACCTTCTCCACGCGCTCCTCGACAATCTGGGCACGCCCGACGGCCATCGCGCTACGGTAATACATCGTGAAATTTTTCTTATCCTCCTCAAACTGTGGCGTGCACCGGCTCACCGCGCTAAGCGCCACCACGGGATTATGCCGCAGACAGTCGAGCTTCTCCCCCTCGCCTGCACAATGGAAGTAGAATACATCCTTCCGCCCTCTCACCAGCGACAGCGGCACGCCATAAGGCGCACCGTCAGGCCGCACCATGCTGACTGTCACATAGGGGGCACGCGCCAATATCTCGTAAGCCTCCGCTGTCGGGAGCACACGCCCGATTTTCCTCATCTGTCTCATCTTCATATCCTTTTATAATGCCAAACGCTGGCACGACACAAATTTAGCATTTTTAGACAACACGATAGAGCCCAAAGACCTGTATCTATCAAATTTTCATATATGGTACCCGAGAATTTTTCTTTACAAAGAAAGAATTTAGCCGATTTCTTTTCTTTACAAAGAAAAACTTGGTATTTTTGTAGCAAAACTCTCTGAGAATGGAAAGAATATATGAAATATCCCTCCGTCTGACCTATGAGCTTGACGCCCCTATGCACCGCTACCTCTACGACGAAATAGCGTGGAACGACAAGCTTATAATGATAAAGGGAGCCAGAGGCGTGGGTAAGACCACGCTTATGATGCAGCGTTGCAAACTTGACAGGGAAAAGGGGCTATATGCCTCTCTCGACCAACTTTATTTTAATGACCACACGATAATTGAGCTGGCAGATTACCATTACAAGCACGGTGGCACCCATCTCTATCTTGACGAAGTGCACCTATATCCGCGACCAAACTGGGAACAGGAACTTAAAAACATACATGACAGCTACCCCGGTCTATGGATAGTGTTTACCGGATCATCGTTGCTGCAACTGAACAGCCGGGTAGCCGACTTGTCGCGCCGTGTCGCCGTCTATGAACTGCGCGGGCTCTCATTCCGTGAGTACCTCAATTTTACAGGCGAATACGGCTTCAAGCCTATATCACTTGACGAGATTCTGACCCATCATGCCACCATAGCGCCGCCGATTGCCTCAAAAGTCCGCGTCATAGGAGAATTGGAGAGGTATCTTAAGAAAGGATATTACCCATTCTTCATGGACAGCTCCGACATCACCTATTCACAGCGGGTGGAACGGCTTGTGCTGTCGGTCATCGACATAGACATCCCATCGGTGGCCGATATAGAGTACGAGACACAAATCAAGCTCAAAAGACTGCTTGTCGTGCTGGCCGAGCAAGTGCCATTTGTCCCAAACATGACGAAACTGAGTCGCGAGGTGGAGGTTACCCGCAACCAGCTTATGAAATTCTTCACGCTCCTGAACGACGGCGCGATACTGCGCACACTGTCGGATGCCTCGACACAACCAAAACGTGCAGCCAAACCGGAAAAGATACTGTTTGACAATCCATCAGTCATGCAGGCATTGGGAATAGCCCACAAGACAGGTACGTTACGTGAAAGTTTCGCAGCATCCATGCTCAGCAGTACCGGGATGCTTTATGCCGCCGAGGCGGGAGACTTCCTGCTCAACAAAAGGCATCTTTTTGAAATCGGCGGCCCAAACAAAGGCTTCTCCCAAATTTCCGACAGGCCCGACAGTTATGTGATTGCCGACAATATAGAGTCGGGAATGGGCAACAAGATTCCCCTTTGGCTTCTCGGCTTCCTCTATTGAACCGTTTTATAGAGCGTGGATAAACATCGGCATCCTTTGCCCTCCCCTATAGAAAGCAAATTTAGTATTTTTAGGTCATACGATAGGGCGCAAAGCCGTATCTTTGCACAAAAATAACTACGGAATGACGAAAGCACTGTTTTTTGACATTGACGGGACGCTTGTGCCGTTTGGGGAGCACGCAGTACCCCGCGAAGTGAGAGAGGCCATAGCCACGCTTAGGCAGCGTGGCATCAAGGTGTTTATAGCCTCGGGGCGGCAGATTACGTGGATAGACAATCTCGGCGACATGGAGTTTGACGGCTATGTGACGGTCAATGGCGCGGTGTGCCTGCTTGGCGACCGCACGACCTGCATCCACAAGCGGCTCATCGACCGTGCCGACATAGAGCGCGTCATCCCCTATGCCAAGAGCCACCCCTACCCATTCGCCATCGTTCCGCCGACAGGGACAGTGTTTATCAACAAGACCGACACCAACCTCGAGGAGGCGTGCGCCATGCTGCACATCCCCCCTACACCCGTGTTCCCCATCGAGAGGGCACTCGACGTCGAGGTAGCGCAAATGATGGGATTTCTCACCCACGAGCAGAGCGAGGAGACAGGGCTGTTCTCTGAGGTGCTCACAGGCTGCAAGGGCACAAGCTGGAATCCGCTGTTCTGCGACATCGTGCCTCGCGGCAGCAGCAAGGCTGTCGGCATAGACCATATGTTGCGCTACTTTGACATACCCCTTAGCGAGACCATGGCATTCGGTGACGGCGGCAACGACATCGAGATGCTGCGCCACGTCGCCATCGGAGTCGCCATGGGCAACTCCGCCCCCGACGTAAAAGCCGCCGCCGACTACGTGACCACCGACATCCTCGACAACGGCGTCACCAACGCCCTGCGCCACTTCGGGTTGCTGTAACTCCGACCATTTCCAACGGCACAAAAGTGGCACCAACCCAGTAGGGACGCTATACATAGCGTCCGCAGCCACATAACTGCAATCTAATGTAACCGGCCTTGAAAAATCGGGCAATGCAGATTTTTAGCCGATTTAGCCTGCAAATTCAGAAATTTTAATAACTTTGCGATGCATGGATATTGCCCATGAGAGGGCACGCTATCCATGCATCATATTTTATGAAGCGTTTCGTGCTTATCCTTTGACAGAAATTCGCCAAAAATTTTAATCCAGAAGGAACGGCAGTCAACTGAACGCTCATGCTTGTCGCATATCCACTCCCCGACAAGGGGTATCGGTATACGATAGAGGCGTGGGAGTGGACTGTCTATCTCTGGATTGGGCGTTTGGCGATGCCTCTGTCAAGATAGACCGAACATCGTTCCACGTCTTCCTTTTTTACCCAACATCTAATCATCCATCGCCTCATGGGGAACGCATAGGGGCACAAAACCTTACCGCCTATGCATAAATTTTTTATCTTATGTCCGCTGTTGGTCCTGGCACTCAACGCCACAGCCAACGACAATGCGGGGCGACACATCATCCTCTCGGGCAACGATGCCGACACGCGCTCGCTACCAATCGTCACCTATAACCGCATCGAGTTTGACGGCGACAACATCATCCTGACATCGCGTGACGGCAGTGCCGACCCCGTAAGGATGCTCCACTCGCTCTATCGCCGATTGCAGTTTAGCGACCGTCCTATTAGCCTCGCCAACCCGACCGAAATGGCGGCAGCCTCCATCGCCTACCAGCCGGCAAGCCGGTCGTTGCTGATTACCGCAGAAAAAACATCTGAATTCCTCGTCGGCATATTCAGTCCCGACGGCACCATGCGCCACAAAGGCCACCCAGATGCCTCGGGACAGCTATCACTCGCCGCCCTACCGTCAGGGGTATACATCGCCGTCGCCACCGACGGCACAACCGGTCTCAACCTTAAATTCATAATCAAATAACGACCTACAGCAATGAAAAAGACCATATTACCTATAATCACCATCGCGCTGTGCACCATAGCCGCCTACGCCTCCGAGCGGCTCATCTTACAGATATTCCAAGAGGGGCAAGTCGTACAATCCTATCCCATCGACGAGATAGACTACATCGAGATCAACGAGGAGACAGCCGCACCCGCAGAGATCGGGGCGACCGTGTCCGACGGCGCCGTGACAGTGACGTGGCAACCGGTCGAGGGCGCGACCTACAGCGTCTACCGCTCGTCCGACAACATGGCGTTCATCCTCATAGCCGACAACCTGCATGAGACCACCTATACCGACACCCATCCCGCAGCCGGCTCAAACTACTATCGCGTGAAAGCCATAGTTGATGGCCGCGAGAGCGACTACAGCCTCTCCTCCCCCGCAGCCACCATCCCCACAGGCGAGATGGAGAGCGGCATGTATCTCGGCATCACGAGCTTCAACCGATCGATGAACGTCCACCCGATAGGCCGCCTCGACATGGATACCAAGGTAGACTTTGATGCATTTGTCGACGGGTTGACTACCGCCAACGGCACGCTGCTCTACCACTCGTTCAACGAGGCCATCAACGCACTACAGGCCGCAAAACTGCCCGATGACCTGTTCAACGTTGCCATCGTCACCTTCACAGACGGGCTCGACCAAGGCTCGATGATGCTCAACCCCGACTATGAGGACTACGCCTCCTACCTCACCGCGCTCAACAGGCGCATCAAGGAGGAGACCGTGGCGGGACAGCCCGTTACCGCCTACAGCATCGGCGTGCGCGGAAAGGACGTGCAGGATGCCGAGCAATTTCAAGCCAATTTGCGTATGCTCGCCTCCAGCGATGACAATGCCGCCGAAGTGTCGAGCATGACACAGGTCAACGCCAAGTTTCAGGAGATAGCCCGGCAACTCACCGAGACAAGCTACGTGCAGACCATCAACCTCGTGATGCCCGGCATCGCCAACGGCACCCGCGTGAGGTTCACATTTGACAACGTTGCCTCGGCCGACCTGTCGGAGCTATACATCGAGGGCACGTTCAACTTGCGCGAGCGGTCGTTGACCGACATCTCATGCTCCGGCCTGTCGATGCGCATCGGGGAGAGCGTGCAGGGTGAAGTCGTCGACGGCATTTTTGTCAAATTCACCTTTGACGGCGTGCAGACCGACAGCAAACAACTCATATCGAGCGAACACACCGACGAATGGACTTACATCGCCTCCACCTCCAACTGGCAGATAAACTCCGAGTTTGACAAGCAGCAGGATTCCGAGGTCGTGACTGAGAAAAAATCGGCCGTCGTGATGCTCGTCCTCGACTGCTCAAGCTCGCTTGGCGACGACTTCTCCACGGCCAAGTCCAACGCCCGCTCATTCATCGCAACCCTCTGCCAAACAACAGGCGACGATCCTGAACACCCCACCGACCCCACTACCCTCTACTCCACCACCCCCACCGACCTCACCCTCGCCGTGACATGGGACACAACCCGCTACTTCCTCACCGCCGACCAATACAAGAAAGCCAACCTCACCGGCGCCACCGTGGAGGGACTGGCGGTCGTTACCGGCGACGAGCAATTTATTGTCGCACTGGAGGATGCTCCCTGCGACGAAATCACGGGAGCGGCAGCCGCCTTCCTCTACGAGGACAAGTTGCCATCCTATAACCAAGGCCAAATAATAAATGCCCGTTGGGATTATGTCAACAATGCCATAACCACCTTTGGCGGCAATACGATGAGCCTGTCGTGGACATCATTCTGCTACACGTCGGGAAGTTATAAATATTACTACTACATATCCTCCAACGGTGGTCTCATGCAATATGGCCCCACCGAGAGCACTGCCCGCAAAGTACGTTTTGTAAAGCCCCTGTTGTCCCCGTCCCCGATAGAATGGAAAAGCCCAAAAGATCTCACTCTTGCCGTCAAAAAGGATGAAGAGTTATCATACCTCACGCAGGAGAAATATGCCGGAATCGACCTTTCCGAATATACCATACTCGGCCTATGCATCGAAGGGCCATCCGGTCCATTTTTCATTCTTTCTCCCGACTATGAGCCAAGCAACGACATGACAGGCTCAACCGCCCTGAAACTCTATGGAGAATCCTTACCGTCATATGAAGAGGGCCGTGTCATAAACTGCCGGTGGGGAGCCATATCCAATGCTTTGGCATCCTTTGGGTTGGAGCCTTTGACGTCTGTATTTTGGACCTCCGAAGAATACCGCTCGGGCAGTTACAGCTACTATTACTACACAAGTTGGAGTAATGGCATTATGCATTATAGCACCACCTCCACAACCACCTATAGGGTCCGCACTATAGTACGAGATTTTTAAATGGCGACATTAAGCCAACATTATTAGATTAAAGCGAGACAGCTGTAACAGCTGTCTCGCTTTAATGTTCCAAGTAGGCGGCAAATCCAAAAAAAATCACTATCTTTGTAGATAACACAAACTATCGATCCATGCACCTGATTGAAGACAACCTGCAACGTATCTATGAGCTGTGCCGCAAGTATAAGGTAAAGAGCCTCTATGCTTTCGGCTCAATCCTCACTCCCCGCTTCAACGACGATAGCGACGTAGACCTGCTTGTCAACTTTAATGACAACGAGGTATCCTATCTAAACTACGCAGACATATATTTTGACTTTCACGATTCATTACGGAGACTATTCAGGCGGGAGGTCGACTTAGTGGACGAGACGACTGTAAAAAACAAATATTTCAAGGAAGAACTTGATGAAACCAAACGACTTATCTATGGATAGACAAACAAAAAAACGTCTCACGGACATTCTGTCCTCCATACTGGAAATAGAATCATTTTTAGAGGACAGGCCACGCACGTATGCTACGTTCTGCAATGACACCCTATTCCGTAGAGGGGTAGAGCGCAATATCGAGATTATGGGTGAGGCCATGAATTGTGTACTTAAAACCATCCCAAATATACCGATAACCTCCGCAAGAAAGATAGTGGATACACGCAACTTTGTAATACACGCGTATGACTCGCTGCGTCCCGACATCCTTTGGAGTATAGTTATTAATAATCTACCTCTCCTGAAGAAGGAGGTGAAGTGGCTGCTTGACGAGGAGGAATAACAGTTATACGAGGCGCGACAGCGGCCAAAAATTAGCTAAAAATCAAGGCGGGGAAGAATTTTGCAGGGAGTGTTGCGGGGAATCGGGAAAAATTTATTACATTTGTAAAAATTTGGATATTTATGGACGGCATCCTGCAGCAGACCATCGAGCGCGTCAGCACCAAGGCACAAGTTCTTGTCGAGAAATATGGCGCACTGCTCAAGGCCAAGGAGGAAGCCGACCGCCGTATAGCGGAGCTTGAGCGCGAAGTGGAGGAGCAGCGCAAGTCAATAGAGCGGCTGACAGCCGAGAGAGACTACCTGCAGATAGCCACCACCATCGCCCCCGACCGCAAGACAGTGGAGCGCAGCCGAGCCATATTGTCCGGATTGGTGCGGGAAATCGACAGATGCATAGCCGATCTCACCGAGTGATGTAATGAAAGACAAGTTGAATATCACTATACGCATAGCCGACACGGCTCCCCTCCATCTCTCCATCGATCGGGAGGAAGAGGAAACGATACGCACCGCAGAGTTCAAGGTCAATGAGCTGTGGCGGTCGTGGAGCGGACGGTTTAAGAATAGGACCTCGCATGAAATAATGGCGATGGTGGCGTTCAGGTTCGCCCAGCTATATTTCACGCTCAACACCCGGGCAGCCTCGATAGAGGACCGCCTGAGAGACTTTGAGGAAGAGCTTGACAAGCTGTTGCTCAAAGTGGACTGAGACTGACATTTATCGCTTCGGTCGCCATCAACGGGGCACGATGCCGATTCCACGCCATCACGAGCGTGTTAACTATCCCGCACTTTACCTACAGCCGCGACGGCGGCGGGGGTGAGTGCGTTTATTTTTATATAACCAATTTATACACAGTCAAATTGCCATGACAATATTACTAATTTTGGGAGTCGCCGTCATTGCCCTCGCTATAGGCATCGGGGCGACCGTAGTAGCACAACGCAAGATGGCGGGAAGCCGCGCAAGAGTCATCATCGACGAGGCCAACCGCGAAGCCGAGGTAATCAAGAAAAACAAGATACTGGAGGCCCGTGAGGAGGAAATCAAAATAAAGTCCGAGGCCGAGAAGCACGCCAACGCGCGCCTTGCCCATGCCCAGCAGACCGAGCAGAAGCTCAAGCAGCGCGAGCAGCAGCTCAACCAGCAGCAGGGCGACCTGCAACGCCGCCGCAACGAGGTGGAGGGTATGCGCGCCAACCTTGAGGCCCAGAACGCCGTCATCGAGGCCAAGCAGGCCGAGCTTGACAAGCTCCAGCGCACCGCCCAGAACACCCTTGAGCACATATCGGGACTGTCGAGCGAGGAGGCCAAGGAAAAGCTCATCGAGTCGCTCAAGGACGAGGCCAAGACTGCTGCGGCATCCTACATCAACGACATCATGGACGAGGCCAAGATGACAGCCAACAAGGAGGCCAAGCGCATCGTCGTGCAGTCGATACAGCGTGTCGCCACCGAGACAGCCATCGAAAATTCCGTAACCGTGTTCCACATCGACAGCGACGAGATAAAGGGCCGCATCATCGGCCGCGAAGGCCGCAACATCCGTGCCCTTGAGGCCGCCACAGGCATCGAAATTATAGTCGATGACACCCCCGAGGCCATCGTGCTCTCGGGTTTTGACCCCGTGCGCCGTGAGATAGCGCGCCTCGCGCTTCACCAGCTCGTAGCCGACGGCCGCATCCACCCTGCCCGCATCGAGGAAGTGGTGGCCAAGGTGCGTAAGCAGATCGAGGAGGAGATTATCGAGACCGGCAAACGCACGGCCATCGACCTCGGCATCCACGGCCTGCATCCCGACCTGATACGCCTCGTGGGCAAGATGAAATACCGCTCCAGCTACGGGCAGAACCTGCTGCAGCACTCACGCGAGACAGCCAACCTCTGCGCCGTCATGGCGTCGGAGCTTGGCCTCAACCCCAAGAAGGCACGCCGTGCCGGACTGCTCCACGACATAGGCAAGGTGCCCGACGAGGAGCCTGAATTGCCCCACGCCCTCCTCGGCATGAAACTCGCCGAGAAATACAAGGAGAAGCCCGAGATATGCAACGCCATCGGCGCCCACCACGACGAGATAGAGCAGACAACGCTGCTCGCACCCATCGTGCAGGTGTGCGACGCCATCTCAGGCGCACGCCCCGGCGCACGCCGCGAGATTGTCGAGGCCTACATCAAGCGCCTCAACGACCTTGAACAGCTCGCCCTCTCCTACCCCGGCGTCATCAAGACCTACGCCATTCAGGCAGGCCGCGAACTGCGCGTGATAGTCGGTGCCGACAAGATTGACGACGCAGAGACCGAAAAGCTGTCGGCCGAGATAGCCAAGCGCATTCAGGACGAGATGACCTATCCGGGTCAGGTGAAAATCACCGTCATCCGCGAGACCCGCTCCGTCAGCTTCGCAAAATAATCTCCGCGTCCCATGTCTAACGATAAAGATAAGGAAACCGCCCCCGCAGCCACCGTGCCCGACGGGGCGACACCGCAACAGCCTGCCGGCTGCGGCTCATGCTGCGGTGGCTGCCACAAGGAGCCCCCTCGCGGCAAGCTGCATTGCTACAACTGGCTTGAGGATATCCCCGGCGGCAAGGCCGATTTCGACATTGTGGAGGTGCAGTTCAAGAACACCCGCAAGGGATTTTACAAGAACCCCACCTCCATCCCCCTCGCCATCGGCGACCTCGTGGCCGTCGAGGCATCACCGGGGCACGACATCGGCACTGTCACTATGACCGGGCAGCTCGTGAAGCTACAGATGAAGAAAGCCGGATGCCGCAACGAGGCCGAGCTGAAACGCATCTTCCGCAAAGCCAAGCCGGCCGACATAGAGAAGTTTGAGGAAGCCAAAGCCAAGGAGACCGACACCATGATACGCTCGCGCAAGATTGCCGAGAGCCTCCACCTCAACATGAAGATTGGCGACGTGGAGTATCAAGGCGACGGCAACAAAGCCATCTTCTACTACATTGCCGACGAGCGCGTCGATTTCCGCCAGCTCATCAAGGTGCTTGCCGAGACCTTCCGCATACGCATCGAGATGAAGCAGATAGGCGCACGCCAGGAGGCGGGGCGCATCGGCGGCATCGGCCCGTGCGGACGCCCGCTGTGCTGTTCAAGCTGGATGTCCTCGTTTGTCTCCGTCGCCACGAGCGCGGCACGCTATCAGGACATCTCGCTCAACCCGCAGAAGCTCGCCGGCCAATGCGCCAAGCTGAAATGCTGTCTCAACTTCGAGGTCGACACCTATGTCGAGAATGTCAAGCGTATGCCCCCCAAGGACGCGCGTCTCGAGACCCTCGACTCGACCTACTTCCAGTTCAAGACCGACATCTTCAACCGCCGCATAACCTACTCGACCGACAAGTCGGTGCCCGCCAATCTCGTCACCATCAGCGCAGCACGCGCCTTTGAGATAATCGAGATGAACAAGCGCGGCGAGAAGCCCGAGCGTCTTGAGCCGGAGGGACAGGAACGCCCTGCGGCAAAGAAAGAGTTTGGCGACATCATAGGTCAGGATGACCTGACACGCTTTGACAAGGCCAAGAAAAAGAAAAAACGCAAGAGCGGCAACGGCAATGGACCGCGCCCCGAAAACGGCAACAACCCGCGTCCCAAGGGGAATGCCCCGCGCGGCGACGGCGCCGAGCAGGGCGACGGCAACCGCCAGCGGCCACGCAACGACCGCCCGCGCCGTCCCCGTCCGCAGGAGGGTGGCGACAACGCCGGACAACCGCGCGGCGAGCAACGGCGACAACCCAACCGTGAGCGTCCCCCGCGTCAGGACAAGCCAAGGCAGAATCCACCCGAAGGGGCAACAAACGACAAGTGACCACGATATGCGTAAACTGCTTGCAATATCCATCATCTCATTGTGCTTGGGAGCATGTGCCCCCGGGCACAATGACTATAGCGACTTCCGCAATATTCCCCCGACAGGGTGGGTCTACAACGACACATTGACCTACACCCCCACCATAGGCGACTCCATAGCTTCGGGGATGCTCATCGTTGCGTTGCGCCACTCCAACGACTATGCCTACAGCAACCTTTGGCTCGAAGTGGAGTATGAAGACGCAACCAAACCACGCCGGGATACGTTGAACATAAGGTTGGCCGACATCTACGGACGATGGCACGGCAGCGGATTTGGCGCACGCTATCAAATTGCCGACACGCTGGCCCGTGACGTGACACTCACGACCTCCCGACCGGTAAGGATACGCCACATAATGCGTGACGACACGCTGCGCGGCATCGACCAGGTCGGTGTGCTGTTTGTCACACCCGACAGATGACAGCCACCATCTGACAACGCGAACAAAAATATTTCAACGATGAACCCTTTGGTACTACTCCCTGCCGCCGAACACGCCATGCGTGTCTCCAAGGCCCGCGACGCGATGGCACGTCACGGTCTCGACGCTCTGCTCATCTCCGACAACGCCAACATATACTACTTCACAGGACGCGTCTATAGCGGTTATCTCTACATCCCCGCCACGGACGACGTGCAGTTTTTCGTGCGCCGTCCCATTGGTCTCGACGGCGATGGCGTGCAATATATCCGCAAGCCCGAGCAGATGGCCGAACATATAAGCGACAATCCATCCACTATCGGCTATGAGCTTGACTTGCTCCCCTACGAGAGCGCCCTGCGGCTTATGAGAGTGTTCCCTGAAGCAAAACCCGTCAACGCCTCCCCACTCATGCGCGAGACACGCGCCGTCAAGACCCTGATGGAAATCGGCCTTATAATGCAGTCGGGCGTCAAACAGACCGAGGTCTACCGCCGCATCCCGCGCCTGTATCAGGAGGGGATGACCGACCTTGAGCTGCAGGTGGAGATTGAGCGGGCATCGCGCCTTGAGGGGTGCCTCGGCCAATTCCGCATATCAGGCGACTCCATGGAGCTATTCATGGCCAACGTGTTGTGCGGCGACAATGCCGACGCCCCCACCCCTTACGACTTCGCGATGGGCGGCGCGGGCCTCGACCCCTCGCTCCCCGTAGGATGTGACGGCTCCACCATAAAGCCGGGCATGACGGTGATGGTCGATGCCAACGGCAACTACACGGGCTACATGACCGACATGACCCGCGTGTTCTACCTCGAGCATGTCAGCGAGCTTGCCCGACGTGCCCACGACTGCTCCATCCGCATATGCCACGAGCTTGCCGCCATGGGCTGTCCCGGAGTGGAGGCCAAGGCCCTCGACGAGAGGGCACGCGCCATCGTGGCAGAAGAAAAACTTGAAGATTACTTCATGGGCCACCGCCAACACGCCGGCTTCATCGGCCACGGCGTGGGCATCGAGATAAACGAACTGCCCGTCATCGCACCACGCAGCCGCGACATCCTGCAGGAGAACAATGTGGTGGCCCTGGAGCCTAAATTTGTCATACCGCATGTAGGCGCGGTAGGCATCGAAAACACCTATCTCGTTACCCCGGACGGCATGGTGCCGCTCACCACCGCCCCCGAGGAACTGATAAATCTTGAATAATGAGCATAGCAGACAAGATAGACCGACCGATTTTCCACAATATCGGCAAGATTGCCGACTCGCTCCGCCGCCCCTGCTACACGGTGGGGGGCTATGTGCGCGACCTTTTCCTCGACCGACACTCCAAGGATATCGACTTCGTGACCGTGGGTAGCGGCATCGAGGTGGCACAGGCTGTCGCACGCTCGCTCGGGCGCGGCGCCCACCTTGCCGTGTTCAAGAACTTCGGCACGGCACAGGTGAAGTTCAAGGGGGAGGAACTGGAGTTTGTCGGCGCACGCCGCGAGAGCTACAACCGCGACTCGCGCAAGCCGATAGTCGAGGACGGCACTCTCGCCGATGACCTTGCCCGGCGCGACTTCACCATCAACGCCATGGCGATGGCTGTGAATGAAGCAAATTTCGGCGAACTAATAGACCCTTACGACGGACAGGGCGACCTCACCCGACGACTGATACGCACGCCCCTTGACCCCGATATCACATTCAGCGACGACCCACTGCGCATGATGCGGGCCATACGCTTTGCCACGCAGCTCGACTTCACCATATATCCACCGACCCTCGACGCCATCACGCGCAATGCCGGGCGTATCACAATCATATCCCGCGAGCGTGTCATGGACGAACTGATGAAGATAATGGCCTCCCCGCGGCCCTCGACGGGGTGGATATTGCTACAGAAAACGGGGCTGCTACGGCTCATCTTCCCCGAGCTCGACCGCCTGCGCGGAGTCGAGACCGTCAACGGGCGCGGGCATAAGGACAACTTCTTCCACACGATGCAGGTGCTCGACAACGTGGCCTCAAAAAGCGACAATGTGTGGCTGCGCTGGGGCGCGCTACTGCACGATATAGCCAAGCCCGTAACAAAGCGTTGGGACGACAAGCTCGGATGGACGTTCCACAACCACAACTTCATCGGCGCGAAGATGCTCCCGCGCATATTCCGCGAGATGAAATTCCCGCTCAACGACAAGATGAAGTATGTGCAGAAACTTGTCGAGCTGCACATGCGCCCCATCGCCCTTGTCGAAGAGGAGGTCACCGACTCGGCCGTGCGACGGCTGCTGTTTGACGCCGGCGATGACATCGACGACCTGATGACGCTCTGCGAAGCCGACATCACCTCCAAAAACCAGGAGAAAGTGCGCCGGTTCCTCGACAACTTCGCGCTCGTGCGCCGCAAGCTCGTGGAGCTGGAGGAGAAAGACCGCATACGCAATTTCCAGCCTCCCGTCACAGGCGAGGAGATAATGGCGACATTCGCCATAGGCCCCTCGCGCGAGATAGGCATCATCAAGGAGGCGATAAAAAACGCGATCCTCGACGGCGTGATACCCAACGAGCACGAGGCGGCACGCCGGCTCATGATTGAAAAGGCCGCCGAGATAGGGCTGTCGCCCGTAAACCAATAACCATCCTACAATGTACTACGTCACAAAACGACTTGAAATAGCTGGCAGCCACAGCCTGTCGCTCGACTACGAGAGCAAGTGCTCCCGCATCCACGGGCACAACTGGATAATCACCATCCACTGCCGCGCCCGCAACCTTGACAACAATGGCATGGTGGCCGATTTTTCCAAAATCAAGTCCCTCATAATGGGACAACTCGACCATGCCCATCTCAACGACGTGCTCCCGTTCAACCCTACCGCCGAAAACATCGCACGGTGGATTGCCGACCAGGTGCCCCACTGCTACCGCGTGGAAGTACAGGAGTCGGAGGGCAACATTGCCGCCTACGAGAAAGACGCCATAGACGATTAGCCGCTATGAAACCGTTGCGAGTAAACGAGATATTCTACTCCTTGCAGGGCGAGGGGCATTATACCGGCACTCCCGCCGTATTCGTGCGTTTTTCGGGATGCAACCTGTCATGCGATTTCTGCGACACCAGCCATCAGTCATTTACCCCGATGACCGAGCGGGAGATTGTGGATGCCGTGTGCGCCCATCCTTGCCGCCACGTCGTCATCACGGGCGGCGAGCCGTCGCTACAACTGACCGACAGTCTTGTGGAGATGTTGCATGACGCAGGGCGATACGTACAAGTGGAGACCAACGGCACAGGCGCGCTACCGCCATCGGTCGACTGGGTGACGTGCTCCCCCAAGCAAGGGCCATACGCCCTGCACCGCGTCGATGAGCTTAAAATCGTCTACACCGGCCAGGATGTCGAGGCTCTTGCCTCCATGTTTGAAGCCAGCGAATACCGCCTGCAGCCATGCAGCAACCTCAACATCGCCGAGACCGTCGATTACATCAAGCGCCATCCCCGTTGGTCACTCTCCCTCCAGACCCACAAGCTCATCGACATCCCGTAATAGAACCCGTTCACATATGTAGGGACATGCCTTTGGCATGTGGAATATGCAAGTCTCTGAAACACAATCCACATGCCAAAGGCATGTCCCTACAAACCAAACCGATTTTCCGACTTTACTTTCTGCGATACTCCTCGATTATGCTGTACACGTCATGGACAATCATGTCGGCGGTCTGCGAGCCGACAATCCCCACGCCCGGATTGACATTGGTGTAGATAGCCTTTGGCTCGGCAAACCCGAGGTTTTCAAGGTTGCTGTTCAGTTCGCCATACTTCTTGTAGAGAGAAAGCAGATACAGGTAATATTCACGCGATATGCTGCATAGTGCGATGCGGTCATAGACATGCAGGTCGCCATTCTCGTCCTGCACTATATCTCCCGGATAGCCGCCCTGGCTCAATGAATAGGTCGTCGTATATGAGAGGGTATAGCTTTTTCCCGCGATGCTGCGGTCGGAGAACACCATAAACGTGTTGTCCTTGGCAAAGACTGCCTCAAGCGGCGAGTCATTCTCGCCGAGAATCGGGTCGTCACATGTGCCGCCGCCCCACCAGTGGTAGGCCTTTCCCGACAGCATGTAGTAATTATCCTCACCCGCAGGATCGGTGAACGTTATCGAGTAGTTGAGTTTCAGCGTACGGTTGTATTCCCATGACCCGTCGGGTTGGACAATTATCCCGTCATAGTCAATCACGGTAGTGGGTGTGCATTCCCACCGGTCAATCCTGACCT
This sequence comes from Bacteroidales bacterium M3, assembly GCA_001689445.1. Taxonomy (GTDB): domain Bacteria; phylum Bacteroidota; class Bacteroidia; order Bacteroidales; family Muribaculaceae; genus M3. Next base: position 33,375 of record LUJN01000006.1, on the reverse strand, counting down.
TGCGCGGCACGGTGGTAGTCCCGACGGCATCGCCGTAATCAACGGTCCTCACCGACACCTCAATCTCGTCCCCCTCAACGGGGCGATAGGTAGAGGTGTATCTGCTGCTGTCGGGGTCAAACTCCATCAGTCCCATCGACGTGCCGTTGACCTTGAGCGCGACACGGGCATTGCCCACTGTCACATCCCCCGGCTCGGTGCCGAAAAGCCAACTATGGCTCACCGATGCCGTGACCGTGCTGTCAGCCTCGGCAAGCACGTTGAGCACCGCTACAGGGGTCGCATCCACATCCGGGTCAAAGTCGGTCGAGCATCCGACGACAGCCATCGCCATACCGCCGACAACAACCCTAATCACCCTTATTAGCCCTATCTGACCTATTTGCCCTATTAGTTCTGAAATAATATCTTTCATAATCCTTACTTCTTTAGAAAAACCACGTATAAGAGATTGACGGCAGTATCGGTATCAGCCTGAATTTCTGGAATGAGTCCTTATAATAAATCTGTTGAGAATAATCATACCCGCTACGGCGATCCTTTTTCACCGAGATGACATTCATGTTGCAGTATGCGTTGTAGAGTGAGAAGTTCCACATGCCGTGCTTGGTGTAACGGTTGACGCCGATGTCAAGGCGGTGGTAGAACGGCAGCCGATAATTGTTGATGCCTTGGTTGAGGTCAATCACCCCGGTGAACGAGGGGTCACCGACGATAGGCATCCCGGGTACGTCGAGCAGCTTGTAGTCCTGGGCATAGAGCGTGAAACGGTTGCCGCTCATTCCTGTCCATGAGGCGTTAAGCTCCCACTTGTCGTTGATGCGCCAGTTGACAAGGATATTGATTTTGTGGCGGTTGTCAAACCGTGCCGGAAAGCGCAGGCCGCCATTTTTGGCGTCAAATTGGCGGTCGGCCCACAGCAGCGAGTAGGCGACATGCCCCGTGACCTTACCCGCGTTGCGCGTCAGCATCAGGTCAATGCCCTTGGCACGTCCCGTCCCGGCACAGAGCTGCTGCTCCCACGGCGTCTCATTTGGCATAAGGAAGTAGTCGTCGCGATAGTCGATGATATTGTTCATCCACTTGTAGTAGGCCTCGACCGACGCGGTGAACTGTTGGTTCTCGCCAAACGAGAAGTATCCCGCAAGCGACACCTTGTCGCTCTTCTGCGGTTTAAGTTCGCCTGCTATAGGCACCCATTGGTCGGTGGGGAGGCTTATGGCGCTCTGGGTCAACTGATGCACATACTGCGACATGCGGGCATATGCGGCCTTGACCGACCAATTGCAGTTGATCATCCAACGTGCCGACACGCGGGGGTCGAGTGCCCAATGGGAATTGTCTCCGACGGAGAAGTAGCCGGCATGTATGCCCGCGCTAACCCTCAGCGGGTCGGCTATCTCCCAGTCATCGCCGATATATGCCGCAGCTTCCGAAGCGTGTACCTGCTGGCGCACGCTCGCAGCCGAGACAACCGTGCCGGCGTTGTAGAGGGTCGTTGTGTTGTCCTGAGGAAGGAATGTGTGATAGGTATAGTTTGCCCCGAAAGTGACATGATGTCCGGCAGCGGGACGCCATCCGAGGTCAGCACGGAAAGTCCAGTCGCGTATGCTGTTGCGCATCGTGTAGTCGCGGCGCGAGTCCTCCACAACCCTACCCGAGCTTTCGAGATAGTCCTTGTCCTCGCGGTTGAGCGAGGAGCGGTAATGGGTATATGCGGCGGTAAACTCGCCAAAGAGTTTTGAAGAAAAGGCATAGTTCCAGCCGAGCGATGCCACCAGATTGCCCCAGCGCAGCTTGGATATGCCGCTCTCCCGCATAGTCTCATCCATCTCCGTGTCATCAACCTCGCGCTTGTCGCCACCCTTGAGAAAATCCTCGCCAAAGTAAAACATGGCGTGAAGCTGGCTACGGTCACTGAAATGGTGATTTATCTTGGCGTTGACGTCGGTGAACGCGTATCGTGCCACGGTGGTCGACTCCTTTTCCTGGCGCACGGCGTTGTATATCGCCAGTCCCGGTATCGTCAGCACGTCATACCATGAACGTCGCAACGCAAGCGCGTAGGTGGTCTTCCCCTTGATTATCGGCCCGTCGATATTGAACGCTCCCGATGTAAGCCCGAGTTTGAACGAGCCGTGATGACCCTCCATGCCGCCATCCTTGGTGTGCACCTCCATGATGCTCGACAGTCGTCCGTCATACTTGGCGGGGAAGGTCGACTTATAGAAGTCTACATTCTTGATGGCCTCGGTGTTGAACGCCGAGAACAGCCCGCCGAAGTGGTTGACCTGATAGAGCGGTATATTGTCGAGCATATACAGGTTCTCGTCATGGGAGCCGCCATGCACATACATTCCCGCCATCCCCTCGACGCCCGCCGACACGCCGGGCTGCAACTGAAGGGTCTTTATAACGTCGGCCTCACCAAAGAGGGTCGGTGTCGATGTGATGTCGGCGCGGGTGAGGTTGAGGCGTCCCACGTCGGTCGACTCCATCGCTATAGCCTTGTTACGGTCGGCTACCACGACCACCTCCGACAACTCGTGCGCGCCCTTTTCGCCTCGCTCCTTGAGCGCGAAGTCGGCCTTGGCGTTGGAGGTGACGGTCATCGTGCGCGACTCGGCGTCAAAACCCGGGTAGGAGACACTCAGCACGACGCGCCCGGGATTGACATATATCGAGTAATATCCCGCGCTGTTGGTGGCAACGGTGCGGCGTGTCGATGGGTCGACCACGAGTGCTCCGATGAGCGACTCGCCTGTACCTTGCTCGCGCACATATCCGCTGACGAGCAATGGCTGCTGCCGTTTGACGCGGCGCAGTGTCACGTTGTTGCCCTTTATCTTGTATGAAATGTCGGTACCGTGAAACATGCCGTCGAGCACGTGTCCGAGCGGCTCGCCATTGGCATCGACCGAGATGATCATGCCGTCAAGCAATCCTGAGGGATAGATGAAGTTCTTCCCCGTCTGGCGCATCAGTTCGGAAAACACCGCCGACGCGGGTCGCGATGTGGCCTTCAGGGTCACATTCTGCGCCTGTGCCACGGCAATCACCGCCGCGAGCACAAGCAATGTCATCAATCGTCTCATTCCTCTATCCTCAGGCTTATCCCCAACAATTCGTTAATGGTCTCCACAAGGTCCTTGGCTGTCCCCTCATAGCTGAGTGTCAACCGGTAATCGCCATCTTTAGGGAGGTTCACCACACGCACCTCATAGACGCGCTCTATCTCCTTGACGACATCGACAAGAGGGGTGTCGGCAAACTCAATCTTGCGGCTCACCTCCCCGATTGGCGTCACTTTTTCCGTCACAGGAGCCGCTTCCGGCTGACGTGCCTCGGAGGGGGAAGATGTGATATAGGCATATATCCCTGCTGTGGCGGTCAGTGCCACGACCACTGCAGCTGCCGCAGCCCAGCGCGTGCGCCACCATTGGAGAGTAGTCAATCCGAGCTGTCTCCATCCGCGACGGGCCGAAAACGCACCCTCGCGGTAGTAGCGTGCCACAAACTCCACGATCTCGTTCATTTTCTTATCCATTGTTACTGTTGTTTCTAATGATTTCCACCTTTAGGATACGGGATAGTGACAAATCCCCTATTCCATCCGAAAAAAATCACAGAAACGGCAGGAAAAACGCCTTCCCGCCCGACGCCGAGAGACTGTCGCGCAGAGCCTTGAAAGCCTTTGTCATCTGATTTTCAACGGTCTTCACCGATATATCCATCTCCACGGCAATCTCGGCATTTGACATCCCGTCACGCTTGCTCATCAGAAACACCTCGCGGCAACGCTGCGGCAATCTGTCGATAGCCTCCCATAGGCGTGCATCACGCTCGGATGTGTCGACCGTCTCGTCGGTAATCTCCTCGGGCACCTCTCCTACAAGGTCAACACTCCGACGGCGCAGCCTCACAAGGGCCTCATTCCTGACAACCCGATACATGTAGGACTTGAAATTGTCAATCTGTGCCCCCTCCTCTATGCGCTCCCACACGGCGGCAAAGCTCTCCTGCACCGCATCCTGCGCCTCGTCCACATCTTCAAGCACACGCAGGGCGTACATGCCAAGCGGCATGTACAGCCTACGATACCACCCCTCAAACTCACGGATATCCATCAATACTATTACTAATTTCATCGCTAAGATACACCTTTCCGCAAAAACCCCCACTCCACTCCAAAAAAAATCGTACCTTTGGCGCAATAAAAGCCTAAAGAAGCTCTTAATAATCTCCAATCAACATCATATGAATAATACGGCTGCGCGTACTCACTTCCGCAACAAATCGTTAATCAGCAACATCTTAGCACCACAGCAGCGACTACATGCCCTATTATTCCTTTTCCTGTACTCGTTGTTGCTGCTTTTCATTATCAGCTCCGACTCCTATACCCACTATGTACACCCCCGCTGTGACAGCGCATGGTTCTATATGTGCGGCAAGGCATGGATGGAGGGGTTGACGCCTTATGTCGATTTCTCCGACAGCAAGGGACCGCTACTGTGGCTGATATACGGAATCGGCTATCTGTTAAGCCCACAGGACTTTATCGGGATGTTTTGGTTGGAGGTGATATTCTACGCTTTCACGTTCTATCTCATATTCCTGTCGGCCTGCAAGTTGGGGCTATCACCCAAGAAAGGGGTCGCTGTGTCTGTCCTCATGTCCATCGCATATTTCTTCCCCACCACGCATACCGAAATGCGTGCCGAAGATTTCTGCCAGCTATTCTTTGCCGTAACCCTCTATTGCGTCATATCCCTTTGCTCTTCTGAATACAAAGTCAACAGTTTCCGCTACTCCTTTTGGGCGGGAATAAGCCTCGGCCTCACTGTCATGATAAAATACAATATTGCTGCCATGCTTGGCATACCGATGGTATTTATATGGATATACTCATGGCGTGACAAACAGCGTCTCATAAGGTCGCTTGCAGGGTATGCCTCAGGCTTCGTCACCGCAATATTGCCATTCGTCATAGTGTTGGCTATACAGGATGCTTTCCACGCTTTTATCAGGGAATACTTCATCAACACCTATTATACCGTGCAGGAAATAAACGGCCACTTCGGGCTACTTGAGGGAATAAAGGAACTGCTGACACCTCGCATCCTCCTGCCCGTAGCCATCCCATTGGCGGGAATCATTGCTTCACGATGGCTGCCACGCCGGCTATACTGGCTGGCAACGGTATGGTTCGTTGCCTGTTGTGTGATTCTCGCAAAACTGGTTAAGGATTATTATTTTGCATGTCTTGCCACATTCTGGTTTTTCGGCTTTGTGTCGGCGGCAAGATGGGTTGGCGCACATAGACGCCGCCGTATCCCCAATATACTGACAGCTGTCTTGACTATGCTGCTTATAACCTCTATAACTTTCCTAAAGACAGGCGAGACAAAAAAACTCATATTCAATACCGACCCACAGATGACAGCCGAAATTGACAGCCTCACCTACTATTTACGGCAAATCAACAAGCCGAAAATTATATATCACGACTCTTTTGAATACGGAGAGAACGTTCTCTCCCGGGCTTTGCCCGGCTCCAAATATTGGTCTATTCAAGTCGGGGCATCACAGGATATGATGGATGAGCAGATGCGGGATATCCTTTCGGGAAAAGCTGATTTTGTTGTGGTCGGTTCATCCGACACCGTCATGCAGGAACAACTTGAGGGACTCGGTTACCGAAAGCTCTATTCCTACCATAAATTCTATAACACGGGCGTGTATCACCTGTACGGTAAATAGTTTTCCATAAAACAAACCTCCTGCCATTATCGTCATTTGAGGGAAAAATTGTACCTTTGGGAGGTGAAATTTTGCGCAATTGAAACTTTTTCCGATTTGACACTATGGATTTTTTACGGTATATAGCTACCGGGACGGTCGCACTGACTGGTCTGCTCTGCATTGGCGCGCCTATTGACGACGCCAAGCAGGCGTATCTTGCGGGCGACTATGAGAGCGCCCTCCCGGTATTCATGAGGGAACTGGAAGCCAAGCCTCGCGACGGCGCGCTCAACCAATGGGTAGGCGTGTGCCTGTTGCGCACCGGCAAACCCAAAGAGGCCCTACCCTACCTCAAGGCAGCCGAGAGCCGTGGCATCGCCGAGGCCCCGCGTTATCTGGCCGAGATGGCTCTCGATAGCTATGATGTCGACAAGGCCGACACATACATGGACGCATACCGGCGTGCCCTCAAAAAGGCCCGAAAGGAGATGTCGGCCGAGGGTGAGGAGCTGCAACGGCGCATAGAACGTGTGTCGGCAGCCCTTGAGCGCGTCGAGAAAATCGTTGTCATCGACAGCGTGACAGTCGACCGAGACGAGTTTTTCAAGGCCTACCGACTCTCGCCCGAGAGCGGCACGCTCAACTCGCCACAAACTCTTCCCCAAGGTATTGCAGCGGCGGATCCCACCGTCGTCTACATGCCCGAAAACGGCAGGTACATGGCATGGGCCGCGCCCGACGATACCGACACCCCACGGCTGATGATGGCGCAGCACCTTGCCGACGGCACATGGGACACTCCCGTGCCTATGGGTGACGAGCTTGGAGAGGGGGGCGACGCCAACTATCCGTTCATCATGAGCGACGGCATAACCCTGTATTATGCCAACGACGGGGAAAACTCACTCGGGGGTCTCGACATCTTCATCTCGCGCCGCGACAATGACGGATTTCTGCAACCGCAGAATATCGGGATGCCCTACAATTCCCCCTACGATGACTATATGCTTGCCATCGACGAGGTGACGGGCGTGGGCTGGTGGGCAACCGACCGTAACCGCCTCGACGACAAGGTGACGATATACAAGTTTATCCCCTCCGACCTGCGCATAAACTACCCCACCGACGAGCCTCGCCTCGCCTCATACGCACGTCTTGACAACTACCGTGACACATGGGAGCCGGGCAAGGACTATGCCGACATATTGGCCAAGATAAACAATCTCGGCACGACAACCGGCAAAAAGAAAGAGGAATTCCGCTTTGCCCTCCCCGGAGGGAAGATTGTCACCACATACGCCCAACTTCCCGGAAGGGCGGCACGCGACGCCATGAAAGCCTATCTCGATGCCCGGGAGGGAATAGCCGCCACAGAGTCCCAACTCTCGACCTTGCGCCACAACCCCTCGGCCAACAAGGCCAAAATCCTTGACATTGAACGGCGTCTCGCCAACGACCGCGTACGCCTCAAAACGCTATCCAACAACGTAGTCCGTGCCTGTCACTGATATTTAGAGAGTGTTTAATCCAAAATAAACCAACAATCACAATATGGACTTGACAATTGTATTCATGGGAGTGATAATAGTTATCCTCCTCGCGATTTTCTTTTACTACGTGCCATTCTTCCTTTGGGTATCGGCACTCGTGTCGGGTGTGCACATCTCGATGATGCAGCTCGTGCTGATGCGCATCCGTAAAGTACCCGCCGCCGTCATCGTGCGTGCGCTCATCGAGGCCCACAAGGCCGGCCTGCAGGATGTCAACCGCGATGACCTCGAAGCCCACTATCTCGCGGGTGGAAATGTCGAGAAGGTAGTTCACGCGCTCGTGTCGGCCTCCAAGGCAAACATTGATCTTGGCTTCAAGATGGCAACAGCCATTGACCTGGCAGGCCGCGACGTGTTCCAGGCCGTGCAGATGTCGGTCAACCCCAAGGTAATCGACACACCACCCGTCACCGCCGTAGCCAAGGATGGTATCCAGCTCATAGCCAAAGCCCGCGTGACTGTCCGCGCCAACATCCGCCAGCTCGTCGGCGGTGCCGGTGAGGACACCGTACTCGCCCGTGTCGGCGAGGGCATCGTGTCATCAATCGGCTCGTCGGAGAGCCACAAGCAGGTGCTTGAAAATCCTGACTCCATCTCCAAACTCGTGCTCAAAAAGGGTCTTGACTCGGGCACGGCTTTTGAGATATTATCCATCGACATCGCCGACATCGACATAGGCAAGAACATCGGCGCGGCCCTACAGATAGACCAGGCTCAGGCCGACAAGAATATTGCCCAGGCCAAGGCCGAGGAACGCCGCGCCATGGCTATCGCCCGAGAACAGGAGATGAAGGCCCTCGCCCAGGAGATGAAAGCCAAGGTCATCGAGGCCGAACGCGAGCTGCCCCAGGCGATGGCCCAGGCATTCCTCAACGGCAATCTCGGAGTGATGGACTACTACCGCATGAAGAATATGGAGGCCGACACCACCATGCGCGAGACAATCGCACGCCCACAAAAATAAAACTCATAATTTTCAGTTAATGATATAGATAAAGGTCACAAAGATGACCTTTATCTATATCAACCAATCCGGAATCTACAACATGACAGCATTTATAATATCACTCGTTGTACTCATCGGCGGCTACTTCATCTACGGGCTGCTGATGGAAAAGGTCATCGGCATTGACCCGTCACGCAAAATGCCTGCCTACACCCACCGTGACAACGTGGACTACATGCCGTTGCCGGCATGGAAGGTGTTCCTTATCCAATTTCTCAACATCGCCGGTCTCGGCCCGATTTTCGGTGCGATAATGGGCGTGATGTTCGGTCCGGCAGCTTTCCTGTGGATTGTCCTCGGCACAGTGTTTGCCGGGGCAGTACATGACTTCCTCAGCGGCGTTATCTCCATTCGCCGCGACGGGGCGTCGCTCCCCGAGATTGTCGGCGAGCAGCTCGGTCTGCCCGTCAAGCAGGTGATGCGCGGTTTCTCACTGCTGCTTATGATGCTCGTCGGCGCGGTGTTCGTCATGACCCCGGCTACTCTCATCGCCTCTATGACTCCCGCCAATCTCAACGCCACATTCTGGATTGGCGCCATCTTTCTTTACTATATGCTCGCAACAGTGCTGCCCATCGACAAGCTCATCGGTAACCTTTACCCCGTATTTGGCTTTGCGTTGCTGTTTATGGCTGTCGGCATACTCGGCGTGCTGCTATTTGGCGACGTGCAGATTCCCGCCGACTTCGCCTCGGGACTCGGGACACGCCATCCCTCGGGTGACGCCGCCCCGATATTCCCCATGATGTTTGTCTCCATAGCATGTGGCGCGATATCTGGATTCCACGCAACCCAAAGCCCCATGATGGCACGCTGCCTGACCAACGAGCGTCTCGCCCGTCCCATCTTCTACGGCGCGATGATAAGCGAGGGACTTGTAGCCCTCATCTGGGCTGCTGCAGCGATAGCCTTCACCGGGGGCTACAGCGGGCTGTCATCGTTCATGGCCGACCCCGCAAACGGCGGCGCGGCAGGTCTCGTGCACTCCATCTCCATCGGCTGGCTCGGTACACTCGGCGGTATACTTGCACTGCTCGGCGTCATCGCCGCCCCCATCACCTCGGGCGACACCGCCCTGCGCAGCGCACGCCTCATAGCGGCCGATTTCCTCCACATCAACCAGTCGGGCACCGTGCGCCGCCTGTTGACATCGATACCTATCTTTGCCGTCACGTTCCTCATCATGATGATTGACTTCAACGTGCTGTGGCGTTATTTCGCCTGGTGCAACCAGATGCTGTCGGTTTTCACCCTGTGGGCTGTGACGGTCTACCTCGCACGTGCGCGCCGTCCCTATGTCGTGACCCTCGTTCCCGCGCTGTTCATGACCGTCGTGTGCACGAGCTACATCCTTTTTGCCCCGCGCCCCGAGGGCTTCGGCCTTGACTACACGGTCGCCGTGGGCACAGGCATATTGGCCGCCCTCTCCCTGGGCATACTGTTCACGCGCTTTGCAATCAAACTGCGCGTCACCGAGCGTGCACTATAGGCAGCAAAAAGCCTTATAATGACTTATAAATCATTATAAAACCTTATAAGTCATTATAAGGACATCTTGCAATTATGAATTATGCATTATGAATTAAGAATTAGATAAATGTTTGACTTTCTATCCATTACCGAAAACACAGACCGATATAACTTCCACTCCCACACCCAATACTGCGACGGCAAGGCGACCATGGACGCCTTTGCCGCCGCTGCCGTGGAAACGGGATTCGAGCACTATGGCTACTCTCCCCACAGCCCTATCCCTATATCCTCACCATGCAACATGAGCCTCGACGACGTCGAGGAGTATATGAACGAGGTCGACCGCCTGCGCAAGCTATATGAGGGGCGCATACGCCTATACGCCGCAATGGAGATTGACTACCTCGGGCCGAAATGGGGCCCGGCACACCCCTACTTTGACACTCTCCCGCTCGACTATCGCATAGGCTCCGTGCACTTCATCCCCGCCCAAGACGGGACTTTGGTCGATATTGACGGGCATTTTGAGTCGTTCAAACGTAAAATGTCAGAATATTTCCATAACGATATACGCTATGTAGTCGAAACATTCTACCGGCAGACCCGTGAAATGATCAAGGCGGGACGCTTTGACCTCATCGGCCACTTTGACAAGGTGAGCCACAACGCGTCCCACTACTGTTCCGGCATCGAGGACACAGGATGGTATCGCACTCTTGTTGACGAGGTTATAGACCTGATTATAGACGCGGGGGTGGCCGTGGAACTGAACACCAAGGCATGGGAAGGACACCGTCGCATGTTCCCCTCACCGCGCTACCTGTCGCGCCTCATCAAGGCCGGGGTGACTGTCATAGTCAACTCCGATGCCCACCATCCCTCACTCATCGACGCATCACGTCGTCAGGGATTTGACTTTCTCCACCGTGCCATGCGATAGGCGGTGTTGCTTGTTTTGACAGATTTCACTAAATTTGCACCCGAAAACTCAAAACCAATTTTATGAAATTCAAGTACATCACATTAAGCATGGCAATAGTTGCCGGTGCTTTCACATTCTCCTCCTGTTCAAATGATGACCCCGACACCCCGACTGTCGACCCGGTTGCCCCGGCCGGACTTTACATCATCAACGAGGGCAACTTCCAGGCAAGCAACTCGTCGCTGTCGTTCTACGACCCGACCGACGGCACTGTGGCCAACAACCTGTTCCGCACAGCCAACGACATGTCGCTCGGAGACCTCGCATACTCAATGACAATCCATGATGACCTCGGATGGGTAGTGGTCAACAATTCGGGCGTGGTGTTTGCCATCGACCTGGAGACCAACAAGGAGAAAGGCCGCATAACCAACCTCACCTCCCCCCGTTTCATGCACTTCATCTCCGACACAAAAGCCTACATCACCCAACTATATGACAACCGCATCGCGATTGTCAACCCGTCGACCTACTCTATAACCGGCTATATCGACGTACCCGGCATGGACGCATCGAGTGGCTCGACCGAGATGATGGTGCAGGTGGGCAAGTATGTCTATGTCAACTGCTGGAGTTACCAGAACAGCATAATCCGCATCGACACCGAGACCGACCGCGTGGACGGCTCGCTCACGGTCAACATCCAGCCCAAGTCGATGGTGCTCGACCGCGACAACAACATCTGGGCACTCACCGACGGCGGTTACTACGGTTCCCCCTACGGGCATGAGGCACCCCACCTGATGAAGATTGACACACGCAACATGACCGTGGCACTCAACCTTGAGATGAGCCTCAATGACTACACCCCCATCCTTGCCATCAATGGCGCGGGAGACCAACTCTACTGGATATGCAACGACGTGTACACCATGCCTATCACCTCCACCTCGCTGCCGACCGAGCCGATCATTGACTCCGAAGGACATTATTACTATGGCATGACCGTAAGCCCCGACGACAGCAACATCTACATTGCCGATGCCGTGGACTACGTGCAGACAGGCAAGATTCACCGCTACGACGCGCAGGGCAACTTTGTCTCCAGCTTCAGCGTAGGCATCAACCCGCGTGGTTTCTGCTGGCGCAAATAGACTGATGGCATCGCGCCTGAAGATACTTGGTATAACGCTTGCCGCCACGCTTGCTGCCGTAGCCGCCGACCCGATGTCGGTGACGCTCCCCGGCATCACGGTGGCGGCAAGGCGTCCCGCCGACATCGGCCGGGTCGAGAGCCGTCTCGACTCGGCCGCTTTGCGCGAGAGCGTCGCCTTGTCGCTTTCGGATGTACTCGGCTTCAATTCGTCGATATTCCTCAAGAACTACGGACGCGCCACCACCTCCACAGCCAACTTTCGCGGCACATCGCCGTCACACACCCAGGTGAGCTGGAACGGAATGCGCATCTCCTCCCCCATGCTCGGCTCGACCGACTTCTCCCTCATCCCGAGCTACTTTGTCGACAAGGTGAGCATCCTCCACGGCTCATCGAGCCTGTCGGACACGGGCGGTGGCCTCGGGGGACTTGTCAAGCTGACATCCGACGCCGCAAGCACGATGATCCATGACGGGCTTTCGGCACGATACGTGCAGGGCATCGGCTCATGGAAGACGTTTGACGAATATTTCCAAATAGGGTATGCCAAGGGGCAATGGCGAGCCTCGGCACGCGTCTCATACTCGTCATCAGAAAACGATTTCCCTTTCACCAACACCGACAAGAAGGAAAACATCTACGATGACAACCACAACATCGTCTCCTCCTACCATCCCCGACAGCGCAACCGCTCGGGCGCGTTCAAGGATTTCCACGCCATGCTCTCGGCAAGCTATGACGCGAGACGCCTGGGACGGTGGAGCATCGACGCATGGTATCTAAGTTCCAACCGCGAACTGCCGATACTCACCACCGACTACACCGACAACCGTTTCACCGAAAACCGCCAACGCGAGGAGACTCTGCGGGCTGTCGCCACATGGAGCCGCCCCGCCTCGCGCAGCCGCCTGACGGCAAAGGGAGGATATGCCCACTCATGGCAGGCCTACGACTACCGCCGCGACCTTGCGCCCGGCGTCGTGTCGGTGATGAACCGCTCCCGCAGCCATGTCAACACTGCCTTCGGCTCTGTGGCGTGGGCATGGTATCCCGCCACGGCTTGGCTGTTCAATGCCGATACCGATGTCCACTATAATCATGTGACAAGCCTTGACTATGCGTCCTCTATACCCGGAGGGCCGCCGACGGGCTACGACCGTGGGCGTGTCGAGGCATCGGTAGCCGTGTCGGGCAAGTGGCGTCCGTCAAGCCGTCTCGGCCTCGGCGCGCTGGTGCGCGAGGAGGTATACGGCAGCAAAGTTTCCGCGCCTATTCCCGCGATATTTGCCGACTACACGATAGTGCCCTCCATCGGGCTTGTCGCCAAGGCATCGGCATCGCGCAACTACCGTTTCCCCACCCTTAACGACCTCTACACCGTCCCCGGAGGCAATGCCGACCTGAAGCCTGAGCGGGGATTCACATATGACCTGTCTCTGTCGTCGGAATTTTCCTACAACGACCGCCTTGAATTTTCGGCCTCTGCGGGATGGTATGACTCCCGTATAGACGACTGGATACACTGGCTGCCGTCACCGCGCGGATTCTACGTGCCCTCCAACGTCAAGCGCGTTCACGCCTACGGTATCGAGTCGCAAGTGGGCGCCTCCATCAAGTTTGCCACGACATGGCAGGCACGCCTGTCGGCATCCTACACATGGTCGGCATCCATCAACGACGGCGAGCCAATGAGTGAGGATGACAACTCGGTGGGCAAGCAACTGCCCTACATTCCCCGCCACTCATTCTCAGCCATCGCAAGCGTCATGTGGCGCGGATGGTCGCTCGCCTACAAGATACAAGCCTACTCCGAGCGGTTCACCATGTCGAGCAACGAGCGCGTGCTCGGCTCGACCCTCCCCGCCTACTCCGTGAGCAACCTCTCGCTCGACAAAAGCTTCTCCCTCTGGCGACTGCAATGGCACGCCAAGGCGGCCGTCAACAACCTGTTTGACACCACCTACCGCACTGTCCTCTCCCGCCCTATGCCCGGCATAAACTTCGAGCTGTTCCTCTCCCTCGAAATCTAATATTATAAAGGGCCTATTAGACTTATTAGCCCTATTAGACCTATATTTTTCGTATCTTTGCAACGATAATTGTAACGTTATGCCAGTAAGAGTACCAAGTTCGCTGCCGGCGGTGGAGACGCTGCGCGAGGAAAATATATTCGTCATCGACGAGCAGAGGGCGTCCACCCAGGATATACGCCCGCTGCGCATCGCCATACTCAACCTCATGCCGCTCAAGATAATGACCGAGACCGACCTGCTGCGGCTCATCTCCAACACACCGCTACAGATAGAGCTTGACTTCATCGACACCGACAGCCATGTCTCCAAGAATACCCCTCGCGAGCATATCGACGAGTTCTACAAGAAGTTTGCCGACATACGCCACAACAATTATGACGGCCTGATAGTGACGGGCGCGCCTGTTGAAAAAGTGGAGTTTGAGGAGGTGGACTACTGGGACGAGCTGTGCGAGATATTTGAGTGGGCCAAGACCCATGTCACCTCCACCCTCTACATCTGCTGGGCTGCATTTGCCGGACTTTTTTACCATTACGGGGTGCCCAAGCACGTGATTGACAAAAAAATATCGGGGGTGTTCAAGCACCGCGTGCTCGACCCGACCAACCCGATATTCCGTGGATTTGACGATGAGTTTTACGTTCCCCACAGCCGTTTTTCCGAGGTGCGTCGCGAGGATATAGAGCGCAACCCTGCACTGCGCATCATTGCCGAGAGCGACGATTGCCCCGGTGTCTACATGGTGATGGCGCGTGGAGGCCGCGAATTTTTCATCACCGGCCACTCGGAATACTCCCCCGGCACGCTCGACTTTGAGTATCACCGCGACCTTGAAAAAGGCATGAACCCGGCAATCCCTGCCAACTACTACCACAACGACGACCCGGCGCAAGGCCCTATAGTCCGCTGGCGTTCCCACGCCAACCTGCTGTTCACCAACTGGCTCAACTACTTCGTCTACCAGGCCACCCCCTACGACATCCGCGACATCCGCTAAACAATGCATAATTCATAATGCAAAATGCATAATTAAATGGCCTATTAGCCCTATTTGACCTATAAAAACAATAGCGGGCATGAATCCTTGAATGGATTCATGCCCGCTAAAATTATGCATTATGCATTAAGAATTATGCATTCCTTAAAGCGACTTCCAGTCCATCTTGAGCGACGCATACATGATGGCCGCAAGGGCGATAAACAGCCCGAGACTGCCGGCAAGCAGCGCATAGGTCTCAAGATTGAGCAGCACAAATATGTAGGCATAGATTACGGCGAGCAGCGCGGAGATATATCCGGCGACCCTCGCATTGCGCAGCACCCCGACCATATACAGTCCCACAAGCCCTACAGTCATCAAGGCGGCAATCAGATAGCTGAGGCCAAACGCCATATGCTCGGCAAGCGACAGCAACAGCGAGTAGAACAGTATGAGCGCCAACCCCACGAGAAGATATTGGAACACGTATATGCGGTGACGCAGCATCGTCTCGGCAAACAGCACGCCGATGAACGTCAACAGTATGACGAGGACAGCATACTTGATGGCACGCTCGGTCTTCTGATAGCGGTCGACAGGGAGCAACAGGTCGGCGGTGACAGCCGAGGAGGCGATGGCTGCGGCGTTTTCGCCGACAAACACCTGCGGATAGTCGCGGTTGATGGCGTTGAGATGCCACACGGCCTTAAACTGCGAGTCCTTGACCTCGCGGTCGGAGGGGAGGAACATGCCGTTGAAGCTCGGGGAGGCACAGTCTCCTGATATTGTTATCTCGGTTGCTTTCCCGACGGGGACAGCCGACATCGAGTGGCTTCCTTTCAGCTCCATGGTGCATGAGTATGGGATGCCCCGCTTGCCGACAAGCGAGTCGATGTCAAACTTTGCCGACAGGTAGGAGTCGCGCATATAGTCCCCCCTGTCGTCAACATAAACCTCATCAGCATTCACTTCAATGTCAATCACACCGCTTCCATGGTTGCCCGACAGCTCCTCGGCGGCCGTGCCGAGCGTGAAGTCGGAGATTTTCTCAATGCCGCGCAGGTCGCTCACGCCAATCTTGATGACGGCCTGGTCGGTGACGAGTGCCGACAGGGGCACATACGACGGCTGGAGGGTGGCGAGGTCAAACGTACCGTCAATCGACACCTTGCTGTTGTAGACCACATCCTCATAGATGCCCCGCCGCAGTGTCTGCGACTTCAACGCGGCGTCATATTTGAGTGCCGAGGGCAGGATGGTGACATACCCCGTCGAGTCGCGCTTTGTGCCGGCGATGCGGAACGGCACGACGAGCATCGGTCCGGTGACCGTCTGCGGGCAGCTCCATTGCTCGCTGATCTCGCGCATGGTGTCGCGCTGACGCGACTCGCGCTCGGAGATGGCGCTGTATATAAACGCGTCAGGTATCAGCAACACAAGTGTCAGTATCACTATAAAGAGCAACTTGAACGATATTGTGTCGGAAAACTTCTTTACCGTCTTAGGAGTCGGAGGCGGTGTCTCGCCCTGAAATGGCGGTGGGGTGACTTGTTCCATAGCTATAAATGTTGGTTTTCGCAAAAATACGGATTTTAATTATCCGATGAAAAATAAATTCACTAAATTTGCCGATAGTATAAAACAAACCATCAATAATATATCTATGGCTACAAAACCGTTCAAATATCAGGAAATGTTTCCCATGTCGGGCGATACCACCGAGTATTACCACCTGACATCCGACTACGTGAAAGTCGAGAATTGGGGAGGCCACGAGTTTCTCGTCATCGACCCGCAGGCTCTGACAGTGATTGCCAATCAGGCCACGCATGACAATGCGTTCATGCTGCGCCGCGAGCACAACGAGATGGTCGCCAAGATACTCCGCGACCCCGAGGCGAGCAAAAATGACAAGTTTGTCGCCCTGACGATGCTCCGCAACGCCGAGGTCGCCGCCAAAGGCCAGCTCCCCTTCTGCCAGGACACCGGCACCGCCATCATCCACGGCCATAAGGGGCAGAACGTCTACACGGGCTGCAACGACGAGGAACGCTTGTCGGAGGGTGTCTACAAGACCTACACCGAGAACAATCTCCGCTACTCCCAGAACGCCCCTCTCAACATGTATGACGAGGTGAACACCGGCTGCAACCTCCCCGCCCAGATTGACATCCACGCCGGCGAGGGGATGGAATACGAGTTCCTGTTTGTAGCCAAGGGTGGCGGCTCGGCCAACAAGACCTACCTCTATCAGGAGACAAAGGCCCTGCTTAACCCCGAGAAGCTGTTGCCGTTCCTCGTGGAGAAGATGAAGAGCCTCGGCACCGCCGCATGCCCCCCCTACCATATCGCATTTGTCATCGGCGGCACATCGGCCGAGATGAACCTCGCCACCGTCAAGAAAGCATCGGTCAAGTACTACGACAACCTGCCGACCGAGGGAAACGAGCTGGGTCACGCGTTCCGCGACATCGAGCTTGAGAAACAGTTGCTCAAGGCCGCTCAGGAAATCGGTCTCGGTGCACAGTTCGGCGGCAAATACTTTGCCCACGATATCCGCGTCATCCGTCTGCCCCGCCACGGCGCATCATGCCCCGTGGGTCTCGGCGTAAGCTGCTCGGCCGACCGCAATGTCAAGGCCAAGATCAACCGTGACGGCCTGTGGATTGAGAAGCTCGACGCCAATCCCGGCGAACTCATCCCCGAGGAATACCGCAAGCCCGGCGAAGGCGACGCCGTGAAGATTGACCTTAACCGCCCGATGCCCGAGATACTTGCCGAACTGACAAAATATCCCGTCTCGACACGCCTGTCGCTCAACGGCACCATCATCGTGGGCCGCGACATCGCCCATGCCAAGATCAAGGAACGCCTTGACCGTGGCGAGGAGATGCCCCAGTACCTCAAGGACCACCCCATCTACTACGCCGGCCCCGCAAAGACCCCCGCAGGCATGGCGTCAGGCTCATTCGGCCCCACCACCGCAGGACGCATGGACTCCTATGTCGACCAGTTCCAGGCTGCCGGCGGCTCGATGGTGATGATAGCCAAGGGCAACCGCTCCAAGCAGGTGACCGACGCCTGCCACAAGCACGGCGGATTCTACCTCGGCTCAATCGGCGGCCCCGCCGCTATCCTCGCCCAAAACAGCATCAAGAAAGTCGAGCTGCTCGAATACCCCGAGCTGGGCATGGAGGCCATCTGGAAAATCGAGGTCGAGGACTTCCCCGCATTCATCCTCGTCGACGACAAGGGCCACGACTTCTTCACCGAGATAAGCGAAAAGTGCAAAGGCTGCGCCCTCAGCTAACCGTCTTCACCCCTAAGAGAATTGGTGTCAAAATACAAATAAGTCGAAGACTTTGATTTAAGTTAACCCCACACTAAGCAAAAGCGAGGCAATTNNAATTGCCTCGCTTTTGCTTAGTGTGGGGTATGGAATCGAGCAATGAATCCTTTCCTCGGAGAGGATAAATCCCATGCAACAGATTTTGACACAACTCCTTTTTTTGGCAATTTGCCGCATTTCTTGGCATCATCTCCAAAAACTTTTTTTGCGGGAACGGGAAATATTCCCTATATTTGCCATTGACCGTCAGGGAGCAGAGGCTCGCCGTGAGGTCGTCATTTTAATAATACGGTGTTATTGACATTATCTCCAAGATAAATTCTCGCAAAATTTATTTGACAAAGGAGTTAATCGGCAATAGCACCTGCATCGATTGCCTATATATGCCCTCCATTGGAGGTGTATCATATATGCCGTGCGGTGTGGGGCTATTGTTTTTATCCTTTGTCAGGCAATGCGAGAAGCCTATCTTGGAATAAAAACCAATACAATCCTCACACCTTTTCTATACCCTAACACTAACTAACCTTGGCACGCGCCGGAGGATAAGCGTCCCGCAAAAACCACATGCAAATATGATGAAACGTTTACACACGCTGCTGGTGGCATCGTCTATCACGCTTGTCGCCGCCTCCTCGATCGACGCCCAGACAATCCTCACAGGCCCCGACGGCCTGAAGTATGAAATCACCTCCGAGACCGACCGCACAGCAATACTCTCGACCAATCAAAATAAAAAATCAGGAGATCTCTCGCTTCCGAGCATCGTCTCATTGGGCGGAGTAGAATATACTATAACAGGCATCGACAATTCTGCTTTTGCATATTGTGATGAAATCTCATCAATAACAATTCCTGACGGCTATACTACTATTGGGGAGTATGCTTTCTATTGTTGCACCAACATGACATCAATAAAAATACCAAACTCTATAAATCGCATTGGCCCTTTTGCTTTCTGCTATTGTCATAGATTAAAGAGTATCACAATACCACCCCAAGTCACTAAAATAGAAAAGTGTTTACTCTATGGATGTAAAAATCTTACAGATATATCATTACCAACTAACTTAACCGAAATCGAGCGTGAAGCATTTGCCAACTGCCAAGTTAAGGAATTAACTTTGGGACCCTTGGTCTCAAAATTTGGATCTCTCGCATTTGAATATTGCTCTAATCTTGAAAAGATAACGATAGATTCTGAAAATCCCTATATAATTTTTAGGGACGGCGTGATTTACGACAAGGATATGCGCACAGTTCTCACCGCTATACCTTCAGTATCGTCAGTTACCATTCCCACTTCTGTCACAAAAATTGCAGAAGGTGCTTTTGAAAAGACCGGTTTAGCATCAATATCACTTCCTAATACGCTTATCGAAATCCAACCATTTGCATTCAGCGATTGCCTTGAACTATCCGAAATAGAAATTCCCGAGGGAGTGGAGACCATAGGTGCATGTGCATTCGTTCACTGCCGTAACCTTGTGGAGATATCCCTACCCTCTACCCTTAAAGAATTAGGTCCGCATATTGAAGGGAACGATGACGGAAAGATATCTGAGGGAGGTGTATTTTTTAATTGCAACAACCTGAACACCATTTATTGTCACGCAACAGTCCCACCGGAGACCAGCAACCAAAATTTCCTTTTTTACGGTCTCGATTATAGCAAAGCTATATTATATATACCTGCTGGCACCCGTGAATTGTATGCATCCCCTTCGCTGCAATGGGGCCGGTTTCAAAACATCGTGGAAATGGACTTCACCGGAATTGACACCATGGAGGCTACCGACGCCGTGACCGTCAAGGCAGTTGGCGGGCGCATCATCGTGGAGGGTGAAGATGACGCGACGGTAGAGGTATATGCCATCAACGGCTCTGTGGTCTACACCGGTGCCGCCGACACTATCCCCACCCTTCCCCACGGTGTCTACATCGTCCGCGTCGCCACCACCACCGCCAAGGTTGTCCTGTAGGACACTATCACCTTAATATGTAGGGACATGCCTTTGGCATGTGGACTTATACGCAGACTTCTGCAATTTCCACATGCCAAAGGCATGTCCCTACATTACCACCACAGCGCAATCGGTGATTTTGGTAATGGATGCCGTAATATTGGCACAGCATGGATAGAGGAGATTTGCTATCTTTGTGAAATCAACCATTTATGGCACCGGACGTTATGAAGAAAGCAATAATCCTCATGTTATCAGGCATTTTAACACTCAATGTTATGGCACAAGAAAAGATAGTACAGACAGCCGGGCGCGATGCGCTCGGAGAGTTTGCCCCCGAGTTTGCCCACCTCAACGACGACATCCTCTTTGGGGAGGTGTGGAGCCGCAACGACCTGCTCAGCCTGCGCGACCGCAGCCTCATCACCGTGACATCGCTTATAAGCCAGGGCATCACCGACAACTCGCTCATCTTCCACCTACAGTCGGCCAAGAACAACGGCATCACGCGCATCGAGATTGCCGAGGCCATCACCCACATCGCGTTCTATGCCGGATGGCCCAAGGCATGGGCCGCATTCCGTCTGGCAAAGGACGTGTGGAGCGACGACACGACAGGCGACGACGCCAAGGCGGCATTCCAGCGCGAGATGATATTCCCCATCGGCGAGCCAAACACCGCCTATGCCAAGTATTTCACAGGCAACAGCTACCTCGCCCGTGTGTCGACCGAGCAGATACCGTTTGCCAACGTCACATTCGAACCGCGCTGCCGCAACAACTGGCACATCCACCATGCCACCAAGGGCGGCGGCCAGATGCTCGTGGGCGTCGCCGGGCGCGGATGGTACCGGGAGGAGGGAAAACCCGCGCAGGAGATACTCCCCGGCACGGTAATCCACATCCCCGCCAACGTCAAGCACTGGCACGGCGCGGCCAAGGACAGTTGGTTTGCCCATCTCGCCTTTGAAATCCCCGGCGAGAACACCTCCAACGAGTGGCTCGCCCCCGTCACCGACGAGGAGTACGACAACCTGAAATAACCACCTTAATAGTAGTTACGCGGCGTGCCGCGTGGAATGTGACAGATGGCTGATACGCCTATTCCACGCGGCACGCCGCGTAACTACTTTTTTACTGCCCGAGTTAAACCACCGGGGCGCAAGGCGTGTTGTTAGGGTATGAAAAAGATATTCCCGGCACTTTTGTTGATAACCGTTGGCGCCGTGTATGCCTGTGTGAGGCTTGGCGCAAAAAATATTGATGATTCTATGAGCACCGAGTCTTTTAATGAAATCTATCTTGCAGGTGGCTGTTTCTGGGGTACCGAGCATTTCCTGAAACAAATACCCGGAGTCATATCCACCGAGGCGGGCTATGCCAATTCCCGCATCCCGTCGCCGAGCTATGCCGACGTGTGTACCGGCACGACCGGGGCTGCCGAGGCCGTGAAGGTCGTCTATGACCCTGCACAGCTCGATCTCACCACCCTGCTCGACCTCTATTTCAAGACCATCGACCCTACTGCCGTCAATCGTCAGGGCAATGACCACGGCACGCAATACCGCACCGGTATCTACTACACCAACGACGCCGACCGCAAGACCATCGACCGCGAGATGACCGACGTCGCAACGATGCTCCACAAGCGCCTTGCCGTGGAGGTGGAACCGCTAAAGAACTTCTACCCTGCCGAAGAATATCATCAGGACTATCTCGACAAGAATCCCGGAGGGTATTGCCATATAAACCCGGCACTGTTTGAGGCAGCCCGGCATGCAGTGCCCGTGCGCCGGCACTTCAACCGTCCCGACGACGCGACTCTGCGCAGCCGCCTGACGGCAGAGCAGTATGCCGTGACACAGCAAAACGCCACAGAGAGGCCGTACAACAACGCCTACTGGACCGAGCACCGTCAGGGGATATATGTCGATGTCACCACGGGAGAGCCGCTCTTCTCGTCCAACGACAAGTTTGACTCCCCGTGCGGATGGCCGAGTTTCAGCCGACCGCTTGACGACAAGCTGATATCGGAGCGGGAGGACCGCTCACACGGCATGACCCGCACCGAGGTGCGCAGCACGACAGGCGATGCCCACCTCGGGCACGTGTTCAACGACGGCCCGGCGGAGCACGGTGGTCTGCGCTATTGCATCAACAGCGCGGCACTGCGGTTTATACCCCGTGACAGTATGGAGCTT
The DNA here is from genome assembly GCA_001689445.1 of Bacteroidales bacterium M3. Lineage (GTDB taxonomy): Bacteria > Bacteroidota > Bacteroidia > Bacteroidales > Muribaculaceae > M3. The sequence continues at coordinate 10,997 of LUJN01000006.1, read as the reverse complement.
GAAGGGTACGGGGAATATCTGAAATACCTCTAAGGATTTATGCGCGGTTGCCCGAAAACCGGTCGGAGACCCACAGCCCGACGAGGATAAGCCCACACCCTATGTAACCCACGAGCGAGATGTTCTCGTTGAGGATAAGGAATGAGGCAATAAGCGTCACTATAGGCTGCACATACAGGTAATTTGATGCCCTGACCGCCCCGAGCCGCTTGATTGACTGCGCCCATATGGCATAGGCTATCATCGAGGCAAACAGCCCGAGAAACAGCATGTTGCCCATCACCTCGGGCTTCAGCAGTACACGCGGGTCGCTCATGTCAGGCTCGAAGGCAAGGAACGGCAACGCCGTTATGATACCGTAGAAGAATGTCTTGCGGGAAATGAACATCACCGAGTAGAGCGCATTGAGCTTGCGCAGCACTATACTGTAGACAGCAAAGCAGATGGCAGCCAGCAAGGCCAGCAGGTCGCCGAGGGGATTCATCTTCACCACAAAGCTGCTGTTGAATATGACAAACCCCACCCCGACAAATGCGATCATCGACCCCATCACCACGCCACGCGTGGGACGCTCACTGCGGTAAAGCGCTCCGATGCCAAGGGTAGTGATGAGCGGGGCGAGGGTCGTAATCAACGACACGTTGGAGACGAGGGTATACTCCAACGCAGTATTCTCGGCGATAAAGTATATCGAGCCTCCACACAGGCCGCAGGCGGCAAAAAGGACCTCGTCGCGGAAATTGTTGGCAAACAGTCGCCGATGGTTGAACATGAGCAGCAGCAAATATGCCAGCAGGAAACGGTAGACATAGATTTCGACGGGATTCAACCCGTTTTCAAGCAGTACTTTTGTCGATACAAACGACACTCCCCACGCCGACACCGTGAGAAACGCTCCAAGATGGAACCATAATGTGTTCAGTCGGTCTTCTCCGTAGCGGGACAAACGACTCATGGCACTAAAAATTTATCTAAATAATATCTAAATACCCTGCAAACTTAGCTAAAATTCCCCGATAAAAGAAACTATCGCCCATCTTCTTTTGTATTGTAAATATCGTGTGTAGGTTTTTCCGAAAAAAAGTCCTACTTTTGCACGCAATTAACACTATTAACTAAATTACGAGTCAACTATGAAACTATTCAAGTTTACCGGCGCGGCACTCCTTTCTGTGTGCCTTCTCGCATCAAGCGGATGTTCTTCAATGACCAATACCGGTAAAGGCGCCCTCATCGGCGGCGGTGGCGGCGGTGCGCTCGGCGCAGGCGTGGGTGCGCTCATCGGGGGCGGCAAAGGCGCAGGCATAGGCGCCGCCATAGGCGCTGCCGTAGGTGCCGGCGCAGGTGCCCTCATCGGCAAGAAGATGGACAAGCAGCAGGCCGAGCTACAGCGTCAGCTCGCCGAGCAGGCAAAGGTGGAACAAGTTACCGACCAAAACGGACTGCAGGCAATCAAGGTGACATTTGACGGCGGCATCCTCTTCCCCACCAACGGTACTACACTCAGTGCCAGTGCAAAGAACGACCTGTCGCACTTTGCAACCTCACTCCGCAACAATCCCGACACCAACGTACAGATATACGGCTACACCGACAACACCGGCACATATCAGGTCAACGAGCGCGTATCCTCGGGCCGTGCCAACGCCGTGCGCACATACCTTGTTGACGCAGGCATCTCGCCCTCGCGCCTCTCGGCCGAAGGTATCCCCATGGCCGACTACGTAGCCTCAAACGAGACTGCCGCAGGACGTGCCCAGAACCGCCGCGTGGAAATATACATCACCGCCAACAAGACGATGATCGAGAAAGCCGAGAACGGCACGCTCAATTAATCCTCAACAAGGACATTTATAACCAAAGACAGGATGCATCCTATTTATGGATGCATCCTGTCTTTTTCATCATGTGGCCGCCACGTTTTAGTTAAAGCAAATATCGGTAAAAATACAAATTTTATCATTCGTTAAGGATTTGAACATTTGCCACAAAGGTATTGTTTGAAAACATGCTGTAAAACATATTATCAATAATACCCTATTAATCAATGATATACAGACGGATTTACATTGTTTAGCACCGCCTTTAGAAATTTTATAGACAAAAATATTTTCTGCGCTGTTGCAATTTCGTATATTTGAAGTAAGACGAAAGAAAAAGTAAAAAAAACGTAAAAATCAGCAATGGAGCAAACACTTGTCATCCTGAAGCCATCGGCAATCGAGCGAGCACTTACGGGACGCATAATAGAGCGTTTCCAGCAGAAAGGGCTCATCATAGCAGGCTGCAAAATGATGCGTCTCGACGAGAAGATACTGCGTGAGCATTATGCCCATCTCGTCAACCGCCCGTTTTTTCCCCTGATTCTCGACTCAATGATGGCTTGCCCGGTGATAGTGATGTGCCTCAAAGGGCGTGATGCCGTGAAGGTAGTGCGCCTGATCACGGGAGCCACCAATGGACGCGATGCCCTTCCCGGAACTATCCGCGGGGACTTCAGCGTCAGCTCTCAGGAAAACATAGTCCATGCATCCGACAGCACGGAGAACGCAGCGATAGAAATCGCCCGCTTCTTCAAGCCCGAGGAGATATTCGACTACACTCCGGCCAATCTACGTTTTACTTACTCGCCCGACGAACTTACCGATTAATTGAAACCTAAAAACTAACATTACCTGATGCAACTTAAAAAGATATCGAGAGTAGCCGCTTCGGCAATATTGGCAATAACCGCATTTACCACCCTTCAGGCCCAAAGCCCCCGATTCACCCTCCCCGACGCCCACAAGGTTGAGCACAACGGACTACTCGCCGACCAGCAGAACATTAAAGACCAGATAAAAGTAAAAGAGACACAGGAATACCTCGACATCCTCTTCCGCGAAGAGGAGGAACCCGAGATGGACATATACACCGAAGGTTGGGAAAGCGGCCTTGTCAACCCCTACAAAAGTTCGGTAGTGCCCGACCGCAAGGAGATCAACGTCTCCAACTTCGCCATGCCCACCCCGGGATATATCACCTCCCCCTATGGCTACCGCAAGCGTTTCAGACGCATGCACAAGGGCGTCGACCTCAAAGTGCAGATAGGCGACACCATCCGCGCGGCATTTGACGGCAAGGTGCGCCTCACCAAGTTTGAGAAGCGCGGCTACGGCTACTACGTCATCCTGCGCCACGGCAACGAGCTTGAGACCGTATACGGCCACCTGTCAAAATTTCTCGTAAAGCCCGACCAATATGTAAAGGCCGGCGACCCCATCGCGCTCGGCGGCAACACGGGCCGCAGCACCGGGCCTCACCTCCACTTCGAGACCCGCTACATGGGCTACGCCATAAACCCCATGGCAATCTTTGACTTCGAAAACCAGACGACCCACACCGACACCTATGTGTTCGACAAGCGCACCTACCAGAACGCCCGCGACTACTCCCCCGCAGGACAGCGTCATCTGGCAGCCTCGCAGAAAGCCCCCGCAAACGCAAAGGCTTCCTCCAAATCCTCATCCAAGGCCAAGGGAAGCGTAAGGGCATCAAAGTCTTACAAGGTGAAAAAAGGCGACACCCTCAGCAAAATAGCCGCCCGCAACGGAGTCTCGGTCAAGGAGCTGTGCCGCATCAACGGCATCAAGACTTCCACCAAGCTCACCCCCGGCAAGTCCCTGAAAGTGAAATAAAACAATATAGCTTCATACATCCCTCCACATAAGACAGTCCCTGCCAAGCGGACTGTCTTTTTCTCTTTCACCCCACATGCCATCCCAAAAGAACCCTCCACCGCCAAGACACAGGCTGCTCCGACGCATCGCACAAGGCATCGCAGCCTTTATGCTGCTGTGCGCACTATTCACCCTGTATGCAAACGTCACCGTGGAACGCGCCATGCGACCGCGCATATACACCGACATCGACACCTTGCCCCACAACCGTGTCGCCCTCCTGCTCGGCACAAACCCGCTCAACCGCCTCGGACGCCCCAACTCATATTTCATCAACCGCATAAGCACTGCCGCCGGCCTTTATCACGCCGGCAAGATAGACTATATCATAGCAAGCGGCGACAACCACACGCGCCTCTATGACGAGCCTACGGCCATGCGCGACTCCCTGATGGCCCACGGCGTGCCTCAGGAGAGGATCGTCCTCGACTTTGCCGGGTTCCGAACACTCGATTCCGTTGTAAGGGCAAAGGAAGTGTTCGGATGCGACTCCCTGACAATCATCTCCCAGGACGACCACAACGCCCGCGCTCTCTACCTCGCTGCCTCCAACGGCATCGAGGCAGTCGCCATCTCTGCGCCATTCCGTGCCGGGCGGTGGGTCAAAGTGCGACTCACCCTCCGCGAATGGCTCGCCCGCGACAAAATGCTCCTCGACCTCTGGCTCGGCAAACGCCCCCACTTCCTCGGCGAAAAAATCCCCATCCCCACCATCTCCGCCTCCGACAGCATCCGGTAATCACGTCAGGGCTTTGCAATCCGTTTAAGAATATTCCTCTTTGCCGACCTAAGCCCCGGCGACAACCTCGCATCCTCCAACAGGCCAAGAGTCCCGACCAGTTCCGACATAAGTTCCGGAAAGTGGCGGCATTGGGCGTAAGCCTGCTTCATGCACAAGGCCCTCGTGGCATACGGCTCGACACTGTTGATTTTCGCCAAGCAATAATCGAGATAGTCAACCCGCAGGTCATCCCGGGTTGTCGGCTGACGCTCCAACAATGTGAGCAACAGCCGGCTCTTGCCGACATGAGTGCATACCAACAGCTTGTCTATAAGCTCGTCACGCTTACTATAAAGCCACTCGTTATCGTCCAACGAAAAATGCGTAAACACCCACAATGCATTATACCCCACCCGCTCATCCTCGTCATCGACAAGTAGATAGAGAGACTCTTTCGCCCTATTGTTACCCTCGCCTTGCGTCAGACAACATATCTCATAGATATCATTGAGCGTAATCCTGCCGCTCAGCCTCTCACGGAAATCCATCATGCCACAACTACATCCATGCCATTATTAAAAAACAAGAACGCCCGCTGAAATTCAGCAGGCGTTCCTTTTGGTCTCTCAGCGGAGAGGACGAGAAGCAAATTATCGGGCAAGTGAACAATCACAACGGCTCATGTGTTTGAAAGGAAGCGTTTTAGCGATTACCGATGAAATGTAAACAATCGTTAACGCTTTTTTGACGTCACCAAAATTGGGTGTACTTTTGGGTGCAACTAATTTTATACGCCACTGAGTATGAACATAAAAAGAACCGTAAATTTCAAATTAGAACAGCGAAAGAAGAAAGGCGTTGCCGTTACGGAGAACGTGCCTATCAGGATGAGGCTCACGTTTGACGGCAACCGCATAGAGTTTTCCACCGGCTATCGTATCGACGCCGACAAGTGGGATGCCGCCAAGCAGAGAGTGAAAGCCAAGTACACCAACCGCCAGAAAATCACTGCTGCTGACATAAACGCTAATCTCGGCAACTATGAGCTGACAATCCAAGAGGTGTTCAAGGATTTCGAGGTTCAGGATGTGATGCCTACACCCGAACAGCTCAAAGAGCGTTTCGAGTGGTATCTTGCAGGGAAGCCGGAGCCGACGGTAGAGGAAGAAATCAATGAAGTTCCGACGGGAGTATCATTCTGGGAATCCTACGATGAGTTTGTAAGGGAGCGTGGCAGGATGAACGACTGGACCACCGCCACTTATCAGAAATTCGCGGCTCTCAAAAATCATCTTAACGAGCACAACGCAAACCTTTCCTTCGATGACATGACCGAGAACGGTCTGAATGATCTTGTGGATTTCTTCCGCAATACCAAGAATATGCGCAACTCCACCATCGGCAAGCAGCTCGGTTATCTGAAATGGTTTCTCAAATGGGCTTTTCAGAAAAAACATTTCTCCGACCCTACCTATATGGGCTTCAAGGCAAAGCTAAAATCGACCGACAAGGAAGTGATTTTTCTTACTGCCGATGAACTGAAGAAGCTCATGACATATGAGATTCCGGCGAAGAAAGAACATCTTGACCGGGTACGCGATGCCTTTCTGTTCTGCTGTTATTCCGGCCTCAGGCATTCCGACCTGTTCAACCTGAAAAGGAGTGATGTCCACGAGGATCATATCTCAATTACGACCGTAAAAACAGCGCACTCCCTCCGTATCGAATTGAACGATATGACACGCGCCATTCTTGACAAGTACAAGGATATACCGTTCAAAGACAATAAGGCACTCCCGGTTCTGACCAATCAGAAGATGAACGATTATATCAAAGAGCTTTGCAAGATGGCTGAAATTGACACTCCAGTCCGCATAACGTACTACAAGGGTAATGAACGTGTGGATGAAGTATATCCCAAGCATCAGCTCATAGGCACACACGCTGGGCGACGCACCTTCATCTGTACCGCACTTTCGCTGAACATTCCCCCGGATGTGATAATGAAGTGGACGGGACACCGTAGCTACAAATCAATGATGCCGTATATAGCCATAGCCGACAAGACGAAAGCCGAGGCAATGGCACGTTTCAACATAACATAAGAACTATATCAATATGACCCCGGAACAAATAATCGAATCCCTTGTGGAGAAGTTTGACGGAGCCAACGACATCATCGCAAACTATCTCCACCACAAAGGCCTTCTTCTCGATGACTGCCTTGTCATAGGTTCCTGCGGAATCGTATATCTTCAGCAGTCCGAGATAGAGAAAAGCATCCGCAAACTTGCAAGTATGCCTGAACATCAGATTCTTCTACGCGCTTTTGCCACGGAGATTGAGCGTCTATTGTCAAAACTGGAGCCTCAGATTGACACACTGGCAAAAATGGAGATTGCGATGATATATGACATCGCACTTCTTTCCGAAACCATTGGAATTTTGCGTCATTCCCTGAACATTAAGGACAAGGAAACGCATCGTTACCTCACTGAGCTTGGAGCCAGTGCGACACATCTCCACCAGTCATCGATAACAGGGGAAGACATAGACGCTATCAGACTTGCACATGATGCAAAATTCGACAACTTCTTCAGTCGCATTGAAACAGAAATCAAGCGACTCCAGTACATAATGGAATTCTGCGATACTCGCAGTTGGGCGCAGGATTTCGACATGTATAAGTTCATGGAGACTTTGCAGGATTTATCCCGATACTTGAAGAGGTATGGAATTAAACCATTCGAATGGTCGCCCGAAGACGATGACATTGAGCAGAATGTCGTTCACGCAGACATGAAAAGTATCTTCTATACCGGCGATTCTGCTGTTACCGACGAACAGGCGGTAGAGAAAGCGAGTGAAAGGGGCCATGTATATTTCTCGTTGGGTCATATCCAGTATATTCACGACAATTTTGTCTGTGAGCAGTTCCACAACATAGATCCCCACGACCTGTATGCCATACTCAACCTCCGTGACTGCGACAAAAGACTGACAATCAGAGAAGGAGAGAAGAACCGTGTCTATTATTTCATCAGCACGGTCGGAAGTCTTGTGCAGACAGACCTCCAGCTCAATTGGAGAAAGAGCATCTGCCGCCACCTCGGGCTAAGCTACAAGGCTTACAACTCAAAGTACAAGGAGGCTGTTGACAGCGAGAATCCGCGAACCGTGGAATTTCGTGAAAAGATAGAAGAGCTTATCGAGAACTTCGACGAGCTTGCCAAAGCCTCCTAAACAGACGTATGAAATATAATCGGCAAGTCAATGAATTACACCGTAAATCTCTGATTTGCCGATTATTTTTCGTAACTTTGCACTTGAAACCAAGACACCAATGAACGAAACAGATAATAACAATAGCAATTTGCAGTCTGATAGAGAGAATGAAATAATTCTTTATCAGCCTGATTCTACCCTGTCATTGGATGTCAGGGTGGAGAATGAGACAGTCTGGCTGAATCGAAATCAGATAGCAACGCTATTTGACCGAGATGTAAAAACCATAGGCAAACACATCAACAATGCTCTTAAAGAAGAATTGGATGGACTTTCAGTTATCGCAAAATTTGCGACAACTGCATCTGATGGTAAGACTTATCAGGTCGAATACTATAATATAGAGATGATTACCTCTATTGGATATAGGGTAAAATCCAAGCGTGGAGTCCAATTCAGAGTCTGGGCAAACAAAATATTGAAAGATTATCTATTGCGCGGTTACAGCGTCAATCAGCGACTGTTATATATGGAGAGCCGCATTGACCGACGCTTGTTGGAACATGATAAAAGGCTCGATGATTTGACTGACAAGGTTGATTTCTTCATCCGCACATCTCTCCCTCCAAAAGAAGGTGTATTCTTCAATGGGCAGATATTTGATTCGCATGAATTTATTTGTCGTCTTATCAAAAGCGCGAACAAAAGGATTATTCTTATTGACAACTATGTCGATGAATCAGTGTTAGTCCAGCTCGATAATCGTAATGCAGATGTGTCGGCTGTAATATACACAGGAGAGATAAGCCGCACATTCCGTCAAAGTGTCAACAGGCATAACCGTCAGTATGCGCCCATAGATGTAAGGACGGCAGACAGAATCCATGACCGATTTCTGATTATTGACGATACGCTTTATCATATAGGGGCATCCATTAAAGACCTTGGCAAGAAACTTTTTGCATTCTCGAAACTGGAAATTTCCCCGGACTATATTCTCGCTAATATTTGAGGGAGCAAGTTGCTGCCTTAAAAGACACCATAGAAAGGCTCTGCTTCGGCAGGGCTTTTTCCGTCATGAGGCTTCATAATCGGCAGTGATAGCCAATGAGTGGTAATGAGCTACCACCCGTCTACCACTCAAAAAATCTGCTACCACCCTGCATTTTCCGTCTAATACCGGCTTTAATTCGCTGAAAAACAAACGTTATTTTCGCTATGAAAAATTTTTGTTTTTGACCGTATTTTTCTAATTTTTACCACTCGGATACCACTCAAATCGGGTATTAACTTTGCATTGTCGAGGAACATTTCCCGATGCCTTTTTTCGGAGTAATCCGACTGAAGGGAATGTCAAACCAAAACTGATTTGCGTATGGAGTTATCCAGCATTTTAGGCCTGCCTCTGGGCCTTATGACAGGGGCACAGTTTCTAACTCTTATGGCCGAGGCTCTCAAAGACCGCCGTCAGCTGAAGGCACAGGTGGCAACGGTCAATGACTTTTCCGACGGGCAAAGATACGCCTATGGCATTTCCGGTATCTGTGAGATATTTGGGTGCAGCAAGCCCACTGCCCAGCGTCTCAAGAAAAGCGGTGTCATTGACGGGGCTATCATTCAGAATGAGCGCACCATTGTCATTGACAGGCAGAAGGCTCTCGCGCTCGTACAGGAACACAACGCCCAAAGAAAAGGAGGTCGCCGATGCAAGAAGTGAAAGAGGACATCCTCCGACTTTGGGAGGAAAAGCAGTTGAGAATCACCGATGAGATTCAGACTGCGCCGGAGGTGCTGTATGCCAACGGCAGCGTTATCGGAACACTCGGCAATTTCTCTGCTTCGACGGGTAAGGCAAAGAGCAAAAAGACATTCAATGTCGCCGCCATTGTCGGAGCATCGCTCGTCAACGGCAAAGTACTGGGCTACACCGCAGAGTTTCCAGATGACAAGCGCACAATCCTCTACTTCGACACCGAGCAAAGCCCGTATCATTGTCAGAAGGTTATGGAGCGAGCGTTGCGCCTAGCAAAACTGCCGACCGACACCCACCCGGAGCATCTGAAATTCGCGGCACTGCGCCAGCTTACACCCTCCTTGCGCCTTGAAGTCATCGAACAGGCGATAATAAATACACCCGGCGTTGGTCTTGTCGTAATCGACGGTGTGCGTGACCTGATGTATGACATCAACTGCGCGAAGGAATCGACCGACCTTATCGGCAAGCTGATGGAATGGACGGACAAGTATCAGATACATATCCACACCGTCCTGCATCTGAACAAGAGCGATGACAATGCCCGTGGTCATGTAGGTACCGAACTGAACAACAAAGCCGAGACCGTCCTTCAGGTGAGCCGCAGTAAAACCGATAATACAGTGTCGGAGGTATGCGCCGCCATGATACGTGCCGCCGAGTTCGACCCGTTTGCCTTCCGTGTCAATGATTACGGTTTGCCGGAGATAGCAAGTGGATATGTGTTCACCGAGCCGTGCAAGAAAACCAAAGACCCTTATCCATACAAGGAGTTGACCGAGGAACAGCACCGCGAGGCATTAGGTGTGGTATTCGCCAACGGGCCGATTAAAGGCTGTCGCAACTTTGAGGCGGCATTGAAAGCCGGATATGCCGCCTGTGGACACCCGTATTCCAACAACAAAGTCAAGGGCTTAAAGACCTTTCTTGACAACAAAGGAATGATCCGCTACGAGAACCGAGAGTATATCTACAATCCGGATTTCTACTATTGAGTAACCGCGCAGCGCTTTCATAGCGAAGCGGAGAAAGAAACACAATTCTGGTCTGGTTTAGAAAAGGGCATATATAATAGGAGCTAAACCAAGAACCATCTCACCTAAACATTTTAGCACCCATGATAAAAGAGATTAAATCAATCCCTTTAGCCTCCTTCATGTCCCGACTCGGACATGAACCGGCGGCGAGGAAGGGAACAAGGCTCTGGTATAAGTCGCCATTGCGACATGAACATACGCCGTCATTCAAGGTCGAAACCGCGCTCAACTGCTGGTATGATTTCGGACTTGGCAAAGGTGGCAACATCATCGACCTTGCAGCCGAGATGTATCAGTCAACAGACCTGCGCTATCTCATGCGTTGTATCGCTGACAGTTGTCCGGTGCTATCGTTGCAGACAGTCGCATCCTCTTATCCCCAGCGGCATTCTGCGCCGAGCATGGAGCGATTTGAGGTCGTGCCACTGGAACACCGCGCACTTGTCGCATACCTCCAAGAGCGTGGCATCCCGGCACACATCGCCATGGCGAACTGCAAGGAGGCGCATTACAGCGTCAACGGCAGATTTTATTTTGCCGTG
>LUJN01000005.1:1193-23478 GCA_001689445.1 Bacteroidales bacterium M3 | reverse complement strand
TTTGCTTTGCTTAAGTGAACAGCATTGGGTCGCGACCCTGCCTGCGATTTGCCGATTTTGCAACGCTACACCATTTGAGGCAATCTCTAAGCCATTAGGGACCGATAGAATACAAGAACCACAGGAACGGTGAGGCATTTGGTTCCTCATGGTTCCTGTGGTTCTTGAAAAGCTATATAGCGATGCGGATTATTCGGGCATGAGGACTACGACGCGGTAGTTGTTTTGCTTGAGGAGATTGGCGACAAATTCCGAGACTTGGTCAGGGGTTATGGAATTAAGCAACTCTGTGTTTCCGTTGAATGTGTCGACACCGTTGAGCAGCGTGCGGGATATGGCCGAAAGCCACTCGCCGTTGCGTTCCTTACCCTCAATGGCCTCTTTGACCATAAACTCCTTGACCTTGGCAAGCTCTGCATCGGAAATGCTTGTCGACATGTCGTCAAGCTCTCCGGCAACCAATTCAAGCACCCTATTCTTCTTCTCCGGCTTGAGCGGAAATACACTCTGCATGACCACAGGCACATCCGACGTACGGCTCATCGCGCAATTTGCGCCGATGGAGTAGACCGCACCCTCCTTCTCACGGACACTCTCTACAAGACGAGCTGTCAGAATCTGGCCTGCAATGCTTGCCAAATAAGAATTGAGCGGCGTGAAGTCTGCGTTGCCCGACAGGAATATTCCGGCAAACGCCTGGGGATTTTCCATCTTCATGGATGATTCATCGGTAGATGCCCCGGGGGTTATCGACAATGCCGGATTATGATGCACGACAGCCTTTTTGGATGTGTCCCCCGGCAATGTCGCGATATACTGCTCAACGAGGGGACGCATGGAATCCACATCAACATTGCCCACAAATATAAATGTATAGTCGGCGGCATTTGCGAGCATATCGCGGGCAATAGAGAGTATACCGTCGCGGTCGGCATCATTAAGGACCGCCATGTCGAGACTGCGGCGTGCAGGAGAGCGGAAAAGATTTTCCGATACCATAACACTGAAATTATACTGCGGATCTTTCACCTGATTCTGCAACATGGCAGACACATTGTTCACCAACGCGGAATACTCATCGGAAGTGATATCTATGGCGGTAAAAGTCATATAGATAAGTTCCATAAGCGATTTTAGGTCCTTGGGCGTGGCAAACCCTTCAATATCACGCGAATAGGCATCAAACGACAGGTCGACGGCGGCCTGCTTGCCCGACATGTACTTCTGCAAGTCATTGTAGGTGTAACCACCAAGCCCATGACGGGAGAGGGCTACAGGCATGAAGATAAGATTGGCCGCGTGGCTGTCATCATATACCGACGTGCCTCCCTTGGCTATAGCCTCGAATAGTATCTCATCATCCTTGAATGTCGTTGGCTTCAATATCACACGAGCACCGTTGGAGAGTAGCCACTCGGTCGTGCCAAACTGAGCGTTTTGTGTCTCCGACAAAATCTTGCCGGGTGTCGGGAGCGATTCAATCAAGGGAGCCGATTTCACCGTATCGACATATGGCTCTATAGTCTCGGCATCGACCGCAGCCATAATATCGCCCAATTCCTTTTCAGACGGCATAACAACACCCTCCTTCTCAGGCAACAACACTAGTGCCACACGATTGTCCTCGCCCACCATCGACCGGAGCAACGTGTTTATGGCATTGACATCAATCTGCCCGGCAAGCAGCTTGAGCACCTGAGTCTCGTACTCTATGCCCGGTATCGGGTCGCCGTCAATGAAGTTGCGCACATAACCCTGCACATAATTGTCATTTTCGACCTTGTTGCGGTTGTTGTATATCGTCTCAATACGGGAAATGTATTCACTCCGCACACGGTCGTACTCCGTAGGCGTGAAACCGCCACGGACCGCCCGCAACAGCTCGCGGTATATGGCCTCCACCACAGGCCGGATGTCGCCCTCCTTTGCCATCCCGGATATGGTAAGCGCATCCTTGGTCTTGGCAAGGAAAAAGTTGCCGTAGGACGCCGACGCGTTGGCAAACGGGGCATCGGGACGCGAGGCGATATCAGCAAACCGCGACTTCAGCATACGCGTCAACACGTATGTCATATAGTCGGAACCAAGGTGAGGAATCGTGTTTTTAAGCGAATCGGGAAACACGTCGGTCTTGAACATCAGCTCAACGATTGCCACCTTCTGCTCCGGGTCACTGCCGATGGCATAAAGAGTGCCCTTGTTGTCCTCGACAGGAAGATACTCTCGCGCCGGAGCATCGGCAGGCATCTCTATGTCGGAAAATATCTCCTTTATCTTTGCCTCGATGCGGTCTGCGTCCACGTCTCCGACCACCACTATACCCTGCTGGTCGGGCCGATACCACCGCTCATAGTAGTCGCGCAAGTCCTGCGCGGGGAAATTGTCGACAATCTCCATCGTGCCTATAGGCAAGCGGTATCCGTAACGGCTGCCCGGATATATCTTGGGCAACACTTTTTCAAGTATGCGCATCTGCCCCACCATGCTGCGTCGCCACTCCTGATGGATGACCTCGCGTTCCTTATCTATTTCCTGCGGGTCGAGCAACAGGTCGTTTGCCCAATCATGAAGTATGAGAAGGCAGCTGTCCTGCACGCTCTCACGCGCCACAGGCACATTGGAAATATTGTAGACCGTCTCGTCGACAGCGGTATATGCATTGAGATTCTCGCCAAACTTCACGCCTACCGTCTCAAGCCACGACACCACCTCATTCCCAGGGAAATGCTTTGTCCCGTTGAAGCACATATGCTCAAGGAAATGCGCGAGACCACGCTGGTTATCCTCTTCAAGGATAGAGCCGACTTTCTGTGCTATGTAGAAATCGGCCTGACCCTTGGGGTATTCGTTATGGCGGATATAATAGGTCAAGCCGTTGGGTAAACGCCCAATCCTTACAGCCGTGTCGACGGGGAGCTTGGGCAGTCTCGGGAACTCCTGTGCCGCAGCCGTGACGGCAAATGCCGCGACAACGGCAAGCGACACCAATCGCAAAAAGTTTTTCATTCTCATACAATGTATCAGTTGGTTAACATTTTCAGCACTAAAAACCGCCGGGCAACGAAAGCCTAACCGTCATCGTCACCTGCCGGGCACGATATTCTTGTAGACATTGACTGTCTGACGCGCAATCTTGTCCCAATCGTATGCACTCAGGTCGTACTTCCGAGGAGTGGCCTTTGCCGCAATCTTACGCTTCATAGCCTCAGACATGGCATCAATATTGCCGACCGGGAAGAAATCATCCCGACGGAGGATATCAAGACGATTGGCGGGGATATCGCTCACCAACACGTCAAGGTCATAGCTCATCGCTTCAAGCAACGCTATAGGCAATCCCTCATGGTATGAGGGCATCACAAACAGCGCGGCATTGGTCATCACCTGATTGAGACGTTCACCCTTTATAAAACCGGTCAATATCACGCCCGCCTCCCGAGCCTTATGCTTGAGCGACTGTGAGTACTCATCCTCATGGTCGCTGTCGCCGGCAATCACAAGGTTGTGACTCTCGGCAAGCCCAGACTTGACATATGCATCAATGAGGTCATGAAAACCTTTCTCTTTGACAAATCGGCCTATGGCAAGTATGTAAGGTTTCCCCGCAATCCCTTTCTCGGCAAGGAAGTCATTGGCGGTGGACTTGACCGGGGCATTCACCCCATTGAATATCAACTCGGTATCGGTTCTGCCATATCGTTCACGCAGTATCTCTGCGATGACATCGGAGATGACTATCACCTTGTGGCTGAACAGTGTGCCAAACCTCTCGCCGGTCTTAAGCACCGCCTTGGCCATGCGCCCCCACTTCTGGCGGTCATAGTCGGGACCGTGGTTGGTCATCACCACCTTCATGCCGAGCAAGCGTGCAAACGGCACCATGATAGACGGGCCGATGGCATGGACGTGGAGTACATCGGGATTGAGGCGACGAGCCTTTATGACAGCGAGAAAAGTGTGCACGATAGCCTCGATGCTCTTTTTGCGGGGAGCATACACGTCAACAAGCCTGACGCCTCGGAAAGTGTCACGGCGGTTATCTTCCGTGACATATGACGAGCGGCGTATGACGGTGACATCATGCCCCATGGCGGCAATGCGGGGATAGAGTTCCTCACAATGAGTCTCTACCCCGCCAAGGATATCCGGGATGCCACGCGTCCCGACAACAACAATCTTCATAAATATCAGTTTTTTTTGGAAGATTGGCGATATTAGAATTTTTCGCGCAAGTCGCCCTGCATGGGGTCCTGGCCGACATCATACCACGTCTTGTCAAGACATGGCTTCAACCCGCGCATGGAGCGTATCTTGTTCTTGACAGCCCACTTCAGGGGATGCTTGATATACTTGTGCATCACAGGCGAAGCTGTGCCGACCATCCAGCAATTCTTGGGACATTTGCGCACTTTCTCGCGCACTTTCTCGGCCTGCTCGCTCTCCCATATGGTCATAAAGTCGGCATTGTGGATGTTGCCCATCGACTCTTTCCAATATTTTTCCTCAAGACCGTTGCACGGGAACACCTCGCCCCACGGGTCGATGAAGAAGTTGGCCGAACCGGCCTCGCAAGGCAACATACGGCGACCACCCTCTATATAGTTGATAAGCCCCATGTTGAAGAACGCGCGGAACCACGACTTTGGATGCTTTTCCTGCAACTGCCACTCGATAAGCTGCTCGAAATTCTTGCAGACCTCCTCCTTGTTGGTAATCACATTGTCATCCTTGTGGAAGTAATACGAATTGTGGAACGAAGCCGTGGCAAACTCCATGCCGAGAGACAGCGACAGCTGATAAAGCGACAGCATATCCTTGGAGTTGTTGTTTGAAACGGTACATCCAAATCCTATATCCTTTACGCCCATCTGCTTCAGGGTCAAAAGCGTGCGCAATCCCTTGTCAAATCCACCCTCGCGGCCACGCAACTCATCATTCTTGCAGCTAAGGCCTTCTATAGAGATACGGATACCGATGTTAGGGAACTTCTTGGCAAGGGCTATAACACGGTCCTCAAACCATCCGGATGTCGAAATGACGATACGGTCGGTGTGCTTGTAGCACTCCTCGACAATCTCGGCGAGATCTTCACGGATAAACGGCTCGCCGCCTGTGAGGTTGATGAATTTAAGCTGTGGAAGTGAACGTAGGTCGGAGGCTTTGATTTCCTCCTTCTTATCGGTCGGATAGTGCCATATGTTACACATCTTGCACTGCATCGGACAACGATACGTCAGAATAATTGAAGCGTCAGTAGGTTTAATTGCTCCCATAGTTGTTTTTGTTTCTATTATTTTATGTGTGTGCTATATATATTTTCCAATATCTCATAATGGCGGTCGGCCGAGAATCGGTCGATGGCGCCCTCTTTTATGGCCGCATTGTCCCACCGCGTGGCATAGGCGCGCGTTATGGCATCGGCAAGCGAAGAGGAATCGCCGGCAGTAAAAGTCAATCCCGACATGCTCTCATCTATAAGTTCAGGAATGCCGCCGATACGTGCCCCAACAACAGGCGTGCCCCCACAAAGCGACTCGATAACACCTAACGGATTATTCTCATACCACATGGAGGGTATGACCGAGAATCGCGCATGGGAGAGGAGCTCACTCACCTGGGCGGCATTCTGCCGGCCAAGGAACTCGATGTTGTCACATCCGCGATATCTTTCCTTTAACGGTTCAAGCAGCGGGCCGTCGCCGGCCACCTTAATCTTATGAGGCATCGACGCGGCCACTTCAAGCATCATTTCCACGCCCTTTTCGGGAGAGAGACGCCCGACGTAGCAATAGTAGTCATCACGGTCGACAAGCGGAGCGGATGCAAAACGCGCCAGTTTGTCAAAGTCTACAAAGTTACAGTTGACTGTCAGCTTGGAGGGGTTGAAACCGCCCTGCTCCATCTTCTCCTTCATGAAAGCGCTCGGGCATATAAAGCAATCGACATTGCGTTCAAGCGTCTTGCGGTTCCACTTCAACGCCTCCATAAACGCTATCGCACTTGCGGCCAATGACCCTTTCATGCAACGCTTGCTCACCACAGAGAATTTGTGCTCGAAGCAATCCTCGCAAGGCTTCCCTTCAAAGAGACAATTGTATGACGGACATATCAGCTTATAATCGTGGAGTGTCCATACGACCTTAGCCCCATGTCGGCGAGCCATAACGGCAAGCACAGGCGACAGGTAGCTGTGGATATTGTTGAGATGAACGATATCGGGCTTGAAATCGGCAAGTATACGTGCAAAAGAGGCCTTGATGTCGCCCAATCCGAGAGTGCGTTTCAATGCTGCGATTTTCTGGGATGCCCCGCCTCCGAAATCTATCGGGGTGGCAAAATAGTGTGACCACCTTGACTCGATGTTCTCGGGATAAGACATCGAGTATATAGCAGTGTCGTGCCCCTTGTCGTTCAAAAGGCGTTCAAGATTGATTGTGCATACGCAGTCCCCTCCTCGGGGATAGTAGAACTTGTTTACAATCAATACGCGTGGTTTCATATTCTCCAAACAAATAAGTTTTTGAGGTTTATATCAATTTCGTCCTATGCAGTAGTATTCAATCCCATACTCCTCCATCTCGCGGGCATCATATATGTTGCGCCCGTCAATCACAAGCGGCCGCGCCATGGTCTTGCGTATCACGCCCCACGAGGGCATACGGAACTGTTTCCACTCGGTGAGCAGCAGCATTGCATCGGCATCGAGCACGGCATCATACATGTCGCGGGCATACTCCACGGCATCGCCAAGGCGACGGCGGCACTCATCCATCGCCACGGGGTCAAAGACCTTTACACGACATCCGGCCTCAAGAAGCAGTCCGATGGTGACAAGAGCTGTAGATTCCCGCATGTCGTCGGTCTCGGGCTTGAATGCAAGACCCCACATAGCTATAGTCAGGCCGTCGAGCTTCCCGCCGTAGCATCGGGACAATTTGTTGAACAGGACTTTTTTCTGATGCTCGTTGACATCCTCCACGGCACGCAGCACCCGCATCTCGTAACCCGCCTTTTCGGCTGTCCTGACAAGCGCCTTTACATCCTTGGGGAAACATGAGCCGCCATATCCGCATCCGGGATAGAGGAACTTGCCCCCGATGCGGGTATCAGAGCCGATACCCTTGCGCACCATGTTGACATCGGCACCGACCAACTCGCATAGGTTGGCGATGTCATTCATAAACGATATGCGGGTGGCCAACATGGAGTTGGCGGCATACTTTATCATCTCGGCCGACGGGAAGTCAGTGAATATGACGCGGAAATTATTGAGCAGCAAAGGGCGATAGAGACGGCCCATCATCTCGCGGGCACGGTCAGACTCGACACCCACTACCACACGATCGGGACTCATGAAATCCTTTATAGCCGTGCCCTCCTTGAGAAACTCGGGGTTGCTCGCCACGTCAAACGGTATTGACTCGCCACGACGGTCAAGCTCTGCCTGGATAACCTCCTTCACTTTCATGGCCGTGCCGACAGGGACTGTCGACTTGGTGACAAGAATTGTATATTTCTTTATATTCTGCCCGAAAGTCCGTGCAACTTCAAGCACATATTGCAGGTCGGCACTGCCATCCTCATCGGGGGGCGTACCAACCGCGCTGAACACAATCTCAACGTCATCAATACAGTCGGCCAAGGAAGTGGTGAAATGCAGCCTGCCCTCACGATGGTTGCGCAACACCATCTCGTCAAGTCCCGGCTCATAGATCGGCATCTTGCCTTCAAGCAGATTTTTGATTTTCTCCTCGTTGACATCAACGCACGTCA
Organism: Bacteroidales bacterium M3; assembly: GCA_001689445.1. Lineage (GTDB taxonomy): Bacteria > Bacteroidota > Bacteroidia > Bacteroidales > Muribaculaceae > M3. The sequence continues at coordinate 15,705 of LUJN01000005.1, read as the reverse complement.
CATCAACTCCCATCTCGGCAAAACATGCTCCCGAGACAAGACCCACATATCCTGTTCCGACTATGGCTATATTCATAGAATGAACGTTTTGTATAAAGTTATCGCACCCTTTTAGACCAATTGATGTAAAGACAAAAATGCGCAGGTGCAAAATTAATAAAAATTATCCGATTCCACCGCCTTATTGTTTGGCAATAATTGACTATCTTTGCTCTTGATGGATGAATTGCCTCTCATATCAGTAATAGTGCCGGTATACAATGTCGGGAAATACCTTGAAAAGTGCCTTGACAGCATATTGGCGCAGACCTACCCTACCCTCGAAGTCATCCTCATTGACGATGGCTCTACCGACCGCTCGGGAATGATATGCGACAGGTATGCCTCATCAAATGCACAGATTAAAGTCATCCATCAGCCCAACGGAGGGCTATCCTCGGCACGCAACACAGGGATACGCCACTCACATGGATCACTGCTGACATTTGTCGACAGCGATGATTGGATTGCCACGACCATGATTGAGACCCTGTATCGCAACATGATGGCTTTTGGAGCTGACATATCATCCTGTTCAGAATTTTGGCTACACGACGAAGAATCAGCACCTACTCCAAAAGAGAATACTCCGGCTGTCCTGTTGCCGGTTGATGCCATTCGCGATATGCTGTACCAAAATAGACTCAACCACTCTACCTGGGGAAAACTTTACCGCAAAAACATGTTTGATAGCGTAAATTTCCCCGAGGGAAAAGTCTATGAAGACTTGGCGACATTCTATCTTCTCTACCTACAGGCAAGAACGATTGCACACACGCCGTCACAACTCTATTATTACCGCTTGAGGGAGAACAGCATTACAGGCAACTTCACCCTGAAACGGCTTGATGTGCTTGATGTGACCGACGGTATAGAGAGGCACATGGCGGAGCATTGTCCGATGCTGTTGCCGGCAGCTCATGACCGCAAGTTGAGCGCCAACTTCAATATGATGCAACTGCTGTCGGCCAATGGATATGGTGACAGCCCCCACGCCGACCGATGCTGGAGCAATATCAAGAAACTGCGGTACGGCAGCCTCGTCAATCCGAAAGTGAGGATAAAGAACAAGATCGGAATAATCGCGTCCCTGTTTGGCCGCAAGGTGTTCCAACTGATATGCCGCGCAGTATCATGAAAGTTATCACCATTACACAGGAGGAGTTTGCGGATATGTGTTCGCGCCTGGCATCCCTGGTGGCCGATGCAGGCATGACGCCCGATGTCATTGTCGGAATAAAGCGCGGCGGCAGCCATGTGGCCGACCAACTATGCACATATTTCCCTTGCGCAAAAAGGGCAGACGTGGAGATGCGACGCCATTCCACCAAGATAAAAAGCCATAAGATAACACGCACCATACTCCGATGCCTGCCCCATCTGCTGCTGAACGTGGCGAGGATCATAGAATCATACTGCACCCGCTACCGTCCGTTGGCCGAGCGCATAGGTGAGATTTCCCTGCCAGAAGATGTCTCTGACTTTCTTTCCTATGGCCCTCGTCGTGTACTCGTGGTTGATGATGCCATCGACTCGGGAGCGACAATGGTCAATGTCGTGGGGCAGCTCAAAAGGCTTTACCCCCATTGCGACATATCGATTGGCGTAATTACAGTCACCACTCCCCATCCGGCCATCGATGCCGACTTCCGACTGTATCACGACAGTACACTAATACGATTTCCATGGGCGACAGACTCTTAACATGCCGCGCGGCAATCATAGTAGATCTTGACGGGACATTGCTGAGGCGTAACAGCTTCAAGGAATACCTCAAATTTGCCGCTTGGCAATCCCTAAGGCAACTGCGCATTGACGTGATACCCCGCATTGCGGCATGGATTGCCGTGCGCAAGTTACGACTCATCACCCACAGCCGGCTAAAGCAACGACTTATGCGCATCACCGAGCCGATAATGGGCCCTGATGAGCTTCACAAGTTCGCCAATAGGCTTGCAAGGCACATCCACCCTAAAGTATTGAAGTTGTGCCGTCAGATGCGTCAGGCCAACTCTGCCGTTATCCTTGCCACTGCCGCGCCGGCATCCTATGCCGCCCTTATTGCCCAAGGGGTATCATTGGACGGGTGTATAGCCACTCCCTCATCCGACACCCCAGACTGGCGCGAAACGGTGCGCGAGGAGAAACGCGACCAAGTGCTGGCCTTCCTGCAATGCCACGAGCTATCCCTATGTGCCATCATCACCGATCACCGCGATGACCTTCCGTTGATGAGAGCGGCAGAAGACATCGTCCTCGTGTCGCCAAACAAAAAGACCCTCGACGCGGTTAACGCCGAAGGTCTCCTTTATGGTATAATACACTGACCAAATTGCCTATTCAAGGCCCAATGCAATGTACATCTTGTCGAATGCAGCCGACAGGCCATCTGCATTCTTGCCACCGGCCTGAGCAAATCCGGGCTGGCCGCCGCCACCACCCTGAATCAGCTTGGCAGCGTCACGTACAATAGCCGAGGCGTTCAACCCCTCCTTTACAAGATCTTCGGTTATCATCAACGTAAGCAGCGGGCGATGGTTCATATCTTCCGTAGCTGCAATAAATACCGTCTTCTCGGGCAACTGGGCACGCACTCCGAAAGCTACATTCTTAGCCATCTCAGGCATTCTTATGCCCTTAAGTGAGACGACTTTTATGCCATGCTTCTCATGGGCCTTGGCTATCACATCAGCGGTAAGTGCGCTGACGCGCTCATTGAACACCTGTTCGGCCTGCTTCTTGAGCGCACCGTTTTCCTCAATGGCCTTGCGTACAGCCTCCATGACATCGGGGGCATTGTTGAACATAGCCGATATCCCCTGAAGATTGTGCTTCAGGTCATCAAGCATATCCTCCACACGTTCGCCAGTCACAGCCTCAATTCGACGTATACCGGCAGCGATACTGCTCTCTGACAGGATTTTAATCATGCCGATGTTGCCGGTGTTGTCCACATGTGTACCGCCGCACAGTTCAACCGAGTCGCCATACTTTATGACACGTACCTCATCGCCGTACTTCTCTCCAAAAAGAGCCATAGCACCCATTTCAAGGGCTTGGGATATAGGCACATTGCGTTTCTCGTCGCGGGCGATAGCCTGACGCACTTTCTTATTCGCAAGATGTTCCACACGCGATATCTCCTCGGGGGTAAGTTTCTGGAAGTGGGAGAAGTCAAAACGCAACACCTCGGGGCTTACGTACGAGCCTTTCTGCTCGACATGAGTGCCGAGCACCTCGCGGAGTGCCTCATGAAGGAGGTGGGTTGCAGTGTGGTTGCTTGATGTGGCGAGACGGGCTTTCTCATCTATGCGGGCATCAAACGTAGCGGTCACATCCGACGGAAGCTTGGTGGTCAGGTGTACTCCCATTCCGTTCTCCCGCTTTGTATCGTATATCTCTATCGTCTCGTCGCCGTTGACAAGCACACCCCGGTCGCCGACCTGGCCGCCCATCTCGGCATAGAACGGAGTGACCGAGAGCACAAGCTGGTAATATTCCTTGTTTTTCTGCTTCACCTTGCGATAACGCAGTATCTTGGTGGAAGCAATCGTGGAGTCGTAGCCGACAAACTGCTGCTCACCGTCGTTGACGACAACCCAGTCGCCGGTCTCGACGGCGGCGGCATTACGGGCACGCGCCTTTTGGGCCTCCATCTCCTTGTCAAATCCCGCATGGTCGAGCGTCATGCCGTTTTCCTTCAATATAAGCTCCGTGAGGTCAAGTGGGAATCCGTAAGTGTCATAGAGCACAAATGCCTCCTTGCCCGATATCTCCGTCTTGCCGGCGGCACGTGCCGCCGCTATTGAGCCATCAAGCAGGCGTATGCCGTTCTCAAGGGTACGCAGGAAGGAATCCTCCTCCTCCTTGATGACGCGCATTATAAGCTCGCGCTGCTTGCCAAGCTCGGGATAGGCCTCCCCCATCGAGTCAATCAGGGTGTCGAGCAAACGGTACATGAATGCCTGTTTCTGCCCGAGGAACGTGTAGGCATATCGCACTGCACGACGTAGGATGCGGCGTATCACATAACCGGCCTTGGCATTGGACGGGAGCTGGGAGTCGGCGATGGAGAACGCTATCGTACGCACATGGTCGGCGATGACACGCATGGCGATGTCGACCTTTGCGTCCTTGCCATATTCCATTCCGGCCAGCTGCCCTATTTTCGTAATGAGGGGGGTAAATACATCGGTATCATAGTTGGATGTCTTTCCTTGCAACGCCATGCATAGGCGCTCGAAGCCCATGCCTGTGTCAATCACCTTGGCGGGCAGCGGCTCCAGCGAGCCGTCGGCCTTGCGGTTATACTGCATAAACACGAGATTCCATATCTCTATCACCTGAGGATGATCGTGGTTGACAAGCTCGCGGCCATCCTTGGCCTCACGCTCCTCGTCGCTGCGCAGGTCGATATGTATCTCCGAGCAGGGGCCGCAAGGACCTGTATCGCCCATCTCCCAGAAATTGTCGTGCTTGTTGCCGTTGATTATATGGTCGGCAGGGAGATGCCTCTCCCAATAGCCTGCCGCCTCATCGTCGCGGGTCAGCCCCTCATCGGGTGCACCCTCAAACACGGTGGCATATAGCCGCGCGGGGTCAAGCTTGAGAACATCCACAAGATATTCCCACGCCCAGTCTATGGCCTCGCGCTTGAAATAGTCGCCAAACGACCAGTTGCCGAGCATCTCAAACATCGTGTGGTGGTAAGTGTCCATCCCGACCTCCTCCAGGTCGTTATGCTTGCCGCTCACGCGCAGGCACTTCTGCGAGTCGGCAACGCGATTGTACTTTGCCGCCGCATTGCCGAGTATAATATCCTTAAACTGATTCATGCCGGCGTTGGTGAACATCAACGTCGGGTCATCCTTAATCACCATTGGGGCGGAGGGCACTATCTGATGGCCCTTTCCACGGAAGAAATCCTTGAATGATTCGCGTATTTCCTTTGCTGTGAGCATATTGCAAGATTTTATTATTGATTGTCCTATTAGTCGCCCGCGCTTTATCCCGCAGACATATCATATACTTAGGCTCTGCAAACGCCAAATAAATTTGCTTTTTTGCGTATCTTTGCCATAAATCTCTGCAAAAGTAATCCAAATCAATTATTTTTGCAAGGATTGACACGACAACATCCTCACGATGAGTAAAAAGGTATTCTACCGTTACAACCCGGCGACCGACCATTACGACCGTGTGTACCCGTCGACACGCGACCGGGTGCTGACTGTCGCGCGCCATTTTGCGGTGGGTCTCGGCATCGGCGCTCTGATTTTTGTCATAGTGTATTATTGGATTGACCTGCCCAAGGAGAAGATATTACGGCAGGAGAACGAGCAGTTGGTCGCCGAACTGAACCTGCTGCAGGGGCGCGTGGACCGCTCTTTGGCCGTAATGAACGACATCGCCGAGCGCGACGACAATTTCTACCGCGTGATGATGGGGGCCGACCGCATCTCGGCATCACGCCGGTATGCAGGTCTCGACAACCGTAACCGCTACCGCCATCTCGACCGCCTCAACGATGCTGAGCTGATAAAGAACATCACACGCAAGGTAGATATACTCGACCGCAGCCTGTACACGCAGACACGGTCGTTTGACGAACTTGTGTCACTTGCCGGCAACCAACGTGACCGCCTGTCCCATATACCGTCGATACAACCCATATCGGAACTTAACCTCAAGCAGATGGCATCGGGATATGGCGTGAGGGTCGACCCGGTATACGGCACAACAAAGTTTCACGAGGGTATGGACTTTGCCTCCGACATAGGGACACCTGTATATGCCACGGGCGACGGCAACGTGACAGAGGCGGAGTGGAACAGCGGATACGGCAACATGATCACAATCGACCACGGATACAATTACACTACCCGATATGCCCATTTGAGCAAGATACTCGTCAATGCCGGGCAAAAGGTCAAGCGTGGTGACCTCATCGGAGAGGTAGGCAACACAGGCAAGTCCACAGGACCTCACCTGCACTATGAGGTACGATATGACGGGAAGCCACAAAACCCGGTACACTACTATTTCCACGACCTGACTCCAAAAGAATATGACGAGTTGATAATAGCCGCCGAAAATGCCGGCCACGTCATGGACTGACGCCATCTAATTTATGGAAGATTTAGACAAACGATATTACAGGATACGCGAGGTTGCCGAGCTGCTCGGGCTGCCCCTGTCGACGCTACGCTTCTGGGAGTCGCAGTTCACTGTCCTCTCCCCGCGCCGCAACGACCATGGAACACGTTTCTACACTCCAAAGGATATAGAGACCCTGCGCATGATTCACTTTCTTGTAAAGGAGAAAGGCCTAAAACTCGATGCCGCACAGGAGCAGATACGCCGCAACCAGTCAGGGGTGTCGCGCCGCTCCGACGCCATCAACCGCCTGAAAAAAATGCGCGTCGAGCTTCAATCGATGCTCGACGCGCTTAACAGTATGAGGTGACGCTATAGCCGTTACTCCTCGGCCGCCTCAACCTCCGCCTCCTCAGCAGAGACCACAGGCTTGATATTGGGGTCTTCCAAGCCGTAATGCTTCTTCTTGTCAAGAGCCTTCAGATAGATGGCAAGGATAAGGGCCAACACGCCGAAACATGCGAATATAAGCATCGGCACGGTATAGTTGTAGGGGATAAACACATCGGGATTTTCCACACCCTCGGCACGCAGGACCTCTATCTGTGCCTTTGCAGCCACCACTGCGGGATTGTCGGCATTAACCGAGTCGAGCACCGCGCCGATGAGCAGCGGCACGAGGCACAACCCGATATTCTGCACCCAGAAGATAAGGCAATATGCGCTACCGAGCACCTTCTCCTCTATAATCTTGGGAACACTGGGCCACAGGGCGGCAGGGACAAGCGCAAACGACACGCCAAGTACGATGATGGTGGCATAGGCCAGCACCTCGCTGTGGGTGGCGGGGAGCAGCAGGGCAAATATCAAGTGACAGCCGATGAGCAGCAGCGCTCCGAGTATAAGCATCGTCGCGCCCTTACCCCTGCGGTCGAGAAAGTTTCCGAGGAACACCGTTATGACAGCTGCCCCGATAGGAAACCAGCGGAAGATGTCGGATGCCTGTTGTGCCGATATGCCCTCAAGGTTACATTGCAGCATCTCCGCTCCGTATGCCTGGAACGGGAATATGGCCGAATAATAAAGCACACACAGCAGGGCCACAACCCAGAAGATATGACTTGAAAAAATCTTGGCAATATCGGACGCCTTGAACTCCTCCTCTGCCACCTCACCCGACTTGGCAGCACCGAGCTGACGGTCGAGCCTGGTATCCATCACACAGAACACGCTGAAGAATATCAGCCCGATAAGCAACAACACAGTGCAGAAAGCGACAGGTGCGACAACCGTGCCCATCTCGGCGGCAATCCACGGCGAGATGGAGAATATGGCGAACACGCCCACACGGGCAATAGCCATCTCAAGTCCCATGGCGAGAGCCATCTCCTTACCCTTAAACCACTTGGCAATGGACTTTGACACCGTTGTGCCGGCCATCTCACAGCCGCAACCGAATATCATGAAGCCCAACGATGCCATCTTGGCACTTGCCGGCAGGGCCGTCCACCACGAATTGAGCCAATTCTCAAGCGCGGTCCCGACAAACAGGTCGCTTATGCCGTAGAGCTTTATCACAGCCCCGATGACCATCAGCGACGCCGACAACATGCCGGTGAAACGTATGCCGGTCTTGTCAAGGATAAAGCCGGCGATAATCAGGAATCCGCATACATTCAGGAAATATTCCGATGCGCGGTAAGTGCCGTATGCCGTCGAACTCCATCCGAGATCAGGCTCAAGCAGACTCTTGATTGGCCCCATGACATCGACAAACATGTAGGCGAAAAACATCATCAGCGCAATGAGCGTCAAAGCCGTCCACCGCGCCCAAGGCTTATCGTTCAAAGCCTCCCTAATAGCAGCAGTCATAAATTAAAATTTAGCGTTTAATGATTATTATGTGACAAAATTAGTGAAAAACATCCTCGCACAAAACAATAGTCCCTCTAAATATGAAATCCGGTTGGGTCTCTACGAAATTTTTGCACAATAAGGTTAATGTGACTAACTTTGCCAAAATGCTAAATTTGAAAATTTGATGACTGAAAGGAGACCATATACGTTTGACCGAGTGGTGAGGATGCTCATCACTGTGGTGCTGTTTATAGCGACACTTTATCTTATTAATGTGCTGAAGGGGGTATTGCTGCCGTTTTGCGTTGCGTGCCTGATAGCCTACATATTGGAGCCGTTTGTGCAGTTCAACCGGCGGCTGCTCAACCTGCGCGGTCGCGCGGTGGCGATTTTCTGCACATTGTTTGAGGCGACCTTTTTCGTCGGGGTGCTGTGCTACATGTTTATTCCGTCCATAATCGAGGAGATTGCACAGGTGGGCGTCATGATACGGCAATACTCTCAGACCGAGCTTAACATCCCATTCATGCCCGACGGCATACACCGCTTTATCCGCACCAACTTTGACCTTGAGCAACTGTCGGCCATGCTCACGCGCCAGGAGTGGATTGAGGTGATAAAGTCATCGCTGAGGGGAACGTGGGGACTGGTGAGCACAAGCATCGGGTTTATCATCAACATTGTGAGCTGGCTCGTGGTATTCCTCTACCTCATCTTTATAATGATTGACTATGACCGCCTGTCGGTCGGCTTCAAACGCATGGTGCCCCCGCGTTACCGCAAGATTACATTCAAGATAGGACGCGATATACAGCAGTCGATGAATCATTATTTTCGCGGGCAGGCACTTGTGGCACTGTGCGTCGGAATACTGTTCAGCATCGGTTTCCTCATCATCGACCTGCCGTTGGCCATAGTGCTGGGGCTGTTTATCGGGCTTCTCAACATGGTGCCCTACCTACAGCTTATCTCCATCCCTATCACGGCCATGCTTTGTCTCGTGATGTCGGTTGACCAAGGGGGAAATTTCTGGGTGATATTTGCCGAAGCCATGGCCGTGTATTGCGTGGTGCAGGCTATACAGGACCTTATCCTAACGCCAAAGATAATGGGCAAGGCGATGGGCCTTAATCCTGCCCTCATCCTGCTGTCGCTGTCGATATGGGGCACACTGCTCGGGCTGCTCGGAATGATTGTGGCGCTCCCCTTGACAGCTCTCCTGCTCTCCTACTACAACCAGTATATAATCAAGGGAGCACGTATCGACGGGGAAAATTCATAGCCCGACAGGCGGTGACGCCATTATGCGTCGTGCCTCCTCAAGCAGTTCACGAGGCACCATGAGGCGTATTGCGCCGAGCGGGGTCATGGTCAATGGATATACCGTGGATATTATCTCGTTCATTATCACACATGGCACTCCGTTGGTCTCCAGGACGCCCTTGTCGATATAGGCGTCGGCGTCACTGTAGTAGGTATCAAACAACACCCACCCTCCATCTTCCTTGTCGTCAGAGCGTGTCATCACTTTATGTTTTTGGCGTTGAGCGCAGCCTGATAGCGGCGTGCATTGGCAAGATGCTCGCTATAGCTGCGTGTAAAATTATGAGCGCCCGAAAAATCCTCCTTGGCACACATATAGAGATAGTCGTTTGCCGGCGCGTCAAGCACGGCGTCGAGGGTAGCTCGATCAACGATGCGTATCGGGCCAGGCGGAAGCCCCTTGTATATATAGGTGTTGTAAGGCGACAGTGTGGCGAGATGCTTGCCGAGGATACGCCGCAACGAGAAGTCACCCACGGCAAATTTTACCGTCGGATCGGCCTGCAACTTCATGCCCTCCTTCAGACGGTTGAGATACAGGCGTGCAACCGTGCCCCGCTCTGCACGGTTGTTGGTCTCCTCCTCCACGATAGAGGCTACCGTGGCCACCTCCACGGGAGTAAGCCCAAGAGCCGCAGCGCGTCCACGACGTGCATCGTCCCAAAATCGGTCATACTCCGCGCTCAGGCGTTTAACAACTTTTACTGGGCTGTCAGTCCAATAAAATTCGTAGGTGTCAGGGAAAAACGCCGCCGGATAGTGGGGCGTCTTCAAGCCCTTTACCAGGAGTACGCTGTCACATGCCGCAAGGAATCCTCTATCATCAAACTCCATGCGCGAGGCCACACGCGAAGCAAGCTGCCGCATCGTGCGCACATTATTGAACGTCACCCTCACTGGGGTCTGCGCACCCCGCGACAGCCGACGGTAAATGCGTGCCGCGCTTGTACCTGCCTCTACACGGAATGCCCCGTGAGGCAATTGGTCTTCGCCAAAGACCGACCACAGGCGGTCAACCTTGGCTCCCGTATCGTCGCCCAACGCCGAGACAAGGCTGTCGCGCATCTCCTCGCGCGATACGTTGGCCGGCAGGTATACCCATCGAGCCTCACTTAGCCCGCTACCGCCAAGATAGCCCCAGCCCACCCAAGCCGCAATGACAAAAAGCACGGCGACAAGGATACCTATCGCCAACCAAAGTTTTCGCCGCGAGCCACCGGTCTGTCTGCAATCCTTTTCCATATGACACAAAAATACGACAAAATATTGAAATCAGTCTACTAAGTGGCTATTCAAAATTAATTTATACTATATGCGAGAATCAATTTTCACCAAAATAAAGCCGCAGAGAATATAAAAGATTTTGTTTCAGGTCGCATGAGTTAATATATCATTTAATTTTGAATAGACACTTAACTATCGGAGAGAGATGAAAAAAGGTTGTTAAACGCCTTGTCAAGCCTCCCTGTAGGGTCGGCAAAATGGTCGCCCGGGACATACTCAAACTCAGTTTTTATGCCAATCTCTTTAAGCCGGGCCACAACCTTCTGCGTATCCACCGCCACACTGCGGAACTGCGGAATGCGCGAATCAGCCTCCTTGTCGCCCAAAAGCAGGTAGGCGCGTCCACGTTTGGCCGTCATATTTTTATCAAACCAATCGGCGAACCCCTCATACCAAAATGAACCTGACAGTGACGCAACATTGTCAAATACACCGTACAATGCCCATTGCCACATCGTAAACAGCCCCGACAAAGAAACACCGATAAGATCTCGTTCCACAGGGTGTATCCCTGTAGACTTTTCGACCTCGGGCATGACCATGCCTTGAAGCAATGCCATAAACTGCGGTGCGCCCCCTTTGAAATCAGCCGTCCCTGCGGGAACACCTTTTGCAGGCCACGGTGTCATATCGTCATCCCAGTCCATACCCGTTATTACAACAATGCTCACACCATAGCGTCGGGCCGCGTCCTCAATCCACGGGCCAAGCGTCTCCATCGGATACAGCACATATGCAACCCTCTCGTCCGACTGCCGCACACACAGGCAGTTAAGATTTCCTATTCTAAGATTCTGTCTCATAATTTCATCATATCTTTCATTTCGTAAAATCCCATGGCAGCATAAAGTGGCCTCGCCGCAGCGGTAGTTTCAAGATAGACCTTGCCGCAACGGCGGTTGCGGGCTTCCATGACGAGAAAGTTCACAATTGACGTAGCGACACCCCTCTCCCTAAACTCGGGACGGACGTATATGTTCATCAGATAGGCACAACGACCTGTCGGATTGTCGGGTGAGGGCAATTCGTCATACAGGCAGACGCCTCCGCATCCAGCGTCTATGCCGTCTACGGTTGCCACCACGGCCACATGGGTGCCATTCCGTATATGGGATGCATAATATTCCCTATTTGAAAGCGACAGAGCGGCATCGGAATTATGCCCGAAAACCGATTGTATCACCTCCAGCCGCCAGCGCATCAACTCCTCGACATCTGAGATTCGGTGCAATTCAATTCCCATAAAGTCCCCCTTCCTTCAGCACCACCGGCAATGACGCGCGGTCGACCTTGCCGCGCACTGTCAGAGGAATGCTTTTCATTGCCACAAAATATTCCGGGACCATAAAGTCAGACAATTTTGATGAGAGCCAAGTCTTTATAGAACTTAACGAGAATTTTTTCTCTTTTGGCACAAAATATGCGACGAGATAGGACAGCCCGCTGTCATCGGAGTATGGACAGACCACACCGTGCTCAACATCGGGAGCGGTATTGAGCACATTCTCGACCTCATCGGGCTCAACCCGTTTGCCGAGAATCATCACCTGCTCATCCTTACGGTGAAGAAAAGCTATGTTGCCGTCAGGCAGCCGATAGCCCAAATCGCCGCTGCGGTACATCCTTTGACCGTCGTGCAACAGGACAAAATTGGCCTGTTCCGGAGGGTTCCCGAGATAGCCGCGCGAGACGCCTTCGCCATAGATGCATATCTCCCCTATCCCGCCATGGGCCACTTCCCTCATGTCGTCATCGAGGATTTTGATTTCCACCCCCTTAACCTCTTTTCCTATCGGGAAAGTGCCGTCAGCAAGTGGCCGCGCGTTGTCACAACGGAAATATGAGGCGCAGACTGTTGTCTCCGATGGCCCGTAGGTGTTGTAGATTCCCACCCCCATCTCCCTTAGCCGGCTAATGTAGCTGTCGCGCAACACATCCCCTCCGCTTATGAGCAGCCGCAGGGATGACGGAATTGAATCCAGCCGGTTCATCTCGGCAAGGAGATACGGGAAGCCGCTTATAATGCTCACCTTATGTCGTGCGACAAAATCCATCAGTGAATCTATATCAGACATCGGGATTGGCTGCGGCGGTATGGCGAGTGTGCCCCCATTGAGAAGGGTGGTAAAAACCTCCTCCACAAAGATGTCGAATGAGCATACCGAATATTGCAACATGACATCACCGGGCGCGACGTGAAATTCCGCCTCAAACGCCTCGGCATAGTTAACGACACTACGATTTTCCACCACGACCCCCTTGGGCCTGCCGGTCGTCCCTGAGGTATAGAGAACATATGCCGGCATATCAGGCGACGAATTACCTCTTGCCCCACGTATTCCCGTGGGCAAATCCCGGCAAAGCTCATCAGTCAGAACCAGTCCGACTCCGGCTGCCGACATCATATAGTCGATACGGTCTTTCGGAAGCGACGGTTCTGCCGGAATATACGCTGCTCCGCTCTTGAGCACAGCAAGAATTGCCGCAATCATCTCGGCTCCGTGGCTCATGACGATACCGATATAGGTATGTCGTACATTGCCGATTTTGCCAAGTATGCCATCGGCCATAGCGTCGAGCTGGGCATAGGTCAACGTCCGATGCTCTTCTATGATAGCATCATAGGATGGGTAGCGGGAGGCAATCTCCTTGAATCTGCCGTATATGGTGTCATGTTTCATAGCCTTGCATTTATAGCTATAAACAATCTTACAAGCAAAAATACACATCATAAAAATAATTAAAAAACCAGCCGGATCGACTATACACAGGCGTGAAATATCCCACATAGTCCGATCACCTGTCAAATCCCGACCCTCATACCGAGCCGCAAATCAATCCGTTCCCAACAACTTTATGTCCCATCCGCAAATAAAAGGCAAAACGCTTGCATAATCAAAACAAAATCCCTACCTTTGCATCGCTTTTGAGGAACATCCCCCCTCTTACAGCCACAAGATTCGCTAGCTCAGCTGGTAGAGCACAACACTTTTAATGTTGGGGTCCTGGGTTCGAGCCCCAGGCGGATCACCAATCAAAGATGAAAATCGAAGAAAATCCCTGATAATCAACAGTTATCTGGGATTTTTAGTTTCTACCTACCTTCCTTTTTTACGCAGAATGCGGCAACTTTCACAGGCTAATTCGGTGGAGTAAGATTCCGTCCGAAAAAGTCCACCGGACAAGGTTGCTTTGCGTTGATACACACTACTTTGCGTAGTCATACTTTCGGCTTTGGAACTTAATTTTGCAAACAAAAAAAGTATCAAGCCATGCAAAGAAACTATTTCTCGATTCTCTTCTTTATCAGAAGAACAAGACTGTTGAAAAACGGTGAGGCACCCATCGGGCTGCGAATCACCGTGAACGGGCAACGTGCCGAAATGCAAATCAAGCGCAGCGTTGCCGAAGAGCGTTGGAACGCATCCAAAGGATGTGTGACGGGAAAAGACCGGAAAGCCTTGGAACTGAACCAGTATCTGGAATCTGTCAGGACAAAGATTTATCAGATACACCGTGAACTGCTGCAAGACGGCAAACCTGTCACAGCTTTCACCATGATACAGAAGTTCAATGGTGAGGGCGAAGCTCCTAAGATGCTCTTGGAAGTATTCCGTGAACATAACAAGAAGTATAGGGAGCTTATAGACCGTGATTATGTGAAAGGCACGGTTTTGAGGTATGAAAGGACTGTCCGCTATTTGGAAGAAATGCTTCAAAGCCAATACAATCTGAAAGATATTCCGTTGAAGGAGCTGAACCATGAATTCATCCTGAACTTTGAACACTTTGTAAAGGTGCAGAAGAATTGTGCTCAAAATGCGGCTGTCAAGTACCTGAAAAACTTGAAGAAAATCACACGGCTTGCGCTGGTCAACAAATGGATTACCGATGACCCGTTCACTGAAATCCG
>LUJN01000005.1:0-1102 GCA_001689445.1 Bacteroidales bacterium M3 | reverse complement strand
CAGCATCTGACACCGGAGCATATCACACAAGACTGCAACGGGGACTATTGGATAAGGAAGCCACGCGAAAAGACAAACAATATGTGCAACATCCCCTTGCTGGATATACCACGGATGATTGCGGAGAAATGCAAGAACCATCCCGAGTGCATCAAAAGAGGTGTGGTATTGCCTGTTCCGTCCAATCAGCGGATGAACAGCTACCTCAAAGAGATAGCGGATGTATGTGGTATAAAGAAGACCTTAAGTACACATATCGCCCAGCACACCTTTGCCTGCATTGCCATAGCCAACAAGGTGTCTATGGAATCTATCGCAAAGATGTTGGGGCACTCCGACCTCAGAACAACTAAAATCTATGCAAAGCTGATGGATAAGACGGTTTCCGAAGAAATGAATATCTTGAAACGAAAATTCAGCGTAGTATGAACAGAGGAATAATAACAATCAGTGAAGCAGGTACGGTCACTATACCGACTGCACCTATATGGATGACACAATTTGAGATAGCGGATTTGTTCGGTGTATTCTCATACAATATTCGCAAGGCGATTCATTCTATCTATAAGCATAAGGAACTGGACGAGTCTGAAACGCGGAAGTATGTCAGACAACCGGATGGCATCAGTTATGAAACTTATAGCATTGAAATGATTATAGCCATTGCATTTAGAATATACAGTAGAGAAAGTGTCCTGTTTAGGCAGTTTATAATCGCTAAAATGAGTACCGCCACAAAAGAGATACCGATAACGTTATTTGTTTCCTGTGGCAGAGTTAGTAACCTATGGTATAGTTGAGTCCATTCCACCAGCCACTCGTTACCGATGTCGGATGCAAAGGTAGCGCATGGCTTTGACGGCAGAGGCAAGGTCAGGCGGCAATGCCGTTTCGGGCGGAATCTTCCTCCTTCGGAGTGTATTCGACCCGAAAACCTTGCCACTGCCTGCCACACGCTTGAAAGGCATCCGGCAACGGAAACAAGCGACTGGCGGGAAATCAGAAGATAGAAAGGAACGGCTTACAGACGAAGCAGGATATTGGCGCTTCATCCGTAAGCCGTTCCTCTTTTTGTGGGTCAAGCCGAAATGCCGGTGCATTT
>LUJN01000004.1 GCA_001689445.1 Bacteroidales bacterium M3 | reverse complement strand
TCTGTCGTGAAACTGTCTGGAAGGGCAGCGATGATGGCTCTCTGTTGCTCGGTCAGCGACATTTCGCTGATGATACCATGCACCTTTCTGGCGGTAGACTTGAAATAGTCCACGAGCGATGTGGCATTTTCTACGGATAAAAGGTCTATTTCTGTCCTGTCGGCTTCGCCGCAGGCCCATCTCGCCATCTGCAATATCAGGCAGAACCGAATGGCATGGAAATCGAACTTGTTGTAAACTCCTTTAAGCGCGTCACATTCCTCGCGGTTACATTCCTCGGTGTTCCGACGCTGCCATTCGTAGAGTCTTGTCTTCGCATCCGGCGCAAAGGGTAGGATGTTAGCTATGACATTTCCGTCTGTATCCGTTTCGTATGGAATAGCGACGAGCCTTTCTATTATCTCCGCCCATTCCGCTTCTATATCGAAAGTTGGCTCTTTGTCGCTCCACGGCTGTTTGTCCTGATTGTGGGGCATGACAAACAGCAAGCGGTCGATAAAACCGTTTGATGTGCGGCTTCCCTGCGCAAGTTCGTTGAGAATACCGTTCTGGATAGTCCCCACCACCGAGATGAAAGGGCGGCTGATATATACCGAATTCTTCACTCCTTTGCGGTCAGAGAATGATGGATTTGCGTTGAACAGCTTTAGCCAGTATTCTTCATCAGAACCTTTGTTGTATCGGTTGAAGTTCTTGAACCAGCCCGCGAGTTCATCATTCCACATACAGATGCCGCGCAGATTCTGCGAGTGGATAAGCAACATCGCTTCGGGTGTCGCATCTGAAATCAGGAACCGTTTGCATACAGGGGCGACGGGATGCGGCTCTGAGCGTTCCTTTATCGGTAACTCGCGCTGACGCTCGTATTCCTCACACGCCTTGACATAGGCGCGTGTCGCCACACCGTCCAGCTCTGTGAACGGTCTGATGGCAAAATTCAGCGGATGTGACTTGCAGGCTCCCGGTCTTCCGACAAGAGCCATGAAAAGTATGGCACTCTCGTCCCATTTCCCTTTGAGCCGTGCGAAATGGGTATTTCCTATACCAAGTCCTATAGCCACGAGCATAGCCCCGGCAAGATAATCCACCGGATAGCCGTAACAGTCGTGCGCTTCCATGACGATTCTCTGAATCTTAATCGGCAACGCGCCCAGAGGGAAATCCCCGCCACGGATTTTCACGCTCATATCAACGGCTTTGCCGAGTACGAGCATGGGGTCAACAGACTTTTGGTTAGATGTGTTCTTTTCCATACTTATCGAGAACTGTATTAATGGCCGATGTCCTATAGAAGACTTTGCCGCCGACAAGGGTGGCTTCAAGATATTTACTCCTGCGCCAATTTCGGAGAGTATTGGAGCAGACTCCAAGGATTCTCATCACCTCCAAGCGGGGAATGAGAGGATCCTGATCCACGGGCTTATGTGCCGGAAGAATCTCCTCCTTGAATTTATCCACTACACGTTCTGCCGTGTGTTCGACAATTTCAAAGAGGTGTGCCAGAGGGAGCGTGATAGAAAGTCCGGTCAGCTCCTCGGGCGAGAGATTTGAAAAATCAATCATCTTTTATTCCTCGCGTCGTCTGTGTTATTATCAATGGGCACCGACAACATTTAAATGCCCAAGGGTCGCAACGCTTAAGTGGATTGTAAAATTGACGGTATCGGGTGACCGGTCTTTACCCTTACGGCATCAAATCTGAAATCCGCTTTTCGTTTTGACGGGGCGAAGTAAGCACATTTGTTTGCTTTCTCCAAATTTATAACATTGATACACAGCGCGTTAAGTTCGCTTTAATTCGTTACGAAGTAAAACGAAGAATTTTATGGATTTTCGAGGCGAAAAAACGGTCAGACACGCGGATAGATGTTAAAACGGGAGCCGTCCGACGCTATGTCAGACAGCTCCCGTTTCAAGGGTCTAAGTTATTTATCAGTAAGAGTACATGTAGTCGGCGACATTGAGTCGCTCGCGGAGGTCATTATAATCCATTATATGTTCGGGACGCTCAAAGGTATGTATGGATTTCTGTTTGTATTCTGTCGGTTCAAGATAGTCCTTCAATGCGCCTTGAATCCATCTATGTCCCGGAATCTCGATATTCTTCTTATCCTTATATCTCACCACAAGGGCAGCGTGAAATTCCGTGACAGTTGTCCTCACCATAGCGCGACCTTTCTCAAGGACAAGGTAAAGCAATGCGAGATCCCTTCCGCTCTGACGGAGACTCACATGTTCATCAATTGATTCAAAAAGGTACTCGTCGCCATTTGGCAGCAACTCCTCAAGCGAGCGGCGTTTCTTCTGTTTCCCGGGGATGGGTTTCTTCTCGGAGGTTTCTTTCATCGTCACCTTCGTATCTGGCGGCAATGATTTGAATTTGGACACTACGCTTGCCGTCACATTCGGCGTCTCGCCGATTTCATCAAGTTCTTCAACAAACTTTACCCAGTCTTCTTCCGTTCTCGCCTTTATTGCAATGCTACGGTTGATGATAGCCTTGATGTTCACACGTGCGAGACGGCGAAGCAGAAAATTGAGCTTGGGATTACGAATCATTTCCTCTCCATATTCTACCATACACTCGAAACTTCTGCCAAAGAATAGCCAGCAGAGCATTGCAGGAGTATAACTGTCAGGTAGCTGGGCGAAGAAGTGAAGAGAAAGTTGTGATATTATTCCTTCATCCTTCAATAATGACTCCAGATCGTCGATATTTTCCGAACGGTCATTCTTCAGATACAGAAACAGTGCTTTCTCGAATTTAGGAATCATCATGATGGCTTCGGCATAGACTTTATCAAAGCCGACGCCGTTGCGGTCGTGCATCATGTCGGAGAAATCACAATATTCCTGGTAGTGGGTGCGCTGCCATTCTTTCAGCAGCTCTTTGGTAAGTCTTTTCTTGTCCTCTTTCTTCATTCAGGGGGCATTATATGTTGAACATGTTTTTACATCAATTAAGAAAACACGTCTGGAAACTCAAATGTTCGGCAATATGGCATTTACCCCGATTAGGAGGCCGCGACATGAATATTATGAATTTTTAAGAGAAAAATTTTGTCCACCGCAGGTTAAAATTAAAATTCGTGGACAATTTGCGGACAAAACTACAAAATAAAAATCTCTACTTATCTAACAATCAGATAAATAGAGATTTACAAGGGTGGTCCCACTAGGGCTTGAACCTAGGACTCCCTGATNNGAGTCAGGTGCTCTAACCAACTGAGCTATGGGACCTGCTGGATTTTCCTCCAAAGCGAGGGCAAAGGTAGGAACTATTATTGGGATATGCAAATTTTTGGCGCTTTTTATGCGCTGTAGATGTAAAGTTTTTGTGGAAATTACCTTGAAATCGCCATAAGCCGATGAAGGAAACAATATTTTAAGATGCTATTTAGCATCCAATTGTGTTTATTCCCGCAATTTATGTATCTTTGCAACGTTATTAGCATGACTCCAAACCCGACACACTATAACCATAATATAAGAAAACAGGAATTAATACGTAAAAAAATATGTGCGGAATCGTAGGATACATCGGCTCTCAGCAAGCCTATCCAATATTGATAAAGGGACTGCATCGCCTCGAATATCGTGGCTATGACAGCGCCGGGGTGGCGTTGCTCAACGGTCGCGACGAGCTTAACGTCTACAAGTCGCGCGGCAAGGTCAATGACCTTGAGCGCTTCTGCCAATCCAAGGATACAAGCGGCACCCTCGGCATAGCCCACACCCGATGGGCCACCCACGGTGAGCCAAACGATGTCAACGCTCATCCCCAGTTCAGCGCCAACCACCGCCTGGCGATTGTGCACAACGGCACAATCGAGAACTACGGCGTGCTCAAAGAGGCCCTTATCCAGCAGGGATGCACATTCTGTAGCGAGACCGACACCGAGGTGCTCGTGCAACTTATCGACTACATCAAGCGCACCAACGACTGCACCACTGTAGAGGCCACACGCCAGGCCCTGAAAGAGGTTGTCGGGGCATATGCCATCGCTGTCATAGACAAGGACGACCCCGATCAGCTGATTGCAGCACGAAAGAGTTCGCCCCTCGTTATCGGCATTGGAGACGGCGAGATTTTCCTCGGCTCCGACGCCACCCCTATAATCGAATACACCAACCATGTCGTATACCTGAAGGATGACGAGATTGCGATCATCCGCCGCGGCGAGCCACTGAAAGTCATAAACAACGACAACGAGCCTTCAGACATCGACATACAGACTCTGCAACTCAGCGTCTCGCAGCTTGAGAAAGGCGGCTACCCCCACTTCATGCTAAAGGAGATATACGAGCAGCCCAAGACCTTGCGCGACTGCATACGCGGGCGAGTCGTCAACAACGACACCGAGATAAAGCTGTCGGGCGTGATGGACAACTGTGAGCGGTTTGTCAACGCCAACCGCGTCATCATCGTGGCCTGCGGCACATCATGGCACGCCGCCCTCATCGGCAAACGCCTCATTCAGGACATTGCCCGCATCCCTGTGGAGGTGGAATATGCCTCGGAGTTCCGCTACAGCAACCCAGTGCTAACCGAGCGCGACATCGTGATCGCCATCTCCCAGTCGGGCGAGACAGCCGACACCCTGGCGGCCATCAAGCTCGCCAAGGAGCGCGGGGCGTTTGTCTACGGCGTGTGCAACGTCGTAGGCTCGTCAATCGCACGCGAGACCAACACCGGCACCTACATCCACGTAGGCCCCGAGATAGGCGTCGCCTCCACCAAGGCATTCACCGGCCAGGTGACAGTCCTGGCGATGCTTGCCATCGCCATGGGCCAGCTGCGCGGCACCATAGACGCCTCCCGCACCGCCACAATAAGCGCATCCATAGAACAGCTCCCCGACCTGATAACCGAGACACTCAAACTCGATGAGGAGATAAAACGGCTGTCGAGCACCTACACCTACGTCCACAACTTCCTCTACCTCGGACGCGGCTACAACTTCCCCACCGCCCTTGAAGGCGCGCTGAAGCTTAAGGAAATATCCTACATCCATGCTGAGGGCTACCCCGCCGCCGAGATGAAGCACGGCCCCATAGCCCTCATCGACCATGAGCTGCCGACAATCTTCATAGCGCCGACCGACGAGCTGCACGAGAAAATCATCAGCAACATACAGCAGGTCAAGGCCCGCGGAGGCTCAGTGATAGCCATCGTCACCAAAGGGGACAAAGCCATCGCCGACATCGCCGACCACGTGCTTGAAATCCCGAAAGTCCCCGAGTGCCTCTCCCCCATCGTCGCCGCCATCCCTCTGCAGCTACTGGCCTACCACATCGCCGTCATGAAAGGCCGCGACGTCGACATGCCCCGCAACCTCGCCAAGAGCGTCACCGTAGAATAACCCCGAAACAACAATACACACCATTATCGCCCACAAGACACCTATCGCTCTTGCGGGCGACTTTTTTTAATGCCGTGAGACTGCAGCAGACAAGGGGAGACATATTTCTTTTTTTTGGGGGGGGACATTTAGGGTACACATCTAACTAACAGTGCCAATGCTGTTTGAAATCAGATAAAAAAGGGCCAACTTTGCCAACCGCAGAACATCATGTCAGTGCACAAAACGAATAAATCATACTTATCTGCTTATTTTTTAACTATACTCAAAATGTCTTTCAACATCAGAGATGCGCTGGTTTACCTCGCTATCGGGGTGCCCGCCGCATTAGTTTTAACATTTGCCCCACCGGCAAGTGCAGAGCCTGTCACATATCCAAAGGCTGCGACACGCTCAGTCTCAAACTCCGCCCCCTCGACAATTGCCGTCACAGTCAATGACCCCGACTTGTGGAACGACCTCACTGCCTCACATTCGCTGACGATAAGCGGCGTACATGAAAGTCCAATTGGTCTTGACGGCTGCATCGAGTGGCAGGTCGAGGGTGAGGACCCTAATGAGTGGTTTATGCTCTTTGACGATCAGCCATCGGGCTACAAGTTTACCACTACAATCTCCGTCACATTTGACGCATCCCGCACCGAACATGTCATAAACTTTCGTCAAGTCGATATTGCTGGTGCTGTATACAAGCTACCCCCTATTGTCTACCAAGATGTGCGGAATCATGAGTTACAGGGCATAGAATCCCTTCAATACAATTTTGGCAAGCCGCTTGTACAAACAAATGCCACATGCGACCTTAACCTAAATCAATATGAACTTACCAATTACCAAAACAATGTCAATGTCGGCACTGCATCGTTTGATGTCGTTGGTGTATTCCCCCATTCCATTGGACGACGAACCTACAATTTTGCCGTTACTCCATGCCCCTTGGAGGGTGGGATTACGGTAGTCTCCGATACTGCCTTTGTTTTTAATCCACATCTTGCATACGACATCTTCTACGACCTTGACATCCATGATTGGACTCGTCGTGGACATCGCCCGGGCTGGGAGTGGAACGACAAACGGTTTGCCTCTCTTGTCAAGCAGGAGAACTACACCGTCTCCTATATCAATAACCGTTTTCCCGGGACTGCCACCATCAAGATAAACGGCATCGGAAATTTCAGCGGCGAAACCTCCGGCTCATTCCTAATAGACAAGGCTAACCGAACAATAGAGCCAGCACATATGGACTGCACATATAACGGGCAGCCCCATAAATTCTATACCTATTATAGTGATGCCACAGTAGAATACCTCAACGAATCCGATGGCACAGTTTCCTCCGAAGAACCCGTATCGTCAGGAAGATACAGGATTATACTTTCCGTCCCGGAAGACGAATATTATAACCAGTTAGAATCAGCGGATGTCGGGGATCTGACCATCTATACAATTGACGAGGATGACTACAACGCCTTTATGGATTTGACTGCCGAATTGGTGGCCCGCGGTGCGACAATACCATGGGACATGTCAATCAGCAGAACCGAGATACCCAATATAAAGCCGTGGTGGTACGGAACCGACTACCTCAGTGTATTTTTTGAAGAGGGTAAGATTGTAATACTGAACCTTAGGGATGCTAATTTGTCAGGGGAGATACCAAATGGATTGTTCGCGTTTAAGAACTTGAAATATCTAAAGCTCGCCAACAACAGGCTCACAGGCAATGCGGGGATTCTTGCCCAATCGCTACCAAAATTAGAGGATTTGGATATCCGCAACAACTGCTTCTCGGAGTTCTATCCGGCACCGACTGATGGACTTAGTGTTACAATGGAGGGTCAGAAAATCGACAAAGCTATCGAGATAGACTTATCCAATCTTGACTTTCAGCAGGTGGCATCGTTGATTCCATCAATAATACTCTATGACCGCGATGCATACGATTATGACGGAAACTTAAAGCTCGAATTATACGATCAGTCACGTCAGATTGGATACGAAGGGACATTCGACGCCTACTTGACCGTAAACCCTTCGTCTAACAGGCCTACATTTGAAGTGCGCAGCCCTATATTTATGGGCTCAAAAGACGGGTTTATGACATTAAGGTGCACATATTCCCAAAGCTACAACGGATACTCATCCGTGCCTGTGAAACTCAAATTCCCGATGGGTGACGCCAACTTCAACGGCAAGGTTGAGATTACCGACCTACAGACAACAGTCAACTACATATTCACCCCCTACGGGTGGAACACCCTGTTCAACTACACTGCGGCAAATATGTGGGAAGATGACTGCCTCAACGTGCAGGACCTCGTGGCGATAACCAATGTGCTGACCGACTACCGTCCCGATGAGGACGAGGCAACCACCCCCGAGACTCGCACGCGTCTGCGGTCGCTCGGCGGAGAGACGGATGCCGAGGCCCGGGTGTACTGTGCCGACGGCCATCTCATCATCGACTCGCCCGTGCCTGTCGCCGCGTTTGACGCCATCGTGTCGGGTGCATCGGCCATGACTCTCACCGAGAACCTCGTCGATACCGGCTTTACAGCGGCCATCGTCAACCGTGACGGCGAAAGCCACATCGTGGCATACTCGCTGACAGGAGCCGAGATTCCCGCAGGGCGGCAGACGGTAGCGGCCGTATCGGGCATTGACTGCCGCGTGACCTACGCGATGCTCTCTGACATCGCGGCAAACGCCATACCGTGTATAGCCGACCGCCGCACAGGCATTGACGGCAATATCGCCGCGACCTCGCCGACAGTGACAATCACCGGCAACAAAATCTCCCTCTACACCCCCAAGGCTCTCATCGGCTGCAACTGGAGCATATACACCACCTCAGGGACGCTCCTCGCATCGGGCCGTTGCGACGCATCGGCAGGATACACCACCCTCTGCCGTGTCCCCGCCACTATGACCGTGGCAGTGGCCGTAGTGGAGACTCCGACCGAGACCATCACAACCAAACTCGCAGTAACAAAATAAACCAATCATAATGAACCGACAATTTCAACAAATCACGACTGTGACCCACAGGATACTCCTGATCCTGTGTGCCATGCTCTGCACCGCCACGGCGGCAGCGGCAGGCCCGGCGCGTCTCCACACGCCCCCTGTCACCGTAGGCTCTGGGACAACTGTCTCCCTGCCTGTGGAGCTTACCAACTCCTCGCCGGCAGTCGCCGTGCAGTTTAACATCTCCCTCCCCCAAGGGTGGACATTCAACAACGCCGCCCTCGCGCCCGCACGCAAGGCCGACCATCAGATTGTGTCGCGCCACGACCTCCAATCGGGTATCGACAAGATGCTTGTAATGGTCTACTCCCCCACCAACAGCGCAATCCCCGGCAATGACGGCACGCTGCTCAACCTCAGCATCAACGTCCCCGAGGGACTCGCACAAGGCTCGGAGTACGCCGTGGAGATAACCGAGGCCGTAGTGGCCGAGCGGTCGGGAGCCAACATACTCACCGACATCACCACCGGATCTATCACCATAGCCCGCGCCCCCGACTTTGCCGTCGGTACAGTTAGTGTAGCCCAGGAACGCATCGTGCCAGGCTCCACGCTTGACATCTCATGGACAGTCGAAAACCTTGGCGATCTCCCCTCCCGCACAGGATGGAAAGAGACGATCTACCTTACCGACGCCGACGGCAACGAGACCGCCATCGCCACTACACGCAACGATGATATACTCGCCGGACACGCCACGGCAATCCGCGCCACCACGGTGACGCTCCCCGCCATTATCGGTGTCGGCGAGGAGGCATCGGTAAAGGTCAGGCTGACCCCGTTTGCCGACTCTGGCGAAAGCCCCTCTGCCTCCGAAAACAATGTGGTCGTCTCCTCGCCGCTCCCCGTGACGCAGACACTCTCGCTCACGCTGACCCCTGATGTCATCTACGAAAACCGCACGGCAGCCGTCACCGGCAAGCTCACCCGCAGCGGCTCTTACCACACGGCGCAGACATTTGACCTGTCAATGTACGACTTCCCGCGCCTGTCGCTTCCAGCCTCGGTCACCCTACCTGCCGGAGCCGCCCAGGCGACATTCCAGATCAAAGCTATCGACAACCAACAACTCGATGCCGATTCCGTAGCCACAATCACCGCCTCGGGCAACGGCTACCTCCCCGCATCAACGACACTCACCGTGCTCGACGACGATAACGCCAGTCTCACCGCCACGCTCGACCGCGACGAGCTGACCGAGGGGGAAAGCGCAACCCTCACCATATCGACCAATCGCGTCAACGACGCCCCTGTGACGGTATATCTCACATGCAGCGACAAGCGCCACTTTGACTTTCCCTCACAGGTCGTCATTCCCACAGGTGAAAACTCCGTTGCCGTCACAGTCAAATCGATTGACGACGACGTGCCATCTACTGTGATACTCGCCACGATAAAGGCATCGGCAGCGCGTCACGACAGCGACACCGCCGACATCACCGTGGACGACAACGACACACCGCAGATCGACCTGCGACTGTCGACTGCCAAAGTGAGCGAGAGTGCCGGCTACAACGCCATACGCGCCCGGCTGACACGCACCACGCTCACCGACAGCCGCGTCACCGTCAACCTCACCACCGACATCCCCGACGTGCTCATACTCAACCCCTCTATCACCCTCGAGAAAGGGGTGAAAGAGGTGGAATTCAGTATCGGCGTAGTTGACAACGCCACTGTCGACGGCGACCGCGATGTCACCCTCACCGCCGCTGTCTACGTCAGCTCATGCTCATGCTCGGTAGGCGCCGAGTCGGCAGGAAGCGTCACCCGCACCGTCACGGTCATCGACAACGATGGCCCGGCCCTCTCGCTCACCTCCTCGGCCTCGACCGTGAAGGAGGGACAACGATTCACCATCACCGTGTCGCGCAATACGCCCGGGTCAACCTCCCCGTTAGAGGTATCGCTCGCGGTGGAGGGTGGCGATGATGCCATCAGCCTCCCGTCATCGGTCATCATCCCCGCCGGAGAGACCCGTGCCTCCGTCGAGGCAACCGCCCTCAGCAATGAATCCACCGGCGACACGCGCACACTGACCGTCACCGCCAATGCCGAGGGACACGCGCTGGGCGTATGCCACATCGGCATTACTGACCAGACCCTTCCCGACGCGACCGTCACCGGCATAGCGTTCAACCCCGAGCAGCCCGAGGCCGGGACTACAGCCCGCATATCGGTAACGGTAACCAACGAGGGCATTGCCCCGATGTCGCGCCCGACGGTAAAGGTAACAGGCAACAACGCCACACTGGCTATACTTACCGCCGACGGCGATATGGCACCCGGCACGAGCACCGTCATCAGCGGAAACATCATGCTTCCCACCATTGCCGGCAAACTGGCTGTCACAGCACAAGTGAATCCTGACAACTCTGTCCACGAGCTGACTACCGCCAACAACACCTTATCAGTCGACCTTGACCTCACCCCATCCTTCACCGCGACAGTCGCCCCTTCAAAAGATGTATATGCTCAAGGCGAGGAGGTCGTGTTGACAGGCAACGCCACAGGCTCGACAGCGGCCAACCGTGATGTCGAGGTGTACACCATCGTTAACGGCACCCGCACTGCGGCCACAGTCACGACCGACAACGAGGGCAAATTCATCCACAAGTTCACCCCCGGTAGCGGTATGGGAGGCCATTATATGGCCGGCGCCTGCTATCCGGGTGAGAAATCCTCGGCAACGCAGTGCGGGTTTGACGTACGCGGTCTGCGGCTCACTACCTCCAGCCCACGCAACATCGAGATGACCGTAGGCTCATCCGTCGAGATACCCATGCTCCTAAGCTCTTCAGGCAACCTCACGGAGACCGGACTAAAAGCAGAGGTAGTTCAGGCACCTGCCTGCATCGACGTGACGATGAATGCTCCGGCAAACGTCGCAAATGCCAATACCCCGATGACCGTGCGCCTGTCGGCCAACGCGCCCTCAGCCACCAACTATGACGACCTTATAAAGGTGCGTGTCACCTCAGCGGCGGGAACATCGGCCGAATACTCGTTCTATGTCTATTCGACCGTACCGACGGGACGCCTTGTCGCCGACATTCAGGCAATCAATTCCACCATGACCCCCGGACAGGTGCGTGAATATCCCGTCACCATCACCAACACAGGTGCCGGTGAGACAGGAACTATCACCGTGAGCCTCCCCGACAACGGGTGGATGAAACTCGCCACGCCCAAGACCATGGCATCGCTCGCATCCGGCGAGTCGGCAACAACCATGCTCACCTTTGTGCCCGGCAACGACGTGCAGCTCAACGTGCCACAGACAGGCCGCATAGCCATCAACGCCGCCAATGCGCAGGGCATCAGCATCCCCTATACGGTCGAGCCGGTGAGTGACACGACCGGGCGCCTCGGCATCGAGGTGTGCGACGAGTACACCTACTACACCACCGAAGGTCCCAAGGTGAAAGGAGCGACAATCTCCGTTCTCCATCCGACCCGCAAGACCGTCATCGCCACCACCGAAACAGGCGAGGACGGACGCGCCATGCTCGAACTGCCTGCCGGCTACTACACCGTAAACATCACCGAGCCAAACCACGAGTCGTTCTCGGGCAATATGATTGTTGACCCCGGCAAGACGACCACCAAGACCGTCAACCTCAGCTTCCAGGCTATCTCTGTGGATTGGAAAGTAGAGGAGACCGAGATTGAGGATGAGTATCGCATCGTCTCAACAATGAAATACGAGACCAGCGTCCCGATGCCTGTAATCGTCACCTCCATACCCGACATGAAGGAGGCCGCCAATCTCGTTCCCGGCGAATCGGCCGTCTATCACATAACCCTCACCAATGAAGGTCTCATAGCGGCCACGGATGCCGACCTATTGTTTGAGCCGTCAGATGGCGTGCTCAATTTCGAGTCGCTCAATCCCGGCCCCCACGTCATCGCCGCCAAACAGTCGCTTGTGATTCCAGTCAAGGTGAGCCGTGGAATTAAATCGGATTATTCAACCCGCAATACAAGGAAAAAGAACAAAGGCACTATCTTCAATCCTGAAGTCGGCGACACTATCGGAGATTGCACCTACGGTCCTATCACCGTCTATGCCTGGGATTGCGGACTCGACAAGAAATACCAACGATATAAAAAAGAGGTCAACATTTGGATATGCGAAGCCGAGCCTACATTCCAACCATGGGATATCCCGCTGCCTACTCCAAAATGGCATACATATCACATCCCTGCCAACTGGGGCAATGGCTGGCCTGTAATCAACAGCAAGCCTCTCGGCGAATATGTGGACCATGAATGTGCCCCCTGTCGCAACTCTTTCCTCACACGCGCCGCTCTCCCGTGCGGCAAGACCATCCTTCGCCTGCTTGGAGTCGGTGAGTTTGTAGACGCCTGGGATGCGATTACCGATGTCTCGGGATTCGTAAATGACATGCTCGGTGAAGACGTGACAGACGTTATTGATAAAGTCAATGAGGCCAAGGATGCCGCCGAGAAAGCGCAGGAAATGTATGACCGCAATATGGAATTTATCAAATACTGCGAGGAGAATGGGCTCGACATAACCGACATGGCCAATTGGGACGGTCAGCAGATGGATGATTATCAAACATACCTGTCCGACCAATTGTATGAGCTTGGAAGCGAGCTCTTAGATTCGACACTATCTTCCATCTGGGATGAGATGCAGGAGAAAATTGAGGATCAGATTCCGGGTTTCGGCGATGCCCTCGATTGCCTGAAAGCACTTTTTGAGAAATGTACTGAGGAAAATGTCGGCTGGGGATGGGAAGAGGATGATTCCAAAGAGGATAAATCCGCCCGCGCAACGCGTAATGCCGCGTCACCGGCCAAGATACTCCGCGCCACGGACATCAGCGACTCCGAGGAGATTGCAACCCCTACCCCCATTCCCTCCGTGCTTGGGACTGTTGACTTTAAGGAAGTAGACCGTCTTATATCGGAGAGCGTCTTCCCCGACATCGACAAGGAGCTGTATCTTATCGTGAACAATCTCGCCAAATTCTATGCCATGCCCTATCGCATGACCGACTGGCTCTATCAGAGCGACGAATGGATGACCCTTACTCCGGCTCAGACTGAATCATTCCGTAATGGTTTTGCCCAGTGGAATGGCGGAGACCCCGCAACTACCGAAATTTTCCGTCAGGCAACCAGGGAATTTATGTCCGATGCCAAGTTTAACGCAATGATTGACAGGCTCAACCTACTGTCGCGTCACAAAGCGTCGAGCTTCAATCCCGACGTGCCGACCGATGAACCGTCGATGGTCGACAAGATTGCCGTGGCACAGCTCGTGA
Source organism: Bacteroidales bacterium M3 (assembly GCA_001689445.1). Taxonomy (GTDB): domain Bacteria; phylum Bacteroidota; class Bacteroidia; order Bacteroidales; family Muribaculaceae; genus M3. Next base: position 83,733 of record LUJN01000004.1, on the reverse strand, counting down.
GCGACTATGCCACATGGATGCAGAGTTACAACATAATTACCAACGGCGGCAAACGCTCCATCTCCGATTACTACAAGCGAGCCGTGGAACTTGACAGGCAGATTGAGGCCGATGCCAAATCCGACAACTCGGTGTGCGCCTCCATCACCCTACAGCTCTCGCAGTCGATGGTGATGACGCGGCAGGCGTTCCGTGGCACGCTGACGGTGTACAACGGCAACGAGACCAAGAGCATGACCGAGGCCAAGCTCAATCTTGAAGTGACCGACAATCTCGGCAACGTGGCTACAGCCCACGAGATGCAGACCTCGATGGAGAGCCTCGACGGCTTCACCGGCCCGCTCACCCTCGATGGCGGCTGGTCGCTCGCGCCCAAGCAATCGGGCGTGGCCAAGGTGCTCTTTATACCCACACGATATGCTGCCCCCGACTCGGCAGTAGTCTACAGCTTTGCCGGGTCTCTGAGCTATCTCGACCCGTTCACCGCCACGACTGTGACGCGCACCCTCGCGCCTGTATCGCTGACAGTGAAACCGTCGCCCGTGCTCGACATGACCTACTTCATGCAGCGCGACATACTCGCAGACGACCCGCTGACCACCGACGTGGTGGAGCGTCAGGAGCCGGCCGAGTTCTCGCTCCTCATATCCAACGTCGGTCGCGGCGAGGCCACCAACATCAACATAGTCACCGAGCAGCCCAAGATCATAGAGAATGAGAAAGGGCTGATGATTGACTTTGAGTTGCTCTCAAGCCAGCTCAACGGCGGCGACCACACTCTTGCCCTCGGCTCAAACGTGGCGACCGAGGTGGGCAACATAGCCCCCGGCTCAACCACCTATGCCCAATGGTGGCTACAGGCATCACTACTGGGCCATTTTGTCGACTATGACGTCAAGGCAACCCATGTCACAAGCTATGGCAACCCCGACCTTTCGCTCCTTGGCGACGTCACCATCCATGAGCTTATACGCTCCCTCAACCTCGGGGCTGACCCCGAGACGGGTGTGATGGCAAAAGGATTCCTTGTCAATGACATAATCGATGCCGACGACACACCCGACATGCTCTATCTCACCGACGGCACCACCGTCCCCGTGGCAACCGCGCTACAGGTCGGCATGGAGCAACCCTCACCGACGACAATCAAGGTGACTGTCAACGCCGACTCCGAGGGTTGGACCTACGGCTCGACACGCGACATCACCGGCGGTCGTGCAGAGATAGTATCCGTCACACGCGACAGCGACTCAAAGGCTATCTACCCGCGCAACTTCTGGATGACCTACGTCACCCTGCGCGACGGTCGCGACCCGCTCTATGAGTACCGCCTGCACATGGCCGACCAGCTTCCCTCCACAAGCGAGACCTACACCATCACGGTCGAGCCTCGCGCCGAGGTTGACCTCTCGGTCGCCTCTATAGAGGGCCAGCCAGAGGATGGTGCCGTGGCAACAGAGCCCATAAGCGAGATTACCGTCACATTCAACAAGCCGATAATACCCGAGACATTCACCGCCGTCGACATGTCGCTTACCCGTCAGGGCGAGGCTATCGACATCTCTGCCGCCAAGGTCGAGCCTATCGATGACACGACATTCCTCGTCAAACTCGGCGACCTGACATCGGGCAACGGCTATTACAGCCTCACGATCGCCACTGCCGGCATCTATGGCCGCGATAACTTCGCCGGGCGTGACGGACGACAGGCCGGCTGGACACAGTTCCGCGACGGTATCGTGAACTACCATCTCACCCCCGTTCCCGCCTATGGCGGCAACGTGACCCCGGCTGCGGGCGGTGCGCCCCACAGCACGTCCATGACATTCGAAGCCACTCCCGCTGAAGGGTATGAGTTTGCCGGATGGTGGAAAGAGGGTCTCAATGAAGTTGTGTCCACCAATCCGCGCCTTGACATGACACTCGCCGATGAGATTGAGATGGAGGCACGCTTCAACCTGTGCAATTACGTGGTATCAACCAATTGGGACAGCTCTATGGGCAATGTCGCCGAAGCCGTCAACGGCACGGTAGCCCACGGCTCGACAATCACAATGACAGCCTCGGTCAACGACGCCAACGAGTATGCTTTTGACGGATGGATAGTCAACGGCACCCGTGTCTCGACCGACAAGACCCTCACCCTCCCTGTGACAAGCCATATGGAGATACGCGCCATCTTCTCAGTGAAGCCATATGCCTACGCACGATATGTGCTGCCGCGAGGATGGAACTGGATAACCCTCGCGCATGAGGCCAAGGACAAGGGCATAAAGGGCTCGCTTCCCGAGATAAGCAACCGCTTTGCATCCATCAGTGGAGCTGAAGGCTCGGCTGTCAGAGGCGAGGATGGAGAGTTTTCCGGCACGCTGGAGACACTGACCGCTGGGAACGTATACCGCGTGTTCCTTGACCAGGCAGCTGTCGCCACAATCAAGGGACTGCCGTTAAGCGGACAGGTCACCCAGCTCTCTACAGGATGGAATGAGTTGCCATTTGTACCCGTTGCGGGCATGACACTCGGCGACTTCATACCCGATGCGCATGAAGGGGAGGTCGTCAAGGGCCTTGACTCGTTTGCCGTCTTTGACGGGGAAAAATGGCACGGCACGCTGTCCACCCTTACACCGGCAACAGGCTATATGATCAAGGCTGCCGCCTCACACACCCTTACGCAAAGCTCCTATATAGGCGAAGTTTCCCAACCGTCTGCCGACGCCGAAACACTTGCCGACGTATCCACCCCATGGCGTTACAATTCCCATGACTATGCCGACAACATGCCAGTTATCGCGCGTGCCACTGACAAGTCAGGCAACACTATCGACAATGGCCGCATCGTCCTTGCAGCCTTTGTAGATGGACGCTGTCGTGGCATAGCCACAGCCGACCCCGACCATTACACGCAGTATCTGCTTGTGCATGGCTCACAGGGAGAGAAAGTCGAGTTTGTCGGATTTGACGCAGCATCCAATGACGAGGTTCCATCAACGATTTCGGCAATCTTCAACGGCGATATCCTCGGCTCACTCTCGACACCGGTTGACGTACCGTTTGGCGAATTCACTGGTATTGGATCCGTCACGGCAAATGCCGTGGGCATATACCCCAACCCTGCGGTGGAGCGGTTCTATGTCAGGGGCGAGGGCGCAACCCGTGTCACCGTCTACAGCGAGAGCGGGGCAGTCGTGACCGACACTGCCGACATTGACGGAGGCATCGACATAAGCCACCTTCCCTCGGGGGCATATATCGTGACCGTCAAGACTGCCGACGGGACCTGCACCCACAAGCTGTTGAAGGTCAACCGCTGATAGCGTAAAAGACCCTATATTTCTCCAAATTCGGGATGCGCCACGACGACGCATCCCGAATTTTTTCATGATTCAAAAAATTAACACTTGAAATAAGTTGGCCGTCAATAGGTTTTTGCGTATCTTTGTGCGATTTTTTTATACGCAGAATAAGTATTTTATGGTAAATCCAATTAAGAAAACCATCGAGCTGGGTGACGGGCGCACCATCACCTTAGAGACGGGCAAACTTGCCAAGCAAGCCGATGGAGCGGTTGAGTTGCGCATGGGAGGCACAATGCTCCTGGCAACTGTTGTGTCGGCCACGGAGGTCGGCGAGGATGTGGACTTCATGCCACTTTCAGTGGACTACAAGGAAAAATTCTCCTCTTTCGGGCGTTTCCCCGGGGGCTTCCTCAAGCGTGAGGGACGCGCCTCCGACTATGAGATTCTCACGTCGCGTCTTGTCGACCGCGTGTTGCGTCCCCTGTTCCCCGACAATTATCATGCAGACACTTTTGTAAACATCACGCTGTTCTCGACCGAAGGCGTTGAGATACCCGATGCGCTCGCCGGCCTTGCCGCTTCGGCCGCGCTGATGGTGTCGGACGTGCCTTTCCACGGCCCCATCTCCGAGGTTCGCGTGGCACGCGTAGACGGTCAATTTGTCATAGACCCCACTTTCGAGCAGCTTGAGAAAGCCGACATGGAGCTGATGGTCGGCGCCACCTACGACAACATCATGATGGTGGAGGGCGAGATGGACGAAGTGTCCGAGACCGACCTCATCAATGCCCTCAAGGCAGCACACGATGCCATAAAGGTGCAGTGCAAGGCCCAGATGGAACTTGCCGAGGCCGTCAAGAACGCCAAGCGAGAATATTGCCACGAGACAAACGACGAGGAACTGCGCAAGGATATCCACGACAAGTGCTACGACAAGGTATATGCCATCGCCAAGGCAGGCAGCGCCGACAAGCACTGGCGTCAGGACTCGTTCAAGGCCGTGCGCGAGGAATATATCGCCTCCCTCCCCGAGGAGGAAGCCGAGGCAAAGATGGGCATGATCAAGCGTTATTACCACGACGTGGAGCGCGAGGCCGTGCGCCGTTGCATCCTCGACGAGGGCATCCGTCTCGACGGACGCAAGACCACCGACATCCGCCCCATCTGGTGTGAGGTCGACTATATCCCCGGCCCTCACGGCTCAGCTGTGTTCACCCGTGGTGAGACACAGGCTCTCGCCACCGCCACCCTCGGCACCAAACTTGACGAGAAGATACTCGACGACGTGCTCAACCAAGGTCGCGAGCGTTTCCTGCTCCACTACAACTTCCCCCCCTTCTCCACAGGCGAGGCAAAGCCCCAGCGTGGCGTAGGACGTCGCGAGGTGGGACACGGCAACCTTGCCCACCGCGCCCTGAAGCGGATGTTCCCCAAGGACTTCCCCTATGTATGCCGCATCGTCAGCGACATACTTGAGTCCAACGGCTCGTCATCGATGGCCACAGTGTGCGCCGGCACTCTCGCACTCCTGGATGCAGGCGTGAAGATGAAGAAACCCGTAGCCGGCATCGCCATGGGCCTTATCTCCGACTCCGACACCCACCAGTATGCCATCCTCTCCGACATCCTCGGCGATGAGGACCACCTCGGCGACATGGACTTCAAGGTGACGGGCACAAAAGACGGTATCACCGCGACACAGATGGACATCAAGTGCGACGGTCTCAGCTACGAGGTGCTTGAAAAGGCCCTCATGCAGGCCCGCGACGGACGTCTCCATATACTCAACATCATCAACGAGACCATCCCCGCACCACGCGAGGACTACAAGCCCCACGTGCCCCGCATCGTCACCATGACGATACCCAAGGAGCTTATCGGTGCTGTCATCGGCCCGGGCGGAAAGATTATTCAGGGCATTCAGGAAGCCAGCGGCGCCACCGTCTCCATCGACGAAATCGACGAGGGCGGCTATATCGAGGTTGCCGCAGCCAACAAGGCATCCATCGACAAGGCTTTGGAGATGATCAACGCCATCGTCGAGCTGCCTGAGGAGGGTAAGATCTATACCGGCAAGGTGCGCTCGATACTTGAATTTGGCGCGTTTGTCGAATTCATGCCCAACCGCGACGGTCTGCTCCACATCTCTGAGATAAGCTGGGAGCGTCTCGACTCCATGGACGCCTCCGGTCTCAAGGAGGGCGACACAGTAGAGGTGAAGCTCATCGAGATAGACAAGAAGACAGGCAAATACCGCCTCTCGATGCGTGCCCTCCAGCCCAAGCCCGAGGGATACGTCGAGCGTGAGCGTGCACCCCGTGCACCGCGCCGCGACGGCGACCGTCCCCGCCGTGAGGGTGGCGACCGTGGTCCGCGCCGCGACAACCGCGGTCCGCGTCGCGACAACAACCACCGCAATGAGGAGTAATCCAAAGCCATAAAATCATATTCAATATCGCCCGACTGCGCTGCCCGTCCCGGCAGCGCAGTCTTTGTTTTGTGTTTCAGAGAATAGGGTGTCGCATAACTTGTCCAATATAAAGCAGTCCCTACAAGTTGAGACTTTAGCACTCCCGCAACATCTTCCACAAAGAGGCTAAAACAGAAAACATCAACAAAAGATAGCGTACCAAAATTGCATAATACGAAACAAACCGTTATCTTTGTCGCGGTTTTCCACCACAAGGCTGCTCGAATGGTGGAATGGTAGACACGAGGGACTTAAAATCCCTTGGCCATTGCGGCTGTGCGGGTTCGAGTCCCGCTTCGAGCACAACCTAAAATCGCAATCACTCATGAGTGATTGCGATTTTTTTATTTTTCTATTTCCAACCTCCATATTGCCACATTGTGGAAGATTATCTTGGGAAAAGTGGCGGATCATCACATTTTTCCAACGAGAAATGTGGGATTTATCACATTTTTCTAAGATAACGCCTCGGGGAGAGGCTTCAGGTCAGGCGGGCGAGAGCGAGAGTCAGTAGGCTGATGCGGGTCGTGGGGGAGGCACGGTGAATGGCCTCGATGCAGGCAAGAAGGGTGGCACCGGTGGTCATCACATCGTCGATGACAAGGACGTGGCGACCTGCGAGGTCGACGGGTTCATCGACATCATAGACATCGCGGGTGTTTATCCAACGTGCGTAGGCACCACGAGCGGTCTGGGAGCCATGGCTACGGGCAGCGACAAGATTGCCCCCTATGGGCAGGCCGATGACATCGGCAATCCCCTCGGCTATGGCCTCAGACTGATTGTAGCCGCGCCTGACGAGTTTGCGCCAATGGAGCGGCACGGGCAACAGCAGGTCTATGCCGTCAAAGAAGCCGTCAGGGGCTATCTCGCGTGCAAACATCGCCGCGACACACCGTGCAACCACAGGACGCGAGGCATACTTTGCCTGATGGATTATCGCCCGATAGGGACTGTCGTGATAATAGTAGAAATAGCTTGCGGCACGCTCGACCGGCACATGCCCGGCGACACGCTCGTGCATGGTGTTGAACGGCTCACGATGAACCATCGTGCGCGGCAACCCCGCAAGGCAATGGAGGCACATCACCTCCTCACCGTGACGCAGCGTCTCGCCGCATACCTCGCACACATGCGGGAATAGCAATCCCGCCACGCCACCGAGAAACCGCCCTAATATTCCTCGTCGCGCCACAACGCCTCACTTTTCAACACCTTCACTACCTCGGCACTCTCATACCCTCGGGATATGCCATAACGGAACAGGCGTGTCTTGCCCTCATAGCTGTCGGCATCCTCAACCGTGCGCCTCTTGGCCCGCATGACCTCCAGCAGGTTGGCACGGTATTCACGCTCATCAATCTCCTCCTCTATCGCCTCGTCGATGATGTCCCGCCCGATACGCTTGGCCATCAGCCCTACACGCACTTTCACACGCCCCCACCGCGAGCACCTGACCTTCTCAAGGACATATGCGCGGGCAAACCGTGCATCATCGACAAACCGGTTGCGCTCCAGCGATGCGATTATGCGGTCGGCGTCCCCTTGCCCGACACCCCACCGATATAGTTTGCGGCGCAAGTCAAATGTACACTGCTCCGACCGAGCACAAAGCGTCTCCAAACGGTCAATAGCCTTTGCTGCGGAAATAGACGCCCTATTCATTGCCTGACGGTTTACGGGCCTTTGCAAAGCGCTCGCGCCCGGTCATATCCCTTACCATATCAATATCCTCCAAGCCGGCATCGGCCAAAAGCCGCCTTATGCCATCAACCTCCATGGGGTTGATTTCAAGATAAAGCCGTCCTCCTGCCACAAGTGCGTCGGAGGCATAAGCCACAATCGCCTTATAAAACCGCAACGGGTCGTCATCGGGGACAAACAGGGCCATCGCCGGTTCATGGTCAAGTACACGCGGCGACATCTGACTGCGCTCGCTGTCGAGCACATAAGGCGGGTTAGAGACTATTATGTCATACCGCGAGCCGTCATCGCGCATCGCCAGCACATCCTCACGGCGGAAATCGACCTTGACCCGCAGCCGCTCACCGTTCTCCCGAGCCACCGCGAGCGCATCCTCCGAGAGATCTACCGCCGTCACAACAGGAAAGCGCAACGCCCTCGCCAACGACACGGCTATACACCCCGAGCCGGTGCAGAGGTCGAGCACACGCAGGTCCTCGCCTGTGTTATCCGACACAATCATGTCTACAAGCTCCTCTGTCTCGGGGCGCGGGATTAGCACTGCAGGAGTCACCGCAAGCGTGTTGCCGTAAAACCGCGTTTCGCCAAGCACATACTGCAACGGTTCGCCCGCAACCACACGCTCCACCGCCTGCATGGCCTTACGGGCCATAAAGTCGCTGACAGTCGAGTCGCGCTTCAACGCGAGGTCAACCGGCGTCCACCCCTTGAGCGCCCCGAATATCGTGCGCACCATCGCCTGCGCCTCGTCGGGAGCCACCGCAGAGGCAAGACGCTCCTTCATCCTCACGGTCAAAGCCTGTAACGTAATCTCATTCTCCATACCGTTTATTATTTAGAATGAATCTAAAAATCAAATTTAGAACAAGTCTAAAGAATCACATGGTGACACTTTGTCAAAAACAGCAGCCAATCACGGCCCATAAGCAACCGTCAGCAACCGTCAGACGTAAAATCGGCAAACGTACGCGTAATTTCAACAGACATTTGACATACACGATTTCATCGACTATGCATTTTTTAGACCTATTTTTAACTATCAACATTACGCAAATATAAATAATATACTTATCTTTGCCAAATCAATCATTAAGTCAAAAGCCGACGGTCAGCCTCTACAACACAAGCACCACCCCGTCAGCTTCTTTTTAATACTGCTCGACACTATGGAAATAAGTATAACTGCTATGTCCATCACTACCCGTCTATTACTGCGCGTGCTGCTCGCATGCAGCCTGCTTATTGCCGCGTTACCCATGTCGGCCGCACCCGCCGGCAACCTCTCCATATCGGGTAACGTCACCGACGCCGAGAGCGGCGAGCCACTTGATTTCGTGCTTGTCACGCTACCCGACCAAAACCTGTGGGCTGAAACCGACATTAAAGGCAACTTCAAAATCCCCGGCCTGCGTCCCGGCACATATAAAGTAGAAGTAAAGTCTACAGGCTACCAGTCTTGCAGTGAGGTTGTAAACCTCACTGCGGCTTCGAAGCCGCTCAAAATCAAGCTCCGGCAACTTAGCCTGGCGCTTGACGAAGTGGTCGTCACCGCCGAGGCCCAGAAGATGGGCTCAGGCTCAAAAATCGACCGCGCCGCCGTGCAGCACATCCAGCCCAAGAGCCTGGAGGATATGATGCAGCTCGTGCCGGGCAACGTCACCAAAAACCCCGACCTAAACAGCGTAGGACAAGCCTATATACGCGAGCTTGACGAGAATGCCAACAACGCCATGGGAACACTCGTGGTCGTCGATGGCGCACCAATGTCCAACGATGCCAACATGCAGTCGCTCAGCGTCAGCAAGGGCGGCACGACACCCGAGCACTCAACCGCCGGCAAGGGCGTTGACCTGCGCCTCGTATCCCCCGACAACATCGAGTCGGTGGAGGTCGTGCGCGGCATCCCCTCTGTGGAATACGGCAACCTCACCTCCGGCGCCGTCATCGTCAAGTCACGTGCCGGCGCGACCCCCCTTGAGATAAAGATGAAAGCCGATCCCTACTCCAAGATGGTCTATGCGGGCAAAGGCTTCAACCTCAACACCGGCGGCTCGGTCAACATCTCGGCCGACTATTCCCAGTCATACGCCGACATACGCAAGAAGTATATCGGCTACGACCGCGTGACATTCTCCACAGGCTACAGCAACGTGTTCATGAAATCGTCACGCCCGCTGTCGTTCAACGCCCGTTTCTCATTTTTCAGCTCGCTCAACAACGAGAAGACCGACCCCGAGCTCCAATATGACGAACGTATCAACAACAAGACCATAGGTGGCCGACTCAGCCTCGAAGGCAACTGGAGCCTCAATCTCCCATGGATTTCGGGGCTCTCCTACAGCGCGTCGGCCAACTATCTCTATGAGAAAGATTTCTCCAACCGTCAGGTAATCCTCCAGTCAGGCATCACACCAATCGGCAATGCCACTGTCGACAGCGAATACAAGACATTTTTCCTCACCTCAACCTACTACTCATGGAGCAAAATCGTAGGCAAGCCGCTTGACCTGTATGCACAGATTAAGGCCAACAAGCTGTTCCTGATGAACCACGGCGCCTACATGAACCTCAAGCTCGGTGTCGAATGGCGATACAACAAGAATTTCGGCGAGGGTATGAGCTTCGACGAGCAGCGTCCGCCGCAAGTGACCAACAACCAGTCCATCCGCCCACGCCCATACAAGGATATCCCGGCAATGAACGTATTGTCATGGTTTGTCGAGGACAAGCTGACACTTCCCATCGCCAGCACGACGCTCAATCTCCAGGCAGGCGTGCGCCTGTCGACCATATTCATCGACAAGGAGATTGCCCGTCGCGGCAACATGACGACAGTCGAGCCGCGAGTCAACCTCGACTACAACATCCTCAACAAGGGGAATAACCGCATATTCGATGACCTGAGCGTGGTCGGCGGCTACGGTGTCGGGATGAAGACCCCCACCCTGCTGCAATTCTACCCCGACAATGCCTACTTCGACGTAGCGTCCTACACGATGCTCTTCCGCGACGACGTGTCGGGAGAAAAGGGCAAGTCCATCGCCGTGATGACCACCAAGGTCATAGACGACACCACCAACCCCGAGCTTAAACCCGCCTACAGCTACAAGACCGAAGCAGGTCTCGCTTTCCGCATAAAGAAAGTCAAGGGTATGGTCAACTTCTTCTACGAGCGGCACAAAAACGAGTTTGGCTACGTGGCCCAGCCCGTCATCATGAACGCCAACCGCTACACAACCCCCGACGGCATAGACAATGTGCGCTACGAGAACGGAAGTCTGCAATACCTCAAAGATGGCGTGTGGAGTGATGCGACCGCAACCCAACACTCCTATTTCTACACCTACGTGACCCCGTCCAACAGCATCAAGACCGACAAATGGGGCATCGAATATCAGGTGTCGCTTGCCTCGATTCCCGCCATACGCACATCACTCACTGTCGACGGCGCCTATATCCACATAAAGCGTCGCTCCACCGAGAACTACCACTCCTCAATCACAACGTCCTATCAGGGGGACACCTATCCTCTGATGCCTATATACCCCGGCGGCAGCGGCAAGGTGTCATCGCGATTCAACACCAACTTCCGCTTCATCACCCACATTCCGCAGCTGAAGATGATATTCACCACCACCCTACAGGTGATATGGGCCGAGTCCTACCGCTCCATCTACGAGGATATCAACGGCAATGCCCTATATTACCGCATGGACGACCCGTTCTCTCCCGGCACGCAGAAGTATTTTGTCAATCCCGTGGGATTCATTGACGCGACCGGCAAATACACCGAGTGGCAGCCGGGATTTGAGCGCGACGAGCGTTATCGTCACATGCTCCTAAGCTACTCCCACGAGAACACATTTGGCACGGAAAGACTGCCGATGTCGGCGATACTCAACTTCCGCTTGAGCAAGGAGTTTGGCAAGATACTTGAAATCGCGTTCATGGCCAACAACTTCCTAAAGCTAACAAAGTCCTACAAGCTCCAGACGTCGGTAGGCTGGAAGGAAATCACCATCCCGATGTACTTCGGAGCCGAGGTCAAGCTTAAATTCTGACAAAACAATGTGTGACCAATCGCACAACAACAATCTATCATATTTTATTAATCAAAACTTCATTACCACAATGAAAAAGTTCCTTTACCTCCTGCCCATCATGGCACTCCTGCTCGGCGTAACGTCGTGCAGCGACGACAAGGACGATGATGTCATCAAGCACACCGTCACTGTCAAGACAACCCTTCCCGCTGAAGTCACTGCATCAGACGTGCAGTCTATCGCCATCACTGCTACCAACACCGCGACCAACGAGGCATCGGTAGCCAACACCGACGGCTCGGGCAACGCCACTTTCAGCCTCACCCCCGGCACCTACAACTTCGTCGCATCTGGCACAAGCACCAAATTCAACCTCAACGGCGTAAAGACCGGCATCGAGGTATTCGGCGACAAAGAGGTGTCAATCGACCTTATTGCCACTGTAGGCAGCTCCATCATCTTCAAGGAGGTGTACTTCTCCGGTGTCAAGGACTTCTACTTCCAGGACCAGTTCTATGAGCTGTACAACAACACCGACGAGGTACAGTATCTCGACGGCATCATTCTCGGCGTGGTAGACTTTGGTCTCGCACCCCAGACCTGGACCAAGGATCAGCCCTCAGTATGGATGTCCAACGGTGTCTACACCAATGGTGCCTATCCCTTGACATCTCACGTACAGTGCTTCCCCGGCAACGGTACCGAATATCCCTTGCAGCCCCGCACAAGCGTTGTCATCGCAGCTAACCCCATCAACCACAGCGCACGCGTACTCGCCGAAGGTGACGAAAAATCGCCCGTAGACCTCTCCAACGCCGGCTGGCAGCTCTATACCGACAATGCAATGCCTGCCGACACCAAGATCGACGGCGTCCCCGCAATGCAGTTCCTCTGGAAGACCTGGGGTCGTGAGATGATGCCCGCAACCGATGGACAGCCCATTATCCTTGCCCGTCTCAAGGACGGCAAGAAGCCTGTAGACTATGTAGCAGAAGCATCGAGCCTCGCCACCATCCCGGGCGGCACAAACCAATGCCTCATCATCCCCGCCGACTGCATCCTTGACGCTATCGACATCGTAGCAGCCGACCCCGCATGCCGCCAATACAAGCGCATCGAGGCAAAGGATGATGCCGGTATAGCATGGTTCACCGGTGCTGACGGCGTTTCCAACGGCGACTACTCGGGCAAGAGCCTCCGCCGCAAAGTTGCAGGTTTCACCGCCGCAGGCAAAGCCATCCTCAAGGACACCAACAACTCGTCCAACGACTTCATCATCGGCGGCAGCACCCCGACTCCTGGTGTAATACCCACTGTAGCCGACTAATCCACCGAGGATATTGCAATTAATGTCGAAAATTCGGCTCTATTGCAACACCTCCAAATTGTAGGGACATGCCTTTGGCATGTCAGCTGACAGTCAAACATTTGCAATGTAAACATGCCAAAGGCATGTCCCTACAATTTTTCAATTTCACCCGACACCCCTCTCCTACCCCATACTGCCGCATGACAGCGGCAGACACCGACAAACAGACAAATCATGAGCTTACGATTTCACAGCATATCACTTATTCTCGCAGCCACGGTGTTAACCTCAAGTGCGCAGACCGACGCCAAAGTCGCCTATCAGGAGCGGCAGTATCTCGGCAACGTCTCCTTGGGTAGCGACAATCCCGTGTCAATATACTATATGCCGATAACGGACATAGCCGACATAAAGGTTGACTATACACACCACAGCGGCGACCTGCACCTCATTGACGAGGCAAGGCGTGCCAACGACTGGGCGGTGTCATTCACAGGCTTGAAATCGGTAGGCAAGGTCATATTCCAGGGAGGCTTGACCTACAACAACCGCACCCTTGACGACCGCAGGTGGAACAACACCCTGTTTGTCTCCCATTACAACCCCTTTATCATCGGCGACTCGATACGCAGCAAGTTCAACTGCGAGACATTTGCCCTCGACGGCGGCGCGGTGTATACCCCCTCCCGTCACCTGAAACTTGCCCTGCGTGCCTACTACAACGTCGGCAGCTCGGCCACACAGAAAGACCCGCGCCCCGACATCAAGGGGATGCGCTTCGCGCTCAACCCGGGCGTGGAGTATCTATTCGGCAACCACGCCGCAGGATTGTCGGGCAACGTCGGATGGCTCTCCGAGGAGTCATCAACCACCGTGGTGCGCACCACAACGAAGCAATACCTGTTCCTGTTCCAGGGTCTCGGAGTATACGAGGCCAAGGACGCCATGGGATACAAGCGCAAGTATGACGGGATGCGTTATAGCGTCAACCTGCAATTCACACTCAACCGCGACAACTCCGCGACACTGTCGGACTTTATCGAACTTGGCTATCACGGCGAGTATGAGAACGCCACCGACGGCTCGTCAGCGACAAAATACAAGGGGGGACGCTACTCAGGCAGCGGATTCTCGCTCTACAACCGCCTGCGCATAAGGCACGGCGACCGCATAATGCACAACATAACCCTCTCGGGGCTTATGTACAAGACCACAGGACGATGGTACACGCAGAAGCAGTCGACCGATGCCCAAGGCAACCTCATCTATGAGGTAATCAACGAGTCCGACAACCTTGAAAGTCACAATTACCAAGGCAATGTGGGCTACCGCTTTGACCTGCTCGACGGCACGTTGCCAACTCTCTCGGCATCGGCCAATGCCGCCATCGACCGCTCAGAGACCAAAAACCGCCTCTACGGCGCACGCGAGGAGTACACCAACATGACAGTCTCGGCCGATGTCACCAAGCGATTCCCCATCAAAAGCTCATGGCTCTCGGCGACCATCGGCGGCCTGTACCACAGCTCACTCGACAGCAAGCTCAATATAGCCAACATGCCTCCTACCTATTCGCTCATCATGCAGCGATACACACGTCCGGCCTTTGACGACGCAACGGCCTCCTATTGGGGCATAAACGCCAACATCACCTACTCCCTGCCGCTGCGACTGCTCAAATATGACTCCACGCTCAACATCGCAGTCAACGGGGACTACCGCAGCCAGACAGGCAGCACCCCCACCCTCAGCGGAGCCGACCGCTACTACATCGGCGGCTCGGTAGGATTTGTTTTCTGACCCTTCACAGTCATATGCCCATTACAGACATTACCTGACCTCTACAAACAATTAATCATATTTACTGCTAACTACCCAAACAGGAATTGTATCATGAATATCAGAAGATACACCATCATCGCAGGGCTTGCCGTAGCGGCACTCTGCCCCGCAGACATCGATGCGGCGGCACGCCGTGCGTTTGCCATCGTAGTGGATGCCGAAAGCTACCGACAGGCATCCAAGGAGATTGACGCCTACGCCAAGTCGGTGGAGAAAGACGGACTGAAACCGATAGTCATCAAGGAGACAAGCGGCAACCCCGACCAGATACGCCAACAGCTCATCACGCTCTATAACGACAAGAAAACGCCCATCGAGGGAGCTGTATTCATCGGTGACGTACCCATCCCGATGATACGCGACGCGCAACACCTCACCTCAGCGTTCAAGATGAACCAGACAGCCTTCCCGTGGGAGGAATCATCGGTACCCTCCGACCGCTTCTATGATGACTTCGACCTGAAGTTTGACTACATCAAGCAGGACTCCGTGCAGCCGCTCTACCACTACTACACCCTGCGCGCCGACTCACCGCAATATCTCTCGCCCGACATCTACACCGGGCGCATAAAGCCGGTCGATGACGGCTCGGGCAACAAGTACGAGCTGCTGCGCCGCTACCTCGATAAAATCGTGCGCCTCAAGGGGGAGAACAACATCGTAGACCAGCTGCTGTTTTTCAGCGGCCACGGATATGTCTCCGAGTCAATCATGGCACGCATGGACGAGAAGGGCGCCCACCTGCAGAGCTTCCCGTGGATGCACACGCGCCGACAGGGCATCGAGTATATCGACCACAAACGTGACCGCTCGGTGAAGAAACGCCTGATGTCGGAGCTGCAACGCCGCAACCTCGACATCGCCCTGCTCCACCACCACGGCAATGTGGAGATAGAATACCTCAACAGTGAGCCAGACCCCGAGACCCCGACCGAAATGGTGGAGACGATAAAGGACTACGCCAACTATGCCTACCGCCGCCATCGCGGCAAGGGTGCGCCCGATGACAGCGTACGCGCCCGCATAGCCCGCAACCTCGGCGGCCTGCCCCTCGAATGGTTCAGCGACGAGGATACCCCCGAGCGCAAACGCCAGGACTCAATCGCCGAGCGCAAGCTCAACCTCTATGTCGAGGACTTTGCCGACTTCACCCCCAACTGCCGCCTCGTCATACTCGACGCCTGCTTCAACGGCTCGTTCCACAAGGACAAGTATATCGCCGGGGCATACATCTTTGACGAGGGAGAGACCGCCGCTACCATCGGCAACAGCGTCAACGTGCTTCAGGACAAGTGGAGCGACCGTTACCTCGGGCTTGCAGGGCTTGGAATGCGTCTCGGCAACCTGGTAAAGTACAACACCTATCTCGAGAGCCACTTCATGGGCGACCCCACATTCCACTTCACCGGGGCGGTAGAGAGAATCGACGTCAACGAGATGCTGCAGCAACCCGCCTCGTGGTGGAAGTCGCAGCTTGACAGCCGGTATCCCGCACTGCGCACGATGGCCATGCGTCAGCTCACCGACGCAGACATGATGACCTCGGACCAACTGCTCGACATATACAAGAACGACGATTCAGAAATCGTGCGCATGGAGGCGATGATGCTGCTGTCGCTCTTTGACGACGCCAACTTTGTCGCCTGCCTCGACATGGCTGTCGATGACAGCTACGAGATGATACAGCGTTACGGGCTCAACTTCATCGCCAAGCGCGGCGACAAGGAGCTGATACCGGCCATCGTAAGGCTCGCGACACGCAACAACACCGGCAAGCGCATCGAGTTTGGCATCAGCCAGGCGGCGGCCCTCTATCCCGCCGACCTGCTCGTGGCCGAGGTTGACCGCAGCTTTGACCCCCGCGACTATGCCGAGGGTGACGCCGTGCGCGGGTATGTGTCGCACGCATTGCGCAAATATGCCGACTCCTACCGCCTACAGGATGTCGACAACATATGCCACAACGACACCCTGCCTGTCAAGACCAAACAGCGGGATATACGCACACTGCGCAACTCGACCATGCACTACAAGGTGGACGACCTGCTGGAATATGTGCAGAAGTGCGATAACGAGCAGGTGTGTATCGACCTGCTGGAGGCATTGGGATGGTTCCGCCCCTCGTTCCGTCACGCCGACATAAGCGCGGTGGCACTGGCGATGAGCCGCGACAGCTCGCGCTCAGAGGCGGTGAGAAATATGGCATTAAAGACATATAACCGTATCGAAGACAACCGCAAAAACAATGCGAAACAATAGACTACAACAGATAGCGGCGGCAATCGCGCTGACGGCGATTGCCGCGCCGATTGCCGGAGCGCAGCCCTTTAGCCGCGCCCCGCTCACGGCAGCACAACGTGCACTGAAGGCATCAGTGCCCGAGTGGCGACCAACGATAATGTCACGCAGCAATGACCTGCCCGCATCGGTCGACAACTCGCGGCAAAAATATTTTGTGCCCGTGTTCAACCAAGGGTCCAACAACTCCTGCTCGCAGGCGTCGGGCGTGAGGTACGTGTTCTCCTACGAGGTAAACCGTCTGCTCGACAGAGACGCGGCAGACCCCGCCAACGTGTTCTGCTACCACTTCACGTGGAACTTCCTCAACGAGGGGGAAAACCAAGGGTCGCACAGCTTCCTGGGGTATGACCTCATGAAGGAGTGCGGGACGCTCGACATGACACAATTTGAGGACAAGGAATACTCATATCCCCAGCAGACCCAATGGGTGTCGGGCTACGACATCTACACCAAGGCGATGAACTACCGCGTGGGAAGCTACTCCAAATTCAACCTCAAGACCCGCGAGGGCATCGACCTGCTGCGCCGCTACCTGCATGACCACGGCGACGGGAGCGAGGCGGGCGGCATAGCCTCCATATCCTACGACACCGACGACTGGGGCCTGAAACGCTATGAAGGCCCGTCGCAAACCTCCGTGGGATATATCGTGACCAAAGAGGGGAAGGACGGCCCGCACGCCATCACGGTCGTGGGGTATGACGACACTGTGGAGTATGACTTTGACGGAGACGGCAGCATCTCCGACGACGAGCGCGGAGCGTTTATCTTCGTCAACAGCTGGGGCACGATATGGGGCAGTGAAGGGAAATGCTATATCCCCTACAGCGTGATGCTCGCCGACCCCGCTGTCGGAGGGCTAACGGAGGGGGATGCCGACGCCTATATGGTGACCCCCCTTATCGGCGAGCCGCAAATGGTGTTCAAGGTCAAACTCACCTACTCGCGGCGCAACGAGCTGTCACTGCTGCTCGGGGCGTCAGACGGCGATGCAAAGATGCCTTCGGTAGAGTTTACCTACCCCATAATGAACCGCCAGGGCGGTGCCGTCCCCATGCAGGGCTACAATGCCCCCGAGGAGATGGAGGTGGCGCTGAACTTCAGCCGCTACTACGAGACCGTAAAGGGATATGACGAACCTCGCTTCTTCCTCACCGTGCGGCGCACGGCAGCACAGGGAACGGGGAAGATACTGGAGTTTTCGGTGCTCGACCTCGTGACGGGCACGCAATACATCAGCCCCGAACGGGATATAGCCCTGACGGGAGGACAGATAGTCGTCGCAACAGGCGCGTCGATGTCGGTGTACCCCTCGTGCAGCAAGTGGCGTTGGCTGCTTGCCGGGACATATGCTCCGGTATCGTCACCGTTTGTAGTAAAAACGGCCAAGGGAAACGCAATGAAGATGGCAGTCAACGGATATGACCGCTCATCGGGAACAATCACCATCAAATATCACCGACTGTGAAAAGAATATTCTTATTGCCTATAGCCATCGTGGCGACCATAACCATGCTTTCCTCCTGCGCCGACGACAAGGAGGAGGGCGGGAAAGACGCTCCAGACAACGATACCGAGCTGACCGTCTCGGGCATATCGGACACCGAGTGGACCTACATATCGCTTGAATCAAACAGTGTTGTCGGTCGGTCGGCAAAGAATGACCCGGCGGCCGATGCCGAGTGGGCAAAGCGCGCTGACTGGGACATCGCCATATGCGGCGACATGCTGCGCAGCAACAGCGGCACGTCGGGCAACGCCGGTGGCGGCATACGCCGCATCGACAGCAAGCGTTACGGCGATGTCACCGCCGCGGATGCCGCGACGGTCGACGCGGACCGCCCCAACACACCCGACGCCGAGAGGGAATAAAACAGTATTTCAAGGTGCTCTTGCTGTCTTTTTCGCTTTTGGCGGCGGGGACAGCTCCCGCTTATGCGACTTTGGCTTTTGGCGGCGCGGGGATAAGAAGTTTAGTGTCTTTAAGGTGGATAGGGCTAATAGGGCGGATAAGTTCAATAGGGCTAATAAGCCTTTTAATTACTATGCGGGCGGAGATGGGGGGAGAGGTAGTTGTCGGGGTGAGGAGGGTGTAGGGGGTGGTGGCGGCACGGGCCCGCAGGCGAAGTGACTGGAAGCCGGTGATGCGGCGATTGGGCTTGCCGTGTATGATGAGGATGCTCTCGGGATGTGTGGGAAGCATCGGGAGGATTGTGCGGAGGAGGTCGTTGAAGTAGTCGACGCCATAGAGGTAGAAGTCGTGACCTCGGGACGCAAACGGGCCTTTGCGGGGGTAACGGTGGCAATTGAGCATGAGGGCAATGTCACAGGACTGTCCGCGCATGAGGTTGGGACGACGGCCTGATGCAAATGCCGCGTGCTTGCCGAACTTAGAATTGAGCATTGCAAGTGCCGTAGCATCAAGCTCCCGGAAATGGCGCTTGGCGGCGGAAGCGGTGATGTCGGAAACCAGCGGGCGACGATTGGTGAGGACACGGGTACCAAGCCAAAAGATGTAAAGGGAAAGGATGTCGGCTATTCCGCTGTTATCGGGGTCGGAATCCTCGATTATGACCCGCATACCCATATCATTTCCACCGGCAAATCGCCCGCAGCCTGTAGAGGAAAGGCGTAACCGCTCAAGCTCCCCTATCATATGGCTATGGCGCACGGCAAGCGGAAATCCCATTGTACGACTGTACCATGACGCGAAGCCGTAGAGGTAGTTTGGGAGAACTACGGGACGGGGCCTGGTGGATATCGGGAAGAGGGTTGTCATCAAATTGCAAATGTAGGGGAGGCGGGGATGGAGGGATGATGGTCTTGTCGTTTTTCTTTTTGAGGGCTTGGGGTTTAAGGGGGGATAAGGCTAATAGGGCTAATAGGGCGGATAAGACAGATAGGGCGGAGAGAGGACGAGCTGCCAATACATTGATAAGTTTATCTTGTGCCGATTGCAACTAAAAAATAAATTCATAATTTTGCAGTTGGCATAAGCAATACTTATTTTCCTAAAACAGATATCAATGGACGGGCTACAAAATAATAGACTTCTCTCCGAGGCCTGCGGCATAATTGAAACAGCCCGAGAAAATGCCTATCGACACGTAAATCATGAACTTGTGCTCAGGAATTGGCAACTGGGCAGGATTATTGACCACGATGAACTGATGCATCTAAATAGAGCCGAGTATGGGTTAAACCTCATTGTCAACCTCAGCAAACGCCTTACGTCCATATACGGGAAAGGATTTTCACGACGAGACCTATATAATTACTTGAATTTCTATCGTCAAAAGCAAGGTTTGTTCATTCCTATTGAGCATAATGGTACAATTGTGTACTCACTGAGTACACAATCTGCCGGATTACTCTCTTGGACTCATTATCGTACACTCTTACAGGAAAATGATACCTCAGCCCGAGAGTGGTACGAGAAGGAAGCCAAGGAGCAGACGTGGAGTGTGAGGACTCTCCAACGCAACATCAGCTCACAGTATTATCACAGGATGCTCATCTCCCAACGCAAGGATTTAATGGAGCATGAGATGCTCCAAAAGGTATCCCAACCTCAATCCCCCGACCCGACAGAGTTTATAAAGAATCCGGTGATAGGTGAATTTCTTGGTTTCACAGCCGATACATCCTTTCATGAGTCGGAACTGGAGCAAGCCATAATCACCAATCTTGAAAAGTTTATCCTTGAGTTGGGGAAAGGGTTTGCATTTGTCGCACGCCAACAGCATATACACACTGAAAAGGAGGATTATTACATCGATCTCGTATTCTACAACTATATTCTGAAATCTTTCGTCCTGATAGACCTCAAGACATCCAAAATCACCCATCAGGACGTGGGGCAGATGGATATGTATGTAAGGATGTATGACGAACTTAAACGTACCGACGGCGACAATCCAACAATCGGCATAGTACTTTGCGAGGACACGGATGAGGATATCGCCCGATACTCGGTGTTACATGACAATGACCATTTGTTTGCATCAAGATACATGCTATACATGCCTACACCGGAACAATTACGCAATGAGATAGAACGTCAGAAGGCAATATTCTATCTAAAAGAGAATCATTGATTATCAAATATTTATCAGACATGGAATTAAATGAGGAGGATTGCAGATATATGCGGCGGGCGTTGCAGTTGGCGCGCGCGGGACGGTATGACACGTCGCCCAACCCGATGGTGGGGGCGGTTGTGGTGTGTGACGGGATGATTGTTGGCGAGGGGTTTCACCGGCGGTTTGGCGAGGGGCATGCGGAGGTAAATGCCATTGCCTCGGTCAGGGATAAGGGTGTGCTGTCGCGGTCGACTATATACGTCACCCTTGAGCCGTGCTCCCACTACGGGAAGACGCCGCCGTGTGCCAAGCTCATCATCGACAGCGGCATTCCACGTGTGGTGATAGGGATGAAAGACCCCAACGAGAAGGTGGCCGGGCGAGGCGTCGCCATGCTGCGCGATGCAGGTGTGGAGGTAGTGACGGGAGTTTTGGAGGAGGTGTGCAAGGAGCTTAACCGCAAGTTTGTCACCGCCCACACGCTCCATCGCCCGTATATCACGCTCAAATGGGCACAAAGTGCCGACGGATATATCGACAGCGACCGTCCCGATGACGGGGAGGCGGTGAAGTTCTCCACCCCAGTCACGGCGATGCTCGCCCATCGTCTTCGTGCTACCAACGACATGATAATCGTGGGGGCCAATACCATGCGCCGCGACCGGCCGTCGTTGACGACGCGGCTGTGGCCGGGGAATGACCCCTACCCCGCTATATTCACTCACACGCTCGACATCCCGCACAGCACCGGCTCGCGTCATGTGCCACTGTGTCTGCCCGGCATAGGCGACGGGGTTACGGAATCCTTTGAGGAGACAGTAGCCGCTCTCGCCAAGAACGGGCTGATGCTCTGGGGGGCAAACTCCGTATTGGTCGAGGGTGGGGCGAACCTGCTGCAACAGTTTATCGACCACGGGCTGTGGGACGAGGCGCGGGTGGAGACCGCGCCGTTCAAGCTCGGCGGCGGGGTGAAGGCCCCGCGGCTTGACGCGGCGCCGAGGTCGAGTGTCACCATTGACGGGAGGGTTATTGAGACTTATCGGAGGGGGGAGTAATAGGGGGAATAGGTCAAATAGGGCTAATAAGCCTTATAAAGAGTGGGGAATTTTGGGGTGGGGAGATGACTTTTTGGGGAGTGGGGTGTTAGATTGTAAGAGGTTTTGACTAATTTTGTAGTTTGAAGGATAGATAACGGCATGGAAGAATCGCTCAGACAGTCACAGGAGTTGCGTCTGCAACAGCGTCTCACCCCCATGCAGGTCCAGTTTGTCAAGATGCTTGAGATGACGGGGCCTGAGGTAGAGGATGAGGTGCGGCGTGCCGTTGATGAAAATCCGGCACTTGAGGTGAGCGACCACGGGGACAACGCCGCCGAGGGGGAGGAGGATTCCTACAGCGAGAGCGCGGAGGAGATGCGTCTCGCCGACTACCCCAACGAGGACGAGACCCCATCCTACCGACTGGAGGCCCGCAACCACAGCGCGGATGACACGTACTACGAGCCTGTGGCGGTGGCATCCGGGGAAAACCTCATCGAGAGCCTGACATCGCAGCTGTCGGAACTTGACCTTCCCGAGAAGAAACGCGCCATAGCGGAGTACATCGTCGGCAACCTCGATGACAACGGCTACCTGACCCGCACGGCAAGTTCCATCGCCGACGACCTTGCGTTCCGCGAGGGAATCGACGCCACAACCGAGGAGGTGAGGGACGCATTGGAGACCGTGAGGTCGCTCGAACCAGCAGGAATCGGCGCAGTGGACCTGCGCGACTGCCTGCTGCTGCAACTGCGACGGCGTCCCGCCACCGTGGAGACACGCACCGCAATAGAGATAGTGGCCCACTACTTTGACCTGTTCTCAAAAAAGCATTATGACCGTCTCGCGTCAGCCCTCGGCATAACGCCGCAGGCACTGCGCGCGGCCATAGAGGAGATACGCACCCTCAACCCCAAGCCCGGCGGCCTGCTCGCGGGAGGGGGGGAGGATGACCGCACACGCCATATCATCCCCGACTTCAATGTCGAGACCGACGGGGACACCATCACCCTGTCGCTGCTCAACAATATCCCCGAGCTGCAAATCGAGGAAAGCTTTGTCCCCGACCCGCGCAACATCGGCACGCAGAGCCGCGCACAGCGCGAGGCCCAGGCATTTATCAAGCAGAAGCATGACGAGGCAGCCTCATTTATCAAAGTACTGAAAATGAGACAAGAGACCCTCTACAGGGTGATGAAAGCCATCGTGGAGCTACAGCGGGACTTCTTCCTCACCGACGACGAGACACGGCTGCGCCCGATGATACTGAAAGACGTGGCCGCCCTGACGGGATATGACCTATCGGTCATATCACGCGCCACGGCGGGTAAATATGTCACCACGGCGCGGGGCGTCTATCCGCTGAAATACTTCTTCAACGAACGACCCAAGGAGGATGACGACACATCATCGCACGAGATAATGGCCGCCATAAAGGAGATTATCGGTTCGGAGCCGAAAGACCGCCCCCTGAGCGACGAAGCCATAACGGCCATACTCGCCGAGCGGGGCTACGACATCGCCCGGCGCACCGTGGCCAAATACCGCGAAAAGGCCGGGCTGCCTGTGGCACGGCTGCGAAAAGAATTATAGGAACGCCAATATACGATAGACCATGTATAGCATAGCACGATTTTTCTCACACCTGCTCAGCCCGATATTTGTGCCGACCTACTCGGTGATTGTCGCGCTGTGGTACACTGTGCTGTTTTTCCTGCCCGCGTCCACGCGGTGGACGGTGGTGGGGGTGACGGCCATCATCACCTGCGTCATCCCCTGCGCCATCATATTCGCCCTATACCGCCTGGGCAAAGTCTCCGACCCGGGGCTTAACAACCGTAACGAGCGGTATGTGCCCTACGTGGTGACGGCTCTGTGCTACCTCGCGTGCGGGTTCTACATGTGGCGCATCCACGCGCCGCTGTGGCTCGACATGTTCTTTGTCGGAGGCGCGGCGGCAGCCGTCGTATCGTGCATCGTCAACATATGGTGGAAGATAAGCGCGCACGCCGCCGCTATGGGGGGGCTTACAGCCCTTACGATACGCATCATGCTCGACCACCTGAACGTGTTTGACATCATGCCGATGGTGTACATCTCCATACTGCTGACCGGCATCCTGGGGACATCGCGCATCATCCTCGGGCGGCACACCTTCTGGCAGGTTATGGCCGGCACGGCCAACGGGCTGGCGTGCGTGCTGCTGTTCACGATGATACATTGAAAAAATCCATAACAAACAATAAACCGATAAGCTATGACACCGCTTGTAAGCATAATCATGGGCAGCACATCAGACCTGCCCATCCTCGAGAAGGCAGCCAAGCTGCTTGACGACTTCGAGATACCGTTTGAGATGAACGCCCTTTCGGCCCACCGCACACCGCGCGAGGTGGAGGAGTTTGCCACCAACGCCGAGGGGCGCGGCATCAAGGTGATAATCGCCGCCGCCGGGATGGCCGCCGCGCTGCCCGGGGTGATAGCGTCGATGACCACCCTGCCGGTGATAGGCGTGCCCATCGCGTCGACCCTCGACGGCATGGACGCACTGCTTGCCATCGTGCAGATGCCTCCGGGTATACCCGTCGCCACCGTCGGCATCAACGGCGGACTGAACGCCGCCATCCTTGCCGTGCAGACACTCGCGCTGACCGACAAGGGAATAGCCGAAAAGCTCGCCGCCTACAAAAGCGGGCTGTCACAAAAGATAGTCAAAGCCAACAACGACCTCAAAGAGGTAAAATACAAGTTCAAGACCAACTGATGGGAGCATTTGACTACCGCCGCCGCTCCTCGCGCGAGGTCAACATCGGAGGCGTCCCCTTAGGGGGGAACAACCCCATACGGCTACAGTCGATGACCTCGACCTCTACCCTCGACACAGAGGGGTCGGTGGAACAGTGCAAGCGCATCGCCGACGCCGGCGCGTCTTATGTGCGTCTCACCGCACAGGGAGTGCGCGAGGCCGAGAACCTCGGCGTCATCCGCGAGCGACTGCGGAGCGAGGGGTACACCGTGCCGCTCGTGGCCGACATACA
Organism: Bacteroidales bacterium M3; assembly: GCA_001689445.1. Lineage (GTDB taxonomy): Bacteria > Bacteroidota > Bacteroidia > Bacteroidales > Muribaculaceae > M3. The sequence continues at coordinate 58,608 of LUJN01000004.1, read as the reverse complement.
CTTCAACCCCCGCGCGGCGTTTGCCGCCGCCGAGAGGGTGGAGAAAGTGCGCATCAACCCCGGCAACTTCGTTGACCCCGGACGCACATTCCGCGCGTTGAGCTACACCGACGAGGAGTATGCCGCCGAGATAAAGAAAATCGAGGAAACGCTCGTGCCGTTTCTCGACCTGTGCCGCCAGCACGGCACGGCGATACGCATCGGCGTGAACCACGGGTCGCTGAGCGACCGCATCATGAGCCGCTACGGCGACACGCCGGCGGGGATGGTGGAGAGCGCGATGGAGTTCCTGCGCGTGTGCGTGGCTCACGGATTCATGGATGTCATCATCTCGATAAAAGCCTCCAACACTGTCATCATGGTAGAAACAGTGAGACGTCTCGTCAGGGCGATGGAGGCAGAGGGAATGGACTTCCCGCTGCACCTGGGCGTCACCGAGGCCGGCGACGGCGAGGACGGGCGCGTGAAGTCGGCGGTCGGCATCGGCGCACTGCTCGCCGAGGGTGTAGGCGACACCATACGCGTGTCGCTGAGCGAGGAGCCGGAGCGTGAAGTGCCCGTGGCGGCAACACTCGCCGACTATATCGCGACACGCGCCGACGCACCCGCCATCGAGGGGGAGACAGCCCCGGGATATGACCCTATAACCCCCGCGCGGCGACACTCCATAGCAGTGGAGAATGTCGGCGGGGAGAATCTGCCCGTAGTGGTGGTGGATGGCTCGTCGGCAGAGTATGACGAGGGATGTATCCCCGATTTTGAGGAGGGAAAGCTACCCGACGGCGTAGTAATCGTGGAGAGTTCCCATCCCAACGTCACGGGCGACATACAGGCACAGCTGCACAGGATGATGACAGAGGGGGACACACGCCCCGCCATCGTGCGCATCGACTACGGCGACACCCCCGCCGAGGAGGTGATGATAAAGGCGGCCGCCGACATGGGGACGCTGCTGATGAACGGGTTTCGCGATGGCATATGGATACGCTCGCGGCAGATGTCGCCCCGCGAGAGGGCACGACTGTCACTGGGCATCCTACAGGCAGCGCGACTGCGCATCACGCGCACGGAATATATCTCGTGCCCGAGCTGCGGACGCACGCTGTTTGACCTACAGACGGCGGTGCGCGACATCAAGGCCGCGACATCCCACCTGCGCGGGCTGAAGATAGGCGTGATGGGGTGCATCGTGAACGGTCCCGGCGAGATGGCCGATGCCGACTACGGCTACGTAGGCGCGGCAGCGGGCAAGGTGAGCCTTTACAAGGGGAAGGAGTGTGTGGAGAAGAACGTCCCCGCGTCGGAGGCGATAGGGAAGCTCATCGAGCTTATCAAGGCCAACGGCGACTGGCGGGAGCCGTGAGACGACATCGCGACCACGCATTATCGCGGTCGCGATGGTTTCGGGCATTGCGTTGTCGCGGTCGCGACAGGTCGCGACCCTACTAATAAAAACATTATATTTGTACTATTAATATGAAATTGAGAGACATGCGACTATCCCTGTTGGCGGCAATCGGCATCTCGGCGACGCTGGAGATGGCGGCGGCCTACCCGATAAACTATGAAGCCTCGCTGACGGCCAATGCCGGGAGCGGGGACTTCGCGCCCTACTACATGGCGTCGAACACCCACGGGGTGCTCACGCAGCCCTTTGACGCGCTGTTGAGGGCCAAGGCGTGGCGACCGATGTCGAAGGAGACACGGTTCAGCTACGGATTTGGCGTAGACCTCATCGGGGGCTATTCGTCGAAGACGACGTATGAGCGGTTTTATCCCACCCCCGGAGGCCAAGCGGGACAAGGAACCTGGGGAAGCCACAAGCAAGGGCCTCCGGCGTTCTGGATACAGCAGCTCTATGGCGAGGTGAAATTTCGCGGCGTGTTCCTGACGCTCGGGATGAAGGAGTACCAATCGACCATCGTCGACAACCGACTGTCGAGCGGCGACGTCACCGAGAGCGGCAACTCGCGCCCCATGCCGGGAGGGAGTATAGGGTTTATCGACTTCCAGAATATCCCATTCACTAACGGATGGGTGCAGATACAGGGGGAGATAGGCTATTACCGTTCGACCGACGGCGACTGGCAGCACGACCGGTTCAACTTCTACAACGGGCACTACACGACGGGGTGGTGGTACAACTACAAGCGCTGCTACTTCCGCACCAAGCCGTCGGAACCACTGTCGGTGACGTTAGGTATGCAGGCGGCTGCGCAATTCTCGGGCAAGCGCATGTCATACGTCCAAGGCAAGTATATGGGCACGAGAGATTCCAAGCTGAAAGTCGGCGACTTCCTGGACATGCTCATCCCACGCGGAGGCGAGGACTACTGGAAAGGTAACCATGTAGGGTCGTGGGACCTGAAGGCACGCTACCGGCTGAAGAACGGCGACGAGTTAGCGGGCTATTTCGAATGGCTGTGGGAGGACGGCTCGGGCATCGGCAAGCTCAACGGGCTTGACGGGCTGTGGGGCATATCCTACCGCAAGGCCGGGCGCGGCATCGTGTCAGGCGCGGTGGTGGAATATCTCGACTTCACCAACCAGTCAGGGCCGATGCACTGGGACCCCGAGGACAACAAGGGGACGACCATCACGAGCCAGGCAACGGGATTTGACAACTACTACAACAACTTCATGTATGCCGGATACAGCCACTACGGGATGTCGATAGGGTCGCCGTTCCTGCGCTCCCCGCTCTACAACCAGGGGGGGCAGATGATGTACCTGTGTAACCGCGTGCGGGGCTTCCACCTCGGCGTGGAAGGGAACATAAGCGACACGGTGGACTACCGCGTGCTCCTGTCATACCGCAAGGGCTGGGGCACAGGGACACAGCCCCTGCTCCACCCATGGGAGGACACGTCGATGCTGGCCGAGTGTGACTACCGCGTGCCGAGCGTCAAAGGGCTGCGGCTGAAAGCACAGGTGGCATGGGACGCGGGAAAGATGTATGGCGACAACTTCGGCGCACTCGTGAGCGTATCATACAGCGGAATCTTTAACATAGGGAAGAAATGAGAAAGGCATTACATATAATCGCGATACTCGCCCTGACGGCGATAGCAGGGTCATGCACCCACAACAACGGCGACATAGGGCCATGGTTCGGCGAGTGGAAACTGACCGCCATAGAGATTGACGGCACTCCCGACGCAGCCTACAAGGAGAACATCTTCTGGGCGTTCCAGACATCGGTGATAGAGATGATACAGGTCGACCCCGTGACCGCCGACGTGAGCAACTACGGACAGCGGTGGGGCACATGGTCGCAAGATGGCAACACGCTGACACTCAACTTCACCCACCACGACGACAGCGCGGCCGAAGGGTCGGGGAAATATACCCCCTACCCTGCCACGCACCTGCCCGGAGGGGTGTCAAAGCTCGACATCATCAAGCTGTCGGGCAGCGAGATAAAGCTATCGTACACCGCCGAGGATGGCAAGGTGTACAGATATTCACTAAAAAAATGGGGCTGACCCGCATAAGTATATGTCAAAAAAAGTACTCGTCACGGGAGCTGACGGATTTATAGGCTCCCACCTTGTGGAACTGCTCCTCGCCGAGGGATACCAAGTGAGGGCACTGAGCGTCTACAACTCATTCAACTACTGGGGTTGGCTCGAAGGGATGAAACATCCCGGGCTGGAGGTCGTCAACGGCGACGTGCGCGACGCCGCCTTCTGCCGCCACATCACCAAGGGGTGTGACATCGTGCTCCACCTCGCCGCACTCATCGCCATCCCCTACAGCTACGTGGCCCCCGAGAGCTATGTGGACACCAACATCAAGGGGACGCTCAACATATGTCAGGCAGCTGCCGACTGCGGCGTGGAGCGCGTGGTGGTGACCTCGACAAGCGAGGTCTACGGCACGGCGCAGTATGTGCCCATCGACGAGAAGCACCCGAGACAGCCGCAGTCGCCCTACTCGGCGACAAAAATCGGTGCCGACGCCATCGCCAAGAGCTTCTACAATGCGTTCTCGCTGCCGGTAGTCATCGCGCGCCCGTTCAACACTTACGGGTCGAGGCAGAGCGCACGTGCCATCATCCCCACGATAATCACCCAGATAGCCAACGGCGCGCGGGAGATAAAGGTGGGCGACCTGTCGCCCACCCGCGACTTCAACTATGTCAAGGACACCTGCCGCGGATTCCTGGCCCTCGCCACCGCCCCAGGCATCGAAGGGGAGGAGATAAACATAGCGACCGGCACGGAGGTGTCGATGGAGGAGACACTGCGGACGATAGCGCGGCTGATGGGCGCGGATGTCAACTGGGTGCGCGATGCCGAGCGGATACGCCCCGCCAAGAGCGAGGTGTTCAGGCTGTGCGGCGACAACACCAAGATAACCACCCTCACCGACTGGCGTCCCCGCTACACGCTGGAGGAGGGATTGAAGGAGACAATCGACTGGTTCTGCGACAAGGATAACCTGTCGAAGTATAAATCAGATATATACAACCGATGAGCGGCGAGACTGTCAATATACTGATGCTCGGGGGCGCCAAGCGCGTTTCGATGGGCAGAATGCTAATCGAGGCCGGACGGCGCATCGGCAAGGAGGTGAAACTCTTCAGTTATGAGCTTGACAAGCGGGTACCCGTGTCGGCCATAGCGACAATCATCAAGGGGCTGCGGTGGAGCGACCCACAGTTGATGGAGGATCTGCATGAGGTTGTGGCACAGCATGACATCGACATACTGATACCGTTTGTCGACGGGGCGGTAGGCGTCGCAGCCGAGTTCCGCGACCTCTCGCCCGGGAGGGTGTGGGCACCTGTCGGCGACCGCAGTATGGCAGAGACAATGTTTGACAAGGCGAAAGCCGAGAAAGCGTTTATCGACGCCGGGTTGCCTATTCCGCAGTCGTATGTCAAAGGACGCCCGATGTTCCCGCTGATAGCCAAGCCACGGTTTGGCTCGGCATCACGCGGCATCGAGATAATCACCGGGCCGCGCCAATTCAAGAATATCGTGTCGGGAGAGGAGCTTTATGTCATACAGGAGTATATAGCCAACCGGCGCGAATATACCGTAGACTGCTTCATCTCCGATGGTGGCGGAATCCTCTGCGCCGTGCCGCGCCTGCGCGTAGAGGTGATCGGCGGTGAGGTGTCGCGCACGATAACCGTGCGCAACGAGGAGCTTGAAAACCTCGCCCGCAAGACCATATCGCGTCTGGGGCTACGCGGGGCGGTGACGCTACAATTTATCGAGGACCTCGACACGGGACGGCTGCTGCTGATGGAGATAAACCCGCGTCTCGGCGGTGGGGCAGTGTGTGCCGTCCATGCCGGTGCCGACATACCGTCCTACATCCTGCGGTCGGCATTGGGACTGCCCCTTGACCCTTGCACGGCATGGCGTGCGGGGACTGAAATCGTGCGCTACCAGCAGGAAGTGGTGTTTTATCCCGAAAACGATACCGAAAAAAATGGATAAGAGAGTCATAATCATTGCCGAGGCAGGCGTCAACCACAACGGGCGTCTCGACTTGGCGCGCCAGATGGTGTATGCCGCCAAGGAGGCGGGAGCAGACTATGTTAAGTTCCAGACCGCCGTGCCCGAGCTTGTCATCTCCACGATAGCCCCCAAGGCCGAGTACCAAAAGGAGACTACCGGAGCGGAGGAGAGCCAGCTCGACATGTGCCGGGCGATACATCTGCCGCTGTCGGACTACGAGGGACTTGCCGCGCTTTGCCGCGAAGTGGGGATAGGGTTCATGAGCACGCCGTTTGACCTTGTGTCGATCGACACTCTCGCCGGGCTTGGAATGGACTACTGGAAGATACCGTCAGGTGAGATAACCAACCTCCCATACCTGCGCAAGATAGCCTCCAAAGGGGGGCGGGTCATACTGTCGACAGGAATGTGCGAGCTTGACGAGGTGGAGGCGGCGGTGTGCGTGCTCGAAGCGGGGGGAATACCGCGCCGCGACATCACGCTGCTCCACTGCAACACCCAATATCCCACCCCGATGCGCGACGTCAACCTGCGGGCAATGTCGGCATTGGAGAGGCTTGGCTGCGGGGGCGTGGGCTACAGCGACCACACTGTAGGCATAGAGGTGCCGATAGCCGCCACTGCGCTCGGCGCGACGGTGATAGAGAAGCATTTCACCCTCGACAAGAATATGGAGGGTCCCGACCACAAGGCATCGCTTGAGCCGGCCGAACTGGCGGCGATGGTGGCGGCGATACGCAACGTGGAGCAGGCACTCGGCTCGGCGGAGAAGCATGTCAGCCCGTCGGAACGCCCCAATATCGAGGTGGCGCGCAAGAGCATAGTGGCCGCCCGCGACATCCGCCGGGGGGAGCTGCTGACGGAGGAGAATATCACCGTCAAACGCCCCGGCAACGGCATCTCGCCGATGATGTGGGACAGCGTCGTGGGCACGCGGGCTACGCGCGACTTCCCGTATGACAGCCTGATTGTCCTCTAATAAAGTCGTTAAAGTCTTTAAGGTCCTTAAAGTCCTTAACGACCTTAAAGACCTTAGATATTATTAACAATAAATCATCAACCAATCCAACAACATCATGAGTGACTCTCTCCTCTCCCGCAACGGCGATTACAAGAAGCTCCTGAGCTATCAGAAAGCCGATACCATCTACCAAATCACCTATTACTTTTGCTCGAATTTCCTCTCCAAAGGTGACCGTACTGTTGATCAGATGATACAGGCAGCACGGTCGGGCAAGCAAAATATCATAGAGGGGTGCGCGGCATCGGCCACTTCGGCCAAGACCGAGATAAAACTTATAAACGTGGCAAAGGCAAGCCTCAAAGAGTTGTTGGCCGACTATGAGGATTATCTCATCACCAGAGGCCATTACAAATGGCCGAAAGGGTCCCCACAATTTGAGAAGATGCGGGAATTAGGGACAACGCACAACGATGCCGCCTACTTCAGGGACTTGATTCAAAGCCGTCCGCCGGAGACTATAGCCAATATGGCGATAATATTGCTATACCAGGCTGATTATCTGCTGTTCAAGCAATTGGAGCGTCTTAGCCGCGACTTTTTGGAGAATGGAGGCTTCACGGAGCGGATGTATCGTCTACGCGTCCAATCGCGAAAAGACGGCAATAACGGCGACAAGAAGCGATAAGGGACTTAAGGTCGTTAAAGTCCTTAATGTCCTTAAAGTCTTTAACGACTTTACCAATACTGTTATTTGGAGGAATTTTGTTAAATTTGCGGGAAAATAGTTTGGATGGGCAGGAAAGTGTGCATAGTGACCGGGACCCGCGCCGACTGGGGACTTCTCAGCCCGCTGGCGCGTGCGCTCAATGGGCGTGACGACATCGAGTTGCAGATTGTCGCCACCAACATGCACCTGCTGGAGGAGTATGGCGAGACTTGGCGCGAGATTGAGGCCGACGGGCTGAAAATAGCCCGCCGTGTGCCGATGGACGCGCCCGATGACAGCCCGCGCGGGACGGTCAAGGCTATGTCGGCGTGCATGGGGGGAATGGCAGATGCCCTTGCGGAGCTGCAGCCCGACATGATGGTGATACTCGGCGACCGATATGAGATGCTAGTGGCGGCATCGACCGCGCTTATATTCCGCATTCCTGTGGCCCATATAGCCGGAGGGGCCGTGAGCCTCGGGGCGTTTGACGACAGCATACGCCACGCCATCACCAAGATGAGCCATATACACCTGGTGGAAACCGAGGAATACCGCCGCCGCGTGATACAGCTCGGGGAGAATCCCGACCGTGTAATCAACACCGGGGCCATCGGGCTGCACAACATCAAGTCGATACCGCTGATGAGCCGCGAGGAGCTGGAGGCGTCACTGTCGACCTCCATACCCGAGAAATCACTGCTCGTGACATTCCATCCGGCGACACTCGACAGCGGCACGCCGGCAGAGCAGTGCCGCAACCTGCTCGCAGCACTCGACCGCTATCCCGACTACAAGACGATATTCACCTATCCCAACAACGACACCCACGGGCGCGAGATAATAACGTTGCTGAAAGAGTATGTCGCGATGCATCCCGACAGGGCGGCAGTGTTCCCGTCGCTCGGGATGAGACGCTACCTGTCGGCCCTGCACTGTGTCGCGGCTGTGGCGGGAAACTCGTCGAGCGGCATTGTCGAAGTGCCGTCGGCCGGCATTCCGACCCTCGACATAGGGATAAGGCAGCAGGGACGGCTCGCCGCCAAGTCGGTGATACACTGCGGCGTATCGGCCGAGGAGATAGCCCATGGGCTTGAGACTGTGTTGTCACCCGAGATGAGGGAGACGGCACGGCACGCCGACAACCCGTATTACCGTCCCGACACCCTCAGCCTAATGGTGGAGGCGATAACCGGCACGCCGCTTGAGGGGATAACCGTAAAACCGTTCCACGACCTACGATATTGAGACGATGCAGCACAATCCACTGTTCATAATACCTGCCCGAGGGGGCAGCAAGGGGATACCCCGCAAGAACATCAAGGAATTTTGCGGGCGGCCACTTATAGCCTATTCCATAGACGTGGCTCTCGCCCTCGCGCCCACAAGCCACGTATGCCTGTCGACCGACGACGAGGAGATAGCCGCCGTCGGGCGGTCGCTCGGACTTGACGTGCCCTATATGCGCCCCGACACGCTCGCCACCGACACGGCGGGGTCGCGGGAGGTAATCATCGACGCGATGGATTTCTACGACAGCATGGGATGCCGGTTTGACTGCGTGGTGCTGCTGCAGCCCACCTCCCCGCTGCGCACCGTCGAGGACACACGCCGCGCCATAGAGCTGTACACCCCCGACATCGACATGGTGGTGACGGTGAAAGAAGCCGCGTGCAACCCCTACTACAACTGCTTTGAGACCGACAAGAACGGATTTCTACACATATCCAAGGGGGACGGCTCGCTGACCCGGCGACAGGACGCGCCATCGGCGTGGGAATATAACGGCGCCGTCTATGTCATCAACCCCGAGTCAATACGCCGCCTCCCCCTTGGACTTTTTCCCCGCCGCCTCCCCTCACCTATGCCCGCAGAGCGGAGCGTCGACCTCGACACTCCCCTTGACTGGGTTGTGGCCGAGACCATATACAACCATACCCACCAATAATGAACCAATCAGAGCGACATATCATATCGACCGGGGCAACCCTCATCGAAGCCCTCGACCGCCTCAACCGCCTCTCGGGCGGCGTGATGACACTCATGGCCGTCGACTCCGATGGCATAATGAGGGGCACGCTCACCGACGGCGATATACGCCGGGCACTGCTGAGGGGCGTAGCCACGTCAGCAGCCGTGACCGAGGTGATGCACCGCGAGTTCAAGCGCATCAGCGAGGGGGACGACATACCGACACGCCTGCGGGAGCTTAGACAGCTCGGCATCAAGCTGATACCGAGCCTCGACAGCGCGGGGCGCATCACGCGCCTCTACGACCTGACCGCGCGACACTCCTATCTCCCCATCCGCGCCATCCTAATGGCCGGCGGCCGCGGCGAGCGTCTGCGTCCCCTCACCCTGTCGACCCCCAAGCCGTTGCTTGAGATAGGCGGCAAGCCGATAATCGACTACAACGTGGAGGCACTCGCCGACTGCGGCGTGGATGAGATCTACGTGACCACCAACTATCTCGCGGAGCAGCTCGATACCCACTTCTCGCAGCCTGTCGGAGGGGTCACGGTCAACTGTGTGCGCGAGCCGTCGCCACTCGGCACGCTCGGGGCCGCCGCCCTCGTTCCCGAGGGGGAGGAGACAGTGACACTGGTGATGAACTCCGACCTGCTCACCAACATATCATTCGAGGACCTCTACCTTCACCACATATCCCAAAACGCCGACATCACAATCGCCACTTTCCCCTACCATGTCTCCGTGCCGTTTGCCGTGATGGCGCTCGACGGCGAGAATGTCAAGGGGCTGACCGAGAAGCCGACCTACACCTATCAGGCCAACGCCGGGATATACCTGTTTTCCAACGAATTGCTACGGCAAATCAACAGAGGGGAGCATATAGACGCCCCCGACCTGATAGAGCGGGCCATTGCCGAGGGACGACGCGTGACCTGCTTCCCCATCACGGGCACATGGATCGACATAGGTTCACCCGAGGACTTCCGGCAAGCCCAGCAGATGATGTCGCAGGGGATGACACTGAAAAAATAAACTTCCCCACAGCCGACCATCGGGCAAGATATTTTGTTATAACGAGAAAAACGACATTACGACATATGGCAGACTCCAACTTCATCGACTACGTAAAAATCCTTTGCCGCTCAGGAAAGGGCGGTGCCGGCTCGCGCCACTTCTACCGCGCCAAGTATGTCCCCAAGGGTGGGCCTGACGGCGGCGACGGCGGCCGTGGGGGACATATCATCCTCCGAGGCAACAAGAACATGTGGACCTTGTTGCCGCTCAAATACCGCCGCCACATATTCGCAGGCAACGGCGAGAGCGGTTCGGGCGGCCGCAGCTTCGGCAAGGACGGCGAGGACCAGGTGATAGAAGTGCCCTGCGGCTCGGTGGTATTTGACGCCGAGAGCGGGGAATTTCTCTGCGAGGTCACTGAGGACGGCGAGGAGGTGAAGCTGCTGCGCGGAGGCCGTGGAGGCCTCGGCAACTGGCACTTCAAGAGCGCGACCAACCGCACGCCCCGCTATGCCCAACCGGGCGAACCCGCCATAGAGAAACAGGTCATCATAGAGCTGAAACTGCTTGCCGACGTGGGTCTCGTGGGATTTCCCAACGCCGGCAAATCGACCCTGCTGTCGGCCCTGTCGGCGGCACGCCCCAAGATAGCCGACTACCCGTTCACCACTATGGAGCCAAACCTCGGCATAGTCTCCTACCGCGACAACCGCTCGTTTGTCATGGCCGATATCCCCGGCATCATCGAGGGCGCGAGCGAGGGGAAGGGTCTCGGGCTACGCTTCCTGCGCCATATCGAACGTAACGCAGTGCTGCTGTTCATGGTCCCCGCCGATGCCACCGACATACGACGCGAATACGAGATACTGCTCGAAGAACTGTCACGGTTCAACCCCGAGCTTATGGACAAGGAGCGCGTGCTCGCCATCTCCAAGAGCGACATGCTCGATGATGAACTTATAGCCGAGATAGAGCCGACGCTGCCCGACGACATTCCCCACGTGTTCATTTCCGCCGTCACAGGACAGGGAATAACGATGCTCAAGGATATATTGTGGAGCGCCATCACGTCGGAGAGCAATCGCGCCGAGGCGACCGCCATCACCCACCGTCCCCTCGACGGACATCACCGCGTGCGCGAGGAGGATGAGTTCATCTTCGAGAATGTGCCGCTGCCGACACCTGAAGTCACCGATGAGGAGGATGACAACTGGGACGACACGGTAGACTATGACTGGGACAACGAGGAGGAATCATACGACTTCGGCAACTGACACTGTGTCCGCACAAGACTTTTTCCTGCCGCTGCATAACGCCGACGGCATAATAGCCTTCACGACCACACGCGGCGGCGAGAGCCCGGATGACCCATACGGGCGATTCTCGCTGTGCCACTACACCGGCGACACCGCCGGGCATGTCGCCACATGCCGCCGGGCACTCGCCGACCGACTGTCAATCTCACCGGAACGGCTTATCGTGCCCCGTCAGACCCACTCCTCCAACGTCGCCATAATCACGGGTGACATGCCATTGCCAACGCTATTGGAGGAGACGGACGCCGTGGTGACCGACGTGCCACAGCTCGCGATAGGGGTCAACACCGCCGACTGCGTGCCACTGCTGCTATTTGATCCCGCAGCGCGGGTTATAGCCGCCGTACATGCCGGATGGCGCGGCACAGTGGCGCGGATAGCCGCCAAGGCTGTCGCGGCAACGTCATCGCTCGGAGCCACGCCACGGCATATACGCGTTATCATCGGACCTTGCATATGCCCCGACTGCTTTGAGGTCGGGTATGAGGTAGTTGAACAATTTGCCGAGGCGGGATTTCCTGTGGCCGACATCGCGTCGCGCCACCCCGGCACGGGGAAACAGCATATCGACCTGCGCGAGGCCAACCACATCGTCCTCGTTGACAGCGGTATATTGGCAGAGAATATCGCTCCTGCGGTGGGCTGCTCACGCTGCAATCCCGACCGGTATTTTTCGGCACGGCGTCTTGGCATAGCCTCCGGGCGCACCTTCACGGGAGTGATGATGGAGTGAAAATCGGCGGTTGCTGAATAGCCCACACATAATGTAGGGACGCTGCCTGCAGCGTCCACGAATCGGCACGGTGGTGACACGCTTTAGTCCCGGACGCTGCAGGCAGCGTCCCTACATTTGAGGACGATTGTTGAGGCATAATGCTTTTGGTGTTATGGGGGTGAAATGGCGGTATCAGGCGATGTTTTGGAGGCGAAAGTGGGGGATATTAGCTTTTTTAGCATCTTGGCAGACTTAATTAATGAAATTGTTGCTAAATTTGCAGTTTGAAATAATGTAGGGAATAACTCCTACACTACTTGTACCCCACAATGATAAAGAAAACGACAATCTGCCTTGGCCTGCTCGCGGCACTCGCGGCGTCCTCATGCAACGAGAAAGGCACTCCCTATGAGGAGGTGCTTTCATCGAGCACACAAGTCAAGAGCTTTTCCATAAAGGCCAACACAAAAGTGCTGGCAAACCTTGACAAGGTGTTCTTCACCATCGACCTTGTCAACTACCGTATCTTCAACGCCGACTCGCTGCCCTACGGAACAGACGTGCGCAAGCTCGTGCCGACCATCAACGTGGCCAGCAGCTCGTCGGTAGAGCTTATCGTATCGGGAGCCAAGCTACAGAGGGACACCACATTCAACTACCTCGCCCACCCGACCGACACCATCGACTTCTCGGGCAACGTGATACTGCGCGTCGTATCGGCCGACCAGAAGACTACACGTGACTACCGTGTGGACTTGAACGTGCATAAGATGAAGGCCGACTCTCTCTATTGGAACAAGACCGCACGCCGTCCGCTGCCCACCACCATCGCCACACCGACAGCGCAGAAGACCGTGTCGTACAACGGTGAGGCCCTGTGCCTGACGGCGGGCAACGGCAAATACACCATAGCCCGGACCTCCAACCCGGGCAACGGCAACTGGGATATTTCCGAGGTGACGTTCCCTTTCACGCCCGATGTAAATTCGCTCACGGCGACCGCATCATCGCTATATATCCTCGACAGCGACGGCAATCTCCACAGCTCGACCGACGGGGAGAATTGGAGCGCGTGTGGCGTGCGCTGGCACTCCATCATCGGAGGCTATACCGGCTCGGTACTCGGCATAGAGCAGCGTTCCGACGGCTACTATCACGCGCAATACCCCGCCAGCGGCAACGCAGCCAAGATACCCGACAACTTCCCCGTTGACGGATATAGCGCACTTGTCATCTACACGACCGAGTGGAGCAACGAGTCCCAGGCCATCATGGCGGGGGGCTACACCGCCGACGGGACGCCCACCGGCGCGACATGGGGATATGACGGCAAGAAATGGATGGAAATCAACCGTGGCGGATTGCCCGCACGCGGAGGGATGACCCTGGTGCCCTACTTCGGCTACCACACCGACACGAGCGCATGGATCGTGATAAAAGCCTCGATGTGGCTTGCAATGGGAGGACGCGATGCCGACGGGAATGTACACCGCGATGTATACACGTCGTATGACTGCGGCATCAACTGGCACCGCGCCGACGAGCTGATGCAGCTACCCGACTACATCCCCTCGTTTGCCGACGCGCAGGGACTTGTGTTTGACGAGACGCTACACGCCCGCTCATCAGGCAGCGGATGGATTGAAATGCCGTCGCGCGAGCTGCCCGTATGGTGGCGTATCGCCACGCCCGCATCACGCGCCGTGACCCCCATCACCGAGTGGGAGTGCCCCTACATATACCTGTTTGGCGGCACCGACGACAACGGGGCGACCTATCCCACCGTGTGGCGCGGCGTCATCAACCGACTGACATTCCAGCCGCTACAGTAAATGCCCCGTCAATCCGTAATAAACCATAACGTAACATACGAGATATAATTTAGACCCGCAACGCCGCGTTTTCATAAATAAACCGCATGATGAAGAAAACCATAGCAGCGATTGTCATAGCACTCACCGCCGTAATGGCCGCCGCACTCCCCACGCAGGCGCAGGACGACTCCTACAAGTGGGACATCGGCGCCGGGGTCGGCATGAGCGGGTATCTCGGGGAGGCCAACACCTCCAACATGTTCAAAAGCCCGGGGTTTGCCGTGTCGGCCTCGATGCGCTACCTCATCAACCCGCGCTGGGCGCTGCGTGGCGTGTTCACCACCCTGTCGCTGAGCGGCAACAGCGCCGACATGGAGAACGTGTGGCCCGGCGGCGAGACCTACGAGTTCAAGTCGCAGGTATATGACCTGTCGGTGAGGGGCGAGGCCAACTTCTTCAACTACGGCATCGGCGAGACCTACAAGAAGCTGCGCCGCTGGACTCCTTATGCCGCGCTCGGCATAGGCGCCACGCTGTCATCGTGTGACGGCGAGACGGCGGTGGGGCTGAGCCTCCCGATGAGCGTCGGAGTGAAGTACAAACTGATGCCGAGGCTCAACCTTGCGCTGGAGTTCACGATGACCAAAGTGTTCGGCGACAAGGTGGACGGCAAGGACCTCGACGACCTGTATCAGATAAAAAGTTCATTTCTGAAGAATACCGACTGGCATTCCTCGATAATGGTCTCAATAACATACGAATTCGGCAAACGCTGCGTCACCTGCCACTACGTGGACTGACGACGCAGCCGACAAACGATAACAAACAGACAAACAAGCAACAACAGATGTCGCAAATCGACAACATAGACCGCAACCGCCTCCCGCGCCATGTCGCCATCATCATGGACGGCAACGGACGCTGGGCCAAGGCGCGCGGACTCGACCGCTCCCAGGGACATGTGGAGGGGGTCAACACAGTGCGCCGCATCACCGAGATAGCCTCGGAACTGGGTGTTAAATACCTCACACTCTACGCATTCTCGACCGAGAACTGGAACCGGCCCAAGGCAGAGGTGGATGCCCTGATGCACCTCATCGTAGTGGCCATCGAGCGCGAGACCCCCGACCTGATACGCAACAACGTGCGCCTGACTATGATAGGCGACTTCAGGCGTATGCCGGCCGAGAGCTACGACCGCCTGTGCCGCTGCATGGAGGACACGGCCCACTGCAACGGGCTGACCTTGTGCCTGGCGCTCAGCTACTCCTCGCGGTGGGAACTGACCGAAGCGGCACGCCGCCTGGCCGAAGATGCCGCAGCGGGGCGCATCGACCCCGCCGACATCGACGACGAGGCAGTGGCCTCGCGGCTCGCCACCGCCGGGATGCCCGACCCCGACCTGCTGATACGTACCGGGGGGGACGAGCGCGTCTCCAACTTCCTACTGTGGCAGATAGCATACTCCGAGATATACTTCACCAAGATATTCTGGCCCGACTTCTCAAAGGAGGAGTTCTGCACAGCCATCCGCGAGTACCAGTCACGCGAGCGCCGATTCGGGCTTACGAGCGAACAAATAAAATAGCACATTCATTACCACCATGCGAAAGATCATCACTCTCATCGCCATCATCACCATCATATCGCTACAGTCGGCGGCGCAGAACGCCACCGACACCATCTACAACCCCGACATAGCCCAGTCGGCGGTGCCGCGCACCTACGAGATAGCCGGCATCGAGGTCACGGGCGCGACCGGCTATGACACCGGCATCGTCATCGGCTACTCGGGGCTTAACGTCGGCGACCACATCGACATCCCCGGGGATGCCCTGCGCAACGTCGCCAAGCGATTCTGGCGACAGGGGCTTTTCTCCAAGATACAGATCAAGATAACCAAGATGGTGGGCAACAAGATATGGCTTGAGTTTGCCCTGCGCCCCCAGCCGCGCATATCGGAAATCAACTACTACGGCGTCAAGAAGGGTGAGCGCGACGACCTCGACGAGCGGCTACAGCTCATGAAGGGGAACCAGATAACGCAGAATATCGTCAACCGCGCCAAGGATATCATCAAGAAATACTACTCGGCAAAGGGATTCGGCAACGCGGTGGTCAACATCGACCTCCACGATGACCTGTCGCACGAGAACGAGCAGATAGTCAACATACGCGTCGACCGCCACGACAAGGTGAAGGTGCACAAGATATACATCAACGGCAACGAGGCGTTGAGCGACCGCACCATCAAGAACGCGATGAAGAAGACCAACGAGAACGGCAACCTGCTCAACCTGTTCAAGCAGAAGAAGTTTGTCGAGAGCGACTACGAGGATGACCTCAACCGCATCATCGAGAAGTATAACGAGAAGGGCTACCGCGACGCCAAGATAGTGAAAGACAGCGTAGTGCAGTATGACGACAAGAAAGTGGACGTGTACATCGACCTCCAGGAGGGGCACAAGTACTATATCAGCGACATCAACTGGGTGGGCAACACCATCTACCCCTCGGAATGGCTCGGCGAGGTGCTCGGCATCTCCCCCGGCGAGGTGTACAACCAAAAGCTGCTGAACAAGCGCACGACCGAGGATGACGACGCCGTGGCCAACGTCTACATGGACAACGGCTACCTCTTCTTCCAGCTCGTGCCCATCGAGCGCAACATCAAGGGGGACTCCATCGACCTTGAGATGCGCATATTCGAAGGGCCGCAGGCACGCATCAACAACGTCATCATCAACGGCAACGACCGCCTGTATGAAAAGGTGATACGCCGCGAGCTGCGCGTCAAGCCGGGTCAGCTGTTCTCCAAGAGCGACCTGATGCGTTCGGCACGCGAGATAGCCCAGACAGGACACTTCAACCCCGAGAACATGGACATACGCCCCGAGCCTGACGAGGAGAACGGCACGGTCGACATCATCTTCGGCCTGGAGTCAAAGGCCAACGACCAGATAGAGCTGTCATTCGGATGGGGGCAGACCGGCATCATCGGCAAGGCCGCGCTGAAATTCACCAACTTCTCCATCAAGAACCTCTTCAACCCCGGCTCCTACAAGGGCATCCTGCCGCAGGGCGAGGGGCAGACGTTCACCATCTCGGCACAGACCAACGCCAAGTACTACCAGGCATATTCAATCTCGTTCCTCGACCCGTGGTTTGGCGGCAAACGCCCCAACTCGCTGTCGGTGTCGGCCTACTACAGCCGCCAGACGGGCATCAACTCCTCCTACTACAACACCAACTGGACCAACCCCTACCTCTACGGCGGATATGGCTACGGATATGGCTACAACTCGTCGAGCGACTACTACCAGACGAGCATCGAGAACGCCTACGACCCCAACAAGGTGTTGCAGATGGCGGGCGTGACCGTGGGATTCGGCAAGCGACTGAGCTGGCCCGACGACTACTTCACGTTCCAGGCCGAGCTGTCCTACCAGTGGTATTACCTGAAAAACTGGGAATACCTCTACTACATGAACAACGGCGTGTCAAACTCGGTGGTGCTCGGACTCACGCTGTCGCGCAGCTCCATCGACAACCCGCTCTACACGCGCCGCGGGTCGATGTTCTCGCTCAACCTGCAGCTGACGCCGCCGATGTCACTGTTCCAGCACAAGGACTGGGAGAAGCTGTACAAGGAGAACACAACCGACTCCAAGAAGGAGCTATACAAGTGGATCGAGTATTGGAAACTACGGTTCAAGTCGCGCACATATACGCCACTCAACAACTCTGAGCAGTGGACTCTCGTGTTGATGACCCGTGCCGACATCGGATTGCTCGGCAGCTACAACAAGTGGCGCCGGTCGCCGTTTGAGACATTCTATGTCGGCGGCGACGGCATGTCAGGCTCATATACCTACGCCACGGAGACCATCGGCCTGCGCGGATATGACAACGGACAGTTCACCCCGTGGGGCAAGGAGGGCTATGCCTACACCCGCTTTGGCGTCGAGCTTCACTTCCCGTTCATGCTGCAGCCCACGTCGACCATCTACGGCCTGGTGTTTGCCGAGGGCGGCAACGCATGGAGCGACGTCAAGAGCTTTGCGCCGTTTGACATCAAGCGGTCGGCGGGCGCGGGTGTGCGCATCTTCCTGCCTATGGTGGGCATGATGGGTATCGACTGGGCCTACGGTTTCGACAAGGTGTTCGGCACCAAGGGTGGCAGCCACTTCCACTTCATCCTCGGACAGGAGTTCTGATGTTAAACCTTTTGCCCATCTACTTGTCTTAACACAAGAAGAACAATAAATCAAAACCATCTACGACATGAAAAAAATCTTTTTTACGCTGGCCTTTATAATGGCATCCGTGCTCGGCGCGTCGGCACAGAAATTTGCCCTCGTCGACATGGAGTATATACTGAAAAATATCCCATCCTACGAGATGGCCAACGAACAGCTCAACCAGATATCGCAGCGTTGGCAGAAGGAGGTGGAGACCAAGGCCAAGGAGGCAGAGACGCTGTACAAGAACTTCCAGGCCGACATGGTGTTCCTCACCGACGAGCAGAAGAAGAAAAAGGAGGAGGAAATCGTAGCCAAGGAAAAGGAGGCGACCGAGCTGCGCTACAAGTACTTCGGACCCGAGGGGGAGCTGTACAAGAAGCGTCAGAGCCTGATGAAGCCTATACAGGATGAGGTGTACAACGCCGTCAAGAAGGTGTCGGAGGAGCGAGGCTACCAGGCTATCTTTGACCGCGCCTCGGCCGGGGACATCATCTTCGCGTCGCCACGTATCGACGTGAGCAATGAAGTGCTCGCCAAGTTAGGATATTCAAAGTAAGTGTCATCAGTCGTTTATGATTATAAACTCCCTCTTCAAAAATCGGTTTTCCCTCAAAATAAATCTCGCATATAGCATAAATTAATTTTGAATAGCCACTTAAAAGCTATATCTTTGCACGCGAATCATGTGAATGTGTATACGCAGATTCCACCTTTTTAGCTAACAATAAAATAACAATTCAGATATGATTAAGAAAATCTTACTCGCAATCGCTATTGCGCTCCCCACATTTGCCTCGGCACAGAAGTTTGGCACAGTAAACACCCAGACCCTCCTTGAGGCAATGCCCGAAACCGCCGCCGCCAACACCCAGCTTGAGGCAGCCGCCAAGAAGTATGAGGATGAGTTC
This sequence comes from Bacteroidales bacterium M3, assembly GCA_001689445.1. GTDB lineage: Bacteria > Bacteroidota > Bacteroidia > Bacteroidales > Muribaculaceae > M3. The sequence continues at coordinate 39,482 of LUJN01000004.1, read as the reverse complement.
AAGAAGCTCCAGGATGAGTTTCAGAAGAAATATACCGAGTTCCAGCAGCTTGAGGAGACCACTCCACAGTCGATAAAGGACCGCCGTATGCAGGAGCTGCAGGAGCAGAGCCAGCGCATGGAGCAGTTCCGCTCCACCGCCGCCCAGGATATCGACCGTCAGCAGCAGACGCTTATGCAGCCCATCACCGAGAAGCTCCAGAAGGCCATCCAGGCAGTCGGCGCAGCCAACAACTTCACAATGATATTCCCCGCCGGGATGTCGCTCTACAACGGCTCGGACGTGCAGGACATCACTGCCCTGGTGAAGACCGAGCTTGGCATCAAGTAAGACCAATCCCTACATACACTGTAACGAGGCGGATTCCCGTGAGGAATCTGCCTCGGCTGTTTTATCAGCAACGATTTGTGTAGTGATATTGTTATCCTATAAACAAGATTCACTATATTTGCATATATGAAGCTCATAGAAATCAACCTGCAGCGCATACTTGAATTGTGCCGAAGGCACAAGGTAAAGACATTATCAGTCTTTGGATCTATTCTCACGGACAGGTTCAACGACAACAGTGATGTGGATATGCTTGTGGATTTTGAGCCGTATGACCCCGGAACGTTTGACTACGTCTCCAACTATTTTAATCTAAGGGATGCCCTTGAAGGCCTGTTTAACCGAAAAGTCGACCTTATCGAGTATGGGGACAACCTTAACCCGATTTTCAGAACTTTGGTAGACAAGAAAAAGCAGATAATCCATCAAGATGCGAAGCTAAATGAAGAACTTGCGTATTTGCGATCAAAATTTTTGATTGCAAACCTGTCCATAAAGCAAGAACAGGGACAACGAGCAATCTAAATAATCAACGACAGCATTATAATATGGTAAATAAAACGGATAGGCAATGCGGGGCTATCGGGGTCTTTGACTCGGGGTATGGCGGGTTGACGATACTGTCGGAGATGAGGCGGAGGTTGCCGCAGTATGACTACATCTATCTCGGGGACAATGCGCGGGCACCGTATGGGGGACGGTCGTTTGACATCGTCTACCAGTTTACGCTTGAAGCTGTGCGGTATCTGTTTGACTGCGGCTGCCCGCTGGTGGTGCTGGCGTGCAACACGGCGTCGGCCAAGGCACTGCGATCGATACAGCAGAACGACCTGCCGGCGATAGACCCGACACGGCGCGTGCTCGGGGTGATACGACCCACGGTGGAGAAAATCGGCGAGCTGACCCGCAACGGGAATATCGGGATTGTCGGGACACCGGGGACAGTGCGGTCGCACAGCTACGACATGGAGATAGCCAAACTGTACCCCGACTTCCATGTCTATTCGCAAGCGTGCCCTATGTGGGTGCCGCTGGTGGAGAACCGCGAGGCGGCATCGGCCGGGGCCGACTATTTTGTCAGGCAGGAGGTAGAGCGGCTTTTTGCCCAAAACGGTGAAATAGACACCGTGATACTGGGATGCACCCATTATCCGCTGCTTTATGACAAAATACGTCAATACGTGCCCGCATCGGCAAAAGTTGTGAAGCAAGGGGAGATTGTGGCCGACTCATTGGCCGACTACCTACGGCGACATCCCGAGATGGACAGCCGGTGCTCCAAGGGGGGGACGTGCCATTACCTGACGACCGAAAGCCCCGAGAAGTTCTCGGAAATGGCATCGCTGTTCCTGAGCAAGCCCGTCGAGGCCAGCCATATATCGCTGTAGAGACGCGACAGGGGAGGTCAGGCCTGGTAGGTGCCGATGTGGCGTTGCTTCTTTTCCTCGAAGATTTCGGAGATGGCAAAGAAGATGCCGCTCTCCTCGACGTCGCCAAACTCGTCGTTGATGGCGGTGCCAAACATCCTCATGGTCGGCGACAGGCTCATGTAGGCGTTGACGAGCGGCGGGATGTTGTAGCCGTGGTCGCGGATAGCCTTGTTGAGTATCTTGTAGTCCTCCTTGAAGGAGTCGCCCGTGAACAGAGCCTCCATCGCCGGAATATCCATTCCCGTGTCAAGGGCGGTAATGGGTGTCACCAACCTGTCGGGGTCGGGAAAGTGCTTTGACAGGAAATAGAGTATCATGTTGCGGCACTCGGCCGAGTAGCTGGGGTACATCGTCACCTTGCCGAAGAGATATTTTATCTCGGGATGCACGACCGTGAGCGCGCCAAGACCGTCCCACAGGTTGTCGAGGGCATAGATGGCGCGTGCGCCCTTGCGGGTCGACTGGTATTCGAGGCGTACGAACGAGCGACCCAGCTCGATTGTCGACGGGAGGTATTCGGAGATGAAGCGCGGGGAGAAGTCAAACATGTGGCTTGTGGCTATGCGCGGACGGCCTTTGTCGTCGAGGCGTATGTCACTGCCGGTGATGTAGCGGTAGCCTCCTATAATCTCGCGCTCCTCGGGATTCCACACGATGAGCTGGCGGCATGGGGGTACCATGGTGTCGAACTCGTCGATGTCGCACGCCTTGCCCGTGCCGCCGCCGGCGGTGCGGAATGCAATCTCGCGCAGACGCCCTATCTCCCTCATCACGGCGGGGGCCGTGTGGGCATCCACTATGTATATCTCATTGTTTCCCTTATTGGTGGGACGCAAGAGCCGGTCGGGGGTAAGCTCGGCCAACAGCTCCTCGTCGCTTACGGGGTCGATAATCTTTTCTGCCATCATTCATTTTTTAAGATAGTGCCTAACGCGAAACGCCACGGAATAATCCGAGGGAGTATCACACGGTCTCGCCGACAAGGGAGTAGACCACCTTGCGTATCGCGGCCGCCTCGGCGCGCGCGTTGCGCCCCCCCTTCAGCTTCTGCCAGGGAATGAGGTTGCCGATGGTCACGGTGAACTCCGCGTTCTCGTTATTAAACACTTCGCGGGGCAAATATATCATTTCAATATTGAATTTCAGCCCCAATCGCTGTCTATTTTTTGCAAATTTATAAAAAAACGGGGAATTATGGCCTCCAAAATGGATAGGTATGATATCGCGGTGAGACTCCACGGCACGCTGCACAAATGATTTCTGCCATTCGAGGTCGCGTATCGTGCCGTCGGGACGCAGCCGCGACACGAGGCCGGCAGGGAACACGATTATGGGGTCGTCGCCGGCAAAGACCTCGCGCGTCAGCTCGAGGGCGCGACGCGACTGACGCCCGTGCTTGTTGACGGGGACGAACACCCCCGCAAGTGGCCTGACGGCCATGAGCAGGTCGTTGACCACAAACTTGACCCCCGGGCCGTAACGACGCGTGAAGTACTCTATCAGCACCATGCCGTCGAGACCGCCGAGCGGATGGTTGGACATTATCACCACACGGCGGTTGGAAACAGGGGGCAGATTCTCTTCCCCTACGATGCGGTAGGATATATTGAGGTCGTCAAACACCCCCCGGCAGAAATCGGCGCCTTGACGTCCGTGGTTGTGCTCCAGCAGCCAGTTGAGACGCTCCTGGCAGACGATACCCTCAAGCCGCCGCACCAATGACGACGGGATAAACCGCCATAGCCTCGGAAGGCGCGAGCGGAGCACCGCGCCGACATCTATCCTTATGACCTCATCGCCAATGGAAGCCTCCTTTTCGGGCCGTGAATCGAGATGCTGTAAGTCGTCCGACATTTTTCATTTTGATTTTATTGTGCAAACTTAGTGAAAAATAACGAGACACGGAAACGTACCAAGACTTGCACGAGTTGGCGATATGCAGTATCTTTGTACACCCTTTCATTATTCCACACCACGCGATGAGTTTCAATGACCGTTCATTTGGCTGGACCCAGCTTGCCTACATGCTGTTGGTGGCCATCGCCGCCCTCATATGGCCCGGGGCAGGTTTCTGGACTACTGTCGCAAGCCTCATGGCGGTGTGGATTGTGGTATCGCTGCTATACCAATACACACGCCCCCGCAATTCGGCAGGATGGTGGACGCTGCTTGCCGCCACCACGGTGCTCTCGATAGGCGTGATTGTCAACGTGTGGTATTTCACGACCGCCTCGGGGGTGACAGTCAGCGACCCGGTGCTCAACAACTACGACGCACGCGACTATTTTGACAGCTCACTCGCAGTCATTACAGGCTCGGGGGAGCTTCCCACCCATCATCGCATGGCCATAGCACGGTTCATAGCGCAGATATGGGACGTGACAGGCATATCGATATTTTCCCCGATTGTCGTCAACATGATGATGGTGCTCGCGGCCGTCATCGTCAGCGGGCTTATCTCAGAACGTCTGCTGCGGGGCGTGACGGGACGCTCGCCGCAATGGGTGACAACTTGCGCCATGATAATGACCGCCGGCGTGTGCTATTACCTCAACTCCGGCACGGTGCTGCTCAAGGACGCGGCGGTGGCGCTTGCGATGGCATTGTGTGCCTTCGGGCTGACGGGAATACCCCGACCGTTTGCCGACCGGTGCAACCGTGGGCTTGCCGCGGGGTGCTTCTGCGTGGGGATACTGTTGATGGCCATGGCCCGATTCCAATATATATGGATTGTCGTCGTCGGCATAGTCCTGCTATTGTTGTTCACCGGATGGCGCAGATGGGGCTTTGCGGCAGTATTGCTCCTCCTCTGCATCACGGCGTGGAGCCTCGCCCGCGAATATGTCGTGACGGCAGAAGATGCCGCCGACATGGTGACCGACGCAATGGAGGGGCCATACCTGCGGTTTGGCAACTGGTTTGACGACATTCCCGGACATCAAGCCTATGAGCAGTATATCGACAGGGACTATTTCTACTGGCCCGTGTGGAAGAAACTGCTGTGGCTGCCCATAAGCGCGGTGACGCAATACCTCATCCCGTTCCCGTGGAACTATATCCGCGACACCAACTTCGGCCCCACTCTCGCCTACGCCCACTTTGCCTACCCGTGGTATGCGGTAGGCTCGCTTGTGCTCTATTTTATAGGGGGATGCATCAGGCGTGCCCCGCGAGAACTGACAGCATGGACAGCGTGGGCAGTCATGGCGTGGCTGCTTCCAGCCTATATGGTGGCCGGGACCGTGTCCCGGTATGGGCTACCGTTCGTGCCGATGCTCGTGCCGGCGGCAGTCTATGTCGCGGCGCAGTGCACACGGCACAAGTCGTGGCGAGTATGGACGGCGATATACACGGTCGCGCTTGCCGTGACGCTCATCGTATGCCACCACCTGCAGTCATCGGCCATATGAAGATAACCGTCATCACCGTCACGCTCAACAACGCCGCGACCATCGGCGACACTATCGCCTCGGTGATGGGACAAGCCCACCGTGACATCGAGCATATAGTCATCGACGGCATGAGCAGCGACAGCTCGATGGAGATTATCGGGGAGTGGCAGCGGCGCGAACCTCAGCGCATCCGCGTCGTGCAGGAGCGGGACACGGGGATATACAATGCCATCAACAAGGGGCTGCGCCTCGCCACCGGCGACATCATAGGGCTGCTCCACGGCAACGACCGCTTCACGTCGGATGACGTGCTTAGCCGCGTGGCCGGGGCATTTAAGCATGACCCGCGCCAATATCTCTATGGCGACATCCATTACCGCCGTCCCGGGAGCGAGAGGGCGGTGCGCCGATACTCGGCGCGGGAGTTTACTCCCGCAATGCTATGCCACGGCATAGCCCCTCCCCACCCCACTCTCTACATGCGGCGGGGACTGCTTGACATCATCGGGCCATACAAGGAGGATTACCTGATAGCTGCCGACTTTGAGATGTTCGTCAGGCTGATGCTCGTGCACCGTCTCGACGGCATCTACCTGCCTATGGATATGGTGACGATGACAACGGGGGGACTGAGCACGCGCCTGTATCACCGCATCGTGACCAACAATCGGGAAAAAATGAGGGCCCTCCGCGAAAATTCCATACCCGTCAATCCGTTTTCCGTATTAAAGCGGTATCTTTACGGGCGAAAAATATAAAGACTCATTACAACGGAACCAGCTATACTCATAACCGGCGCAAACGGATTTCTCGGGCGATATCTGGTAGAGGAATTCCAGTCAAGCGAAGTCATCACCCTCGGACTATCGGAGGATGACATGATAAGCTGTGACCTCACCCGCGAGACGCCACGGCTAACGCGGCAATATGACACCGTGGTACATGCGGCCGGCACGGCCGACCCGTCGCTCGCCATGGAACTTAACCATGGGGGGACACTGAGGCTATGCTCCGCATTGGAAAAGACACCGCCGCGACATATGGTGTACATCTCCTCGGCGGCCGTCTACGGCGCAGAGGCGGGGACGCTGCTCGACGAGCACACTCCCCTGCACCCGACCACCCCCTACGGAAAGTCAAAAGCCGAGGCAGAAAAATATCTTGCGGGATGGTGTGCCGCCCACAACGTGACGCTCTCGATACTGCGCCCCGCCCTCATTATCGGGACAGGGATGAACGGCAATGCCGCAGCAATGGCCCGCGGCATCGACAACGGCTACTATTTCCACATCAAGGGGAATGATGCCCGACGCTCGGTGATACATGCCGCAGATGTCGCTCTCGCCGCAAGGCTCATCGCCCCTGTAGGGGGAATATACAATCTTGCAGACGACAGGCATCCCAGCGTGCATGACCTTGCCGAAGCCATAGCCCACCGTCTCGGCGACAAGCGCATATTCACACTGCCAAGGAGAGCGTTCAGCATCATGGCACGCATCGGCGATATCATACGCCCCCTGCCGCTCTCGTCCGACAAGTTGCGCCACCTCACCCAGACACTGACATTCAGCAACGAGGCGATAAAGGCCGCCATACCGTTTGAGCCACGCGACGTAACCGACTACCTACTCCATCACGACTATGGGCAAGAAACTCTCTGACAGCATATCGGCGTGCCTATCCATGCTCGGCTCAACGCTCAAGAGCGCGGTGAAGATAGCCTTGCAGTCGCGCCGCCCCACAATGGGACGCATCAAGGCACAAGGTGACACTATCATCGTGATGGGCAATGGGCCGTCACTGCGACAGACCATCGCCGAACATGGCGACACGCTGCGATGCTACCCGAGCATGGCGGTCAACTTTGCCGCGTGCGCCCCCGAATTTGTCAACCTACGCCCCGAATACTACATCATGGCCGACCCTCACTTTTTCTCGGGGTCACGAGAGGGCAACATGGGCCGTCTGCATGAGGCGCTTACCACCGGGGTGGACTGGCCTATGACACTATTTGTGCCTGTAGGCCGACAGAACGAGGCGACAGCACTTGTCGGCGGCAACCCGAATATCACGATTGTCACGTTCAATCCTGTCGGCGCCGAGGGATTCGGATGGTTCACACGCGTGGTCTACCGTCTCAACCTCGCAATGCCGCGTCCACGCAATGTACTCATCCCCGCCTTGATGACAGCCATCGGCATAGGCTACCGGAACATCTATATCGTTGGAGCCGACCACTCGTGGATGAAGACCATCGATGTCAACTCTGACAATGAGGTTGTATCGGTGCAACCACATTTCTACAAGGAACGGGAGGATGAGAAGGCACGTGTCAACAACGAGTATCGCGGCTACCGCCTGCACGACATCATCGCCAGCTTCTATGTGGCGTTCAAAGCCTACCATGACATACGCCGCTATGCCGACTCACGTGGCGTGACGGTGTACAACTCTACCCCGTCCAGCTTTATCGACGCATTTTGCCGGAAAGGGCTGCCGGAGGGGTAACCCAACCACATAAAAATATCAATGCCGCTCTTCCCAGAGCGGCATTGATATTTCCTAATAAGGATTCAAATCAAACAAACCTAACACAAAACACATTAGTAATCTCTTTCAGTGCATGACTCAATTCAAGACTTTAATACTAACCCTAATTGTTGAAATATATCTTTCTTGTGAATAATCTATTTTTCACAATGAGCAAAGTAGTAATCTTCGTGCTCATTACAAAGTTACCCCAACTTGCAACAAAATAAAACTCAACCTCAACTAAATATAAATATTATATAAAAATTATAAGGCATAATTCTCTATATAACAGCAATGTAATACTATTACCAATCAAGCGATATATAAACACCAATATGAATATATCAAGTCGATGACAATAGTATTTATTGCCCAAAAGCAGGGTCGCGACCACGGATAGGCGGGATTGTAGAGAGATACGATGTCGCGGGGAGGGGTACAATGTCGCTGCGGGCGCTATGTATAGCGCCCCTACCGGCAATTATGGGGAAACGCGGGATATGCCCGTTTGGCGTGAAATTCAGGGAGGGGGGGGCAATACCGTATGGTAGGGGGATAAAACAACGGTGGAGGTGTCTCACGACATCTCCACCGAAAAAAATGATTAAAGTGATAATCCTAACCTAACATGAATCTTTTTTACCTTAAAAACTGCAACATTTAATCTCTTACTTATTCAAACCTTTTTACTAACTCTCAAACTATATATGCTTTTACAAACCTTTTCTTTATCGTTGGTATTGCAAAGTTACGGCTGAGATTTCCGCTACACAATAACACGTAAACGCAATATAAACAAATATAGCCTACTAAAAACAGCTATATCGCTTATTATAAACATGATAACTATTACATATGCGACCAATAAATATAAAGCGAAATTTAGTATATACGGCCTATATTAATAACGTCGGTCTCAAAGGTGTCGCGGTTTATCGCACGGCTCTTGAGCTTGTTGCGGTAGGTGTACACGGTGTTGAGCGACAGATTGAGGAACCGCGCTATCTGGTTGCTGTCCTCCAGCCCGAGTTTCATGAAAGCGATGATGCGCAATTCGGTGTTCAACCTGCCCGGCTCTGTAAGCTCAAGACGCTTGTCGGGCTGGAGGAGGTTGTTGAAGTCCTGCACAAATGTAGGATATGTATGCAGAAACGCATCATCGAATATCTCATAGAACACCTTACTCTGCTCCTCAAGCACCTTGCCGGAACGCACGAGTGAATACAGGTCGTCAATCTGTTTGGCAGCAATCTTGCGTGCCGCAAGTCGATTAAACTCCTCCAGCCTGTTCATGCTGACTGAACTAAGCCTAAGGAACTGGCCTATATAAGCATCCTTGGTTGTATTGGAGTCGCTAAGCCGCTGACGCAGGGCGTGCAGTTTGCCCATGTCGCGCCTCAGCTTACCAAGCACGATGACCAACGACACGATGGCAAGCGCGAGTACGACTATGAGCACAAACGACCACACAATCCACCGGCGGTCCTTCTCCTTGGCGCTCTTGGCAATATAAGGGAGCATTATGGTCGAGTCCAAAGCCCTCATCCTCGCCCCACTGTCGGCGGCATTGTCAATCGACGCAAGCAGGTAGCGGTAGGCACGCTCCGTGTCCCCCTTATCGTACAGGGCCATGCCAAGTTCCATGAGAGACGTGCCCTCAAGGGTGGCTCCCATGATGTCGGAAATAGCCGACAGCGCAAGATAATATTCCCTATCACGCTCGCGCCCACGAGCCCCATAGGCTGCGGCAAGCATATTGGCGGCGCGCCCAAAATAGTTGTCCTCCATCGGTAGACTCTCCACAAGGTCGTTGAGAGTGGCGATGGCAAGCGTGCGCTCACCCTTGACATAGTGGGACTGGGCCTGCAACACAGCCCACATCGGTGTCCCCGGCGTTATATGATTCATCGCGCTGTCATTGTAGACAAGCGCGCGACGGGCATACCGGGTCTGCAACTCGACATTCGGCTTGTAAAGCGGCGCGAGGGCAAAGAACAGGCGACTTCCATGAAGATAATAATCGGCGAGCACCTGACGCGGCAGTTGCACGTGGTCGATACTGTCGTAAAAATCGACCTCCTCTTTTATGATACCCGACACCGGCATCAAGGCAGCTCCTGCCAAACTGAAGCGCATCAGCCATATCGAGTCGCCACGAGAGCGCGCGTATTCGCGACCGGCGGCATAATAATGGAGGGCAGAGTCGACATTAAAGGTACGATAGGCCGACGCGACGTCAAACATGGCCTGTAGCTTCCTGTCGGGGGTTGCCCCGGCAGCGACCGACGAGAGTGAATCGACTTCGGCCTGACGCATGCCGATAAACTCCTGACGCCGCTCTATCATGCGGTCGAGCATGACAAGGGCTTCATCAAGCGTCTCAGGCAACGCGTTTCTCGCCGCCAATGCAGTCAATGCCGATGCAATAAGCACGACAAATGTTACAAAGAATCTAATCATCAAACAAAAAGGCGAATAATAGTTACGTGTCTATTCTGACGATAGCAAATGTGTTGATGACGCAAAAATACGCAAAATTATTGAAATGACACATTATCATAACAAAAAAGGCCTCTCCTCGCGGAGCGGCCTTTGATGATTTCCGGAATTAACCGGACATACAAACCTAACATAAAACACATTTACTATTATTCGCAATCCAAGAATCCGGTGGCAATCAAATCTGTTAACCTTGAAATTGTTCCTGAATATCTTGATTCCCTTTTTTCTTCTGATATTGCAAAATTACACTGCGGAGACGGCCATTGCAATCCCCTCTAAGCGGCATACAATCAATTGTCGAACTCATATAAAAAATATCCCTTGATAATCAAGGGATAAAGCATGTGGAATATAACACAAAACAAGATGTAAATATATCCCGAGAGGATGGCATTATAAATGCCAATGAGCTATCTATGCCACACTATTTGCGCAATCTACGGAAAATGCTTTTGACAGATTCAAGCGATCCCATAGGCAACAACCGCATTATCCTATGCCCAATCGTAGAATAAAGGCGCATCCACTGATAACGGGCCATCGCGGACAACGGATGCAGTCCATAGACCGCTGCCATCAAATCACCACAAGCACGCCGTGCAGTCGCCGCCGGAGAGCAAACCGCCTCAGGAACGGCCGCCCTCTTGGTTAGCGTAGCCACCACGCGCCCCTCGGGAGTAAGGGAAACCTCCACGTCGGCAAATTCCTTAACGACATCCGCGACATCAATACGCCTTGTTCGGTTCCAAATGACGAGCCGGTTATCCTCCATACAGATATTGAACTGATGGAAACCCCTATACCCCTCCCGCTCTGCCTCGTTGACAAAATGGTTGAGATAGAGCACTCTCCCGGATTTTAGCGCGCAAAGAGACTGCAGTATTCCCTCCATGGGATCGGCGCAATGGTCGAGGGCATTGCGAATGTGGATAAAATCAACGCTATCGGCAGGATAGACCGCCGACAACATTTCCACCATGCCATATCGGATAGCGGGGCGCTCGACTTTACTGTCCCGGAGTATGTCGTTATAGAACGGTGCCAAAGGGTCAACGTAATGGACATCCATTGCTGTCCCGTTGATTACATTGCCGAAAGCATAACTAAGGGCACAACCCACATCAAGTATTATCGGACGGGCTGTATCGAGACCCGACACGTAACGGTCAACATCAAAGGAATCAAGGCGACATGGCTTACCATAGCCGCTCCACTCCATCAGTGCGGCCAAACGCCGAGAATTACCGTAATAACTACGCCAAAAGGCCACCTCATAGGGAATGCCATTGACCCATGAGCGCACTCTATCATTCAAATTGTCCCTGTTGTCTGCCATTTCTTAGTGGAGTGAAAGGTTTTGAGGTTAATAATACGAGAGACCAAAGTTAGCACATTTTTCGGTCATAAGTGTCTATTCAAATTTAATTTATACCCTCTGCGGATTAATTTTGAATCGCCACTTATCGCAATATTTCGGGAAATGTTACCAAACACCTCCGGACAAAGGGAATAAAAATGCCGCCGCCCTCTTGCAGAAGCCCCATCCTACTCGACAAACGAGCCGGAAAGAGGGGCGGCGGCATTAAGGATGTCTATAAGGTCGCGACGCGAGTTGATGCGTATCTCGGACTGGTCGTAGTCTATGATGCCACGGTTTTTGAGAGATTCAAGCGTGGCGAGGAATGAGGTGCGCTGCACGCCAAAGAGGGCGTAGAGGTCGCGCTGCCGGCATGCGAGGGTGATGTCGCGGCCACCACGCTGGGTGAGCGAGACAATCCAGAAGGCGATGCGCTCCTCAAGGCTGCCGGTGGTGATGGCGAGGATACCCTCGACCGACTTCTGAGCGTTGACCGACAGGATGTTGAGAAAATTGTATAGGAATATGTCGTCGCTATTGAGTATACGCATGTAGTCGGCCTTGGAAATCTGCAGCACACCCGTCGGCTCCAGGGCAACACCCGTGCAGGGATAGGTAGTCACCTTGCCGAACAGGAACTCGGGGGAGACAACCTCGGGGGCACACAGCGTCTCGGAGACGCGGAAACGCCCGTCGGCATTGACGACACTAAACCGCGCGCTGCCCGAGATAATGAACTTTATGTGGGTGCAGGGGTCGCCGGCAGTGACCACCGTCTCCCCCTCAAGATATTTGAGGAAGTGGAACTTGGTCGTGCCCACAATCTCCGAGATGCGCTCACGGCTCACCCCCTTGAAAAGCGGGAGGTTCAACAATATGTCGTACATGCTACTCATAATCTATATCTATACTTTCTATAAATCTTAACATTAGGCGCAAAATAATGTTTACCCGCGACATGCTTTTTATCGCCGAGACGGTCAGCGGGCCGCACGGGCCTCGCGCCTCATCTTATAGTAAAGCTGGGCCGAATTGATGGTATTCTGCCACGCCACGTATGCCGCCGGACCGACGGATGCCACGGGGTGGAGATAGGTGAGGGCCATCCACACAGCGAGCACCGTGTTTTTCTGCCCGAGACCCTGCGCACCGGCAATCCTGTCGCCATAGCGTGCGCCAAGACGGCGCCCGATGTAGAACTGCAGGCAGCACACCACACCCGAGCACAGCGCGATGACTATCATCTCGGGCACAGCCGAGGCCGGTTCCTGCATCACGAAGCTGACAGCGCGGCCGACAACGATAAACAGCGACACGGCCCATATGTAGAACGACAGCGACTGGTGGTCGCCAATCTTGTGATGGAGGCGTGGCGCTGCCTTGCGCAGGATGAGCGCAAGCAGTAGCGGAGCCACAATGAGCGGCACGACCTTGGCGCATATCATCCCGACGGACGACATGAACGGGATATCGGCCCCGGAGTCCATCATCGAGAAGAGCAAAGGCGCAAGCACGGCGACCGACACGTTGCTCAGCAGCGAATAGGTGATGAGCGTAGGTACCGAGCCTCCCAGCATCCCGGTGATCACCGGGGCGGCAGTGGCCGTGGGGCAGAACACACAGATAAACGTGCCCTGTGCAACGTCGACGCTCGCCGGAAGGATGAGGAAGTACAGCCCCAAGGCGCCCAATATCTGCACGGCCAGCAGGCACCACTGGAAGCGCGTCACCCTGAACTCGCGCGGGGAGACGCGGCAGAAGGTGATGAACAGCATCGCGAAAATCAGGTATGGGGCAAGCACCGCAATCCTGTCGATGAAATTGTGAAACAATATCCCTCCCGCCATCGAGATGGGGAGCATCCAAGGCTTAAGCCTCTGACGTAATAACGCTACTTTCATAATACGGGGTGCAAAGTTACTTTAATCAGTGCACAGTTCAAAGTGCAAAATGCAAAGTGGAACCGTGAACTTCTCATTTTTTACTGTTAACAATTCTACCTCCTCCCCATTTATGATAGGTTAACTATTCAAAATACATTTTTTAACATCCGCCCAAACCGCTATCTTTGTAGAGTGAAAGTCGTGTGCCATAAAAACACTTGTCTATCACCCATGTGACACAGCGACCCTCTCCTCAAGTATAGCCTTTGACAATTCACTTACTCAACTATTATACCTATTGATTTGATGAAAAAGTTACTTTTGCTACTGCTGCTATGCCTGTGCGCCATCCCGCGCACAATGGCATACACTGTCTATTTTGACGCTTCAGGAACCGATGTCGCACAACCATATGTCTACATGTGGCTTAACAATACCGTTTCCACCGGCATTGTTAAGATGAACCCGGTGAACGGTATAAACAATCTGTTTTCCTATACCTGGGACAAAACCCCTATAGGGCTTATCTTCCTGAAGGACAGCGATTGGGGCAATAACGGCTCCAATAAACTCACCGGTGATGTAACCACTAATATCAATGACGGATGTGTATATTCCGGTGGCAATTACAAAGGAATGTATGAAGATTTGTACGGGGGACAGAATGACAGCAAGCTTGTGTGGTACACCCCTGCCGATGCGGAGATGACCGACGAGATAACGCTGTACTATAATGCCAACAACGGCAATGCGCCGTTCAAGGAGAACAAGGGTGCGAAGCAGCTTTACATCTACCCGGGAGCGGACACAAACGCGAAGAACGAGGCCATTACAGGCTGGGAATTTACCAAGTGGAGCAACACATCGGAATATCCCGAGGATTGCAAGATGACCTATGACGCTGAAAAGGACCTCTACAGCATAAAATTCATACCAAAGACGTTTTTCAAGGTTGAGGTCGCCAACGCCAATGTCTTTATCAACAAGCTGTATGCGTCGTTCCGTCTACAGGACAGCAATGTTGTAGGGGGCGACGACGAGGGAAACTTCATAGAAATGGAGTTCGGTCCCGAAATCATCGTGCCGAGTGCCGACCGCGTGGTCTATTTCAAAAGCCCGTGGGGCGACAAGCCTGTCCGCGCATATGTATATATCGGTGCGGGAGCCACTTCCGAGGAACCCATCCTCGGTGCGTGGCCGGGTGCGACGATGGCACTGATACAGGACAACTGGTATACCGTAACTGTCCCCGGCGCAAAGATACCAAACGATGTAGTGCCCCAAATCATCCTCAGTACAGACAACGAGCAATATCCCGCCAATGGGCAGGGTGGCGTGGCGATGAACTTCGAGAATGTGGGATGGGCTACATTTGAGGACTTCAAAGCCGGCACATGGCATGCCGAGAAGCCTGACGGGCCGTTCAAGAACGACTATGACGGATATGAGTTTGACGGCGTGACCGTGACTGTAAAGACTTCCAACAAGCACATATTCATCACCCCCTACTCCGATGAGATTGTCAAGGTGTTCAGCCTCCCCGCCTCCCCTGCCGATGACTTTGTGAAGGAGGAGCGCGAGTCGATTTCAGTCGTGGACGGACTTCTCCCCGCAGCCAACAGCGTGCTCACCGAAAGTGACATCGACGACACCGACGAGGCAGACCTCGTCATCTCGCTTGGCGCAACCACAGTCTACGTTTCAAAAATCACCGGCGCAATAAGGTATAAGGACCAATACGGCACCGAGATGCTGCGCGAGGCAGGAGGTCTGAACAACAACGCCACGACGGTAAGAAGCCTATCGTTTGCCGGTATGCGTGAGGACGCGCTGTATGGCGGCGGATATTTCGGGCAGACCAACCAGGACGGCAAGTCGATAATAATGACTAATACCCAAACGGGCAACTGGCCAGGCTCGGGAGGATACAACCACAACATCTGCATACCGTTCTATGTCTCAACCAACGGATATGGCGTGTATGTCGATGACCATTATATCGGGGCGACACTGTCGCTGAGCAGCGCGGGCGGCTCATCATACTCGACGGGCAGCCGCAACCCTATAGCATATTATTATATAGGTGGCGGCTCGATGGAGCGCGTACTCGAGAACTACACCTATCTCACCGGGCGTCAGCCAATGCCGCCATATTGGGCGCTTGGATACATCACATCACGATACGGATATGTGTCACGCACACAGGCCACCAATGTCATCAATCGCCTCAAGGATGAGTGCAAACTGCCTCTTGACGCCATCGTGCTCGACATATACTGGCAGGGACGCGACGGCACCACCCCATCATACATGGGTAAGCTCGACTGGGATTACGAAGCATTTCCCCAGCCCGAGGAGATGATGAAAGAGTGGAAAGAGAAAAAAAATGTGAACACAATCCTTATCACCGAGCCTTATTTCACGAGTCATAACGCTACAGAAAACTATAACCACCTTAAAGAAAACGGATTCCTTTCTGATGAACATGTATCGGCAAACGATAATATGAGTTGGTTGGGAGGAAAAGAAAATGGGCCTCACATCGGATTGCTCGATGTCACCAAGCAGGGTGCCATTGACTGGATGAGTGAGTATTACAAGAAACACACCAAGAGTGGCGTGGCAAGCTGGTGGCTTGACCTTGGCGAACCCGAGGGTCATGATGACGATTCACGCTATGAAAAGGGTGACAAAAACCAAGTGCATAACGAGTATGGCCAACGATGGCTTGCCTTCGCCTACGAGGCTACAAAAAAAGCTTTTGAGGAAAAGACAGCTGGAGGCGAGCGTTTCATCATGATGCCACGCTCGGCAACCGCCGGTATGCAACGTTATGCCGCGTGCCCGTGGACGGGTGATATAGCACGCTCATGGGACGGGCTGCGTGTACAGATTCCGGCACTACTAAGTTCGGGTATGTCGGGCGTTGCCTATATGGGAAGCGATGTAGGCGGATTTATCCACAGTGGTGTAAGCCTCCCGAACCTTTACCAACGCTGGGTACAGTTTGCGGTATTTTCACCTGCAATGCGCACTCATAGCCAAACTCCTAAGACACTGACAGACGAGGATGGCGACAGCGAAGGTGGAGCCGAGCCTTTCAACTATCCCGGTATTTTGGACAACGTGCGGGACATGATCAACAAGCGGTACAAGTATCTGCCCTACACCTATACGCTGGCGTATGAGAATGCGACCAAGGGATGGCCGTTGGCGCGTCCGAGCAACTTCTACATGCCTACTGAGGGAGACCTGGCAAGTTGCGATACCCAATACCTCTGGGGCAAAGACCTGTTGGTAGCTCCAGTGACCGAACAAAATGCCACTACCAAGACGGTCATCTTCCCCGAAGGAAAGTGGATGAATCTAAACGACTATTCCAAGGTATATGGCAGCCAAAGCATGACAGCCCGCGAGAACGTTGCGGCTCCGGCCGATGAGCTGCCCCACTTCGCGCGGCTCGGGTCGGTGATACCGTGCTATACACAGGACACGTTCACGAGCACGGAGGAAATCGACCGCTCGAAGATGACGCTGATGTATTTTTATGACGATGAGAATCCCGCTGTGTCATCGTATTATTATGACGACGACCACAAGTCGCCCACCTCGATTGCCGATGGCAACTACTGCATCACGCGCATGGAAGCCAACGAGGCAAGCACCTCACGCTGGCTCACCATATCGTATGAAGGCAAGCCCGACGAGATACTGCCCGAGGAGATGACCTACACCATCATAATACCGAAATATGGGAATCATGTCAGCGCGGAGGGGCTGTGTGTCATACGCAAGTCTGACAGCCAGCAGTCGGCACGCGGCATACGCGCCAGCCGCCCCCAGGAGAAGGTGACAATGGCCAGCACCAAGAATGAGTTTGACAACACGACCGAGAATGTCGCATACCGCGATGGCACTGACCTCTATATAAAGGTGCAACGTCGCCGTGGCGACACGATGGTGCAGCCCCACTTCAACGAGACCACTACATCAATCGACGACATCGAGGCTGTGGCCGACCGCCTGAGCATCTGCGCGATGGGCACGGCCGACGACCTGACGCTGCGCTACTATGTGCCTGTCGACGGCATAAGCGCGGAGGTGTCGCTCGTGGCGGCATCGGGCATGACAGTGGCATCAGTGGCTGACGCCGAGGCCGACAAGGGGGCACATCTGCTCAATGTCGGAGGCGTGACCCCGGGCATATATGTGGCCCACGTCAAGGTGGCGACAGCCAACGGCTCGTCAATAGGCACTTCAGAGAAAATCATAGTACGATAACCCTTATCGACACACGACGGGATGCCGGGTATGAGCGGCATCCCACAAAAAAAGCCTCCGCAGTTGCGGAGGCTTTTTTCATATATAATGAGTAACGGTTACTTGGAGTAGCGCGCCCAGTCGGTGTTGCGCATGTCGCCGGTCTCGTTGAAAGCGACATGGAAGCCCATGGCGGCATGGAGCGAATGGGGTGTCTGGCCACCCTTGCCGAGGCGCAGATAATCCCAGAGCAACTCACGGTACATGGGGTTGGCGCAATTCTCGATGATGGTCTCGGCACGCTGCACGGGGTCCTTGCCGCGTAGGTCGGCGATGCCCTGCTCGGTGATGAGGATATCGACCGAGTGCTCGGAGTGGTCGACGTGGGACACCATCGGGACGATGTTGCTTATCAGGCCCTCCTTGGTGATGGAGGGGCAGCTGAAGATGGAGATGGAGCCGTTGCGGGTGAAGTCGCCAGAGCCGCCGATGCCGTTCATCATCTTTGTGCCCACGACGTGGGTGGAGTTGATGTTGCCGAAGATGTCGGCCTCAAGGGCGGTGTTCATGGCGATGACACCGAGTCGGCGTATCACCTCGGGGCTGTTGGAAATCTCGGCGGGACGTAGGAGAATCTTGTCGCGGAAGAAGTCGAGATTGCCGTAAACCTCAGCCTCCATGTCGTTGGAGAGCGTGAGCGAGCATGTGCTGCCAAACTTGCAGCGGCCTTTCTTCATCAGCTCTATCACGGCATCCTGTATCACCTCGGTGTACATCTCGATGGCAGGTATCTCTGGGTTCTCGCCAAGGCCGTAGAGCACGGCGTTGGCCACGTTGCCCACTCCCGACTGCAGGGGGAGGAACGACTTGGGGATACGCCCGGCACGCAACTCGGCCACAAGGAAGTCGCAGACGTTGGCGCCGATCTGCATCGTGGTGTCATCGAGGGCTGTGAAGCTGTGGATACCGTCGTACTCGTTGCTGTGGACTATGCCGACAATCTTGGCGGGGTCAATCTTCACGACAGGCGAACCGATGCGGTCGCTCGGCTTATAGATGGGTATCTCGCGACGGTTGGGGGGGTCGAGAGGCATGTAGATGTCGTGCATGCCGAGTATCTCGGCGGGCACCTTGTCGTTAAGCTCGATGAATATCTTCTTGGCATACTTCACGTAGGTGGGCACGTTGCCTACACCCGAGGTGAGCACGGCTGTGCCGTCATCGTCGATGGCCGCCACCTCGATGATGGCAAAGTCAAGGTCGCCGTAAAAGCCGTAGCGGAACTTCTGCGCCAGCTCCGACAGGTGAAGGTCAAAGTAGTGGGCATCGTGGGAGTTGATGCGCTTGCGCAGGTCGGGGGTGTTCTGGTAGGGTGTGCGGCGGCCGATAGCGTTGGCACGCGACAGGGCGCCATCAGCGTGCTGGTTGGTGGACGCTCCGGTGAAAATGTCGACTTTGTAAGGGCGTCCGGCCTCATGTTCCTTGACCGCCTTCTCGGCGATAGCCTCGGTTACGACTTTAGGCGAACCGGAGGCAGTAAAGCCCGACAGGCCGATAGTGGCACCGTTGGGGATTAACTCTGCGGCCTCTTGAGCCGTGATGAAAGGGAATGCCATTGATGTGATAATTAAAAAGTTAAAACTTTGTTTTTAGAATTTCGCTGTATATGACCGCATTACGCCAGTCGGGCTGCGCTGTCACGGGCCTTTCGCCGGAATCGGTCTCGTCCTCCACGACGAGCGACGGCGGGGTGACACGTATCCCCTCCTCGGGAACGGGGCGCGGCTGCTTGCGGCGTTGCTGCCCGGGAGCGGGCACAGGCGGTGGCGTGGAGGCCTTGGCCTTAGGAATGCGCGATGGGGCGGGAGCCGGAGCGGACACATGCTTGCGCAGCCGTTGCTTCACCATATCAATGACAAGCACGGCGACAATCACTGCTATTACTCCTATTATCTCCATATTAGTCCTATACGCAACATAACCCTACACGCAGGGGAATGTAAACCGTGGCAAAATTAAGGATTTATTCTGTCACAGCCAAGAAAACAATGCACACTTTTGCGGCGGCTGTGCAATTTTAACGGCACAGCCTCACGGTAACGGCCATATACGGAAGGCAAAACGCCCAAGTTGTAGGGCTGTACCCTGGTGCAGCCGTCATGCACAAATGTCCGCCATCTGGTTCACATGCATAAACACGGCTGCACCAGGGTGCAGCCCTACAACCATATGGGTTTGAAACGCCTACTACAGGGCAAAAATCAAATAAATTTGCTTTTTGCTCTCGACTTATTCGTATCTTTGTCCCTAATTTTCAAATGGAGACGACATGTCAGGACAAGATAATACCACAACGCAGGGCGACAAGCGGCTCTGCATCGAGACCTATGGCTGCCAGATGAATGTGGCCGACAGCGAGGTTGTGGCCTCGGTGATGAAGACGGTGGGCTACACGCCTGTCGACACGCCCGAGGAGGCCGACGCCATATTGCTCAACACCTGCTCGATACGCGACAACGCCGAGCAAAAAATCCTATCGCGGCTACAATATCTCGCGTCGCTGCGCCGCAAGCGTCACGGCTCGCGGCTCATCATCGGCGTGATAGGGTGCATGGCCGAGCGCGTCAAGGACGACCTTATCGCCAACCATGGCGTTGACCTCGTGGCGGGGCCTGACTCCTACATGGACCTGCCCAACCTCATCAGCGCGGTAGAAGCCGGCGAGAAGGCCATCAACATCGAGCTTAGCACCACCGAGACCTACCGCGACATCATCCCCACGCGGCTGTCGGGCAACCGTGTTTCGGGATTTATAAGCATAATGCGCGGGTGCAACAACTTCTGCTCCTACTGCATCGTGCCCTACGTCCGGGGCCGGGAGCGGAGCCGGGAGGCGGACCACGTGCTGGCCGAGGTCCGCTCTCTGGTAGAGGCGGGATACAGGGAGATCACCCTCCTGGGCCAGAACGTGAACTCCTACGGCAAGGATCTGGACAAGCCCATGGACTTCGCGGACCTGCTCCGGGAGATCGACAGGATCCCCGGGGACTATCTGGTCCGGTTCATGACCAGCCACCCCAAGGACGCGGGGCGGAAGCTCTTTGAGACCATGGCGGAATGCTCCCACGTGGCCAGACAGCTCCATCTGCCGGTCCAGTCCGGCAGCAGCCGGGTGCTGAAGGCCATGAACCGGGGCTACACCCGGGAGCAGTATCTGGAAAAGGTCCGCATGGTCCGGGAGGCCATGCCGGACGTGGTTCTCACCAGCGACATCATCACCGGCTTCCCCGGGGAGACCGAGGCGGAGGCCATGGAGACCGTCTCCCTCATTGAGGAGGTGCGCTATGACGCCCTCTTCACCTTCATCTACTCCCCCCGGCCCGGTACCCCGGCGGCGAAGCTGCCGGACCCCGTATCCCGGGCGGAAAAGCAGGTCTGGTTCGACCGCCTCCTGGACGCCCAGAACCGGATCTCCGGAGAACTCCACCGGGCCTATGTGGGAAAGACCCTGCGGGTCCTGGCGGACGGGGAGAGCGGAGACCCGGACTGGCCCCTCTCCAGCCGGACGGCGGGGGGGCGGCTGGTCCATCTCCGCGGGGACGGCTCCCTCATCGGGCGGTATGTGGAGGCGAAAATCACCGGCAGCAATACCTGGGCGCTGTTCGGAGAGGCACTATAAAGAAACAGATGTTTCACGTGAAACACGCGGACGTCTTTTGACCTCCAGAAGGAGGGTGCAGCGGGAGAAGAGGCGGCGGAGTTCCAGGGCGTCCACCTGCCGGGCCTTTTCCGCGTAGTCATGGAACATGCGGCGCTGCTTGCGGGTCATGGCGAAAACCAGTTCCTTTTCCGCTTCCGCGCGGGCCGTTTTGGCGGCCTGGTATTCCTCGTCCTCCTCCAGAGCGGCGTATTCGGCATCATATATATCATAAAATAATTGGCTGATAAGAGTCATTTTGTATCTCTCCACCTCTCGGCATATGCCTGTTCGGGCATGTCTTAAGGAGATTGTACCATGCCCGAACGGGCATGTCAAGGGGGAATTATGCGTTTTTGCGAGTATCTGCGTTATCTGCGGGAAAGCAGAGGATTAAAGCAGAAGGATGTTGCTGAAAAGATTGACATTGGAGTGCATACTTATCAACGTTATGAGTATGGGGAGCGTGAACCGCAGCTGTCAACTCTGGTTGCCTTAGCGGACTTTTATGACCTGAGCCTGGACGAGCTGGCCTGCCGGGAGAGGAAGCGGAAAACCCGGAATTGACAAAATCCGCCGCCTTCGGTATAATAAAAAAGCCTCCCGCAAGGGAGGCCGGAAGGGCGCTGCAATCATACGGTCGGCGGTTTGGCTACATCCTCCGGAAGGAGGTGAGGCTGATGCGTATTACATTTCA
The DNA here is from genome assembly GCA_001689445.1 of Bacteroidales bacterium M3. Lineage (GTDB taxonomy): Bacteria > Bacteroidota > Bacteroidia > Bacteroidales > Muribaculaceae > M3. The sequence goes on along the minus strand of LUJN01000004.1, from coordinate 17,402 downwards.
TGTGAAGGACTACACAGTCACGATCATGATTAAGAGACGCAGAAACCGCCACTCTGGCAAGTGACGGTTTCTATGGATAAAGTAGAAACATAAACTATTCAGAGCTGAACCGCTGATCAGCAGCAGCCCTTCTGTTATTTATTATAAAGCAGGGCGGCGGGTTTGTCAAGGCTGAAGCAAGACGGAAAATCAACCGAACCAGCCCCGCGCTGCCGGCAAAAAGAGAGGATGACGAACGATGCCCGCAGATACCACCCCCATGATGCAGCAATACCTGAAAATAAAAGAGGAGAACAAGGACGCCATCCTCTTTTTCCGCCTGGGCGACTTCTATGAGATGTTCAACGAGGACGCCATCGTGGCCAGTCAGGAGCTGGACCTGACCCTGACCTCCCGGGACCGGGCGAAGCCCGAGGACGAGCGCACCCCCATGTGCGGCGTCCCCTACCACTCCTGCGACGGNNTTCTGCTCCTACTGCATCGTGCCCTACACCCGTGGACGGGAGCGCTCACGCGAGCCGCAGAGCATCCTCGCCGAACTTGCCGACCTGCGTTCGCGGGGGTTCAAGGAGGCTACGCTGCTCGGGCAGAATGTCAACTCCTACCGCTATCGCGCCGAGGATGGCACCGAGGTTGGATTTGCCAAACTGCTGGGCATGGTGGCCGAGGCGGCCCCTGACATGCGCATACGCTTCACGACCTCCCACCCCAAGGATATGGACGACGACATCATCGCGACGATAGCGCGGCATCCCAACGTGTGCAACCACGTCCACCTGCCCGTGCAGTCGGGCTCGGACGCGGTGCTCAAGGCGATGAACCGCCACTATGACCGCGCGCGCTACCTCGACCGCATACGCTCCATCCGCGAGGCGATACCCGACTGCGGCATCTCGACCGACCTGTTCACAGGATTCCACGACGAGACCGAGGAGGATTTCCAGCAGACGCTCGACCTGATGCGCGAGGTGGAGTTTGACTCGGCGTTCATGTTCAAGTACTCGGAGCGTCCGGGCACGCTGGCATCGAAGCATATGCCCGACAATGTGCCGGAGGAGGTGAAAATCGACCGCCTCAACCGCATGATCGCGTTGCAGAACGAGTTGTCGCTCGCCTCCAACCGCCGTGACGTGGGCAAGACGTTTGACGTGCTTGTGGAGGGCATCTCCAAACGTTCCCGCGACCAGTTCGTGGGGCGCACGCAGCAAAACAAGACCGTGGTCTTCCCCCGTGGCGACTACCGCGTTGGCGACACCATCGCCGTCACCATCACCGACGCCTCGTCGGCTACCCTCATCGGCCGCCTTGCCTGACCGAACCTATCCCGACGTGAAATTCAGACATGCGTACATAGGGACATAGGGCTGACGCAGCGCGTGGTCTTAGACATACGTACATAGGGACATAAGGCTACGCAACAATATGGATATTGAGATATTGGATTATTATGTTAACCGATTAACATTTAAGCGTGATGGAGTGTGGAAACCATGTTAAAGATGTGGTTGAGTGTAAGATAAGCCGTGTTATCGAATGCGCCATGCGGGTCAGGAGGGCACTGTCGGCAGGATTTCTGGAGAGTGTCTATCGCAATGCGCTCCTGATCGAATTAAGGGCATATGGGTTTCATGCCGAGATGGAAGTGCCGGTAGAGGTACGGTATAAAGGGGAAATAGTAGGACAATTTCGTGCCGATATTATAGTTGACGGTGAAATCATAATCGAATTAAAGTCCGTGCAAACTCTCTCTGTCGCACACGAGGCTCAATTAGTGAATTATCTCACGGCAACGGGTATCGATAACGGTCTCTTGATAAACTTCGGATCTGACATTATACAAATCAAACGAAAATACCGCCTTTACCACCATTCCTCCAAATCCCGCTAATCATCCCCTGCTATTTCCACCAGCGCGTAAGTCCTATGTACTTTTGTTCTTATGTCTAATCCCACCCGCCGCGTCAGCCTTATGTCCCTTTGTTCTTATGTCGAAAACAACTACCGCATGTCAACGGCGACGATGAGGTTGCGCGGCAACAGGTTGTATGGGTAGAGGTAGACGTACTCCATGCCGTCGTCGGCCACAAATGTCGCGTGGTAGAGCGTGATGTTCTTGGTCTTGCCAAAGGGATAGCGGAGGAGGACATTCCACGAGGAGATCTCATCGCGACGCGCCACCCAGTGTCCCTGCCACTCCCATATCGGATTGTCACCGGGAAGTTTGCGGGCTTGGGAGAGGTCTACACCACGAAGATTTGCCGGAATTACTCTCATAGGCTCATATCGCCCGGTGTAATATTCGGAAATACACGCTGAATACCATATATTGAAAAACTGCAAGGCCCTTACCTTGCCAAGCGACGGAAGCATCACATCCTCCGGCATAACCATGTCGGCAAAAAGCGCCTCGCCTCCATTATGCATATAGGCGTCCAGCACCCTATCATAATTGCGCCCGGCCTTGAATGCCAGACAGTCAACCGTAATCATATGCCCAAGCGTGACAATCGCCAACACTACAGCTATCAGACGACCCGTCGCGGGTCTCACGGCAAGGCGCATGTCAACGCAACATCTGACAAGACCGACAATGGCAAAGCCTTGGGCAAACCATGGCGCACGCCCCGGCATACCGACCATTATACTACCGACACACGCCAACAGGCAGGCGACAAGAAGCATCCCGGCAGGAGACCCGAAAATCGCGGGGAGACTTCGCACCCCCAATTTCCGACGCCCGACGGCAAATGCCATCACAAAAGGCACTACGGCAAAGCAAGACAAAAATAAGGTATACGCTACAAGCGTCACACTAACACCCTCACTAAAGGTGCTGTAACTGAATATCGACGGGCACAGCATTATCAGCAACAGCCCCGTGCCGAATGACACAAACACGGCCCACTGCCAACCCGACAGTCTATGCCGATTCACGCCCATATACAGTATAGCCGCACACCATAACGGCAGCGACATGGCCTCATGTGACGCCCCGGCAACCCACCCGACCAGACATCCTACAAGCCCACGAATCCACCCGGGCGTCCATGAATCCCGGAATATATACCTGACAAAAAGAAGGCCGAAGGCAAACGTCCACACATAATTGAAACACACCACATGGCTATCGAGCGACGACACCCACTGCATACCGAATACAAACAGGGCCGCAATCACCGACACCCCCAAAACTCCCCTCACGCCGGTGATTGACGCCGATGCGCGCAGTATTACGACCACGGCACATCCCGACGCAATATCCAAGAGAGGCTTTGACACAAAAGGCAACAACTGTGCCATCGTATAATCAGGAAGCCTGAAATGATGATAACGCCACATGCCTCTCCATATTTTCAAAACCCTATCGCCCGGTAATCCGACAGAGCCATCTGCAATACAATCCTTATAATTCAACAAGACAAGCATGTCGTCCCCAATATATGGCGTATACCACCAATAGAGGGCAAACAACAAACCTATCATCCAAATAAAGGCATCACCTATACGTGCATGAGGGACAACGGCACACCTATTACAATGACTTCCCATTTCGTCACAAATTTAGCCAAATTCCAAAAGATACCAAAATCGGGGCTATAACCTACATTTCAACTAAATTGAGACCGGCAACCAGACAAAAAAACGGGTAAAGACTTGACAAAGGGGGTCGCGAAGTGTTATCTTTGCACATTCAATTTATTATGGCAACAAAACATCGGTCGGGAATATCCACCTTCAGCGCACAGCTCACCGCCACCGTGTCGGTGGCACTCGTGCTACTCTTGTTGGGCATCATCGCCCTGCTCGGCATCGCCGCACACTCGGTCACCAATTCCATCAGGGAGAACATGGGATTTGACGTGGTGCTCGCCGAGGACACCCCCGCAGAGACCATCAACACGCTCAAGCAGGGCTGGATATCGGCCCCCTATGTGTCAAACGTCAAATACTACTCGGCCGAGGATGCCCTCGCCAAGTGGCAGGACGAGACGGGCGAAGACCTCATGGCACTGCTCGGCGTAAACCCGTTCCGCCCGGAGTTTGAGGTAAAGGTAAAGGCGGCATACGCCGATGTCGACTCCATCGACAAGATTGTGGCACCGTTACGGGCCATCCCGCAGGTGAGCGAGATCAACGTGCACACCGAGATGGTGGAGTCAATCAACAACAACATCCGCTCAATTGCCCTTGTGCTCACCATAGTGGCCGCCGCACTGCTGCTCATCTCCTTTGTGCTCATCAACAACACCGTACGCCTCACCGTCTATGCGCGCCGCTTTATCATCCACACGATGAAGCTCGTCGGGGCGACGCCGGGATTCATACGCCGCCCGTTTGTGACGCGCAATGTCCTCAACGGCATCGTGGCCTCATTGGTAGCCATCGCGCTATTAGCCGCGACACTCTACTACTGCAGCACGCTCGACACCTCGGTGATGCGCGCCATCACATGGATTGACGCCGCGTGGGTGTTTGGCGGCATGATGGTCGCCGGCATCCTCATCTGCGCCCTCGCGGCCCTTTTTGCCGCCAACAAGTACATACGGCTCGACTACGACAGCATGTTCAAGTAGGCCTCTCCCCCAAACCGCTATAAAACAACAGCAAATGACATCAGATAAAGCATCCCAAGACCAGATTGAGCGCGAAAGCCGCGCCGACTTCCCGTTGCTGAAAAGCAACTTCATATTCATGGCGATAGCCGGGGCGGTCATCGTGGCCGGATTCCTGCTCATGCTCGGCGGCAGCTCGACCGAGACAGCGTTTAACCCCGACATATTCAGCACACGCCGCGTGGTCGTCGGCCCCTCGATAGCCTTCGTCGGCTTCATCCTTATGGCCCTCGCCATCATTTACCGCCCAAAGAGCAAGTAAAACCGATACATCATGCCACAGTAGGGTCGCGACCTGTCGCGACCGCGAACAGGCCGGTTGACAATATCTCATCCGTGCGGTCGCGACAGGTCGCGACCCTACATGCCAACAAAAATTCAACAAAATCATTGAACCGAATAAATAATGGAATGGATTGACGCCCTCATTCTCGGCATTGTACAAGGACTTGCCGAGTACCTGCCTATAAGCAGCAGTGGACACCTCGAGATTTTCCGCGAGATACTCCACATCAACCTCCCGAGCGAGGATATACTCGAGTTTGACGTGATGCTCCACGCAGCCACGGTGCTGAGCACGCTCGTAGTGCTGTGGAAAGAGTTTTACCCCCTGTGCAAGAGTTTCTTCACGTTCAAGCGCGACGACAAGTTCTACTACGTGTGCAAGATACTCGTGTCGTGTATCCCGGTCGCCATCGTAGGATTCTGTTTCAAGGACTTCGTGGAGTCATTTTTCGGCGGGTCGCTGCTGACCGTGGGCATATGCCTGTGCATCACCGCGCTGCTGCTGGCCTTTGCCTACTTCTTCCGCACCAAGCCGCAGCAGACGCTGATGGGACGCGCCTACACCCCGCGCGACATCACGTGGCTCGACGCTTTCATCATCGGCTGTGCGCAAGCCATCGCCGTGCTCCCCGGCCTTAGCCGCTCGGGCACGACAATCGCCACCGGCATCCTCATCGGCGACAAGCGCGAGAAAGTCGCCTCATTCTCATTCCTCATGGTGATAATCCCGATACTCGGCGAGGCGATGCTGAGCGTCAAGGATATGCTCGCCGCTCCCGCCTCCTCTACAGGCGTGGGACTCATGCCGCTCACGATAGGCTTCATAGCCTCGTTTGTCGTGGGCTGCATCGCGTGCAAGTGGATGCTTGAGCTTGTGAAGAAAGGCAAGCTCGTGTGGTTTGCCCTCTACTGTGTCGCGATGGGTATTCTCTGCATATTGTGGTAGGCCGATGGATTTCCTGACAGGAGAGATACTGTATGTGGACAAGCCGTTGCGCTGGACGTCGTTTGACGTCGTGAAGCGCGTGCGCGGCACGCTGTTGCGGCGCATGAAGCTGCGCAAGATGAAGGTGGGCCATGCCGGCACCCTCGACCCACTCGCAACGGGGGTGATGGTCGTGTGCACCGGCCGGGCGACCAAACGCATCGACGAGCTGCAGGCCGGCATCAAGGAATATGTCGCCACTATAGCACTCGGCGCAACCACCCCGTCGTTTGACCTGGAGACGGAGATTGACGCCACCTACCCTACCGACCATATCACCCGCGGGCTTGTCGAGGAGACCTTGCAGCGTTTCACGGGAGCCATCGAGCAAGTGCCCCCGGCGTTTTCGGCCTGCAAGGTAGACGGCAAGCGGGCCTACAAGATGGCCCGAAAGGGGCATGAGGTAGAACTGAAGCCCAAGACGCTCGTCATCGACGAGATAGAGCTGCTCGAATTTTCCCCCGAGAGCATCACGATACGTGTCGTGTGCAGCAAGGGCACCTATATCCGTGCTCTCGCCCGCGACATCGGCGAGGCTCTCGGCAGCGGCGGCCACCTGACAGCCCTGCGGCGCACGCGCGTCGGTGCAGTGGGCATCGACCGGTGCATGGATGTCGACAGCCTCATCGCCATGCTCTCGGAAGTGGAAATAACGATGCCCGAGGAAACCTCCGATTCACAGCAATGTTAGCATTATACAGCTTATATGGCAAATGAAGTAATACAAGGATTATAACGACTACACGATTATACGATTATGAAATTATCTCAGTTCAAATTCAAACTCCCCGAGGAGCTTATCGCCCAGCATCCGGCACCCTCGCGCGACGAGTCGCGCCTGATGGTAGTAAACCGCAAGACAGGCGAAATCGAGAACCACGTTTTCAAGGAGATAATCAACTATTTCAATGACGGCGACGTGTTTGTTTTCAACGACACGATGGTGTTTCCCGCACGCCTTTACGGCAACAAGGAGAAGACCGGCGCCAAAATCGAGGTGTTCCTGCTGCGCGAGCTTAACGAGGAGCACAAGCTGTGGGACGTGCTCGTGGAGCCGGCCCGCAAGATACGCATCGGCAACAAGCTCTACTTTGGCGACGACGAGTCGATGGTCGCCGAGGTGATAGACAACACGACCTCACGCGGCCGCACGCTGCGGTTTCTCTACGACGGCAGCCACGAGGAGTTTAAGGAGGCGCTGTTCAAGCTAGGCCAGACCCCACTTCCCGACTATATCAAGCGCGAGCCTGACGAGGATGACGCCGCCCGCTACCAGTGTATCTTTGCCGCCAAGGAGGGTGCCGTTGTAGCCCCCGCCGCCGGGATGCACTTCTCACGTGAGCTACTCAAGCGCATGGAGATAAAGGGCATCAAGTCGGCCTACCTCACCGTGCACTCGGGCCTCGGCAACTTCCGCGAGATTGACGTGGAAGACCTCACCAAGCACCGCATGGACTCCGAGCAGATGGATGCGTCGCCCGAACTGGTGGAAATCGTGAATCATGCCAAGGACACCGACCATCAGGTGTGCGCCGTGGGCACGTCGGTGCTGCGCGGCATGGCAAGCGCCGTGTCGATGGGCGGCCACATGAAGACCTACACCGGCTGGACCAACAAATTTATCTTCCCCCCCTATGACTTCACCGTGGCGACATCGTTTGTCTCCAACTTCCACCTCCCCTACTCCACCATGCTGATGATGGTTGCCGCTTTCGGAGGGTATGACCTCGTGATGCGTGCCTATGACGAGGCTGTCAAGGAGAAGTACCGCTTTGGCGCCTACGGCGACGCGATGCTTATCATCTGATTTTCCCCTTTCTCACGGGATGCCGGCGCGTCAGTCGCGCAGCGTCACCCCGTCGATATCACCAATCCGTGCCCTCAGCGCATCCGCGCGGTCGGCACGGATTTCCACTTCCATGTCGCAGGAGTTGTCAAACGTCTGGCTGCAAATCCTCACATCGGGGTCTTTCACCGTCCTCATAACGTCGTTCATCGACAGGTAGGGAAACGTGAACGCTATGCGACGCGTCTCATGGCACTCAATGATGCGCCCAGCCTCTATCGCCTCACGCACCGCCTCGCGGTAGGCAACGATGAGGCCGCTCGTGCCGAGCTTTATGCCGCCGAAGTAGCGTACCACGCCGATGACGACATTGGTGATTCCCGCCGAGTTGATCTGCCCGAGGATGGGCTTGCCGGCTGTGCCTGACGGCTCGCCGTCATCGTTACTTTGGAACGTCAGGCGGTCGGCGCCGAGCATATAGGCCCAACAGACATGCCGCGCGTCGAAATATTTCTTTTTCAACGCCGCCACATGCCCCTTGGCCTCCTCGACGGTCGACACGGGCCAGGCAAACGCCATGAACTTGCTCATCTTCTCCCGGTAGACTCCTTCGGATGCCTCCGCCAATGTGTAGTAAGTGTCACTCATCGCCCACAAAAGTACTCAAATAATCCGATTCCATCCACAAAAAGTAGGGTCGCGACAGGTCGCGACCGCAAAATTAGGCTAAACTTCAATATTTCAGCCGCGCGGTCGCGACAGGTCGCGACCCTACTCCATGTCTCAATATTTGTGGTCGGGGCCTTCCATCTCGGCGGGGGTGATGGGGCGACGGTCCATCGAGTGCCACACGTAGGCGATGTAGGCCACTACAAAGGGGATGATGAGCGACACCCAGCTCATGGTCTGTAGCGTGAAGTGACTCGACGAGCTGTTGTAGATGGTCAGCGAGCTTGCTGGGTCGGCTACCGAGGGATAGAAGGGGGTGTTGTTGTAGCCTGCGACCCAGAACAGCGTCAGCACCACGAGGATAGTGCCCGTGCCGGAGAACCATATCCCCTTGGTGAAATGACGTCCGAATGCGGAGCGGATGATGGCATAGAGTACCAACGCAACGCCGACAACCCACACGGCGGCACACCACCACATGTCGACATAGTTGTGGAAGTACTTGAACGGCACGACCTTGAACGAGCCGTCGGCCTCGGTCTGCAGCCCGTCGGCGGTCAGCAGCCAGTAATAGAACACGAGGAAGCACACCACAAAGACCACGCCGTTGAGCTTGACGCGCTCACGGCAACGGGCAAGAAACGCATCATCCTGTGCCGTGTTGTTCATGAAATACATCGCCGCCTGAGTGCGGGCGAGGAAAAGCACCGTCACGCCGAGCAGCAGGCAACGCCAGTCGGCCACGGCCTCCAGGCCACGCGTGGCGACCGTCCACCGCGAGATGACGGGCGATGCCGTGTCGAGCAGGTTGCCCTTGGTGACGGTGAAGTCGGCCCCGAAGAAGAACATGCCCACCGCCACGCCGAGCAGCACGCAGCCCACGCAGCCGTTTATGAGCAGGAACGTGTCGTAGGTGCGCGTCCCGTAGAGGTTGCCCGGCTTGCGGCGGAACTCGTAGCTGACGGCCTGTAGTATGAAGCTGAACAGGATTATCATCCACAGCCAGTAGGCACCGCCGAAGCTCGTGGAGTAGAACAGCGGGAAGGAGGCGAAGAATGCGCCGCCAAACACGACGAGGGTCGTGAACGTCAGCTCCCACTTGCGCCCGAGCGAGTTGACCATCATCGTGCGCGACAGCGTGTCGCGGGCACTGAACAGCATCGTCTGCCCTCCCTGCACAAACAGCATGAACACCAGCACGGCACCGAGCACCGAGATGAGCAGCCACCAATATTCCTGAAGATATTCCATCTGTATCATAGCCTTAGTGTTATTTAGCGTTAGCGTTATTGTTGTTGTCCTCGTCCCTGAAACGCCCTATCTCGCGTATCATGATGCTCATCTCGGCCACGAGGAGCACCGTGGCGATAGCGGCAAAGAGCCAGAAGGTCGTCTGCACCGTGCCAACCGAAATGTCGGAGATGGCGGCGCGCGTAGGCATGATGCTCTCGATGACCCACGGCTGTCGGCCAACCTCGGCGACAACCCATCCCGCCTCGGAGCATATCCACATGAGCGGTATCGACAGGATGCCTATCCAGCATATCCACTTGGCCTCCATCGCCGACGGGCGGCGGTAGGCGAGCCACAGGGCGATGATGAAGAACAGCACAAAGTAGCCGCCGAGCGTCACCATCACGTGGAACGCATAGAATGTCACGGCGACTGGGGGAACGGCCTCGGAGGGAGTGTCGAGATAGCCGTAGCCGAAGTAGCGGTAGTTATCCCTGATGACCTGACGGCAGCTGTCCATCGCCGCCTTGTCGCCACGAGCCATGGCGGCGTCAAAGCCACGCAATCCCTCGTGGGCCTTGCGCCCTGTCTCTATGCGCTCGGCATAGCTGTCGCGGTAGAGCGTGTCGCCGCAAGCCGTTATCTCGCGCCCCTCTATCAAGTCGGCGATGCCGGGGACATATGCGTCGGGGTCGTGCTTGGCGAGCAGCGACAGCCCCTTGGGTATCGAGATGTGGAAAAGGAACTCCTCCTCGTCGTTGTCCCACCGCTTGTCGGGGTTGAGCACGCCAAAGGCCACTATCGACTGCCCACAGCTACCGTGATAAAGTCCCTCCATGGCGGCGAGCTTCATAGGCTGGTGGCGCGACACCTCCACGGCCGAGCCGTCGCCGGTATAGGCGGTCAGCAATATTCCAATAAGCCCTACCCATCCGCCGACCTTGATGGAGCTGACGGCAAACTCGCGGTTGCGCCGACGGAGCAGCATCCAGCAGCTCACGCCGATAACAAACACGCCGGCCAACGCCCAGCCGCTCATCACGGCATGGAAGAACTTGTTGATGGCTACGGGCGAGAGCACGAGTGCCCAAAAGTCGTCCATCACATTGCGCATCTGCTCGGGGTCAAACTCCATCCCGACAGGATATTGCATCCATGCGTTGGCTATCAATATCCACGCCGCCGAGATGGTCGCCCCGATGGCGGTGAGCCATGTGGCGGCAAGGTGGAAGCGGGGCGACACCTTTTTCCACCCAAAAAACATCACGGCCACAAATGTCGACTCCATGAAGAAGGCCAGCAAGCCCTCTATGGCCAGCGGCGCACCGAAGATGTCGCCGACAAACCAACTGTAGTTGGACCAGTTGGTGCCAAACTCAAACTCCAGCGTGATGCCGGTGGCGACGCCGATGGCAAAGTTGATGCCAAACAGCAGCATCCAAAACTTGGTCATACGTAGCCAACGCTCCGTCCTTTTCCTGAAATAGATCGTCTCCATCACCCCGACTATCACCGACAGTCCGAGTGTCAGTGGCACAAAAAGCCAATGGTAGATAGCCGTCAGCGCAAACTGCCACCGCGACCAGTCGACCACACTCATCAAATCATCCATACCGTATTATTTTGCGATTAATAAATTAGTCAAAACCAAGGGAAATTGTGCATTGTGCTTTATGCCTTTAGGCAAATAATTATGCATTGTGTCATCGCCTTCAGGCGCTTTGCCATGCAAAGAATTATGAACTATGCATTAGAGAACGTCTGACTGCATCGGCTCGCTCGACATCCGTATCATAGTTCTCCTCAAGCAGGTCGGGGAAGAAAAACAGCTTCAGCACAAAAAACAGCAGGAACAGCTTCACCAGTATCAGCAGCCACAGCTCGCGCCCGACGGTCATCGAGCGAAACCCGTCGCGATAAAAGCGGTAAATCCTCACCGGCAGCGACATGCGCCGCCTCTCTCCATCATTCTCCATCGGCATCCATTCAAGGTAGATTCATGATATATGAAACACCCCGCACACCCAGAATGTTCCACCCACAAATATAGCACAATCCCCCACAAAAACAAAAAACTTTTTCCTACATGCCCCACGAAACACCCACGAAACAAGTCAATATTCACATTCTAAATTATCATCATGCAAACTTTTCAATGTCAATGTGCGTTAAAAATGTTGCAGAGATTGTAGATTTACATTATCTTTGTAACATTAAAAAGCAACGCCTTACTTTCTTGTAAGGACACAAGCCGCTTACGAGCGGCTTTCATTTTTTAGATATGGCAGCAAAAAAGCGAGTAACGTTCTACATTGACGGGTTTAATTTCTATTTTGGACTAAAGCGCACAAAATACACAGACCCTGAATGGCGCAAATTTTATTGGATTGATATTGTGTCATTATGCCGCAGCTTTCTCGGTCCCGACCAGGAACTTGAGAAAGTCATATACTTTACAGCCTCTCCTCTAAGTCCCCAGAAAAATAGCCGCCAAAGTGCTTTTCTGAATGCCAACCGCCTAATAAATGGCGATAAGTTCGAGATAGTCCGTGGAAAATATCTGGAAAAACATATAATATGCCCTTATTGTAAGGGAGATATATCTCGTCCTGAAGAGAAGAAAACCGACGTGAACATCTCTATACGCATGGTTGAAGACTGCGTATTGGATCGGACGGACATAGTTGCCCTCGTAAGCGCAGATAGCGATCTTGTCCCTCCAATAGAACTCATCCAAAGGCTATTCCCTAAAATTGGGATAAAAGTGTATTTCCCACCCTCCAATTTCAGCAATGACTTAAAGGATAACCTCCTCCATCACCGCAGCAAGCCAGTCCTCATGATCAAAAACAAACGGCGCTTTGAGGCAGCTATCATGCCTGACAACGTGGGAGATAGGAATAAAGGCTATTCGATACCTACCAAGTGGAAAGTTGAAAATTAATCAACTCAACCAACCTACCATAACCATTATCAGTCAATAGTAGGCACCACAACAAAAAAGGTCGGGCGCGGGGGCGTCCGACCTTTTTTGTTGTGGTGATGGGGGATTAGGGGTTCTGCTGGCTCGACGGGATGGCGTCGTTGTTTTGCAGCTCCTTTAGGGGTATCTGATATATCATGCGGTAGTCGCGGGCCGAATAGGTGAGGGCCTCCATTACGGCAAGGTCAGCGGCGTGGTTGACGCTGAGGGTGCGGTCGATGGTCTCGTTGCGGCGCTTGGCGTCGAGATAGCGGCAACCCTCGCCCCATGTGTCGATACGCTTTTGGAGGCATATCTCGTCATAGAGAGCTTGTCCGCTCTTGTCACAGGTGTAGCCGTCGATGCGCGTAGCCATCACTTTCTCAAGCATACGCTTGGCATCGTTGGGTTGGTTGGCGAGGTAGTAAGCCTCAGCAGCGACAAAGCACATGGTGCCCGAGCGCATATAGATAATATCGGAAGTAAGCATTCCTTCTATACCCTTGCTCGTGATGTAGACATCAAGAAATTTATTCTCGACAAAATTGTCATAGCCATTAGATGTCTCGTAGGAGAACTTAGCATTGCAAACACTGGCATAGTCATTGTTCAGGCCAAACCATCCTTTACGTACATCATCATCAGCAATCTGGTCGTATAGCTGCGAGGAGATCATCTTGCGGTAGCCGCTTGTGCCGCCGTAACCAACCTGATATGATCCCATATGGGAGAAGAACGAAGCATAGAACATCGTAGTCTCGTTATTGACATCATATCCCCAAAGCGTCTCCGGCATACTAAGAGAGTTGAAGCCGCCGAGAAGCTCACTCTTGGATGCCAAAGCGGCTCCTTCCGATGCAATCTCAGCATACTTGGCGGCATTCCGGTAGTCGCCTGTGAACATAAGTACCTCGGCATAAATACCGGCAGCGGAGTATTCGCTGATTGCCGTCTTCATGCTCAATCCATAACCTTCAAGAAGCTTATAACCCTTGTCGATGTCCGACTGTATCTGCTTGTATATCTCTCCGACAGGCACTCGCTCGGGACGATAGGTAGTCTCTGTCTTCAAGGGAACACCAAGCTGATCGGCGCCCTCACTCAACGGCTGTTGAAAAAGGTTTATAAGCCAAAAATAGGCATACGCCCTAAGAGAGTAGGCCTCTCCAAGCATGACCCTGTTATTGTCATCCTCGGGAGCACTCCCATCGGGTGTCTTCAACTTTGCAATAGCCGTGTTCACATTCTCAATGACGTTGTACAGCTGATTCCATGTCGAACCTACGCGGCGATAGTTACTCGATCGGTTATCCATCTGATAATCGTAGCAGAACCAGTTGGCATCACGTGGATAGGCCACGTCGTCGCACATCAGGTCGGTAGCAAGCCGTATGGCCGGCATACCAAAATCATCATGGGATGTCTGGAAATTACCACCACAATAGATATTGTAATAGGCACCTGTCAGATAAGCCTGTATGCGACTGTTATCCTCCTCGGTGGTCTTGTCGATGCCATCGCCCGACAGGAATTCGGACGGCTCGGCATCAAGATAGTCAGACCCGCAGGATGTGGTCAGCAGGACTGCGCCAAAAGCAAATCCTTTGAATAAGATATTTTTAAGTTTCATGACTATACCAATTTTAGAAAGTTAATGAAAGACCGAATGACATCGAGCGTATGGTCGAGTAGTTGGCCTGAGACTGACCGTAGATATACTGGCGCGGGTCGAGACCTTTGCGCTTTGATGCGAGAGCCACGTTGTCGGCGGTGAAGTACAGGCGAGCCTTTTCAATAAAGGCCTTACGGGTCCACTTGGACGGGAATGTATAGCCGACAGTGATATTGCGCAGATTGAAGTAATCGGCACCGATAAGGAAACGGTCAGACACAGCGTTTGCATTCTGGCTACCGTTCATGACAGGAATCTGACTGCCTTTGTTGGTCTCGCTCCAAGCGTTCAGGATATCCTTGTGCCAGTTGGTACCACCATCGCTGCCGGCGTGCATCAACCCCATGTACATGCGATCGAGAATCTTGCCGCCAAGTGAATAATTCATGGCTATTGCAAGGTCTATACCCTTCCATGTAAATGTAGTATTAATACCGCCCTGAAAATCGGGAAGAGCTGTCCCAACGTAGTAATATGTCGCTGCTGAGTTATTGGTCGTAGTCTCTGTGCCGACAACCTTCCCGTTCTTATCTTTCACATCGACATACCACAAAGCCTGTCCATTCTCGTTAAGGCCGGCATATTTGGGGATATAGAAGTCCCAAACGCTGTTGCCCTCGCGGAAGTTGTAGTAGGAATCGTGGGTTATACCCTCTTTACGCTTTTCAACGGGAATATCTGTCACTTTATTCTTGTAGTGAGTGCCTGTGAGTGTGACATTCCATGTGAAGTCCTTAGGTAGCGGAATGTTGACACCGAGAGTGAACTCGACACCCTGGTTGATCATCGTGAGAGCATTTTCCGAAATATAGCTGATACCTGTCGACATGGCGTAGGGCACATTATAGAGCATGTCCTTGGTACGCTTGTGGAAGTATTCGATATCAAGATTGATAAGGTTGTCAAGCAGCAGTGCGCTCAGGCCGACATTAGCATTGTAGGATGTCTCCCATGTCAGATCCTTGTTGCCCTGATATACCTTTGACAATGCCCATGCGCCGCCTGAATTGAGGAGCGAATACTGGGTCATGTAGGGATAGTAGTTATTGTAATACGGAGAATCGACATCTATCGGGTAATAGATATCATCATTACCGACACTACCGTAGCTTGCGCGGAGAGAGAGGTTGTCAACCCAAGTCACATTCTGCATGAACAGTTCCTTGGAAATGCGCCATGAAGCACCTACCGACCAGAACGCGCCCCATCGGTGACCGGGAGCAAAGCGCGATGAGCCGTCGCCACGCACCGATGCCGAGAGGTAGTAACGGTCATCGAAGCCGTAATTAAGGCGACCGAACACCGACTCTATGCTGTATTTCTGAGTAAACGAGTTCATGTTATCCATCGTGATGGCATTGTTGAACTCAGGTATGTCGGGATTGAAGAAACCGCTCTTTGCATTATACAGATAGCTGTTTATGAACTTGTAATTCTCATGTCCCACAAGCACATCCACGCTATGTTTCTCGGCAAAAGTGCGGTTATAGGACAACAGCTCATTGATGGTATAGGTCTGAGTGCGTACACGGGTCTTGTATGCGCGCCCGTCGACCGACTGGGCATCGCCAAAGTCAGGGGTCATGAACTGGTCGCGTGTAAGATTTGTAACCTCATAACCTCCATTCACTTCAAACTTAAAGCCATCAAGGAAAGAAACCGACGCGCCAAAACGGCTGTCGAAATTGTCACGCAGACGGCGGTTCATGTTGGCGGCATCCGTCGCAACGGGATTTTGGTTTGCACCATATGCACGAGTTGCGCCAAAGTCGTAGGCCCGAGTGCCGTCCTCATTGTATACGGGCTTGCCATCCTCTCCATAAGCATAGACAGGATAAATCGGGGCGATATTCTGAATGAACGCAAACGTGTTGCTGAAGTTGCTCAACGATGAGATGTTCATCGAGTTCTGCTCACCACGCGAATACGAGAGCATTCCGTTGATTCTGATATACTTGTTCACGTTATAGTCGCCGCTTGCACGCGCCGAGAAACGCGAGAAGTCAGAGTTGGATACGATACCCTCATCTTTCAGATAGCCGAGAGAGAGGAAATGGGTCGATTTCTCGCTGCCGCCGGATACGGTCATGTTGTATTCCTGACGCATTCCGGTACGGAGGGCTTCATCAGTCCAATTGTCGTTCCAGAATCGACGGGCCGATGTCAACTTACCGTTAGCGTCGACAACCTCATCAGCCGGACAATCATACGGATTATATCCACCGAGTTGGTCAACAAGATAGTATGATGCAGCCTCGCCGTCGCCACCAAGCATATTTTTAAGGACACCCCAATATGTGGTGAAATATTGTCCGGGGTCGGTCATGATGTCATAGTTGGAGATGCCGCGCTCGTTCCATCCAAGGCGCGCCTCCAAAGTGACCTTAGTCTTCTGCGCATTGCCCTTCTTTGTGGTAATCACTACCACGCCGTTGGCGGCACGGCTACCGTAGAGGGCGGTGGAAGCGGCATCCTTCAACACGGTCATCGACTCGATGTCGACCGGATTGATGGACGACAGGTCGCCATCATAGGGCATACCGTCAACCACAATAAGGGGGTTGGAACTGGAATTGATGGAGCCGATACCGCGTATGCGGATAGTGGCGGCCTCGCCGGGCTGACCCGACTGCACGGCGGTCTGCACGCCGGGGATACCACCCTCGAGGGCCTTGCTGACGTTGGATATTGAGAGTTTCTCGATATTTGCGCCCGAGACGGTCGTCGCGGCGCCGGTGAATGACGACTTCTTGGCCGTACCGTAGGCCACGACCATCACCTCATCGAGGGAATTGTCGGTCGACTTCATCCAGATGATCATGTCGGGGGTGATGTCGACGGTCTGCGTCTCCATGCCGACGTAGGATACCTTGACTTTCTGCACGCTCTGGGGGACGTTGAGGGTGAAACGGCCCGACAGGTCGGTCGAGGTGCCGTTGCCTCCCCCCACGGGGAGCACTGTTGCGCCGATCAGGGGCTCGTCGTCCCCTGCGGTCAGCACGACGCCCTTCACTATCTTGTTCTGCGCCACGGCGCACAACGTAAAGGATGTCACTGCCAGAAGAATTAAAAACAGCTTTTTCATACTTTAGTTAAATTAGACATATAGTTATTGTTGATTCTCTCACTTTTTACCGTCAAATCACTATCAATCAATACATTAATACGATTTAACACATTGTGTCTCTCGGGCAGAG
>LUJN01000003.1 GCA_001689445.1 Bacteroidales bacterium M3 | reverse complement strand
CGAGTCCCTCCGGGCGGCCACTTTTTTGTACCCCCGCCATTATGGCTGTAATGGCTATCATAGCTATCATGGCTATTACAGCTCAACTATTTTTTGTATTTTTGCGGGTGATTAATCATGAAATAGCAATGGAACAGATTAAGCATCCCGCAGGGGCTGTGCTCCATGATGATTGGGACCGGGACCATCTGTGGCATCCATATACCTCTACAATAGACCCGCTGCCGACCTATGTCGTTGAGTCGGCACGCGGTTGCCGCATCAGGCTTGTTGACGGCAGCGAGCTGATAGACGGAATGTCGTCATGGTGGTGTGTCATTCACGGCTATGACAATCCGCGTCTCAACGCCGCAGTACAGGCCCAGTTGGGCAAGATGTCCCACGTGATGTTCGGCGGTCTTACACATGCTCCGGCGATAGAGCTTGGCAAGCTGTTGCTGAGTGTCGCTCCCGAGGGAATGAACAATATATTTTATGCCGATTCAGGCTCTGTGGCCGTGGAAGTGGCCATGAAAATGGCCATTCAGGCATCCGTGAGCCGTCACGGAGACCATCGGCGCACCAATTTTGTCACTATACGCCGTGGCTATCACGGGGACACATGGAACGCCATGAGTGTCTGCGACCCGGTGACGGGAATGCATGGCGCATTTGGCACGGCATTGCCTGTGCGCTATTTTGTCCCTTCGCCCTCGACGCCGTTCCATGGTAAATGGAATCCCGACGACATTCTCCCGCTTGAACAGCTGCTCCATGAGCACCACGCCGACATAGCCGCGCTGATACTTGAGCCGATAGTGCAGGGCGCGGGGGGCATGTGGTTCTATCATCCGCAATACCTCGTAGAGGCACGCCGCCTTTGTGACAAATATGGCATTTATCTCATATTTGACGAGATTGCCACGGGGTTCTGGCGTACGGGACGCTTCTTCGCATCGGAACATGCTGGCGTGAAGCCCGACATAATGTGTGTCGGCAAGGGGCTTACGGCAGGCTACATGACAATGAGCGCGGTGTTGACCACCCGTGATGTCGCCGACACCATTTCCCGAGGCGAGGCAGGGGTGCTGATGCATGGACCCACGTTCATGGGCAATCCGTTGGCCTGTGCTGTCGCTATAGAATCATTCAAGATGCTCGCCGGGCAGGATATGGCCGGGCGCGTGGCTCATATAGAATCGCAGCTCCGACACCTGCTTGCCCCGGCGTCGGGCATCAAGGGGGTAAAGGATGTGCGTGTGCTTGGCTCTATCGGGGTTGTGGAGATGGAGGAGCCGGTGGATGTCGGCTCGTTTCAGCGTGAATGTGTGGCCCGAGGCATATGGGTGCGTCCGTTCGGGCGCAACGTTTACGTCATGCCGCCGTACATCATATCGGACGACGAATTGGCGACACTTGTCACACGGATGCTCGACATAATAAGCGAATGAAATGAATATAACGGATACACTCGACGCATTGCGTGCCACGGGAAACTATCGGTCGCTCCCGAAAGGGGACGGCAATGAGGCTGTCGACCTCTCGTCAAACGACTATCTCGGACTCGCTACGCGCCATGACCTGCAGGAGGCGTTTTTTGCCGATGAAGCCAGCCGCAGGTTGCCAATGACCTCCTCGGCATCGCGGTTGCTCGCGTCGCATCAAGAGGAATATGCCTCGCTCGAATCGCTGCTTGAGACGCTCTATGGCCGTCCCGCGCTGCTGTTCAACAGCGGGTATCATGCAAATACGGGCATCATCCAGGCTCTTGGAGACGGTGACACGCTAATCGTGGCCGACCGTCTTGTCCATGCCAGTATCATCGACGGCATAGTGCTGTCGCGCGCCCCCTTTTACCGTTACCGACACAATGACTACCGCCATCTTGAACGCATACTCCGGAAAGAGGCATCGCGCTACGGGCGAGTGCTCGTTGTCACGGAGTCGGTGTTCAGCATGGACGGTGACGGGGCCGACATCGGCAGTCTTGTTGCCCTCAAACAGGAATATCCCAATGTGATGCTGTATATCGACGAGGCCCATGCTGTCGGCGTTGTCGGCGAGCGCGGGCTTGGCGCGGTCGAGGACGCAGGCCGGCTCGGGCAGGTCGACATAGTGGTGGGCACATTTGGCAAGGCACTCGCCTCCATGGGGGCATTTGCGTCAGTTGCTCCGGAAGTGAAGGAATTTCTTGTCAACAAAGCCCGCAGCCTCATATTTTCAACCGTTATAAGTCCGATGTCATGTGCCTGGACCTCGTATATGCTCAGGCAATCCCTGTCGATGGGTGATGCGCGTCGTCACCTGCGTGCATTGTCGCGCCGTCTCTCCGACGGGCTATCCGCATTGTCGGGCAATCCGACGATATGTTCTCATATCCAGCCCCTCATTGTCGGCGATGCACAGCGTGCCGTCGGCCTGTCGCGTGAACTGGAGAAAAAGGGCTATAAGGTGCTCCCGATACGCACGCCGACAGTCCCTGCCGGGACGGAGCGGTTGCGTTTCAGCCTTAGTGCGGCCCTTACCGATGGTGATATTGACGGCGTGTTGGATTGCCTAAAACCGCTTTGCCTACCATGCAGCTGAAGTCCGTTTCCACAACAGGCTCCGACCGGCTGCTGCTCATTTTTGCGGGCTGGGGCACCGACTGGCGGCTGTTTGACAAAGTGCGGGCCAATGGGCGTGACGTTGCCGTGGTGTGGGACTATCGCGATGATTCCATCGACATCTCCATGTTGTCCCGTTATCGGGACATCAAGGTATATGCCTGGTCGTTTGGAGTGTTTTTCGCCTCCCGTTTCCTCATGTCGGCCTCGCTACCTGTGACACGCAAGATAGCTATAAACGGCACGCTGACCCCTATTGACGACTTGACGGGCATCCCCGATGGGATATTCCGTGGTACGCTCGACGGCCTGAATGAACGCACGCTCTCCAAATTCTACCGCCGGATATGCGGCTCGTCTGAATCCTATCGTCGCATTGCCCCGCTATTGTCGGGACGCGACATTGGCGAGTTGCGCCGCGAGCTTGAACGTGTCCTTGAACTTTCGCGTGAGCAGCTCGGCGACGTGGAGTGGGACGAGGCTGTCATATCGGCTTCAGATGCCATATTCTCCCCCTCCAATATGGAGCGGGCGTGGGCGCACACGCCGATACGGCATATTGCGGGCGCGCATATGCCCGACTTCGACACCATATTTCATCCCGTAGACAAAGCTTTGGTGGCAACGCGGTTTTCCGGTAGCCGTGGCACATATGAGGCCAACGCCATCGTCCAGAGACGCATCGCCGGGAGATTGTTCGACATGTGGCGGCATGTCGGACTTCCCGCGCCCGGTAGCCGTGTCTTGGAGATTGGCGCAGGCACGGGGCTGTTCACGCGGATGTATCTGCCGGAGTTGGCGGCGTGCGACGTGGAGCTTTGGGATATCGCACCCTGTGATGTTGACGGATGCCGCGTGAGGATATGCGACGCCGAGGATGAAATCACGCGTCACGCCGGTATGGCCGACTGCATCGTGTCGGCCTCCACTCTCCAATGGTTTGCCGATGCCCCCGCTTTCATCTCCAACGCCATGCGTCGGCTTAACCCCAGTGGCTTGTTGGTCGTGTCGACATTCGGCCCCGGAAACCTCCCCGAGATAGCGGGGATTGTGGGGACGCCGCTCCGATATCCAACCCTCGATGACTTGTGTCGTCAAGCGGCGGGTTGTGAGATTGTCGCAGCCGAGGAGCGTCGTGACACTATCCATTTCCGCGACCCCGCGGAGGTAATGCGCCATCTGCGGCTCACGGGCACTACCGGCACTCCGTTGTCACGGCATGGCTCGGTGACGGCGACACGCCGCCTTCTGCGCGACTATCCCCGCGACAGCGAGGGATGTCCGCTCACCTACCATTCATATTACCTTATACTAAAAAAGAGATAGAGCATGTCAGAAGTGATATTTGTCTCCGGTATACACACCGATGCCGGGAAAAGTTATGCCACCGGCTGGTGGGCACGCCGCATGATGGACGGCGGCAAGAGTGTTGTCACGCAGAAATTCATACAGACCGGCAACCAAGGGTATTCGGAGGATATAGACATACACCGTGCCATCATGGGCACCGGGATGCTCCCCGAGGACACCGACCACACGACCGCCCCGGTGATATTCTCTTATCCAGCCTCCCCCCAGCTTGCCGCGTCAATCGACCGCCGCGAGATTGACCTGGGCGCGATTGACGCTGCCACGGCGACGCTTGCCGCCCGCTATGACGTCGTGCTCGTCGAGGGGGCGGGGGGACTGATGGTCCCGATTGACGACACCACATTCACCATCGACTATGTGGCGTCGCGCCGGCTTCCTCTCGCGCTCGTCACCAACGGCAGCCTCGGCTCCATCAACCATACCATCCTGTCGTTTGAGGCGGTGAAGAGCCGCAATATCCCGCTACGGGCGGTGCTCTACAACACCCATTTCGACACCGACCCCATGATAGCGGCCGATACTCACGGATTTATATCACGCTATCTTGCCCGTGAGTTTCCCGGCGTTGAAATGATTGATGTACCCTCTGTTCCGCTCAAAAAATCTTAAAATATACCTCTTGCGGCACTGTGGTGTGCGGTAAAGTTTGCAGTGTATGCATATATTCGCTAACTTTGCCGAAAAAGCGGGAATGTCACGCTCCCGAAGTTTATGGAAACCAACACAACAACACAGGCAGTCACCATAACCAAGGAACAGCTCTCCATGATGCCGGTGGTCGAGTATCACGGGCGCATCTGTGTCATCGACGACCCGTCGGCCGTCGGGGATGCGCTCGCTGACCTGCGCAGGCATGGCATTGTCGGCATCGACACCGAGACGCGCCCCTCTTTCCGCAAGGGGAGCAGCCATCAGGTCGCCCTTCTTCAGGTGGCGGTGCCCGACATGTGTTACCTTTTCCGTATCAACAAAATAGGGTTTACCGACGGACTTCGTGAGTTTTTTGAGGATGAGAGCATCGTAAAGGTGGGCCTGTCGCTCAAGGACGATTTCCACGTGCTCCACAAGATAGCCGAGTTTGAGCCTCGGGGATATGTGGAGTTACAGGCAATGGTGCGCGACTATAACATCGCCGACGCGAGCTTGCAGAAAATCTATGGCATCATCTTTGGAGCGCGCATCTCCAAGGGGCAGCGTCTGAGCAACTGGGAGGCCGCGCAGCTTTCCATCCCACAGCAGGTCTATGCCGCGATTGACGCCTGGGCGTGCCTGAATATCTACAACTACCTGAAGTCCGGTCAGTTTATCCCCTCGGAATCTCCGGCGTACACTCCTCCCGCAGCAGGCTGACATCCCGCAATTCGTTAAGCACCCTCTAAACACTTACCCGAATCAGACCATGAAACTCAAACGCTCTACTGTCATTCCACTTTGCCTCCTGGCTTACCTTGCCGTCATGAGCTATATCGGCTACCCTGAGTTCCAGAAAGGCAATTATCTCTACTACTTCGGCATCATCATCACCACGCTCTGCGTGATATTGCTGCTCCACTTCGCCATGAAGAAGCGTGAACGCCTGCGTCGTGAGCGCGAGCAGGATATGGAGCGCAGCTCCCGTAACCGTGATTGAGCCGTTCTTGACCGCATTGTCATAGACGGCATGAGGGCCGCCCGGTCAATCCGAGCGGCCCTCATGCCCATTTTTTCATAATAGATTACTCATACTCAATTTTTATATCTTTCTTTCCAAGCCGTTGTTTCTGTAATTGCTTTTCATCTCTGGGGAGAGAGGGTGTAAGTACTTGAATTTTGGTTGAGACGGCTCTTGAGGGAGGTATTCAATCGGGTGTGACCCGTTGTTGTCAGTCGAGACGGTAGTCCTTAAACTGCTCCTGGAGACGCTTGCGGGCGAAGAAGATGCGGCTCTTCACTGTGCCGAGCGGGAGGTTCATCTTTTCGGCTATCTCGTTGTACTTGTAGCCGGCCACATGCATCGAGAAGGGGATGCGGTACTCATCGGTAAATTCCTCGATTGCTGCCGAAATCTCTTTCACGGCTACCGAACCTTCGGGGGTCTCGATGCCCGAGTCCTGCGGGAGATTGAGGTGGTAGAGATCCTCGGTCTGGTCGATGATTGTTGCCGAGCGCACCACGCGACGATAGTTGTTGATAAAGATGTTGCGCATGATAGTGAACACCCAACCCTTAAAATTAACATTGTCCACATATTTTTCCTCATTGTCTAAAGCCTTGAGGGTGGTGTCCTGCAAGAGGTCCATCGCGTCGTCGCGGTTGGAAGTGAGGATGTAGGCAAAATTAAGGAGGTTACTTTGCAATCCCATCAGTTTGGCTTGGAAATTCTTGGAACTCATAGTTGAAAATTTTTAGGTATGTATGATTTTGTTTGTTATAATTCTCGCTTTTTTGTCACCTCGTTCTTTCGTGATGACATTGCAAATATACAAATAATTTTAATTAAAAAATATTTTTGAGAAAAATTTTTTGTCAATTATTGGAAATGGCTCAAAAAATGCTTGTAAGATGCTGATAATCAAAGATATAAAAATATTAAAATAATGTTACAAAAAGGCTTCAATAATAATTCAAAATTGTAACAATTGTAACAAAATATCGTCATAATCCGCTGAATGATAAACTATTGGGCTATGTTACACGCTTGTCACACAAATATTACACGATTGTGTCACAGTAATTACATACTTGTTACAACGGAGCTTTCTCGGGCTTGCGTCCACCATATTTTTGACACTGGAATCGCAGTTTTTCTACAGAAATTTTCCTCCGAATTTTGCGGGTTGACTGATCATGTATTGCTCTCCCTACAGGGTGGGGAATCGGCGGTTTTGCAACGTCCCCCGGATTTTTATCTTCCACCCTGTGGGAAATGAGCGGGATTCTATGTACTTTTGTAAATATACATTATATATGTGTCAATATATCTCATACCAGTAATAATCAAACCCCCGATGAAGAAGATAATGGCTATCTCCCTGTTGGCCCTCACCGCTGCCGGAGCCTCTGCCCGACAGCCGGCCTATCCTGTCGCGCCGTCTGACGGTACTGTCGATGAATATTTTGGAAAACGGGTCGCCGACCCCTATCGTCCTCTTGAAGACGACACGTCGGACGTTACCGCCGCGTGGGTCAAGGCCGAAAACCGGGTTACCCGCTCATATCTCGACACTATCCCGTTTCGCGATGCCATAAAACGCCGCCTCACGGCACTCAACGACTACGTAAAGCCCGGCATGCCCTTCAAGATGCATGACGGACGCTACTATTTCTATGAGAATGACGGATTGAGAAACCAAAGCATTCTCTACCGTGTCGATTCGCTCGGCGGCACGCCTGAGGTTTTCATTGACCCCAATCTCCTGAGTGCCGACGGTACGGTCGCCCTCACAGGCATATACATGTCCAATGACGGCAAGCATACGGCCTACAAGGTTTCGCGCAACGGCTCCGACTGGGCTGAACTGTATGTGATGGATACCGATTCCCGCCAGCTCCTCGACGACCATATAGAGTGGGCCAAGTTTACCGGCGCATCGTGGATGGGCGACGGATTCTTCTACAGCGCGTATGCGCAGCCCGCCGAGGGAAAGGAATTTTCCAATGCCAACGAGTGCCAGCGCATCTACTACCATAAGCTCGGCACGCCGCAGGCCGATGACCGCCTCATATATATAGATGAGGAGCATCCGCTCCACTTCTTCTCGGTGCAGGTGCCCGAGGATGAGAGCGTCATAATTCTCTATGGCAGCGGTGAGGGCCTTGGCAATTCGTTGCGCATCAAGCGCATGGAGGATGCATTCGACACCTCCAAGCCTTGGACTGTCATAGAGCCGTCACAGGATTACGGCGCAGCCGTGATTGACGTGGTGGACGGCAGGATGTATATCCTCACCAACTGGGGCGCGCCACGCTACAGGCTGATGGTGGCCGATGTCAACAATCCCGCCCGCGAGCATTGGCGCGAGCTTGTCCCCGAGGGGGAGGGGGTGTTGCAGAGTGCCGAGATTGCCGACCGCAACAAACTGGTGCTCGTCTACAGCAAGGATGCCTCGCAGCAGCTTTGGGTCTATGGCCTTGACGGCAAGCCGGTTCGTCAGGTCGCACTCCCCGGCTACGGGTCGGTGTACGCCTCGGTTTCCGACAAGAGTCCCGAGATGTTCTACTCCTTCATCTCTTTCACCACCCCGACCACCATATACCGATATGACGTGAACACGGGGGACTCGCAGCTATACCGCGCCACCTCCCTGAAGGGTGTCAATATGGACGACTATGTGACCGAGCAGGTGTTCTACCCCTCAAAGGACGGCACAAAGATACCGATGTTCATCACCTATAAGAAAGGTGTCACCCGCACAGGAGACAACCCCGTGTACCTCTATGGCTACGGCGGCTTTAACATCTCGCTTGAGCCGTCCTTCTCCTCACAGCGTATGCTGTGGCTTGAGAACGGGGGCATATATGCCCAGGCCAACCTGCGTGGCGGGGGCGAGTATGGCGAGCCGTGGCATCTTGCGGGTACGAAGATGCAGAAGCAGAATGTCTTTGATGACTTTGCCGCCGCAGCCGAATACCTCATACGTGAAGGGTGGACCAATCCCTCGCGCATAGCCGTGGCCGGAGGCTCCAACGGAGGCCTGCTCGTCGGTGCTACCGTCAACCAGCGTCCCGAGCTGTTCCGGGTTGCCATCCCGTCGGTAGGAGTGATGGACATGATGCGCTATCACCTGTTCACTATAGGATGGAACTGGGCAAGCGACTATGGCACGAGTGCCGACTCCCCCGAGATGGCACAGTATCTGCTCGGCTACTCGCCGATACACAATGTTGCTGACGGGAAGAAGTATCCCGCCATTCTCGTCACCACTGCCGACCATGACGACCGTGTTGTCCCGGCCCACTCGTTCAAGTATGCCGCCACATTGCAGGCGGCCGATACCGGGGATGCACCCAAGCTGATACGCATCGAGACCAATGCCGGACACGGGGCCGGAAAGCCGGTGTCGAAGATTATCGACGAGCAGACCGACATATACACGTTCATATTCAATAATATGGGTGTCACGCCCTCCTGCAAATAGTAGATGGGTATAGGATTGTCTGGAGGCGGCAGTGCCATGGGGCGCATTGTGCTTATGGCGCTGCTGCCGCTACTGTTGCCGGTGACGGGATGTTTCACGGGCATAGAGAGCACCCCGCGCATCAATGCCGATGATGCGGGGCGCGAGATGACGCGCACAACCTCCGAGGAGGCATATCTTGCCGACATCGGCAACGAGCCGTTTGCACGATGGATTCCGGGCAAACAGTGGGTAGTGACCGACTCCAAGCTGTCGATTCTCCTTGCCGGCGATGGCGACGCCCTGCCCCCTGCTGTGGGTGACACTCTCTCATACGTGGGGTGTGTCGAGGTGCCCTCGGTCACCGGCGGCGGTGCGGTTGACCTGCGGTTTGCCGGACATGGGGGGGCCGAGTACCTCTATAGGGTGAACGCCTCCGCCGCCGAGCTTGCATCGCGTCGGCGTGTGGATATACCGTTTACGGTCGAGATGAGTGTCATCGACTCCGTGGCGGCCCGTCTTGACGGGCGTACGCTCTACACGCGCACATCCCTGTGGTATGACAGCATAGGTGAAAGCGTGTCGGGACGGCGGTTTGTGCCGGTCACGGTCACGGATGTCACGGTTGGCAACACCGTGTGTCCCGTGCGTGTGCGGTTCACCGATGCCGATGCCCTCGCACGCAGCTATTTCCTCTATCTCGCAATAGGTGAGGGGGCGGCGGCATCGCGCACGTTCCCCGCGCAATTCTATTTTGACAATCCGCGTGCGCGCTATCCCTCCATGTCCGATGCCGTTTGGGACAACATTGTCAACAGTCGTGTGGCCGAGGGTATGACCCGTGAAGAGTGCCGTCTCGCTCTCGGTGCGCCCTCCGATATCAAGCGCCGCTATGGCCGTGACCGTCTCGGCGAGCTGTGGAGCTATCCCGACGGCTCTTATCTGCTGTTTGAGGACGGCCTGTTGTGGGAGTTCAGGCGATAGAATTGATTTTGAATAGATACTTAGGTAGAAATGGAAATATATCAGGATTTTGACTTAAAGGATGTGACTACGTTCCATCTTCCTGTGAGGGCGCGGCGTTACGTCTGCTACGACTCCGTTGAGGAGCTGCTGCAGGCGTTGCGCGATTTCGGAGCCGGGCCGCTTATGGCGGTCGGGGAGGGGAGCAACCTGCTTTTCGCGTGCGACTATCCGGGGACATTGCTGCGTTCCCGCATATGCTACATCAATGAGAGCTGGGCGGATGGCGATAAGGTGATTGTCACCGCCGGCTCGGGTGTGTCGTGGGACGATTTTGTCTCATGGTGCGTCGCCCGGGGATATTATGGTGTGGAAAACCTGTCTTATATTCCCGGCACTGTCGGGGCGTCGGCGGTGCAGAATGTGGGTGCCTATGGCGTCGAGGCAAAGGATGTCATCGACAGCGTGACTACTGTCGAGGTTGCTACGGGCACTATGCGGCGGTGGAGTGCCGCCGAGTGCAGCTATGGCTATCGCGACAGCGTGTTCAAGCGGCCCGGCAACGTCGGGCGGTATATCGTCACCGAGGTGTGCTATCGCCTTAGCCGCGTGCCGCGTTTTGTGCTTGACTACGGGCCGTTGCGGGAGTTGGCCGCGCAGCCGTCCCTGACTGCCGCGGATGTGCGTGAGCGTGTCATCGCCATACGCCGTGCCAAGCTCCCCGACCCGTCCGAGACGGGAAGTGCGGGGTCGTTTTTCAAGAATCCCGTCGTCACGCGTGAGCAGTACGGGATGCTTTGCGCCCGTTTCGGCGAGATACCCCACTATGACGTGCCCGACGGGGTGAAGGTGCCCGCCGGATGGCTCATCGAACATGCCGGCATGAAGGGCCATATCCTCGGCGGGGCACAGGTCTATCCGCTACAGTCGCTTGTCATCGTCAACCGTGGCGACGCCACACCGCGTGATGTCCTGGAGCTGATGGGCAGGGTCATCGGGCGCGTGGCTATGAAATACCACATCCTGCTCCGGCCCGAGGTCAACATCATAGGCCGTCCGTCGGCGATGACGCTCACATTCCTCGGCACGGGCACATCGACCGGCGTGCCGCAGATAGGGTGTGACTGCGCGACATGCCGCTCCGCCGACCCGCGCGACAGCCGTTTGCGCACCTCGGCACTGCTCTCCGTAGGGCATCGCTCGATTCTCATTGACTGCGGGCCCGACTTCCGTTCGCAGATGCTTGCCGCCGGCAGCCCATGGGTCGACACGGTGCTTGTCACCCACAGCCACTACGACCACGTCGGGGGGATTGACGACCTGCGCCCCTACTGCGTGGAGGACGACGGTATCCCGGTCTACTGCCGCGCTGATGTCGCCGCCGACCTTCGTGCGCGCCTGCCTTACTGTTTCAAGGAGCATCCCTATCCGGGTGTGCCAAAGTTTGACCTGCGGATCGTGGATGGCCGTCCCTTTGACGTGGGCGACGGCCTGACGGTCACGCCGTTGCCGGTGATGCACTATAAGTTGCCTGTGATAGGCTTCAAAATCGGCTCATTGGCCTATATAACGGATGCGGGCGTCGTACCCGACGAGACGCTGCGTATGATACATGGCGTCGATACGCTGGTGGTAAACGCCCTGCGTCACACGCCGCATATATCGCACATGAACCTGTCGCAGGCTCTTGACGTTATAAAAGTAGTGTCGCCCCGTGTCGCATACATCACCCATCTCAGTCATGAGATGGGGCTGCACGCCGACGTGGAGCCGACATTGCCCCCGAATGTGAAGATTGCATACGACGGGCTGACAATCGAAGTACCCACCTGAAAATTCCTCGAACGATGACCGACAAGATGCGCATCACTTACATATTCCACAGCGGATTTGCTGTCGAGACCTCCGATGCGCTGCTTGTCATCGACTGCTGGCGCGACCCTGCCGGGGTCGTGCGGCGGTTGTCGCGCGACACGGGTGTCGGACGTCCCTTGGTCTTTGCGGTCACCCATCGCCATCACGACCATTTCAACCCAGCCATATTCGACTATGCCGCCGATGCGCCCTGCCGGTATATATTGAGCGACGATATTCCCGCTGACGATGTGCCGCCGGGCCTCGACGTGACGTGGGTGCATCCCGGGTCGCAGGCTCAGGTCGCTGCATTGGGTGTCGAGGCGTTTGGCTCGACCGATGTCGGCGTGTCGCTGATGTTCAGCGTCGGCGGTCGGCTGCTGTTTCATTCGGGCGACCTAAATGACTGGCACTGGCAGCAGGAGTCGACCCGCGCCGAGGTTGATGCCGCCGACAAGGCGTTTGATGCCGATGTGGCCGCGATTGCCGCCGACTATCCCCGTGTCGACGTGATGATGATGGCCGTCGACCCGCGTATGGGGGAGAATTTCCCGCGTGGCGCACGCAAGATGGTGCGCGCCATCAAGGTCGGATTTTTCTTCCCGATGCACTTTTGGGAACGTCCCGACGAGGCGTGCGACTTCCCGCTGTACGCCAATCCGGCGCAAGGCCGTTACATATGCCTCTCGCGTCCCGGCGAGGTCGCGGAGATAGACTTCACAACGGGCGAATATAAAGTTGAATGACAGATATAAGTGGCTATTAAAAATTAATTTATACTGTATGCGAGATTTATTTTGAGGGAAAATTGATTCTTGAAGAGGAAATTTATAATCATAAACGACCGATGAAAGAATCGGTTTTCACCAAAATAAAGCCGCAGAGAGTATAAAAGATTTTGTTTAAGGCCACATAATATTTAATATATCGTTTAATTTTGAATAGACACTTATAACTATAGATATGGAAGTGAAAGCGCGTTTCGACCACTATAATATAAATGTGGCCGACCTTGAAAAAAGTATTGAGTTCTACAACAACGCCCTCGGGCTTGCCGAGACAGGCCGATATGAGGACCCTGCGGGAAAATTTGTGCTCATTTACATGGGCGACGGCTCGTCATCCGTCAGGCTTGAATTGACATGCCTCAAGGACCATCCCCAGCCCTACGACCTCGGCGAGAACGAGACCCACATCGCTTTCCGCGTCGATGGCGACTATGACGAGATACGCCGCTATCACAAGGAGATGGGGGTCGTCTGCTACGAGAACCATGAGATGGGGCTCTACTTCATCGAGGACCCCGACGGCTACTGGATAGAAGTCCTCCCCGCCAAGAAACCCTGAATCCTCACAGGATTAAACCGTAAAAATGTAGGGACATGCCTTTGGCATGTGGACTTGGATGCGGCCATTTGCTCCTTCCACATGCCAAAGGCATGTCCCTGCATTTCAATACAGCCGGCAAGTTTTGCAACTTCCGATAAAAAGGTGATGTGTCAAAATCAGCAATAAGTCGAAGACTTTAATTTGAGTTAACCCCACACTAAGCAAAAAGCGAGGTAAATCGTCAGATTGCCTCGCTTTTGCGTTGTATGGGGTAGTGGAATCAAGCAAAACGGGTTTCCTCGAAGAGGATAAATTCCATGCACTTAATTTTGACACAGCCACTTAAAAACTTTGTACTCTGCACTATGCGCTGTGCACTCGTTTAGCACTCGTTTAGGCTTGCGGTGTTACGGGCACCGTTGCGGGTACGGGAGCCGGCGCGGGGGTGGGCTTGGCCTCCCAGCCCAGTGCGCTTGCACCGAGCACGGCGGCATCGGCCTCTTTCAGTTCCGAGAGAAGCACCTTGACCTTGCCTTTGAAAATCGGCATCATGTTCTTCTCCATCGAGTTCTTCAGAGGTTTCATGAGCAGGTCGCCGCTCTTGGCGAGACCGCCGAACAGGATGAATGCCTCGGGCGATGAGAACACCGTGAAGTCGGCCAGAGCCTCGCCGAGGATGTTGCCTGTGAACTCAAACACGTCCTTGGCCAGCTTGTCGCCCGCGATGGCGGCGTCATATACATCCTTGGAGGTGATGGCGGCGATATCCATGTTGCGGAGCAGTGACGGCTCGGTGCGTATCTCAAGGAACTCGCGTGCCGTGCGTGCCACGCCTGTTGCCGAGCAGTAGGTCTCAAGGCATCCCGTGCGGCCGCATCCGCAGAGGCGTCCGTTGTTGCGCTTCATGATGAGGTGACCAAGCTCGCCGGCAAATCCGTCATGGCCGTATACCATCTGGCCGTTGATGACTATGCCGCTGCCAACGCCGGTGCCGAGCGTTATCATGATAAAGTCCTTCAGACCGCGTGCTGCGCCGTAGGTCATCTCGCCGATGGCTGCCGCGTTGGCGTCGTTGGTGATGGCTACGGGGATGCCAAACTTGTCGCTCACGAGTTGTGCCAGGGGCAGCGGGGTAGGCCACGGCAGGTTGACGCCCCCCTCGATTGTGCCGGTGAAGTAGTTGGCGTTGGGTGCGCCGATGCCGATGCCATGCACCTTGTCGATGGCGTCGTTGGCCTCCATCAGCTTGGTGGCCTCAGTGTATAGTTCGTCGATATAGGCGGTGATATCACTGTGTTTACGGGTCTTGATTGATGCGCTTGCAAGCACTACACCTCTGGCATCGACGATGCCGAAAACGGTGTTGGTACCGCCTATGTCGATACCAAGTACATAAGGTTTGCTCATGATTGTAAGTTTTGTTTCAGGTTAAAATGGTTCTTTGCTTACAAAGTTATAACTATTTCCTTTTAATTGCTCACACTTTCCCCGAAAATCTAATATACAGCCGTTAAAGTGAGTGAAAACCATGCAAATCGCCATTGGATAATCGCCTCAAATGCTCCAAAATGAATGTGTTTATGTTTTTTAACACAAATATAGGACATAAAATTTGGAGGAATAGGAAAAACGCTATACCTTTGCACTCACAAACATCGCGGGATGGAGCAGTGGTAGCTCGTTGGGCTCATAACCCAAAGGTCGCAGGTTCGAGTCCTGCTCCCGCCACCAATCAAGCAAGAGGTCAGTCATCCGGCTGACCTTTTTGTTTTTCACACCCCGCCTGCAAAAACGCCGCAACTTCGACCATCGCTTTCCCGCGCAGCCCTATGTCCCTATGTCCTTATGTCAAAAAATACCGTCCCTATGTCTAAAAATCATTGCAGTAGGTACAAAAAAAATTGATTGTCATCGCGACAACCAATCTTCGTTAACCTTAAATCTAATACCATGAAAAACACATTGCAAATGTAAGCATTTCCCCACATCCCGCAATAAAAGCTGCAATAAAAATGACGCCTCATTAACAAAAATTAATTCAAAGTGTCATAATGAAAGCGAAATATTGCTCCAATGGTAATTTGTAACATGGTTTTGATGGCAATTTGCTCATGGATGCATGGGAATGCCACGCCCTGTAGTTTGCTTAAAAGTAGGGACATGCCTTTGGCATGTGGAAAGTGCAGATGACCGCACCCAAGTCCACATGCCAAAGGCATGTCCCTACTTTTTGTGCCCCGATGAGGCAGTGCTGCGATTAGTCAATCAGCGCGTGGCCTGTCATCTCCTTGGGCTGGGGTATGCCCATGATTTTGAGGATGGTGGGGGCGACGTCGGCGAGGATGCCGTTCTCTACCTTGGCGTCCTTGCGGTCGGTCACGTAGACACAGGGCACGGGGTTGAGCGAGTGGGCTGTGTTGGGCGTGCCGTCGGCGTTGATGGCATTGTCGGCGTTGCCATGGTCGGCGATGATGATTACCTCATATCCGGCCTTCTTGGCGGCTTCGACAGTGTCCTTGACGCACTCGTCGACAGCCTTAACTGCCTTCTCGATAGCCTCGTATACGCCGGTGTGGCCTACCATGTCGCCGTTAGCGTAGTTGACGACGATAAAGTCGTACTTCTCGCTCTTGATGGCATCGACGAGCTTGTCTTTCACCTCATATGCGCTCATCTCGGGCTTGAGGTCGTAGGTGGCGACTTTTGGCGACGCAACCAGGATGCGCTCCTCACCCTCGTAGGGGGCTTCGCGGCCACCGTTGAAGAAGAAGGTCACGTGGGCATATTTCTCGGTCTCGGCAATGTGGAGCTGCGTCTTGTCGAGCGACGACAGGTATTCGCCGAGGGTGTTGTTGACATTCTCCTTGTCAAAGAGGATGTGCACGCCCTTGAACGATGCGTCATAGGGGGTCATGCAGTAGTACTGTAGCCCGGGGATTGTGTGCATTCCCTCTTCGGGCATGTCGTGCTGGGTGAGCACGGTGGTGATCTCTTTGGCGCGGTCGTTGCGGTAGTTGAAGAATATCACGGCGTCATCGGCCTTGATGGTGCCGTCGACATTGGCGTTGACGATGGGCTTGATGAACTCGTCGGTCACGTCGTTGTCATATGACTGCTGCATTGCGGCAACCATGTCGGCGGCTTTCTCGCCCACGCCGTTGACAAGCGCGTCATAGGCCACCTTTACGCGCTCCCAGCGCTTGTCGCGGTCCATTGCGTAGTAGCGTCCCACGATAGTGGCAATCTTGCCTGCGCTCTTGTCGCAGTGCTCCTGCAGCTGCTCGATGAAGCCCTTGCCGCTGCGGGGGTCGGTGTCGCGGCCGTCCATGAAGCAGTGGATGTACACTTTTTCGAGGCCGTAGTGCTTGGCTATGTCACAGAGGGCAAAGAGGTGGTCGAGCGACGAGTGCACGCCGCCATTGCTTGTCAGGCCCATGAAATGCATCGCCTTGCCGTTGTCGCGGGCATATTCAAACGCCCCCTTTATCTCGGGATTTTCCAATATTGAGCCGTCCTTGATAGCCTTGTTGATTTTCACAAGGTCCTGATAGAGCACGCGGCCTGCGCCGATGTTGAGGTGTCCCACCTCCGAGTTGCCCATCTGTCCGTCGGGCAGGCCGACATTCTCGCCGCTTGCCTGAAGCTGCGAATTGGGGTATGTGTTGATGAGATAGTCCCAATAGGGGGTGGGGGTGGAGAAGATTACGTCGCCCTTGGTGTGGTTGCCGATGCCCCATCCGTCGAGGATCATTAACAGTGCTTTCTTTGCCATAATAATATTCGGTTATGTTGTTACGTTGTTTTTCCGCCCGCAAAGTTACGCACAATCCCCGCTTTATCAATCAAAAACTACTCAAATTCGCCAAATTAATGGCTATAATGAGTGTTAAATGAGCCGGGCGGTTGCGGGAATCCCGTGTAAAGCGTATATTTGTAAAAATCAAACAATTCTATCATCCATTAATGCTATATAGTATGACAAAACAACCGCACATTCTAATAACATGTTGCACGATAGCCGCTTGTCTCGGGACGTATGACGCGTCAGCCGCAGTGACGGAGAGCGAGGCGGCACGCCGGGCAGAGGCTTTCCTGGGGCGTGCAGTACAAACGGGTCGCCACCCCGCTGCCAAGAGAATCTCCTGCACTCCTAAGGTCGTGGCAGCTGACACGCCCGATTCTCTTTCCGACGCCTTTTATTTGTTTGGCATCGAGGGCGCGCCGGGATTTGTGATTGTCAACGCCGATGAGGATACCCCGGCTCCCATCCTCGGCTACTCGCTCGACACGCCACTCGACCTCGCCATGCTTCCCGAGGGGGCGCGGCAGATGTTGCAGCGTTATGCCGCGTCATCGCGGCAAGTCTCCGCGCCGACTCTCTCCAATCTCTATGGCGAATATCATGCCGTCGCGCCGCTCCTCGGCTCGACACGGTGGCGTCAGGATGCACCCTACAACAACGAGTGTCCCGTGGAGGAGGGGTACAATGCTTTCGGACAATGGATTTCCCAGCCGACGATGGTCGGGTGCGTGCCGCTGGCGATGGGGCAGATTGTGCGCTACCATCATCATCCCGCCACCTACGACTGGTCGCTCATAGCCGACGAGCATGGAGAGGGGATGACCACGGCGACGCAGGATGCCGAGGTGTCGCGCCTGCTCCACGACCTCGGTGTGAGTGTCGGGGCGCAATACCGCCCGTCGTCAACGTCGGCGACGACCACCGGCGTAAAGCCCGCGCTTGTCGATGACTACGGCTACTCGCCGTCTATGGTGATGCGTATATCCGAGTACTACACTCTTGCGGCGTGGGATGCTATGATCTACGGCGAGTTGCAGCAGGATCGCCCGGTTTACTATGCCGGGGTCACCAAGGACTATCACGGACATGCGTTTGTGTGTGACGGCATGGATGCTGACGGTTTCCTGCATATCAACTGGGGGTGGGGCGGCATGGCTGACGGCTATTTTGCCCCCTACCTGCTGTCGCCTCGTGAGCAGGGCATCGGCGGTGCGACCGGCGGCTACAATTTCGGGCAGGAGGTCGTGCTGGGTATCCGCCCTGCCGCTCCCGACGACAAGCCGTCCGGACATGAGTTCATGTTCACCTCGCTGTCCACCGCCGATGGCACGGCGTTTGACATGGCGTTGCGGGCAATCGACCCTCAGGGAGAGTACGGTTGGAATGGCTATACGCCCGCCCCGTATGTGCTGACGCTCCCCGCGTCGGGTCATCAGTTCGGTATGCGCGCAGTCGATGTCGCTACGGGTAGTGTTGCCGCCGAGTCGTCGGCAGCCGTCACGGGCGACGCGAGTCTCCGCGTTGACGCATGGACGCTTCCCGACGGCGAATACCGCATTTTCCCGACATGGCGTGATGCTGACACCCAGGCGTGGCAATGGCTGTGGCCGGCACGCGAAGTCGCCGTCCCCTACGTGACGGTAAGGGTGGCGGACGGCTCTGTCTCCGTCATCGCCGCCAACGTGCCTGAGGCGCCTGCCCTCACCGTGACGCGCCTTGACATCCCGGCGGTCGTTGACCCTTGGGGTGACGGGGTTATCACCGTGGAGGTGAGAAACGACGGTGCGCCGTTCTATGGCGATATTCAGGCAGTAATCGCCAATCCTGCCGATAACAAGCAAGTTATGACATTCAGCGTCACGGGCGATATGCGTCCGGGCATAGATACAGGGTCGTCTGTCAGCCTTGACATTCCCGCCTCGCGGTTCAGGGAATCGGAACCCCGTCTTGACTCGGGGGATTATCGGCTGACGTTGACCGATGGCGACGGCGTCCAATTGGGCGAGACCGCGACCGTCAGGCTGGTGTCGCGAGGCTTTGCCGCCACGGAGATAGATTGCCCGGTGTTGCGCGGTCTCCTTACGGATACTTACGACAGCGACCGTGACGGGTGGTTCAGCGACTACGAGATGGGTCGTGTCGAGGATGTGAAATGGGAGAATGCCGGCATCACCTCCCTCAGGGGGCTCGACCGTTTCCCGATGCTCTGTAGCATAGAGGCGTCCGACAACCTCCTTACCGAGGTTGACCTGAAAGGCTTGCCGCAATTGCAGACGGTCTCGTTAAGCACGATGCCGACATTGAAGAAGATACAGGTAAACGATTGCCCGCGTCTATCCTACGTCGGGGCTAACTACAACAACGCCTTGTCTGAATTGTCGATACGCGGTGTCGGCGCCGGGTGTCGGGTGTGTGCGATGCACAATGCACTTGAATCGCTCGACCTGTCGGATGTCGACCTGTCGAGCCTCGAATGTAACGACAACCGCCTTGAGACCCTGGCTCTCCCCGACAGGCTGCCGCTGATAGAGAGTATTGAGGTGCAAAACAACCTGCTCTCCGAGTTGACGCTCCCCGACGGGATGCCGCGTTTGACCTTCCTGAACTGTGCCGGCAATCGCCTTTCGTCACTCAACCTCTCGTCTCTGCCCGCATTGGAAACTCTGAATGTACGTGGCAATCAGCTGACACATGGCGATTTCCGGCATCTTGCCGCGCTGAAGACGCTCGATGTCTCGCAAAATCGTCTGTTGTTTGCCGAGGCTCCCGTGGGGACTGACTATCAGTGCAACTCCGAGACAGCTGTCGCATTTGACGGTGACGGGTTCGACCTTGCCTCCTATGTCGCACAGGGTATGGACTTGTCGAAACTCCGCGGGCTTACGGGCGCACGACTTGTCGGCAACCGCCTCGTGCTGGATGACCCGTCGCGCCCCATGCTGTCATATTACTACAGTGCCGATGGCGCAGCCAATGCCGGCCAACTTGTGACGCTCCTCTCGGCCGACGCCATCCCGACAGTCTCGACCCGGGAACTTGTACTGCCCGCCGTCGGTGACGAGGCTTGGCTGGAGATAAGCGACCCTGCGAGGCTTGGATACTCCCTCTCTTGGAACGAGGAGGACGATGGCGTGATAGAGATTGCCGAAAGCGAGTATATCGAAGTGTGGAATGAGGCTGAGGGGTGGTATGACATCGTGGGAGATCGCAACCTTATACGCCGCATAGGCCCGGGGGACATCACGCTGACGTTTACTGCCATCGGAGGGGGCACCACACTCATCCGCGTGTGCGAGCAGTCGGCAATCGGCGATATCATTTCCGACTCGGAAACCTCCCGTGTCCCCGTAGCCTACTATGACCTGTCGGGCCGTCCTCTCGCGTCGCCCTCGGCCGCCGGCATCACTATCGTGCGCTATAGCGACGGCACTGTCGCCAAGCTCCTAATGCGATAGCCGTCGCTTTCACCCTATAGACGAAAGGCGCCCCCCATCTCCTTCGAGATGAGGGGCGCCCCACGTTTCAACTATTTATTTATGAGAGCCCCGTTACCTATCATCGCTAACCAATAACGGGGGCGAGGGATATAAAAAAGCGGGTTTCATATTTATGCTATGCAATCGGCTTATACTCTAAAAACAATCCTGTGGGGGAATGGATATGGCTTTTGGTCTCTTTTTCGTATAAAAGAGATTAAAATGTGTTTATCCTGTCACAATTTTTTATTATACCCGCGAAATTAACTTAATCTTAATCAGATAGATGGCTATTGGCAACATATCTGCGCATGACAATTTGACTGCTCCATATGCATGGATATTGGTAAAAATAGCTACTTTTGCCAACAATCAATCGCCTATGTCCGAAGCCCCGACATCCTTGCCGCAGCCACGTCCTCCGCGTCAGTCCAACATGGAGTTGCTGCGGTGTGTGGCTATGTTTCTTGTGTTGGTGGTCCATTCCGACTTCGGGGCATTGGGTGTTCCCACGGCGGCATCGTTTGCCGACAGCCCGTTGGCTGAGACATGGCGCGTGCTTGTTGAGGTTGTGGGATTGATGTGCGTCAACCTGTTTGTCATCATCTCGGGCTATTTTGGCATCCGGCTATCCATGCGGTCGGCGTGCAATTTCCTGTTTCAGGTGCTCTTTTGGGCGGTGACTCCCTATCTGCTGCTTTCCGCATCGGGGCTTGTGCCGTGGGATTGGAGCGCGTTTGGTGACCGCTGGCTGTTTGGCTCGGATTACTGGTTCCCGCAGGTATATGCCACGTTGATGCTCGTCGCGCCCGCTCTCAATCTCTATGCCGATAGCGTGCCGCCACGCCGCCTTCTCCTACTGTTGCTCGCCATGCTCCTTGTAGAGGGTCTGCTCGGAGGCACGGATGTATGGCAGATTGCCTACAGGCGCGGATACGGGCTTGCGTCATTTGTCACCCTCTATCTTTTTGGCCGTTATGCCCGCTTGACTCGCCTGCCCATGCGTGTCAGCCCCTCCACGTCATTTATGGTGGCACTCATTGCCACTCTCGCCACGGCGGCTGCAATAGTCCTCTCGATCATGCTCACTCACGATGGCGAGGCCATCGAACGCTGTATCTCCATCTTCACCTCATATGCCTCGCCGTTTGTCCTGGTCGCCTCGATGGCGGTGTCAGTCGCCTTTGCACGTCTGCGCTTCCAAAGCCGCATAGTCAATTGGCTTGGCGCATCCGCGTTCTCCGTCTACCTTATCCACGCCAATCCCCACGTGATGAACGCTTACTTCTTCCACCCCATCCGCACCATCTACCACTCCCATTCCCCCCTTGTGGCCTCCCTCCTCATCACCGCCTTCCTCCTCGGTGTCTACCTCACCTGCGTCCTCCTCGACCAGCTCCGCCGCCTCGCCTGGCAATCCCTCTCCATGCTGCATAAATAAGCCACATACGCAATGGTGCGGAGCCATGATAGTGCCGTCATATCAGCCCTATTAGCCCTATTTGACCTATTAGCCCTATCTATCCCAGCCTGAAAGCGATACCGTCGGTGGCGGCGGTGCCGTCATCAAGGAGGTGGCGCATGGTCTCGATGACCTCTCCTTCGGGGGCTGCGGCGTTG
Source organism: Bacteroidales bacterium M3 (assembly GCA_001689445.1). Taxonomy (GTDB): domain Bacteria; phylum Bacteroidota; class Bacteroidia; order Bacteroidales; family Muribaculaceae; genus M3. Next base: position 107,886 of record LUJN01000003.1, on the reverse strand, counting down.
GAGGTGAGATAGTGCAGGGTGCGGGGTTGTTGTGAGAGCATGTAGATGATGCTGTCGCGTAGGGTGGGGGCGCTCGCCGACGGGCGCGGGGCGAGTTGCCGGCGTGAGCGGCATACGTCGCATTTGCCGCACGGCTCTGCCGGGGTCTCGCCAAAGTAGCGGAGCATCGTGTTGACGCGGCACTCCCCGCTGTCAAAGGCAAATCGTTTCATGGCCTCTACGCGCTGTTCGAGCCGCTGCCGCATATCCTCGTACACGGCACGCGGGAATGTGATGTAGCGCGGAAGCTCGCGCGAGGTGGGGTAATAGAGGTAGGGCGTCGACTTGCGCGGCACGTAATGCAGCACGTGCATACGGTTGAGGGCGAGCAACGCCTCATAGACCGCCTGCTCCGACAGCTCGGTGTGCCGGGCTATGACCCCCTCGTTGATGTACACGTAGTCGGCAAACAGCCCTGTGTAGGTGCGCAGTATGAGCTGGAACACCCTGTCGGTGTCCCCGTCAAGCTTCACGCCGTAAAGTTCCTGCTTGGTGAGCAACATCATGACGCGCGACTGCGTGGAGAGTTCCTCGATAAATTCCACATATCCGGCGGCGGTCAGCAGACGCAAAGCACTGTCGGCCTGCACGGGACGCAGGTCAAACCGCTTGCAGAACAGCGCGAAGTTGAACTCATACACCTGATTAAAGCCCGCTCCGACCGCCACCCCGGCAAAGTTGCCGGCAAGCTCGTAGACACGTCGGCAATACTCCTTGTCGGGAAACCGCTCGGAGATGAGGCGCGTGAGCCTCCCTTTGTCGACCCGCGATGCCAGCAGCACGGCATAGGCCGGCAGCCCGTCGCGCCCCGCACGTCCCGCCTCCTGATAGTACTCTTCAAGCGATGAAGGGGTGTCGAGATGCACCACCGCCCTGACGTCGGGCTTGTCGATGCCCATGCCGAAGGCGTTGGTGGCGACAATGACGCGGGTCTCCCCGCTTTTCCAGCGGTTTTGCCGCTCCTCTTTCTCCTCGGGGCTTAGCCCTGCGTGGTAGAACTCCGCGCTCACCCCCTCGCGCACAAGCCATTCGGCTGTCTCGCGTGTTCGACGCCGCGAGCGCACGTAGACGATGGCCGTCCCCGCCGTGCCGTTGAGCACGCGCAGCAGTTGCCGCTCCTTGTCGTCGCCATTGCGCACGATATAGCTAAGGTTGTCGCGGGCAAAGCTGCGTGCATACAGGTTGTGCTCGCGAAATCCGAGCCGCGCCATGATGTCGTCCACCACCTCGGGTGTCGCCGAGGCGGTGAGGGCGAGCACGGGGACATCGGGCACGCGTTTGCGCAGGTCGTTTATTTTCAGGTAGGACGGCCGGAAGTCATACCCCCACTGGGAGATGCAGTGGGCCTCGTCGACAACGATGAGGCTCACGGTCACGTCGCGCAGCTCGTCGAGAAAACGCGGCGACTGTAGTTTCTCGGGTGACACATACAGCAGCTTGACGTGCCCGTATCGGCATCGGTCGAGTGCGAGGCGGTGCTCGGCGCGGGTCAGCCCCGCATGGAGGTACACCGCCTTTATGCCGCGCTCCCGCAGGTTGTCTACCTGGTCTTTCATCAGCGAGATTAGCGGCGTGACCACAATCGTCACGCCGTCGAGCGCGATGGCCGGCACCTGGAACGTGATGCTCTTGCCGCCGCCGGTGGGCAGCAGCCCGAGCGTGTCGCGCCCGTCGAGCACCGAGCGGATAATCTCCTCCTGCATGGGCCGGAACGAGCTATAGCCCCAGTATTCCGACAGTATGGCATGTATATCGACCTCCATCTCGCAGGGGATTTTATCGTTGCGGCAGCATGTAGCGGCCTATCGCGGCAGGTGGATTTCCTTCACTTGCAGCTGTATCGCCGTAGGGGAACTCTGGTGCTTGTTGTCCTCTATCGTATAGCAGATGTCAAACGGCTTGCGATCGTGGATGTGGGGGAAATATTGGGCGGCGTTGAACGCTATGCCGTTGAGCACGCGTCCCGACGTGTTGTCGACAAGCTCCAGCTTGATATGCTCGAGATTGCGCCCCACGAGCTTGCTCGTGCCGAAGTCGTAGACGCTGCGTGTGCAGAACACGGGCTTGGTGTTGCCCGGACCGAACGGGTTGAACCGCCGCAGAGTCGAGATAAACTCGGGCGTGATTTCGGCGAATGTCAGCAGCGCGTCGATATCGAGCAGCGGCGTGAGTTGCGACGGCAGGATGTTGGCGGCGACATACTCCTCAAATCGGCGTGTGAACTCCGGGATATTCTCCTCCTTGAGCGACAGGCCGACGGCATACGTGTGGCCGCCGAAGTTCTCCAACAGGTCGCGTGCCGAGTCGACAGCCTTGTAGATGTCAAACCCCTGCACCGATCGCGACGACCCGGTGGCAAGCCCGTTGGAAAGGGTGAGCACCACCGACGGCTTGTAGTACAGTTCGGTGAGGCGCGAGGCCACGATGCCTATTATCCCCTTGTGCCAGTCCTTGTTGTAGATGACTATCGACTTCTTGTCCGAGTCCATCTCCCCGCGTGCGTCGAGGATGGCGTTGGCCTCCTCGGTGATGCGTTTGTCGAGTTCCTTGCGGTCCTGGTTGTACTGGTCGATGTCGCGTGCCTTGGCGAGGGCGTCGAAGAAGTCGCGCGACACCAGCAGTTCCACCGCCTCGCGGCCGCTCTGCATACGCCCCGAGGCGTTGATGCGCGGCCCAATCTTGAAGATGACGTCCGAGATGGTGATTTCCCGGTTGCTAAGCCCGCATATCTTGATGATGGCGCGCAGCCCCATGTTGGGGTTGGAGTTGAGCCGTTTCAGTCCGAGGTAGGCCATGATGCGGTTCTCGTCGACCATCGGCACGATGTCGGCGGCGATGCTGACCGCCACAAGGTCGAGCAGCGACTCCAGCTCGTTGCCGGTGATGCCGTTGGATATGGCGAATGCCTGCATGAATTTGTATCCAACCCCGCAACCCGACAGGTGGCTGCACGGGTAGGCGCTCCCCTCGAGCTTCGGGTTGAGTATCGCAACGGCCTCGGGCAGCTCATCGTCGGGCACATGGTGGTCGCAGATGATGAAGTCGATGCCGAGCGACTTGGCATAGCGTATCTCCTCGATAGCCTTGATGCCGCAGTCGAGTATGATGATGAGCTTCACCCCTATCGAGGCGGCGTAGTCGATGCTGCGCTTTGAGATCCCGTAGCCCTCATCGTAGCGTGTCGGGATGTAGTATTCGATGTTGGAGTAGTAGTTCTGGAGGTACTTGTACACGAGCGCCACCGCCGTGGTGCCGTCCACGTCATAGTCTCCGTAGACCATTATCTTCTCCTTTGACCCCATAGCTTTGTTAAGCCTGTTTACAGCTTTGTCCATGTCGGGCATGAGGAACGGGTCGTGCATATCCTTCAGCGAGGGGTGGAAAAATTTTTCCGCCTCCTCTATGGAGGTTATGCCGCGCTGTACCAGCAGCTCGCTAATCGGAGGGCAGGAGGCAAACGCCTTGGCCAACTGCGTCTCTAATTTTTGCTCTTCTGTAGTAAGGGGTAAGTAATTCCATTTACTTATCATTTATGTTGTTTTTTATTTTAATCTGGTCTCGCAGCCCCGGCGGTCGCTGATGTGTCCTCGGAGCGGGTGGTGGAGAGAGATGGCGACGGCTTCCATGTATAGTCGAGGAGAAATGGATAAGCCCTGACATATATATGGGGAGGCTGCTGTTTTCAGGCGCTTTTCATGCTATGACAAGTATCTGCCCCGGCACGCACACGACGTGCCCTGTGGCCTCGGAATATAAGTCACACAAATATAACCATTCTTTTTCAATACCTCGCCTCGCGTTAAGGATATTTATATAAAAAGTCAGCTTTGGGTTCTGTCTCCCGTATCGGAGCCGCTCGTCGGGATATGGCTCAGGTGCACGTCCATCTGCGGGAACGGGAAGTCGATGCCGGCCTTGGGCAGCTCGTTGTAGATGCGCTCGGTGATGTCATATTTCAGCCCCCAGTAGTTCTCCGAGCGGGTCCATGCGCGGGCTATGACGTTGACGCTGCTGTCGGCAAGCTCCCCGAGCACGACCTTGGGCGTGCAGTCGGTGCGCCCAAGGTGGGCGATGATGCTCGCCTGCCGCGCATCCTCCCACTTGGATATGGCCTCCTTGACGTTGGTGGGGTGGTGGAAGATGCGCTTCCACCACGGCTTCTTGCTCAAAGCCGTCTCTATCACGTCCTCCTCGGCCTCTTCTTTTTTCTCCTCGGCCTCGGCACGGGCATAGTCCGAGCGGTCATCCTCGATATACTGCTTCACTACGCGGGGGTCCGACAGCAGTATGTCGAGCAAAGCCTTGCGGGCTGTGTCAAAGCTGTTGCCGTAGGCTATCGACACGGTCCAGTCGACGCGGCGGTAGTCCTCGCGGGAGTAATTGTTGATGCTCCCGGTCGACAGTCCGCCGTTGGGGATGATTATCGACTGGTTGTCGGGGGTGGTAATGATGGTGTGGAATATCTGTATCTCCTTCACCGTCCCGGCATACCCCTGCGCCTCGATGTAGTCGCCTATCTTGTAGGGCTTCAGGAGCAGTATCAGCACGCCGCCGGCAAAGTTTTGCAACGTGCCGCTCAACGCCATACCGATGGCGACGCCGGCCGAGGCAAATATGGCGAGGAACGAGCTGGTCTCGATGCCGAGGATGCCTATCACCGTGACGATGAGGATAAAGAACAGCACAATGCGTATCATGCTGAGGATAAACGTCGTCAGCGACCGGTCGACCTTGCGCCTGACAAACACGCCGAGCGTGAAGTGGTAGAGTTTCTTGATGATGAACTTGCCCGCGTAGAACACCACGATGGCTATAGCCAGGTTGATGGCAAATTTCACCATCCCGTTCACGGCCGAGTTAAACAGGTCTTCGAGCGGCATCGACTCCAATGCCTTTAGCTTGGCCTCGCGTGCCGCCGCTATAGAGTCGGTGTCGACTGTCGGCGCGGAGGTCAGGGCAAATTGTAATAGCTGCAATATCATATATAAGAGGGTGTCTGTTTTTTTGTCAACGTATGTTGTCGTGTTTTGGTTTTAAGTGGCTATTCAAAATTAATTTATACTATATGCGAGATTTATTTTGAGGGAAAATTGATTCTTGAAGAGGAAGTTTATAATTATAAACGACCGATGAAAGAATTGATTTTCACCAAAATAAAGCCGCAGAGATTATAAAAGATTTTGTTTCAGGCCACATAAGTTAATATATCGTTTAATTTTGAATAGACACTTATCTGTCAGTCGGCGTTTGCCGCTCCGGTCACGACGGGGGCCACGACATCGCGCCACCATTGCAGGCCGTTATATCCCCGGTAGGTGGGATCGCCGCCTTCATTGGGGTAGATGTATCCCGACAGCCCCGTGGAGCGGTCGAGGCCCCACATGTTCCACATCCGGGGCGTGTGCCTGTGGAGGGGTACGGCGGCCGCAAATGCCTCCTCAAATTCTTCCGTCAACTCCTCGTCGTCGGCGCAAAGTGCCCTCACATGGTCGGCAAAGTCCCAGAACCGCTGTTCGCGGTCGCGGTCGAGCCGTTGGCGGGTGTACCCCTCGGCTTCAGTGCCATATCGGGCATATATCGCCCGCGTCACTGTCGCGAGCCGCGTCAGCGGTGCCGTGTCGATGACCGTCATCGCGCACGACCGCGCCGATGGCGACGCCTGCCTGGCATAATATTGATAAGTGTTCATTGCCGCCCCTTCAAGATTGGCTACAGGCTCACACAGTGCCCCGACATTCAGCTCATAAGGCATTCCGTCAGCCGGAACCTCCGTAGGCGATGCCACGATATGCGCCGTGACATCCCGCAGCTCATAGGCCACCTCCACCGACGCCATATAGCAACAGTCAAAGTAGATAAACTCCGGCTTCAGCTCCGTGAGCGCGTCCGCGAGCGCGGGGATATCCATCTGCGTGCCACGGTCGTCGCCCCATGAGCGCGGCCCCTTGTCCCACGACGGGGCGGGGCGGTAGGGTGCTTCCCATCCGGTGCTGTGGCTCCACATTACCAGGCCGTACCCGTCGGCTGGGGCAAGCCTCATCACGTCTCTTGCGACCGACCGTAGCCGCAGCCCGTCGGTCGAATATATCTCGGGGGAATAGGCGATTATCGTGTCATTGCCGTGGGGCGTCAGCTCCACAAGCACAGGGTCAGCTCCGTAGGCATGGTGATACACAATCCACCGGCAGTCCGCCGGCAGCGAACTCTCCACCCCCTGCTGCATCTCGGCAAGGTCGTTGCGGTCAAACTCCCCCGTCCCGAGGCTGTTGGCCGCCGACATATACACCAGCACAGTGCGCCGTGTCCCTGCCGCCACCGACGGCTCATCCCCGTCGCTGCACGACCAGCACGCCACCGCGCCCAATATCGTCAAAAAAACACCAAATATCTTCATCACGCCACAAAATTACTTACATTCGTCCAAAGTTCAAACGCCAAAGTCCAAATTTGCCATGTGCCCCACAACGCCGGATGGCGTTGTGCCTCCTGTAGGGACGCGGCGTGCCGCGTGGAATTTGCCCGGATGTCATTTTTACGCGCCGGGATGCCGTTTTCCTTTTTCCACGCGGCACGCCGCGTCCCTACGATTTGAGCCGGCAAGCCCTCAAAACTCTGAACTGTGCCCTTTTAACTTTGCACTATCTGAACTGTGCCCTTTGGACTTTGCACTTTCAAAGAAAAATCTCCACAGCGGGGCCGCCATCAACGCCTGCTTGATTTCGTCACCTTCAAGCAGCCGGTACACCTCCTCGGGCGACATCAGCAGGACTTCAATATCCTCCGTCGCGTCAAGGTGCCGTTTGCCCGTAGGCTCAACATCCCGCGCCACAAAGCTGTAAGTGAGGTTGGTCGACGTGCTCGAATTTTGCGACACGCTCATCACCTGCTCCCACTGTCCGCCTGCATAGCCCGTCTCCTCAAGCAGCTCCCGCTGCGCCGCCTGTAGCGGCGTCTCCCCCGGTTCTATTATACCGGCCGGAATTTCATAGCACGTGCGTCCAAGGCCGTGGCGGTACTGCCGCTCCATCACCATCATCCCGTCCCGCGTCAGCGCGATGACATTTATCCAGTCCGGATACTCCAGCACATAATACTCGTCGTTGACACGCCCGTCGGGCAGCATCACCCGGTCGCGCCGTGCCGTCAGCCACGGCCTCCGTATCAGGTACTCGCTCCCGAGCACCCTCCACCGCTTTTCGTCATTATTAGTTATTTCCATACTCAATAAACGCATCCCCGCCCCAAAAAATTGCCTATAGAAAGCCCGGCAATCGGTTTGAGACACCGTGCCCTGCTGTCAGGCGAAATGCGCCTGACAGCAGGGCACGGTGTCTTGTATGGCCTATGATATCTGTCATAGCCATAAAGGCTATAGAGGCTATAAAAGCTATAGAGGCTATAGAAGCTATAATGCCCGCTACCTGACAGCAAACTTTGTGCTTGCCGAGCCGGCGGCACTTGTCGCCACGGCGATGTACACGCCACGCTGCACGGCGTCGAGCGTCAGCGAGCTACAGCCATGACATTCGGCCACCTTGTGCCCCTGGGTGTCGTATATCGCGATGGTGTCGGCGGGGGCTGTCGTCACCACTGCCCGTGAGCTTGCGCTATACGACACGTCAAAAGCCCTTTCGGCTATCGGGCTGTCAAGGGCGGCTGCCGGCTCGCCTGCGCCGTTGGTCGAGAAGAACGTGTTGCTTGCCGCGTCATTCTGGTATATCTTGATATAGTCGACCTTCATGGTCGTCATCGAGCCTTCCTCGGGGAGAGCCGTGATTCCTGACGGGTTGAGGATGCCTGTGAAGCGGCCCCCGACAGCCACGTTGAGCACGAGGAATATCGGCTGATGGAAATAGCGTTTTGTGCCCCAGTCGTCGCTGTCTGCCGTCAGCCCCATCTCGAAGTAGGGAGCACGGTTGGGGTCGAGGTCAAGATCATAGTACATGGAGATTTTCTCATCGTCCCACACGATGGTAAACAGGTGATAGCCATCCTGCATCGAGTATGGTGCCGTCACCGAGCGGGCATAGTTGGGATATCCTCCATCCTTGTAGTAGCCCCAATGGCATGCCCCGTTGAAAAAACGGTCCTGCGTCCCCGCCTGGATGCCGCCGGCGTTGCCCATCTCCACAAAGTCTATCTCCGAGCAGCGTGGCCAGCCGACACTGCCGACCGACTGACCCAGGCCCCACAACGCGGGCCACACACCGTTGGCCGTCTTGGGCATCCATGCGCGTATCTCTATCTTGCCGTGGGTGAAGTACATCTTGTCCTTGGTTGTCAGGCGCGCCGATATAAACTGTTGCGCGCCTTTCCTCGCCCTGATGGCCGTGATACTCAGGCTGCCGTCGGCGACGGTGGCACATTCGGGGGTGTAGTACTGCAGCTCCGCGTTGCCCCATCCGCCGTCACCGGTGCCGATTTCATAGTTCCACACCTCGGTGTTGAGCTTGTCGCCGTTGAAATTCTCCTGCCACACAAGGCGGTAGCCGTCATCGGCCATCGCCGGGATTGACGCGGCAAGACATGCCGCCGTCAAAAGCGTAAAAATCTTTCTCATAAGTCACATTCCTGTTAGTAAAAAATCGGTGTTAGATTAAATCACCGGCAAATATACGAATAAGTCGAGGACAATGCCAAATTTATTTGCAAAAGCGAGGACTTATAACGACTTATAGGGCTTATTGGACTTATAGGGCTTATTGGACTTATAACGGCTTATAGCGACTTATAACCCTCTCGCATGCCCCTCTCAGATAAAGCTGTACGTCACCTCATGCAGAAACAGCGGATGCGCCGGCATCGATGTCCCCGCCTCGCAGCGGTCGCGGGCGTCAATCACCCGCATCAGGCCGTCCATGTCGAGCTTGCCGCGCCCCACCTCCACGAGTGTCCCCGTGACGGCCCTCACCATATTGCGCAGGAAGCGGTCGGCGGTGATGATGAAGCAATGCCCTTGCGGGGTCGTCACCCACTCGGCGCGGGTCACGTGGCATGTGTTGGTCTTGGCGTCGGAGTGGAGTTTGGCAAACGACGTGAAATCCTCGACGTCGAGCAGCATCCGGGCGGCGCGGTTCATCGCCGCGAAGTCGAGACCCGCCGGCTCTTGCCAGCTCAAGGGGTAGAGGAAAGGCGACTTTCCCGCATGGGTATAATAGTGGTATGTGCGCGATGTGGCGTCAAACCGTGCATGGGCGTCTGCCGCTACCTCACGTATCTCGTAGATGGCGATGTCGCGCCCTACGAGCGAGTTAAGCCCGCGTATCAGCCCATCGGTACGCTCTATCGGCGACACGGTGTCAAAGTGTGCCCACATGCACGAGGCGTTCACCCCCGTGTCGGTGCGTCCCGCGCCGGTGATTTTGGTCGGCGTGCGCAACACGGTCGACAGCGCCTTCTCTACCGTCTCCTGCACCGTCACGGCGTTGGGCTGTGTCTGCCACCCGTGGAACGGCGCCCCACGGTAGGCCAGCCTCATGAAATACCTGTGCATGTCCATTATAATGTCGTAAATCCGTTATCAATCATGTAGGGTCGCGACCTGTCGCGACCGCGAATAGGCTTGGAGTGGCCTTGCCGGGCTGGGGGCACTATACATAGCGCCCCTACTGCCACGCTTAATCGCGCTCGAGGTAGGTGTAGCCATACAGCCCCGAGCGGTAGTTCGACAGGAATTCGCGCCCCTCCTCGGGCGTGATTTTGCCGGCCTTCATCGCCGATGTCACCCATGTCTCTACGTTGCGCACGAGTTTCTTGGGGTTGTACTGCACGTAGTCGAGCACCTCGGCCACGGTCTCGCCGTCGATTATCTGGTCAAGCTCGTATCGGTCCTTGTAGACCGAGATGTGCACGGCATTGGTGTCGCCAAACAGGTTGTGCATGTCGCCCAATATCTCCTGGTAGGCCCCTACGAGAAAGACGCCGAGGTAATAGTGCTCCTGACCCTTGAGGGAGTGCACCGGGAGCGATGACGACACGCCTCCGGCCGAGATGAAGTTGGTGATCTTGCCGTCGGAGTCGCAGGTCATGTCCTGTATCGTGGCGGTACGCGTCGGCTTTTCGTCGAGGCGCGCTATCGGCATGATGGGGAATATCTGGTCGATGGCCCACAGGTCGGGGAGTGACTGGAACAGCGAGAAGTTGCAGAAATACTTGTCGGGTATCATCTTGGCTATCTTCTTGAACTCCTCGGGGGCGTGCTTCATGGTCGAGGCCAGCTCGCCCACCTCGCGGGCGATGCTCCAGAACAGCTTCTCTATCTTGGCGCGCGACGTCAGGTCGAGCATCCCGAGGCTGAACATGTCCAGGGCCTCCTCCCTTATCTGCAATGCGTCGTGCCAGCTCTCAAACAGGCGCGGCTGCGACAGCTTGTCCCATATGTCGTAAAGCTCGCGGGTCAGCTCGTGGTCCTCCGGGGTTATCTCCTCTGCCTCGCGCCATATAGGCAGCGATGTGGTCTCAAACACCTCAAAAACCAGCACCGAGTGATGGGCCGTCAGCGAGCGTCCGCTCTCGGTGATGATGTTGGGCTGCTTCAGCCCGTTTTTCTCGCACACGTCGACAATGGCCGACACCGAGTCGTTGGCATACTCCTGGATGGAGTAGTTCATCGAGCTTTCCGATGCCGAGCTGCGGGTCCCGTCGTAGTCCACGCCGAGACCGCCGCCTATGTCGATGAAGTCGATGTTGAAGCCCATCTTGCTGAGCTGCACGTAAAATTGCGTCGCCTCGCGCAGGGCGTTCTTGATGCGGCGTATCTTGGTAATCTGGCTGCCGATGTGGAAGTGTATCAGGCGCAGGCAGTCGGCCATCTTGTTGCGCTGCAGGAAGTCGAGGGCCTCAAGCAGTTCCGACGAGTTGAGTCCGAACTTCGACTGGTCGCCGCCGCTCTCTTCCCATTTGCCGCTGCCCGACGAGGAGAGCTTGATGCGGATGCCGACGTTGGGCCTCACGTCAATCTTCTTGGCGAGGTTGGCTATCAGCTTCAGCTCGTTGAGCTTTTCGGCGACAATGAATATGCGGCGTCCCATTTTCTGTGCCAGCAGGGCAAGCTCGATGTAGCTCTCGTCCTTGTAGCCGTTGCAGATGATGAGGGAGTTTTCGGCGATATTGGTTGCCAGGACGGCATGAAGCTCGGGCTTGGAGCCGGCCTCAAGGCCGATGTTGAATTTCTTGCCGTGAGACACGATTTCCTCTACCACCTGACGTATCTGGTTGACTTTGATGGGGTAGATGATGAAGTTCTGGGCGTCGTAGTGGTATTGTTCGGCCGCCTGGCGGAAACAGCGCGATATCTTCTCGATGCGGTTGTCCAGGATGTCGGGGAATCGCAGCAGCACAGGTGCCGTGACGTCGCGCACCTGTAGCTCATCCATCACCTCCTTGAGGTCGACCGAGGCATACCCTTCGCGGGGGGTCACGGTAACGTGTCCCTTGTCGTTTATCGAAAAATATTTGCGGCCCCAGCCGTTAATGTTGTACAGCTCCGCGCTGTCCTCGATACGCCAACGTCTCATCAGCAGTCCGTTTTTATATGGTTATTGTAATGTAAACAAAATTTGCGGGCAAAAGTAGTGATAATATCTCGCATTTGTGGGAAAATCACTCCATTAATTGTAAAAAACTCCATTTTCGGAAATAAAAGCCCCCGACGCCGCCACACTTTCAATAAAAACTACTATATTTGTATTCTTAAAGACCTTAAAGCCCTTAGTGACTTTAAGGACCTTAGAAAACCCTAAGCACGTTCAACACATTTATAAATTCACATTATGAATACTAAACTCAGTTTTGTGATTTTGGCCTCGGGAGCGGTGCTCCTCTCGGGTTGCAGCAAGAAGCTCAACCAGTTTCAGGCCGATTATTTCACCGTCAACCCCAATCCACTTGAGGCCGTAGGCGGCAAAGTGCCCGCGCAGGTGACAGGCAAGATTCCCTCCAAGTTCTTCCTCAAGAACGCCGAGGTTACAGTGACCCCCGTCCTCGTGTATGAGGGTGGCGAGACCGCATCGGCCCCCTACACGTTCCAGGGCGAGAAGGTGCGCGGCAACAATCCTACTGTAAGCTATGAGTACGGCGGCAATGTGACCATACCCTTCATGGTGGAGTATGAGCCGGCAATGCAGAAGAGCGACCTCTATCTTGGTTTCAACGTTCAGCAGGGCAAGAAGCAGTATGTGCTACCCCGCGTCAAGGTCGCAAAGGGTGTCATCGCCACATCGACCCTCGCCGATGCCGCTACGGTGAAGCCCGCTGTCGCTCCCGACAAGTTCCAGCGTGTCATCAACGAGAAGTATGATGCCGACATCAAGTTCCTCATCAATCAGGCCAACATCCGCGACGGCCAGCTCCGCAGCGACGAGATGAAGGCTCTCAACAAAGAGATTGCCGACGCAAGCAAGGATGCCAAGCGCGAGATTGAGGAGATCAACATTTCATCCTACGCCTCTCCCGATGGCGGCGTCGAGCTTAACACCAAGCTCGCCGAAAACCGCGAGAAAAACACCAAGTCCTACCTTGAGAAGCAGCTCAAGCGCGACAAGATTTCCGAGTTCGGCGAACTGACGGCTCAGTTCACCGCACAGGACTGGGAGGGCTTCCAGAAACTCGTGTCGCAGAGCAATATCCAGGACAAGGACCTTATCCTCAGCGTCCTCTCGATGTATAAGGACCCCGAGACCCGCGAGCGTGAGATACGCAACCTCTCTTCGGTATTCGACCAGCTTGCCGACGAGATTCTGCCACAGCTCCGCTACTCGCGTATCACGGCGTCAATCAACGCCATCGGCAAGAGCGACAAGGAGATTACCGACCTCTACAACTCCGACCCCTCCAAGCTCTCCAACGATGAGCTGCTTTATGCCGCAACGCTGACCGACGACAACAACCGCCGCGCTCAGATATACAGCACTGCCGTCGAGCTGTTCCCCAACGACTACCGTGGTTACAACAACCTCGGCATGTGCCAGTATATCGGCAAGGATTACGATGCAGCGCAGCGCAGCTTCGAGCAGGCTGCCAAGGTCGCTCCCCAGAGCAACGAGGCCCAGATGAACCTCGGTCTCGTGTCGCTCCTCAACAAGGACTACGCCAAGGCCAATCAGCGTTTCGGCTCGGCAGCAGGTCTCAGCGAGCTTAACGACGCTCTCGGCGTGTACTACCTCCAGCAGGGCGACAACAACGCCGCAGTCCGCGCATTCGGCGACAGCAAGAGCAACAACGCCGCCCTCGCCCAGATTCTCACCAAGGACTACAGCAAGGCCAAGACCACACTTGCCGGCATCACCCGTCCCGATGCGACCACCTACTACCTCATGGCTGTCCTCGGAGCACGCACCAACAACACCTCGATGGTGACCAACAACCTCCGTCAGGCCATCAAGCTCGACAACACGCTTGCAAAGCGCGTCGCCAACGACCTCGAGTTTGCCAAATTCAACCTTTCCGGCATCTGATCCCCGGCATATGACACCTCCGGGATGACACGCCCCCGCGCCTCATCCCACCCCCATAACGCGGCGCGTCCCTGTCAGGGACGCGCCGCTCCGCATTAGCCCTATTAGCCCTATTAGCCCTATCCCCCCTCCACCTTAAAGACCTCCTCCCCCCTCCGCCCAAAAAAGCGACAGCATAGTCCCCGCATCCCCCCTTTCCACCTTACCTTAGCCGCCGTGAACTCCCGACGGCCCATATTGCGCGTACTCCCCAACTACACCCACGGCTTCTGCCGATGGGTCGGGCAGCCTCTTTCCCATGCCCACAAGGCCATCATCGAGACAATAGAGCGTGCGCGCCAGACCTCCACACCCTTCAACCCGGCACGTGTGATTGTTGAGGACCCCGATCCCTCCACAAGCGGGATACCCCGTCTCCTCGCCCTCTATCTCCAATGGCTCACCATGCGGGTCTTGCCCCACCGTCATGCTGTCGCGTTGGATTCCACCCTCTGCAATTCCGTTGTCACACGATTGGGCACATTATGTTACGGGCTACGCACAGCCAAGGCCCCCGATCGTCTGCGCGGTCGCAGTTTCGACATCGCGCTCCTCCTCAATGCCCACCAATATCCCCGCCGTGGAGGATTCACCAAATATGGTCCCGACCACTACCTCCATCGTGTCGACCGTTTTGCCGACGCCCTCCGCGTCATACTCCCCATGATAGGCTCTGGCCCTGAGGCCCTCCTCATAATTCATGGCGCGCCACGTCGCCGCCGCGACCATTTCCAGCAGCTCCTCCGCAGCGCGCGTCAGCACGCCACCCCCTATACCCATATCTCCCCACGTTCCCTCCCCGCAAAAAGCCACCACCTCCCCATCACCCCAATAAGCCCCATCAGGCTTATTAGCCCTATAATCCCTATTAGACTTATTAGCCCTATTTGCCCTATCCTTCCACTCCACCCATGGCCCACGCCTCTCCCCGCCAAGCTCAATAACGCGGCAGTTGCCCCCGCAGCCTAAAGCTAAAACGGCAACAATAGTACATTGAAATAATGACAAATATCCCCCCAAGCAAAAGAGGGAGGCAAAACCACTGGTTTTGCCTCCCTCTTTACTCCTTAAATCCCTTGAGGGCCTTAAATTCCTTAGTGTTCCTTTCACTTCCCGTCGATGTCGCGCAGCAGCGTCTCGACGGCGACGCGCAGCTGGGTGTCCTCACCGTTGACTATGGTGGCGGGGTCGTTGGCGACGCGCACGTCAGGCTCAAGCTGCGTGTTCTCGAGATAGCTGCCGTCGGGGAGGCGGTAGCCGGTGACGGGGATTCCGAATATCAGCGACGGGTCCTGAAGTGTTTCCCAGTTGACGCTTGTCATCGTGCCGGGGACAGGCATACCGACGAGTTTGCCCAGGCCGAGGTGCTTGTAGACCCACGGGGTGCCGTGGGCGTTGCTGTAGTTGGCCTCGCCCTGAAGCATGATGCTCGGCTTGTTCCAGCGGCGCGACGGCATGTCGCACGCCTCGTTGCCGCGCACCACCTGCGTGAAGTACTTCTTGCCGCTGAACAGCACCTCTATATCCTCGTGCAGGCGCCCGCCGCCGTTCCAGCGGGTGTCGATGACGATGCCCTCGCGGTCGTTGTACTTGCCGAGGATGTCGGAGTAGATGGTGCGGAAGCTCGCGTCGTTCATCGACTTGATGTGCACGTAGCCGAGACGCCCGTGCGACAGGCTGTCGACATCGGCGGCACGTTGGCGCACCCAGCGGTCATACATCAGGTTCTCCATCTTGCCGGCGGTTATCGGCAGCACTACGTCTTCAGCCGCCGCTCCCGAGGGAAGACGGAACGAGACGAGCGTCTTTTTGCGGCTCAGTCCGTTGAGCAGTGCCTGCGGGTCGGTGTCAGCGGTAAGCTTGTTGCCGTTGATGCTCTCGATAATGGCTCCGGCGACCATCGGCGAGTCGGCTCGGTCAAACGGCCCTCCGGTCACGACCTCGGCCACGCGGAGTCCGTCGCCGCGGTAGTCGGTGTCGTAGAGCAGTCCGAGCGATGCCGTGGGCTGCTCGGCGCCTTCGCCGTAGTAGCGGCTTCCCGTGTGGGAGACGTTAAGCTCGCCGAGTAGTTCGCTCAACAGGTCGGCAAAGTCGCGGTTGTTGGAGATATGGGGCAGGAAGCGGCGGTAGGCTGCCGTCATGCCGTCCCAGTCGACCCCGTGCATGTCGGGGGTGTAGAACCGTTCGCGCTCCTCGTTGTACACATAGTCGAGCATATACTCGCGCTCACGGGCAGGGTCGATGCGCAGGTCGCCCGACACGCTCACTCCCGTCAGCTTGTCGCTCTTGGGGTCAAGCTTCTTTATCTCGTTTGAGCCGATGAGGAAGATGGCTTTCTCCTCCTTGTCGGGCATGAACTCCATGCTGCGTCCAAACTTGTTGAGCGACTTGCTGTCCCCCTTGCGTAGGTCAAGCTTGGTGAGGGTGCATCCGCGAGGGTTGCCCATAAGGTAGTAAAGCGTCTCGCCGTCGTTGGTGACATAGGCGTCGCGTATGTCGCTTGATGCCGGAGTCAGGCGAACGATGCGGTTTTCTATCCCTGCGAGCTGTACGTCGATGGGATTGACGTTATCTTCCTTGGAGTCGGCGTCGCCTTTCTTGCTGTCGCCTTTCTTTGAGGATTTCTTCTTGCTATCTTTCCCCTCCTTCTTGGAGTCAGTCTTCCCCTTTGATGCCTTGCGGTCTTTCTCGACTTCCTTGAGCAGGGCGTAATCCTCCTCGTTGAGGTTGAAGCGGTCGTAGGCTTCCTGGTTGAGGAACACAAGCATCACGTCCGATAGCGAGCCCCATGATGCATGGTTGCGCATTCCGTAACGCTCGGTGACAAACATCAGGGCGTTGCCGTCGAGCGTCCATCGCGGCTGCTCGTCAAAGTAGCCGCTGTTGGTGAGGTTGGTTTTCTCGCCGGTGGTGGCGTTGATGAGCATGATGTCGGTGTAGGGGTCGTGGCGGCGGTCGATGAGCGACGCGGCTATCCAACGGCTGTCTGGCGACCATTGGTAATTGATCTCTCCGGTGCGGCGCGGGCACGAGGTGCTGTCGGTAAGCTGCGTCACCTTTTTGGTGGCGAGGTCCATCACCATCAGGTTGTTGCGTCGCTCGACAAACGCGAGTTTCTTGCCGTTGGGCGACACCACGGGGCATGTTCGCTCCACCTTGTCTGAGGCCGGGAACACCGCCTCCTCCTCGACCAGCGTGGCGTTGGAGAAGTTGGGATCGGCATCTCGGGCCACTCGGGCGCGGTAGATGTTCTTGTGGCCGTCGCGCTCTGATGTGTAGTAGATGGTGCGGCTGTCAGGTGCCCACGATATGTTCCCCTCGGCTTCGGGGGTGTTGGTTATTTGCCGTGTCGACGGGTAGTCGGCCGATGTGACGAGCAGCTCCCCGCGCTTTACGACCGCTACCTGCTTGCCGTCGGGAGACACCGCACCCTCCGACCATCCCCGTGAGGCGCTTAGGGTCTCTATCGGGTCGCTGTCATCTATGGTTACGTCTATCGCCACCTTGGCAGGCTTGCTTCCGGGCCTCATGGTATAAATCTCCCCGTCATAGGCAAATGCAAGCGTGCCGTCGCTCCCCTGCGACAGGAAGCGCACCGGGTGAGTCTTGAAGTCGGTCACAGCCGACACCTGCGAGGGGTTGGAGGCGGGAAATGAATAGACGTTGAATGACCCGCCGTCGCGCTCGCTCAGGAAGTAGACTGTCTGCCCGTCGGGCGACACGACCGGGTTGCGGTCCTCGCCGCCTCGCGAGGTGAGATTGGAGTGCCGTCCCGTCGCGGGGTCAAAACGCCATATGTCGCGGGTCACCGACGAGGTGTGGTGCTTGCGCCACTTGTTCTCGTTGCCTTTCATGTCCTGATAGAGCATCGAGCCATCGGGCAGAAATGCCACCGCCTCGGCAGGGGTGGAGAGCACCTGCACAGGCCGTCCTCCCCCAACGGGGACACGGTAAAGCTCCGTGAGGCGCGCCGAGGGGAACTGTGCGCTCGACGGGCGGTCTTGTATCGCGGCCGAGTAGAGCACCGCCGAGCCGTCGGGGGTGAACGCCTCGGGGGTCTCGATGGCCGAGTTGAATGTCAGCTGTGTGGCCGAGCCTCCGGTGGAGGGCATTATGAAGATGTCCATGCCGCCGTTGCGGTCAGAGGCAAATGCTATCTTGGTGCCGTCGGGCGACCATATGGGAGCGCCATCGTAGGATGGCTGGGAGGTGAGGCGCACGGCGTTGCCGCCGGTTGCGGCGACCTTGTAGATGTCACCCTTGTAAGTGAAGGCTATCTCCCGGCCGTCAGGCGAGATTTTCACGTCACGGAGCCACAAAGGCGTGATTGCCGACGCCGGGAGTGTCACGGCGGCGGCAATCAGGGGCAAAATTATCTTTTTCATGCAGTATAGGGATTTACGATGATTTGTTTGGATATGCAAATATACGTTTTTCCCACAAATTAAGGCATGAAAATATCCACAAACCGTAGGCTAACGGAGCAGTATCTTGTGGGTGGCGAGTGGGAGGTGCACGATGTAGACTCCCGCAGGGAGGGTGGACAGGTCGGCCTCGCTGCCGTGACCTGAGACCGCTACCCGGCCATGCATGTCGGAGACTGTATAGGAAACCTCGGTGTCAAACCGCGCGACACGTCCCTCAAGCCGTAAAGATGGCATATCTCCTGTCACGTCGTCTATTGATGTTTGGCCGTCGTTGAAGGCATCCTTCGGGTAACGCGTCAGCATCTCCACTCCGTTGACCGAGTAGGCCAAAGTGACGGACTTTATCTTGGAGAACGCCAGGTCTGCGGTCTTAACCGCCCCGTCGGGATTGAGGGCTATCGAGTTGCCGTCGCCAAGATTGATGGAGGAGAACTTGATTCCGGATATGACGGGGCGGTATTCGATACGTGTCTTTGACCCTGAGCGCGTTATGGAGAGGGTAAACATCTCGGTGACCTTTGACGAGTTGGTGTAGCGTCGGTAGTTGTGTGACGCCAGCGCGGGAATATAGATGGTGGCGTCCTTGATTGGCGAACCGGTGTCTGTATCATGAAGCGAGAAGGCGTCGGTGTATATGCGTGGCGTCACTTTGGCGCCGGACGACGGCTTGAATATCCTTCCGAGGTCGCAACTCATTGCTGCCCCGACACCTTTTGTCGCCAGATACAGGTACGGCGATGCAGACTGGTCATAGCCGAACAATCCCTCCTTGGGCACGGAGAGGGAGTGTGCCACGATTTTCCTGAGTGCGTTGTTTATCCCAAACGATTGGGGAAGTGGAGCTGCCTGGCGCGGGAAGATGATGGTGGACAGCTTGGGACATTTGGTCGCGAATCCCTTGCCCATCGGGACTGTCTCTGCCGCCGACAAGTCAATGGTGGTGAGGTCGCGGCATCCTGTAAACATGCCCGTATTTTCGGAGTGTGACTCCTCGCTTCCGGCAAACAGTACTTTTGTAAATCCCGTGTTGGCGAAGATGCTGTCGCCCCCCATCGATGTCTCTGCATTGAAAGGGAAGGATGTGAGTGAGGTGCAGTTTTTGAAGGCATTGCTGCCTATGTAGCGCGGGATGGAGGATAGTGTCACTTTCGCGAGTTTGCGGCATCCGCGCGCAAAGTCCTTGGGAATGTACATGTCATTGCCGTTTATGCTGATCGACACGAGTGCCGGGCAGTCGGCAAAAATGCCGTTGCCGAGGGTGCCCATGTCGGTGGCTGTGGCGGGAATCGTCACCTTGGTGAGTCCTGACCCGGCGAAAGCACGGTCTTCTATCCATTTTACGGATGCGGGGATTGTTACCGACTTCAATGACGCGCAGTTGGCAAAGGCTTCATACCGGATAAAGGTGACAGCCAGCTTGCGCCCGTTGGGGGAGACTGTGGTCGGAATCTTTAGCTCTGTGACACTCGACTTCGGCGGGAGGGATATTATAGCACAACGGTCCTCCAGGTAGCTCATCAACATTCCGTCCTTGGTCACAAATAGGTAGGAATTGTCGGTGGAGACATTGATTTTAGCCAGCGATGACTCGTTGAATCCGGCGTCCTGCCATACTGTGACATAGGGGCCGAGATTGAGAGTGGCGACGGTGGAAACACCGTTGAACGATTTATCGGCGATGGCACAGTGGTACTGTGGTGAGATGTTTAGGACCCCGCTGTTGGTCTTTATCATGGGGGGCACCCGATATATGATTCCGCCCTTTGACATCAGTATGCCCGGTATCTCGGACATGAATGTGCCGTTGGATGGGTTGACATTGAATTCCGCGAGCCGTGGGCAGTCGAGGAAGTTCGTGGCGCAAAATTCATCTTTGGTGTCAAAGCCTCCGATTTTGGCAATAAACGGGCCGATGTTGACCACTCGGAGCTTCTTGAGCCCTATGAATACGCTGTCGGCAATAGCCGTGACACGGTATGTGATGTCGCCGCGCTTGTGGTTGTTGGGGATGGTCAGCGTCTCGGTATCGCCCCCGTTGTAGGCCGTGATGGCACAGGTCTTGGCTTTCTCGTTGTAGTAGCCATAGGAGAACGTGGCGGCATGTGTGTAGGTCACCGCCGACAGCAATATCAGCGCAGTGAATGTCTTTATGATTCTCATATTCCTATAGTCTTATTTTAGTAGTGATGGAGGTGTCGGCAGTATGGGCGTTGATGATGTAAAATCCGGCATGAAGTGCCGACAGGTCGGCCTCGCGGCCATGCCCTGAGGCCATCACGCGGCCATGCATGTCGGTGACATTCCATTCAGCGATATGGCTGAGCTTGGCGGTACGTCCGGCGACGGTAACCGCCAGAGACGTGTCAATTGATATGGCGTCAGTTTCAGAGAGTCCAGATAGTGCTTCGGAAGGGTAGGTGGTGCCCATCTTCACGCCGTTGACGGTGTAACTGACCTTGATTTCACTGAGTGTGGAGAATGGAGCGGTCGTCTCGATGACTCCATCATCGGGAAACGACACTTTGCTGTAGCCTACCTCGGCATAGTCCATAACGACGCCATCGACAAGCGGGCGGCACGCTATCCGCGTACCGTTGTTATAGGTGGGGGAGATGTGGATGGAATACATCTCATGCCGGGAGTCGGCCGGTGCGGCATCGTAGTTGCCCCATGCGCCTCCGGGCAGATAGTAGGTGGCATTGGGGATATAGTATGGATTATAGTAATAAGCGTCGGTAGGTTCGCCGGTCTCGGAGTCATAGGCGTGCACATGGAGAGTCCATGCGTCACAATATATCGTCGGGGACAGCTCGGGGCTATCTTTTGAGAATAGGTTGCTAATCGGCATCTTGACGCGTGGGTATGTGTTGCGGGTCACGGCGTAAAGTTCGGGTGACGCGGGGGTTGGGTAAGTCAATAAGTTGCCGTTGCTATTCACGAAATTTTGGATGACTATCTTCAGGAGTGAGGGTGTCCCCTCAAAAGCCCCTTCCAGAAGGCGGCTTTCGGGCGGGAAGATAATCGTGGCGAGTTGGGGGCAGCCGGTTGCAAAGCCTTCGGGGAAATCGACCTTTCTCCTCTTCGCAGGTGGGAGGGGTAGAGTGACAGCCGAGAAGTCTATCAGTCTCAGGTTGCGGCAGTTGGCAAACATTCCCGTGCCCCTGTCGGAAATGGATTGCCACTTCCCTGCCTCAAAGACTACATTCTCCAAAGCCGTGTCATAGAAGATGCTGTCGCCCAAGAACTGAGTGCCGCCGTGAAACGGGAATTTTTTAAGGCTACGGCAGTTTTTGAAGGCTGCGAGTTCGACATACCCCGGGGCATTTGCCATCGCCACCTCCTCGAGAAGGGGGCAGTCACGCGCAAGGCCTGCGGAGAGTCTCACGTCAGCCCCCTGTATCGTCAATTTTGAGAGGGACGGGCATCGGGCAAACGCCTCGTCCAACAATTTCTCCACAGTGACGGGCACTATGACGGATGTCAGCGTGGGGTGGTTGGCCATCGCCTTCTCCTCCACTGAAATCACAGTGTATTCAGTGTCGCTCACTGTGACGGTGCCGGGGATAGAGAGCGCGACAGTCCCTGATTTTGGCGGGAGGGACACTATTGCGGCAGATCTCTTTTCGACAGTGGTATGTAGGTCTACCAGCAATCCCGATGGGGTCACATGAAAGCTGCTGTTGCCGGGGTCTATGGTAACCTTGCGCAGTGACGGGGCGGCGTTAAGGCCGCCGTTCCTCTCGATAATGAAGAGGCTGCCGTTGAGGTGGAGAGTAGTGACGGTAGTCACCCCACTGAACGCCTCCGTGCCGATGTGCATTGTTGATGCAGGTAGCTGTAACAGGCCGTCATTTGTCGCGACGTGCGAGGGGACAAGGAGGATTGTCGTGCCATCCTTGTCAGTGAGTATGCCGTCGCGTGTGGCTGAGAAACATGGATTGGAGGCGCGGACGACAAATCGTGTGAGCTGCGGGCAGTCATAGAAGTTTAATGTGGCCCCGAGGGAGTATTTGGTATCGCCGATAGTGGCGAGGTTGTGGCCGATATTGACTGTGGTGAGTGACGGCAGGCCATGGAATACGTTGGCTTCCACGCGAGTGACATTGTAGGTCTTATTCTCGTGTGAGTAGAAGTCGGGTATTGTCAGGATTTCGGTGTCGGCACCGTCGTAGGCGGTGATGGCGCATGTCTTGGCCTCGTGGTCGAAGTTACCGTAGGTGAAAGTCTCGGCACCCGACAGGGTTGGGACGGAGGCGGCGATGAGCATGGCTGTCGCCACCAGGTAGGAATGGGTCATTTTAGTACATTTGATAATTACTGGAATCAGGTTGCGAAAATAGTGATTAAAAGCCTAAAAAGCCCCATATACTTGTTTGTATATGGGGCTTTTTAGGGAGGTGTAGACCATTTGTAGACCGCTGTAGCAGACATCAATGGCTGTTGATAATGGCCTCCCGCAGTATCTCGGCGTTGTTGTGGTGGACGTCGTGGGAGCCGTAAAGGAGTGTCACGACCGGGTGTGTCCGCAGTTGGGAGCAGAGGGAGTGGAACGCGGGAGAGGCTTGCAATTCGGCGGTGTAGCGCGCTTTGAACTGCTCCCAGCGGCTTGTGGGGTCTTGGTGGAACCACTCGCGCAGCTCGGTCGATGGGGCGACATCCTTTTCCCACAGGTCGTAATGGAGAGTCTCGTGGCTCATGCCGCGAGGCCACAGGCGGTCGACAAGCACGCGGTAGCCGTCGGTCGGTGCTGCGGGGTCATAGGCACGTTTGAGGTTGATTGTTTCCATAAATTTGGTGGATTTTATATTGTTTTTAAGTAAAACATACGGCATCGCAATTGGTTGGGAGGATGGGCCCGGAAGTGTCACGTCAAGAATCTAAATAGCATGAAATTAGATAGCCGATAAAAAATTGCCCGTGAAAAACCTCTCAAATAAAAAAGATTTATTACCTTTGCATCATCCGAAAGCTCCCCGTCGGGACAGCAGCCGGATGACATACAAGCGGTAATAGCTCAGTTGGTAGAGCATCAGCTTCCCAAGCTGAGGGTCGCGAGTTCGAGCCTCGTTTACCGCTCACAGTTAGAAAAGATTGGGAATCAGCGGTTTAACTTCTTGCTCGATTCCCATTTTTAGTTGTATGAGGATTATTGTCTGTAGATGGATTCCGCGACGGTTCTGTGTCAATTTGTTTGGGACAGTGTGGACTCGTGACAGGGGGTGGATTGATGATGTGGTTATAAATCATGAGCGGATACACACGGCCCAACAGCGTGAATTGCTTTTTGTGGGATTCTATCTTATCTATGGGTTGGAGTGGGTTGTGCGGTTTTTGTGCAGTCGTGATTGGTATGGGGCTTATAAGGGGCTTTCGTTTGAACGTGAGGCGTATGGCCATGGCCATGACATGGGATATCTCAGGCGTCGGCGGCATTTTGCACAATGGCGACGACGCTGAGCGTGCTGTTGTGTGTAATATCGGCGCAAGTCAGGCTCAGGGATTTTCCGTGAAATGGTAAAGTGTGGCGTAGCGGCGGGTGTCGCAGCTTGGGTGGGAGGAGGTGTAGACGGGGATGAACGTATGGTTGGGGAAATGGGATTGGATGCGCGGCAGGTCCTGATCGTGGAGCAGGATGTGTCCATCGGCGGGAAGCGGGGAGGGGGTGACGTCGGCTCCCGAGGCGAGGGCATCGGTGACGGGGAGGGTGCGGTCGTTGAGGTAGAAGTTGATGGTGTAATAGCGCAGCATAGGGGTGGAGATGTAAGTGTAGAGTGTCTCCCCGGGGATTATCGTGTCGATGACGCGCGCAATGTCACGGTCGCTCTTGGTGGATAGGACGATGGGCTGGTATAGCCCGGCGAGCGACCAGTAAAGGGTCACGATGACAGTGAGCGTGGCGGCTACGGCATGGAGGGGACGACGGTCGCGGCTGACCTTGAACCACACTATTGCCGTCCACACGGCGAGAATCCACAATATCCACAGCAGGTAGACGGGTGCGGCGTGCAGTGCGTACACCATGTCAAAATTCTGGACCGCGTGGTGTCCCGAGAACCATTGCGGTGACGGGCTGATGAACCGCAGGGCGACGAATGTCGCGGCCACAATGAGGGAGAGAACGGCAAGCGTGCCCCCGAATATGCGGAAAATGGCACGATGACTGTCGGCCATGCGGATGACGAGCAATGCTATGAAATAGCCCATGAAGGGGTACATCGGCAGCAGGTAGACGCTGCGCTTGCTGTCGGGGATGCAGTAGAACAGGAATATGGTGACTGTCGCCACGAGTGAGTAGAGCGCGATGGGGCGCATTGAGCGGATGCGCATCCAAATGCGGGCTAAGATTGCGCCAACCGGGTTGTCGGGTCGTCGGATTTTCAGGACGAAAAGCGACAGCAATGCGAGAATCGTGTAGGGTAGCCATCCGGCTATGAGCGTGATGAGGTTATAGTAGATTGGCTTGGAGTGGGACTCGTAGCTCATCGACCCTGTGAACCGCCCGAAATTTTCCTCAATGGCGAGCCGCAGGAATTCATCGCCGCCGACATTGTAGGCAGCTATATACCATATCGCCGGCACGACAAGCGATAACGACCCTACGGCGACAAGCTGTCCGAACGTCGGCCAAAAACGGTGGCCGCGTATCAGCAGGTATATGCCCGTGACGAGGCATGGGAGCAATGCGCCGACAGGACCCTTGGTGAGCACCGCACAGCTCATCAGCGCGACTGCTCCCCACGGGAACGGGCGTCGGGGATGCTCAAAGTGGCGGAAAAGATTGTACATCGCCATGACCGAGAAGGCAGTGAGCACCATGTCGACCCGGCATGACATCGCGGCGCGGTTGACCTCAAAGGAGGTGAACGTGAGGATGGCGGCAATCATGGCCGCAGAAGTGGATACGCGTCGAGCATAGAGCCGGAAACCGGTGGCAATCATGACAATGAGGGCCAATGCCGACGGCAGCCGGGAGGTATATTCGGTCACATGCCCGAACGGGAGCGAGAACAGGGCTATGAGCCATGCGAGAAACGGGGGCTTGTATGGGATGTCGCCCCCGCAGCTCACAGGCAATATCCAGTTGTGCTGCTGGAGCATCGACATGGCCACCACCGCCTCGCGCGGCTCGCCCTTGGTGTTGAAAGGTGTCATCCCGAGCCATGGCAGGAACGTCAGGGCGCAGATGAACAACAGGAAAATGAAAGCCTTGTTGAGTGTGGCTTCAGCACAGGTGCTGTCGCCGGGTATCGGAGTGGAAGTTGCCACGGGTATAGTCTATTTTGGATACAAAGATAGAATAATTGCCTATAACTGCCAATTATGTGACAAAAAGGACTATATTTGCAAAATAATCATGTGATATTCCGACCATGAAAATCCCTGATGAGGGAAATGAGAGTTTTTTATGTAAAATGTATACAGTAAGGAAATGAAAAAATTTTTGACTTCGACATGCCTGTTTATCGCAGGCGGCCTATTGACGTGTGCCGGGGTGCAGTCGCCCCTTAGCGGTACGCCTATGGGCAGCAGGTCGGTCGATTATGCCACAGGGCAGCCGACCGAGACAGTAAACCAGCCCGCCGATGCATTTGACGGCAATCTTGCCACTTATTATGCGTCATATGACCGGTCGCTCACGTGGGTGGGGCTTGATCTCGGGGAGCCGCATGTGATAACCCGCGTCGGATGGTCGCCGCGCAACGACGGGCTTGGTCCGGGGCGTATGAAGCTTGGGGTGTTTGAGGGCGCCAACAACGCCGACTTCTCGGATGCGCTCCCGCTCTATATAATAGATGAGGCCGGGACCATAGGCAAGATGGACTATGCCGACGTGTCGTGTAGCCGTGGTTTCCGTTATGTGCGTTATGTAGGCCCATCGGACGCCCGATGCAATATAGCCGAGGCCGAGTTTTACGGCACGCCCGGGGCCGGGGATGACTCGCGTCTCGCGCAACTGACCAACCTCCCGACAGTGGTGATAAACACCGAAAACCGGGTCGAGCCTTTTGACAAGGAGACTGACATCGTGAGCATGGTGACGATAATCTCCGATGAGGGTACAACGGTGCTCACAGCTCCCGCGACCACCCGTCAGCGTGGCAACGCGAGCCGCCAGTTCCCAAAGAAGCCATATCGTATAAAGTTTGACAAGAAGCAGCGTGTGCTCGGCTCGCCCGCAAAGGCCAAGAAATGGACTCTTATCAACAACTATGGAGACAAGACCCTGATGCGCAATATCGTGGCATTTGAGATGTCGCGCCGCCTCGGCATGAAATATACGCCATTCTGCCAGCCTGTCGACGTGGTGATGAACGGCGAATACAAGGGCTGCTACCAGCTCTGCGACCAACTTGAGCTTGCCGACGGGCGCATAGAGGGTGCGGAGATGGAGATTACCGATGTGGATGGCGATGCACTGACCGGGGCATACCATATCGAGATTGACGGGTATGCCGAGGAAGAGGCATCGTGGTTCAAGTCGGCGCGTCTCGGTGTGCCCGTGACGATAAAGTCGCCCGATGAGGATGATATCGTGCCGGCGCAGTCGGCTTACATCAAGTCGGCTTTTGACCGCATGGAGCGCGAGTTGTTTTCCACCTCCACCCTCACTGACCCGGAGAATGGTTATCGGCAGTATCTCGACATCGACAGTTGGGTACGTCACTTTCTTATCGAGGAGCTTGCAGGCAATCCCGATGCCCTGTGGAGTATCCATATGGTCAAGCCCCGTGGCGACGACCGGCTATATGTCGCGTCGGTGTGGGACTTTGACATCGCCTTTGACAACGACAACCGTTGGCTGGTAAAAGATGACGGCACGTTCCGTTTCCGCCGTTGCAGCGAGGCCCGTGGCATGAAGCAGCTGATGGAGCGTGTGCTCTTTTCCGATCCCTTTACCCGTGGTGACGCTAAGCGGATATGGAGCATCGCACGCAATGACCATGGCATAACCGCCGAGTCGCTGAAACAGTTTGTCGATGACACGGCGTTGAAACTGGAGCAGTCACAGCGGCTCAATTTCATGCGTTGGCCGATACTCAACCAGTACGTGCACATGAATCCACGCGTCCTTGGCTCATATGCGGCCGAGGTCGATTTCATCAAGCAGTATCTCGACACCCGCGTGCCAAAGCTCGACCTGTTGGTCGGTTATGACCCGGCAATGACTTCGGTAGAGGATATCGAGGCATGTGATGGCGGTCAGATATCAGTCTGCGGCAATACGGTGGCGATGTCGGGGTTTGCCCCCGGGACGCGCTATAGCGTGACGGCGGTGAGCGGCATGGAGGTTGCGTCGGGCGAATGTGACGGTCGCCTCGTGTCATTGTCGCCCGGAATCTATATAGTCAAAGCCGGTGATGTCGTCAGGAAGATAGCGTTGCCTTGACGCTGCAATTGATAGGCAAAAGAGCGGCCATATGTATCGGGAATCTCCGGCTGTATGGCCGCTTTTGTTAAATACATGGGGTAAAAACAGTGGGATTGTGGGTGTCTCACTACTATAACCAAACTACCATATCCGCGGCATAAGTTGTTGATAACCATGGCGTAGTAAGTTCAAAAAGTTACTTTGACATTATGGACTCTTTAATATGTGGGGTTTTGTTGTGAAATTTGCGATACCGAAAAAATTCAGAACCTACTACCTACATGAAAGTACAGTCATTTATCAGGAAGTCAATCACCGGGATGCTCAACGGCATCATCATACTCGTCATGGCATTGGGAGTGTCCCACGTCGTGATGTCGTGTGTCTCCAATAACGGAACATCCACCCGGGACGGGGATGGCGACAAAGACTTTCTGCGTGTGAGCGGCAAGGATATTGTCGACTCCAAGGGTGAGAAGTTCTATATAAAGGGAACCAATCTCGGCAACTGGCTAAACCCCGAGGGGTACATGTTCGGCTTCAAGCGTACATCGTCGCCCCACATGATTGACGAGGCTTTCAGGCAGATGGTCGGCCCGACGGAGGCTGCGCGATTCTGGAAGAATTTCCGTGACAACTATGTCACCGAGGAGGATGTTGAGTTCATAGCGTCAACCGGCGCCAATACTATACGCCTGCCGTTCCACTACCGCTTGTTCACCCCCGAGAGCTATCTCGGCGTGAACGACGAGAACGAGGGCTTCCGGCTCGTGGATTCATTGGTGGATTGGAGCCGCCGTCATGGGCTGCGTGTGATACTCGACATGCACGACTGCCCGGGCGGACAGACCGGCGACAATATCGACGACTCATACGGCTATCCGTGGCTGATGACCGACAGCGTGGCCCAGGGGCAGTTTGTCGCCATATGGGAACGCATCGCCGACCGCTACAAGGATGAGCCTGTAATACTCGGGTATGAGCTTGCCAACGAGCCGATTGCCACATATTGGGAAGGCGCGGAACGCGACTCGCTCAACGCATCGCTCGAACCGCTCTACAAGCGTGCCACCGAGGCGATACGCCGTCACGACGGCAACCATATCGTGCTGCTCGGCGGCGCACAGTGGAACAGCAATTTCGAGCCGTTCACCGACTGGAAATTTGACGACAACATCATGTATACATGCCACCGCTATGGCGGCGCGGCTACAAAGGAGGCCATACAAAGTTTCATCGACTTCCGAGACAAGACAGGGCTACCGATGTACATGGGCGAGATAGGGCACAACACCGACGAATGGATGTCACAGTTTGTCGACGTGATGCGCGACAACAATATAGGCTACACATTTTGGCCCTACAAGAAAATCGAGGACAGCGCGATGACAGGCATAGCGACGCCCCCCTATTGGGATAAGGTCGTGGAGTTTGTGGAGTCGCCGCGAGGCTCATACGGCGAGATACGCGATGCGCGTGCACGGCTTGATGTCGACTCGGCAAGGATAGCTCTCAACCGCTATGTCGAGAATGCCCGCGCCGACAGGATGCTGAAGCATGACAGCTATATAAAAGCCATCAAACTTAGATAGTGCACAATTCAAAGTGCATAGTTCAAAGTTCAGGGTGCAGAGTTTATAGTTCATAGTTGGTTGTTGCCTAATTAAAAAGATATTACGTAACCTACATAGACATACTTAAAATTGCAGGAATGATGATAAAGTTTTTTCAAATATTAGCAGGAACAATCTTAACCGGAGCAGCGGCCGCTGTGACAGCGGCCGAGCTGCCCCTTTACCTTGATGACACAAAGCCTATTGAGGAGCGTGTCGAGGACGCTTTGGGGCGTATGACCCTTGAAGAGAAAGTGGCGATACTTCATGCCCAGAGCAAATTCAGTTCTCCCGGCGTGAAGCGTCTCGGCATCCCCGAAAACTGGATGACCGACGGCCCTCACGGTGTGCGTGCCGAGGTGCTGTGGGACGAGTGGAACTGGGCCGACTGGACCAACGACTCGTGCACCGCTTTCCCGGCGTTGACGGCTCTTGCCGCCACGTGGAACCCTGAGATGTCACTGCGATATGGAAAGGCTATTGGCGAGGAGGCGCGCTACCGTAACAAGAATGTGCTGCTCGGCCCCGGCGTCAACATTAACCGCACGCCGCTCAACGGACGCAGTTTCGAGTACATGGGTGAGGACCCCTATCTCGCGTCGGTGATGGTGGTGCCCTACATCAAGGGGGTGCAGCAGAACGGTGTCGCCGCCTGCGTGAAGCATTACGCGCTCAACAACCAGGAGCATGACCGCGACCATATCAATGTCGAGGTCGATGACCGCACGCTCCATGAGATATATCTCCCCGCTTTCCGTGCTGCCGTCGTCGATGGCAATGCATGGGCTATCATGCCGGGATACAATAAGTTCCGTGGTGACCACGCCTGCGAGAATACAGAGCTGCTGCTCGACATCCTAAAAGGCGACTGGGGCTTTGACGGCGTGGCCATTTCCGACTGGGGCGCCGTGCACAACACCGACAAGGTGGTGGCCAACGGCCTTGACATGGAGTTTGGCAGCTGGACCAACGGCCTCGACTGGGGAGAGAGCAACGCCTACAACAACTACTACATGGCCGCGCCCTATCTCAAGGGATTGAAAGAGGGCAAATACAGCGTCAAGGATCTTGACGACAAGGTGCGCCGCGTGTTGCGCCTGTCGATGCGCACCACCATGGATCGCAATCGCCCCTGGGGTTCGTTTGCCACCGAGGAGCACGCCGCCGTGGCGCGCACCATAGCCGAGGAGGGCATAGTGCTGCTCAAGAACACCCCGGCGACAAAGAAGTCAAAGGCCGACCTGCTCCCGCTCGACATCGGCTCGTTGAAAAATATACTCGTAGTCGGCGAGAACGCCGTCCACTCCATGACCCTCGGCGGCGGCTCGTCGCAGCTGAAGACATTCCGTGAGATTTCCCCGTTGCAGGGCATCCGCAACCTTGTCGGCGACCGAGCCACAGTGACCTACCTCCCCGGATATGAGTCACCAGCCGAGATGGCGCAAGACCGCAAGGATGCCGTCGCCCCCGAGCAGAAAGAGATTGACCCCGTGGCGTTGCGCAACGCGGCTGTCGAGGCCGCACACACAGCCGACGTGGTGATAATGATAGGTGGATTGAACAAGAACCGCCACCAGGACTGCGAGGGCGTCGACCGCCTCAGCTACGGACTCCCCTACGAGCAGGATGCGTTGATAGAGGCTCTCGTAAAAGCCAACCCCCGCACGGTGGTCGTGCTTGAGACCGGCAACTCGGTGGCTATGCCGTGGCTCGCCTCGGTGCCCGCTGTCGTGGAGTCGTGGTACAGCGGCTCGGAGGCGGGTAACGCCTTGGCCCGCGTTCTCTTTGGCGAGGTCAACCCCTCCGGCAAGCTGCCGTTCACCATGGCACGCGAGCTGACCGACTATGCCGCCCATGCCACCGGCGACGCCCGGCTCTATCCCGGTGTTGACGGCACGGTGACCTACAGCGAGGGGCTCGATGTCGGCTACCGCTACGCCGACAAGCTCGCCCGCGACAAGAAGGTGAAGCCCAACTTCGCCTTCGGGCACGGCTTGAGCTACACCACCTTCAAGATAGGCAAGGCGACATTGAGCGCCGACGAGATAACGGCAGGGCAGGGCGTGAAAGTCACCGTCCCCGTCACCAACACCGGTAGCCGTGCCGGGGCGGAGGTCGTGCAGGTCTACGTCTCCGACCGCGAGAGCACGATGGCCCGTCCCGTCAAGGAGCTGAAGGGCTTTGCCAAGGTGTCGCTTGCCCCCGGCGAGACGCGCGATGTCACCGTGGAGCTGTCGCCCGAGGCGTTCAGCTACTACGATGCCGACGCCAAGGGCTGGAAGGTCGAGCCGGGACAGTTTGACATCCTTGTAGGCGCGGCCTCCGACGACATCCGCTCGCGCGGCAAGGTCAACGTAAAATGAAGATATTGAAGTGAATACAGTTAATTAGTTGTTATAGTGTTATTTGATAGATATAATACAATGGGTTTAATTAAGCCTTAATCCTCAGGATTTAATACTTAACCGTAATTGCACTGCTTTGTGGCGCGGGCTGCTCGTCGATGAGTGGCCCGCGTCTTTGCCATGGGATGGCCGAGTGTTGAAAGTCGTTCTGAGGACTGTTGCATTTGTGAAAAATTATGGCTATATTTGCGACAGCAAACCCATTGTAGACATTTACTATCATACCATAAATACCGTGCAATATTTGTTCAGATACGTATACAGCATCATAATCATGTTTCTCGTGTGCCCTTTGGCGGCACACGCCTATAGCTTTATCGACGACAACGAGGAGTTGCTTCGCCGCCTTGATACCATGGTAAATGACAATTCAAGGTTTGTACACGCCAAGGAGGTGCGCATTGATGCCATAAAGGCCCGCATGGCGCGTTCCGATAGCGACGCGGAGCGTTATGGCGAGCTAAAGAAACTGTATTATGAGTATTACACCTTTGACTCCGACTCTGCCATCCATTATGCGCGTGAGGCACTCGATCTGTCGCAGCGTATGGGCATGCCCCACGCCCGGGCCGAGTGGGGGACGCGCATGGCATACGTCTATGCTGCGTGCGGTCTGTTTCCGGAGGCCCTGAACGTCGTGTCGGGCATTGACGGTGCATCGTTGCCGGAGGGACTTCGTGCCGACTACTACGACACGATGTCATACCTTTATTCCCACTATAGTCTGTACCTGAGTGACGACCGCGCAATGGCCGACGAGTATGCCGCCAAGTCAAATCTCTACAAGGATTCGCTCGGGATGGTGATAGGGGAGCAGTCGCCACAATGGCTTGCCCACGTGGTGTCAAAGATGGGTGTCGACACTCCGCTCGACATGTTGCGACAGCTTGAGGCGCGGGTCAACTCGTCACATATCGACTCCCGCCGGGATGCGATGGACGCCTATCAGGTGGCCAAGACCCACGAGATGCAGGCCCGTCCCTCGGAATATATCAAATATATGATTTACTCCTCGATGGCCGATGTGCGCTCAGTCAACCGCGACATAGCGTCGCTGCAGGAGCTTGCCGCGTTTCTCTACAATCACGGGGACATCACACGTGCATATGCCTACATCAATTATTGCCTCGACCAGGCCCATTTCTATCACAACCGTATACGCATGGTCAGCATCTCGGCTTTTCAGGACGAGGTGCGTGGTGCCTACCTTCAGCAGTTGCGCGAGAAGGACAGGATGGTGCGCACGTCGCTGATTGTAGTAAGCGTTCTGGCCGTAGTGCTTTTGGGGCTTATAGCGTTTATGGTGCGCCAATACCGTGTCTTGCGGCGCAACCGTGAGCAGCTCGCCATCCTCAACGGCGAGCTTAACGAGCGCGTGGAGCAGCTCCACGCTGCCCATCGTGACCTCTCCGAGGCTCACGATGAGCAGACTCGACTAAACGAGAACCTTAACGCCGCCAATGCCAAGCTACAGGAGTCAAACGCCGTCAAGGAGGAGTATATCGGATATGCGTTCAACCTGTCGACCGACTATATCAACGACCTCGACGACCTGCGCAAGAAGCTGTTGCGCAAGGTCAAGACGCGCCAGTTTGGCGAGCTGGCCGACATGCTTGAGAGCGAGAGCCTCGTTCAGGGCGAGATGCAGAGGTTCTACAAGAGCTTTGACGAGACGTTTATCCGCATATTCCCCAATTTCCTTGACGAGTACAATGCCGACCAGGAGCCTGACGACCGCATCGAGCTGAAGGACGGCGAGCTGCTCAATACACGCCTGCGCATCTGGGCTCTCCACCGCCTCGGCATCACCGAGAGCGCGCGCATTGCCAAGATGCTACGCTGTTCCATCCAGACCGTCTACAACAACCGCCCCAAGCGCAAGCGCGTGTAGCGGGTTGTCCGTGGTTCCCATCCCATTATTCTGACCCTCGCAGAGGGATTTCACGTCCATACCCCACATATCCTTGGCGTGTGACCGCGCTGTCGGCTATGTGGGGCTACATAGATTGACCCTCTGCGAGGGTCGGCATTGGGTCGGAGGCTGGGGCGTGAGCGCGAGGAGGCATGGTGGGTATAGCGAAATGTCGCGACCATAATGGGGGCATATCATCCTTGCAGGGTGGTGGATAAGGGCTTTTCCACGGCGATAAGAGGTTTACTTGGCTAAGGGTTATTAGCGTTGATTCACAATAATTTAGTATTAAAATATTTACTTGTTGCTTCCAATGGGGAGATATGGCGGCAAATGCTTCCTATATTTGCAGTGTCGGATGCGGCAAGAGCCGGTCACGGAAATTGCAGCATCGTCAACAACCAAACTTGAAAGCAACTTTTTATTAACCTAACTAAACCCTTAAAGTGATGAAAAAATCTTTACTCCTTGCAGCCGCTTTCGTAGCCGGTATCGGAATGGCTCAGGCCGAAACAGTCCCTATGCGCATTTATCTTCAGGATGCCCCCATTTATCCCGCAGCTCCTGCCGGAACTCAGGTTGTGCAGTATTCGTCGGGTGATCTCGCCGATCCTATAGCCATACATTACTATATATGGGAGAATACCTATGAGGGAGGCACTGCAGCTACGACCGATTATGGTGAAGTTGCCGAGTTGACAATCGGCAGCATCGGATGGTGGGGTGGTGGCTACAACGCACCCTCGTTCTACAAGATGGAGAATGGGCAGCCTGTAATCGAGAACGGCGCTCTCGTTGTGTCCGGGGCAAAGGCCGTTGATTTCACGATGATTGACGACACATGGAGAATCCACTTTGCGTTCCGTACGGATATCAGAAATGCCGACATCCAATTTAATGTAGGTCCCGAGTCGACATTTAAGGATGGCAACGGCAATGCTATTATGCCCTCCGTGAAGTTCAATTCCGCCACCTCCACCGAGCAGAGCTTCAATGGAATCAACTGGAATATAATAGACCTCCCCATCACTGAATTGACCGACCAATACAAGACCGGCAGCGACGCTGAGAACATGAAGGCTTTTGCACAGGTCATCAACCTTACTGCCGACAAGAACTACCTTACTTTCAATGGTGGAGGTAACGCAGGCAGCAAGCTCGCTATCGCTGACTTCTATCTTTATGGCGAGGCTGAGAGCCAGGCCGCTATCGAGGACGTGACTGTCGATGCAGAGGTTGTAGCCGTTGAGTATTTCAACATTCAGGGTCAGCAGCTTAACGCAGAGCCTGAGAACGGCCTCTTCATCAAGAAGGAGATCCTTTCCAATGGTACTGTCAAGGCTTCCAAGATTGTGAAATAAGCCTCTCCCGCATTTTGCAAAAACATAGGAGGGGGGAGAGTCGCTTGCGGCTATCCCCCCTTTATCGTGTAAAATAATCCCAATCCAATATTTTCTAAAAAACAGTAAAGTGAGACTTCTTAGAAATTCATTCACAATGGCGTTGGTACTCATTTGTGGAGCGTCCATGACGGTCGATGCCAAGAGTTTCAAGCGTGGCGTCGGTGTCGGCTCGATGTTCAACGCCGACTATGAGGCTTTAGCTCCCGGTGTTTCATGGTTCTACAATTGGGCCAATCTGCCTCCTACAACCGATATCAATCCACCTTATGGCGACTTTCAGCAGCTTGGAATGGACTTTATACCCATGTGTTGGAACAAGAGCTACAGCCTTGAAAATATAGCCAATTATCTGTCGTCTCATCCTGAGACAAAATACTTGTTGGGCTACAATGAGCCTAATTTCACAGATCAGGCTCATCTTACCCCGACTGAAGCGGCTGAGGATTGGCCAAGAATACAGCAGTTTGCCAAGGAGCATGGTCTTAAGCTCGTCAGCCCCGCCGTCAACTGGAGCGGATGGGCAGAGTATAATGACCCGTGCAAGTGGCTTGACGAGTTTTTCGCGTTGCTACCCGACAAGGGTGCCGGCATAGATTATATTGCATGTCATTTCTATGTACCCGGTGTCGCTTCCATTAAGGATAACATCGCGAGGATGAAGAAGTACGGCAAGCCGATATGGCTCACCGAGTTCTGTGCCGCAACCGGGGATATCACCAATGATGCCTCGACCCAGATGAAGTATATGACCGAGGTGGTGCAGTATCTTGAGCAAGATCCCGATGTGTTCCGTTACGCATGGTTTATGGCTCGCACCAACAATGCAAGCTGGGGTGCAGGAATCAACCTGCTGCAGGCCTTTCCAAACCAGGGACATCTCACCGACCTTGGTAAGGTGTTTGTCTATATGTCGGACTT
Source organism: Bacteroidales bacterium M3 (assembly GCA_001689445.1). Classification (GTDB taxonomy): domain Bacteria; phylum Bacteroidota; class Bacteroidia; order Bacteroidales; family Muribaculaceae; genus M3. Next base: position 72,306 of record LUJN01000003.1, on the reverse strand, counting down.
CAATCCTGACGTGTATTACACCACCAACATGCTGATTCCCGCGTCCGACTATATCGACCAGCATGGTGCGGTGCTTGCCCCAAGCAGCGACAGTGAGCACCTCAGCGAGGCACAGTTGCAGATAGGAGACTTCGGCAACAATACCTCAACCTCCTTTGTCGAATATAACATAGACGTGCCAAAAGCCGGCACATACGACATAAGGCTCCGCTACGGCTCGTCAAACAAGCAGCCTATCAGTATTTATGCCGACGGAGAACCGGTTGCTGACAACTATATCCTTAAGGGTACCGGTGGCGTCGGCAGCTGGACAGAGGAGAACATCACCGTTACACTCAAGGGCGGCAAGCAGACGCTTAAATTTGAGCGTGCGCCCAAGGCGGGGCTTAACGTGCGGCGTATGGAGATACACTATTTCACCATAGTCAACTCGACTGCGATAGAGGATGTGGCGGTTGACTCCCGTGAATACTTTGAGATAGAGGGCAACTCCATAGTCTCCGATGGTGGCGTCAGGGTGTACAACATGCAGGGCATTGAGGTCGGATGTGACAATCTCGCAGGGGGGATCTATATCGTGGCTACTCCGGCAGGGAATGTGAAAATACATATCTGAACACCGCTGCGGCGCTATTGTCCAAATCTACTTTGTCGCAATATCCCAATGCTGGTAATCAGCGATATAGTAGATTTTTCTTTACCCTAAAATTACTACCATGTAGAAGCTGCCTTTTGGTTAACTAATTTTGTGATATGCTTAGTTTTCTTAAAAGGGACAAGACCTAAAATAAACACTTTTATAACCTAAAAAATTACCAAATCGCATGAAGAAGAAATTCAATGTGCATGATTGCAGAAGGATGCTTGCATCACTTGCAATGCTGTGCGTCCTCACCCTGAGTGCTGTCGCCCAGGGGTGGACAACGAGCGGTGTCGTTGTCGACGAGACGGGCGAGCCGCTTATCGGCGCGACCGTCATGGAGCAGGGTACCACGCAGGGCACCGCCACCAATTATGACGGAGAGTTTACCTTAAATGTAAAACCGGGTGCAAAAATCGTGATTTCCTACGTCGGTTACGAGCCTCAGACCATCGCCGCCGTCAACGGCAAGGTCAGCGTGACCCTAAAGCCCAACACCCAGGTGCTCGACGACGTGGTGGTCATCGGCTACGGTGTGCAGAAGAAGAGCGACGTCACCGGCGCCATCGCCTCGGTGAAAGCCAGCGACATCGAGAACCGCACCATCACCAACCCCCAGTCGGCTCTCTCGGGCAAGACCTCGGGCGTGCAGGTGGTGACTGCATCCGGAGCTCCCGGCTCTGCCCCGCAGATTCGCGTGCGTGGCTACTCGTCCAATTCGTCCATGGATCCCCTCTATGTCGTCGACGGTGTGCGCCTCAGCGACATCAGCGGTATTGACCCTGCCGACATCGAGTCGATGGAGGTGTTGAAGGATGCCGCCTCGGCCGCCATCTACGGTGCCCAGGCAGGTAACGGTGTCGTGCTCATCACAACCAAGAGTGGCTCCAAGGGCAACAATGGCTGGGGTACTATCCGTTATGACTTCCAATGGGCCAACCAGACATTCGGCCGTCGTCCTAAGATGCTTGGTTCCAACCAGTATATAGAGTTTATGGAGGAGTCGGGATTGTTCACACAACAGGATATCCTCAATCTCGGGTGGAACGGCATAACCGACACTAACTGGTATGACGTTGCTTTTGAGCATGGCAATATGTTCAAGCACAATGTCACTTTCGAGGGTGCTAACGATAAAGGCTCTCTCTATGCCTCTGTAGGCTATCTTACCAATAATGGCCCTGTAGCCGGCGACCAGGACTACTACCAACGACTTACCGCCAATATCAACGCCGACTACCAGATTAAGCCTTGGTTGAAAGTCGGCACGACACAGATACTTGAACGCTACAATACCCGCAGCGTATCGTCAAACGACGGTGTGTCGTCGCTGATGGCATCGGTATACTGTCTTGACCCGCTTACCCCCAATCTATACGAGGAGAAAGACCTCACTTCCAAGATGCTCCAGAATAAGGACCTCCTTCTAAAGAACCCCGAGGGATACTATTACGGCGTGTCAAACTACTATGACGCCGAAAACGTGCATCCCCTTATCCAACGCGACAACACCAAGCGCAAGAGCGAGGGCTTTAACGTGACAGGTAGCGCATACCTCAACTTCAATCCTTGGAAACCGCTCACGTTCACTTCCCGTTTCGGCTACCGCCTGTGGTCAGGTCACGAGCGTGAGATGCAGCTTCCCTACTATGGGTCAGGCTCGCGTTCAAACGGTACGCTCCGTGTCAGCGCCAACAACGCGCAGACCATCTACTATCAGTGGGAAAACTTCTTCAACTATGCGCAGACCTTCAACAAGGTGCATAACGTGACGGCAATGGCCGGTATGTCATTCTCCAAGTCAAAGTACAGCATCACAAGTGGTGGCGGCGCTTCCGCATCGACAGAGGATGCCGACGGCAATGTGGTGAACGTGGATGTGATTCCCGCACCCGACTTTGACAACTGGGCATACCTCAATTTCGTAAATCCCAATGCCAACCTCTCTGTAGGCGGTATCGAGTCGGAAGAGGCTCAGTATTCATGGTTTGGCCGTGTCGGCTACAACTATGACAACAAGTATATGATTCAGGCTTCTCTCCGTGCCGATGCCTACGACCTCTCCAAGCTGTCGAAGAAGAACCGTTGGGGCTATTTCCCCGCAGTATCCGCCGGATGGGTCATCTCACAGGAGGATTTCATGGGCTGGTCACGTCCCGCAATGGACTATTTGAAGATACGTGGTAGCTGGGGTAAGAACGGCTCCGTGGCTCCGCTGTCCAACTATTCCTACTCGACCAACATCGCACGTCACCTTGACCCCAAGGGTTACAACGCTCAGGAGATGCGCTACTCGTGGAACACCCAGTTTGGCTCGCAATTCCCGACTCTCCCCGACAATCCTTTCACCGGCCAATACCAGTACACCATGACTTACATGCCATCTACAATGGGTAATGATGAACTTGGTTGGGAGAAGATGGCACAGTGGGATCTCGGTTTCGATGCCCGTTTCTTCAACAGCCGGTTGACCTTCACCTTTGACTATTATCAGAAGAAGACCGAGGGTCTCTTGCTTTATGGCGTTATCCCCTCGTTGTCGCTTGGCGGCACAACCTCGCCGATGAACGCCGGTACGGTCAAGAACTCCGGCTTTGAGTTTGACCTCGGATGGCAGGACCGCATTGGTGACTTCTCCTACAGCATTAACGCCAACCTCTCTACTCTCCGCAACAAAGTCGAGGAGCTTCACCCCTCCGTGCCCCGCATCGATGGTGTAGGCTACTCGGGTCAGACCCTTACGCTGTTTGAGGAGGGCGAGAAAGTATGGCACTTCTACGGCTACAAGTATCTTGGAGTCAACCAGGAGACAGGCGAGGCAATGTTTGACGACATGGTCGACGGCGTTCCTGGCCTCACCCCCGAGGACAAGACCAATATCGGCGATGCTATTCCCGATGTCACCTACGGTATCACCATCAACTTGGCGTATAAGGGATTTGACTTCACGTTCTTCGGTAGTGGTACCGCCGGCAACGATGTATTTATGGCGATACAGCGTCCCGACAAGGGCACGTCCAACCGTATGAAGGAGGTATTCTATGACGGCCGTTGGGTTGCCGGTGTCAATAGTCCCTCCAACCCCGCCAAGCTCCCGTCGGCGACCACCGACTATACCACCTACCTCTATTCAAGCGGCATGGTGTTCAGCGGCGACTTCTTCAAGATCCGTCAGCTGCAGCTTGGCTACACTCTCCCCAAGAGTCTTACCCGCAAATTTTTTGTCGAGAATCTCCGCGCCTACGTATCGCTTGACGACTTCTTCACTTTCTCAAGCTATCCCGGCATGGATCCCGAGGTTGCAGCCAACTACGGCTCGGGTCAGGGTATCGACTTCGGTACCTACCCGACTTCCAAGAAGGTCGTTCTCGGCTTCAATATCACATTCTAATCTAACCCCTTCAAAAGAGAATATCAATGAAAAGAAAAATATTATCAATCCTGTTGGTGCTTGCCGCATGTCTCCCGTTTGTGGCTTGCGAGGACGAGCTTGATATCGCCAAGAAGGGCGACATGGGTTCTCAGGATACCTACTATAAGACCGATGACGATGCGCTCGCTGCCGTGTCAGGGGCATATTACTATTGGTTCTATAACTTCAATGGCCTGACATGGACCGCCAACATGCTCTCTGACGACATCTATTGCGGCGGCTCTACTGCCGGTGACGACCCTGCCTACCATGACCTAAACAATTATACGGTCAATGCTGAGAATACCCGCGTCGAGAGCGACTATTCCGAGCTGTACAATCTCATATATGCCTCTAATCTTGTCATTGAGAAAGTCGGCCATTATACCGAGCAAAATCCCGAGACCGAGGTCAAGCGCCGTTGTGTGGCGGAAGCTTATTTCTTCCGTGGATTTGCCCACTTCTGGCTTGCCGCATTCTGGGGCAACGCCCCGGTTGTAGACCACCTGCTGTCGCCTGATGAATATCAGGTGAAGAACTCCCAGCCCGGAGAGTGCATGGAACAGGCTGCCAAGGATATCAAGCACGCCATCGACATGAACGCGCTCAAGACCAAGAGTGGCCCCGAGGACAAGTCGGTTATGGCCTATATCACCCAGGAGGGTGCTAAGGCTATGCTTGGCAAGGTGTGGATGTTCCAGGAAAAGTGGGGCGACGCCGCAAAGATACTCGATGAGGTGATTCTTTCGCAGAAGTATGAACTCTATCGCGGGGAGTATGAGGATATCATCAAGAGCCGTACCAACTGGTCGTGCGAAGGAGTGCTTGAGACTCAGGCTCCGTCAGATGCCACTGATCAGGTGAAGTGGAACTTCATGTCTTACATATGTATATCTCCGGGATGGCGTAACGATGCCATCGACTGGCAGAACAGCGGCATATACGAGGAAAAGCAGTATGGCCCGGTATCTGTGAAGGTCATCAAGGACGAGTTTAAGGACTTCAATCAGAGCGGTTACGGCTTCTGCAATCCCCGCAAGGGTGCGTATGACGATTTCGTGAAGTGTGAGGGCGCCAACGGCTACCGTCTCAACTCCGTCATCAAGACCTCCGACTGGGTGAAGAATTATATGGGCCTCAAACTCATCACCTATCTCCACGGTCACGACCAGTACTTCAACTGGAAAAACCGCTTCCTCATCTCTGACATGGTGCATGACAACGGTGGATGGAACATCTTCTGCCAGACAACTGGCCGCTACATGCGCTACGCCGAGGTGCTGCTCAACGCTGCCGAGTGCCACTTCCGTGCCGGCAATCCCGGTCGTGCGACGACTCTCGTCAATGAGGTGCGCGACCGTGCGCGAGCCACTCCTTATGGCTCTGTGACACTGGAGCAGATCAAGCTGGAGCGTCGCTGCGAGCTTTACAATGAGCACAACCGCTGGTTTGACCTCGTGCGTTGGGGAGAGGCTGCCACAGCCCTGAAAGACCAGGGCAAGGTGACTCTTAACCTGCAGCCCGACTGGACTACCGCTCCCGATGCGTCGTCCAACCCCGGCAACGGTTTCCGCGCCGGCGTCAACGAGCGCCTGCCTTATCCCGCCAAGGAGTGCCGTCTGAACCCCAACGTGAAGCAGAACCCCGGTTATTAATAGATAACGCTTGAAAATGTAGGGACATGCCTTTGGCATGTTGGAGTTGCAATACAGCTTGAATCTCAGTCAACATGCCAAAGGCATGTCCCTACATTTCGACAATCATACCAATTAACAATCAACACACATTTTTCAAACCTAATTAAATTTTTAAGAAATGAAAAAGTTTATACTCGGAGTGATGGGCGTGGCGGCCGTGATGACGGCATCCGCGCAAGACCTTAAGGAGTATGTGATCTTCGGCGTGGCCGAAGGTGCAAACCAAGTGCAATTGATTCCCCAAGGCAACGGACAGCAGATGTGCACGGTAGATGTGCACAATAATACCGGCAACGCATGGGAGGAATTGACAACAACGTTTAATGAAGTCAACGGTGCCGGCTGGACTGCCGCATGGTTCCCTATCCCTACAAGTGAGTTTGACCCGCGTATCACCACCCAAAATGACTGCACCCTCGAATTTGAGGTGGCAACCACTTGGACAGGTGATTTGGCGTTTAAGTTTGAGTATCAGAATGGAGGCCCTACCGAGGAGAAGGTATATGAGATGACTGAGCGTGACGGAGAGTTCCATAAGGTCTCCATCAACATAAACGATTGGCTTGGTGATAAGGCTTCCAATGTAAAGGCGACTACGACTTTCTGCCCGGTATTTGTCACAGGCCCATACGATGCAGAGGCCAATGGCTCTGTTATTAACTATCGTAATGTGGTGTTGAAGGCCGGCAATGACAGTCCTATTGAAGAATCAAAGGAGCTGGAGGCTTCAATTGAGTACAATATCGAACCTGTAAACTCTACATCCTGCCGTTTTAATTATGAGATAACCCTCAAGAACAATGTTGAGGAGCCTACCTCGGTACGTGTATGGCTTGATGCACCCGGCAATGTCTGCAAGGGTGAGGCCAACACCCTCAAAGGTTCAATCCTCGTCGAGGATATGGATGGTGATATGGGCGTATGGTTTAAGTCGAGTATTGAGGTTGACGGTAAGACAATCAATGCGCTGCCCAATGATCAGAATGTTGTCCTGAAAGTCAAGGAAGGTGGCGACGAGCCTATCATTTCGGGAAGCGAGGGTACTATACCCGCAGGCGCAGATGGATGGATAAGCGGTGTCGGTACTTTTGCTCCTGCTGCTGACTACGTCATCACCTACAACGAGGACAAGACTATAACTTTCACTCTCACTTTGTCGGAGGATATTGTCGGGCTTGTTCCTCAGCTGTTTGTCAATGGCGCGTATGTCACGAATATGACTGCTGTCACACGTGCTGCCGGTACATTTGAAGCCAAAACTACGGCTACATATGAGGTTGGGACAACAGTACCTTTCAGTTTTTATTGCGCTTATTCGGGAGGCGCTTCTCAGACCAAGACCCTGAATTATGAGGTGGGTTCTAAGACCGGTATTGAGGGCATCGAGGCTGCCGAGGCTGCCACTGTAAATGTCATCAGTCTTACCGGCGTTGTGGTACGTGCCAATGTAGCAGCCGAGAACGCTACCGAGGGTCTTCCCGCCGGTATTTATATCGTGGGCGGCAAGAAGGTGATTGTGAAGTAAGCGACTCCCCCGACCATTAATTTGACTATTGTTTAAGCCCGTGCGTCGGTAGGACGCACGGGCTTTTTGTCGATGCTGTAATAGCCATTAATAGCTATTATAGCTGTTATGGCATTGCCGAGGTCAGGAGATGAGGCTCCAGTCGATGGACTTGTGGAACAGGCGGCGCAGGGGGGCGTGGAGCATGGCGTGGTCGGGACGGGAGAGGTCGGGGTCGACGTCGAGTAGGTCGTCGGCGGCGTCGCGGGCCATCTGGATTATCTGACCGTCGGTAGCGAGGTTGGCGATGTGCAGGTCAAAGGCAATGCCGCTTTGCAGCGTGCCCTCTATGTCGCCGGGCCCTCGCATCTTTAGGTCGGCCTCGGCTATGACAAATCCGTCGGTGGTCGAGGTCATCAGTTCGAGCCGCTGGCGGGTCTCGCGTGCAATCTTGACCTTGGTCATCAGGATGCAATAGCTCTGGTCGGCACCGCGTCCTACCCGCCCACGCAGTTGGTGGAGCTGCGACAGGCCAAACCGCTCGGCGTTCTCGATGAGCATCGTGGAGGCGTTGGGGACGTTGACCCCCACTTCGATGACGGTTGTCGCCACGAGGATGTCGGCCTGGTGGGTGGCGAACAGTTCCATCTGCCGGTCTTTCTCTGCAGGTTTCATGCGCCCGTGGACGTATGCCACGCGGTAGCTCGGGAATGTCTCGCGGATAAGCTCATATCCCTCCTCGAGTGAGCGCAGATCGAGTTTCTCGTTCTCCTCGATGAGGGGGTAGACGATGTAGACCTGCCGTCCCTCGCGCAGTTGGCGTCCGATGGCCTGATAGACGGCAAAGCGGCTGCTGTCATAGCGCAGCAGGGTCTGCACCGGCTTTCGCCCCGGGGGAAGTTCGTCGATGACCGACACGTCGAGGTCGCCGTATACGGTCATGGCGAGGGTGCGGGGGATGGGGGTGGCGGTCATGACGAGCACATGGGGAGGCGTGAGATTCTTTTTCCACAGCTTGGCACGCTGGGCGACGCCAAAGCGGTGTTGCTCGTCGATTACCACAAAGCCGAGGTTGCGGAACTGCACGTTGTCCTCAATGACGGCGTGTGTGCCGATGAGTATGTGTAACGAGCCGTCGGTGAGGGCAGCATGGATGGTCTCGCGCTCCCGCTTGCGGGTGGAGCCTGTCAGCAATTTTACGTTTATGCCTATCGGGGCGGCGAGGGTCGAGATAGTCTCGTAATGCTGTGTGGCGAGTATCTCGGTCGGAGCCATGAGGCACGCCTGTGTGCCGTTGTCGAGCGCGATGAGCATACAAAGCAGCGCGACGAGTGTCTTGCCCGAGCCGACATCGCCCTGTAGCAGGCGGTTCATCTGTCGCCCGCTGCCCATGTCGGAGCGTATCTCCTTGATGACGCGCTTCTGCGCGCCCGTCAGCTCAAAAGGTAGGCACTCGGAGTAGAATGTGTTGAAAAAACGCCCGATGCGCGAGAACCGGAATCCGTTGCTCATCGCCTTGCGTCGGCGGCAATACCGCTGCATGTTAAGCTGTATGTAGAACAGTTCCTCAAACTTCAGCCTCAGGCGTGCCCGCTGCAGCTGGTCGGGCGACTGGGGGTTGTGTGCCGCCACGAGGGCATCGCGCAGCGGCATCAGCCCGTAGCGGGCGATGATGTCGGCGGGTAGTGTCTCGGGAATTGACGGTGCGGCGGCAAGCGCGCCCTGCACGAGGTTGAAAATCGTGCGCGAGGAGAATCCTGCGTTGCGCAGCGGCTCGGTGAGCGGGTAGACGCCCCGCAACCCCTGCATCGCACCTGTTGAGCCTGCGGCGTCCACCTCGGGATGCACCATGCTCCAGCGTCCGTTGAACTGTGACGGCTGCCCGAACAGGATGTATTCGTTGCCTGTCAGCAAGGCGCGGCGTATCTGGGCAGTGCGCTTGAACCACACGACCTCCATTGTGCCCGTGCCGTCGGAGAACAGCCCGACGAGACGCCGTTTTGCCCCCTCGCCCTGCTCGGCGAAGGAGACAAACCGCCCGCGTAACTGCAGCGACGCCATGTCGCCGGCGAGGTCGCGGATGCGGTAGATGGAGGAGCGGTCGACATATCGCGTCGGGAAGTGGTAGACCAGATCGTGGTAGGTCTTTATCTTGAGTTGCTTGTCGAGAAGTTCGGCACGCTTTGGCCCGACCCCCTTTAGGTAGGTTATGTCAAGGTCGTGGAGTGCTCTCATGGGTGGCGTCGCATTATCGCCGCAATCTCGATGTCGGCGGGATGGGTTATCTTGATGTTGCACGGGTCTCCCTCGACGAGGGCTATGTCGCCATAGCCTGCCGCCATCATCACCGAGGCATCATCGGTAAACGCCGGGTTATAGGGCAGCCCGTAAGCCTCGGCAAGCAGTTTGGCGGGAAATGCCTGGGGGGTCTGCACGGCCCGGTAGAGCGAGCGGTCGACGGGATGGGATGCCCCTGTCGCCGGGTCAATCTCGCGCAGCGAGTCGGTGACAGCCGTGGCGGGTATCGCGCCGTGGTGTCGTGACGCCGCGTCGATGACACGGCGCGTCATGTCGGGGGAGGGGAGGGGACGAGCCCCGTCGTGGATGGCGACAATGCCGTCTGTGTCGCCGGTAATGCCGAGCCTACTGAGGGCGTTGGCCACCGACTCCCACCGTGTCGCCCCGCCGTAGACTATCTGCGGCGAGTCAAACCGATGTTCCTCGCACAGCTCATGCCACAGCGATTCCATCTCGCGGCTTATCACCACAGCGAGGCGTGCCCCGGGGAGTGCGCGGCGCATAGCGTCGATGGCGTGCATCAGCACGGGACGCCCATCGAGCAGGCAATATTGCTTGGGGATGTCGGCACCAAAACGGCTGCCGGTGCCTCCGGCGACGATTATCGCCGTGACGGGCGTTGCTGATGGATATCGGTCGGTGTTCATAACATGCAAGGTTTGAATATTTGTAGGGTCGCGACATGTCGCGACCGCGAGGCTGCGATTCCGTCAAATGCAAAGTTACAAAATCTTTTCTTGACACGTAATGTTTGGAGGGTAAGGTAAGAATTTCTAATTTTGCAATATTATGGACAGCGAGAAGAAACTTGAACTGGAGGAGAAGATCGTCAAGATGCTAAAGACGGTCTATGACCCCGAGATACCCATTGACATATACGAATTGGGGCTTATATACAAAATAGACCTCGACGATGACGGCAACCTGAAGGTGGATATGACGCTTACCGCGCCCAACTGTCCCGCCGCCGACTTTATTGTCGATGACGCCCGCATCAAGCTCGAAAGCATCGAGGGGATAAAGAGCGTCGATATACGCATCGTCTTTGAGCCTGAATGGACCAAGGACATGATGAGCGAGGAGGCAAAACTCGACCTCGGATTCCTCTAAAGACTCCCCGTAAGCGAAGATGGCGACCCGCGACAAGATATATTTTATCTCCGACATGCACCTCGGGGCGACCTACCTCGGCGACCCGCTGGAGTATGAGCGGCGCGTGGTGAGGTGGCTTGACTCGATTGCCGACGATGCCGCCGAGCTGTATATGCTCGGAGACGTGCTCGACTACTGGTATGAGTACCGCTACGTCGTGCCGCGCGGGTTCACGCGGTTTTTCGGCGCGGTGGCGCGGCTCGCCGACAGCGGGGTGCGGGTGACATGGTTTATCGGCAACCACGACATATGGATAAGCGACTACATCCCCCGCGAGCTTGGGGTGAGGGTGGTCGACGGCTATGAGGTGGTCGAGCTTGGTGGCAAGCGTTTTTTCCTCTCCCACGGCGACGGGCTGGGGCGGTTGCCGCGCGGATTCAGGTTTATCCGCTCGATGTTCCGCAACCGCACGTGCCAGCGACTCTTCTCCGCCATCCATCCCCGATGGACAGTCCCCTTTGCTCACCGTTGGTCGTCAAGCAGCCGCGACTACAGCGGTGACGTCCCCGTATTCTCGGGCCGCGACGACGAGCCGTTCATCACCTTTGCCCGCGAATATCTCGGCACCCATCCCGGCATAGACTATTTCATTCTCGGGCATCACCACATTGTGCTCGACTATCCGCTCACGGCTGCGTCGAGGCTGATAGTGCTTGGCGACTGGATACACCATTTCTCCTATGCCGTCTATGACGGTCATAATATCGAGTTGCGCTATTTTCATGATTGAATCCCGCATTTTGCCACTGAAAATGCGATTATCATGTGGCTATAACGATTTTTAACTATCATAGCCAGCGCCACTGTAAAATGTCGTATTGAATGAAAAATCAACGGATTGTGGCGTGGAAAATTGTGTATTGAGCCTCATTGGTTAAAAAGATATGTTATAGGACATATGAAATAATTTGGTCATGACCACAAAAAGGGTCACCTTTGTATCACAAACCTAAAACAATCTTTTTTACCTTAGAAATTGTACCTATTGGAAACCCAATAAAAAAGGAGCTTTGCGAAAAAGCTCCTTTTTTATTTTACCGGTTAGGGCGTTCAAAATTTTCTTTACATCGGCGGCGATTCAGTACGATAAGCCGATTATGTGAGAAATTTGTTGTACATTTGTAATTGAACAATAAAGGAGTATAGAAAAATCATGGCAATGACAATTAAAACATCCCCCGAACTTTGGGGTGAAGATGCAAGAATCTTCACTGAAGAGGCGGAGCGCAATGGCAAATTGCCTACGCCAAAACTTTCGGAATCACAGCGTAAGACGCTCTCCACGATGTTGGAGAGTGCCAGTAATATCATATTTCCTCCCCCGGAAAACTGAAAATGGCTGAATTTGTTTTTGTAGAAAACACCTTTATGATACCTTATACTAAGGAGGTCGCAGATTACTGTGACCACTTTTCTTGTGGGGATGATGACCTCGATGATTTTTTCAGCTATGATGTGTTTCTTTATGAGGGAGAATTGCTCGGCAAAACTTATTGTTGGATAAGCAAGGAAAATCAACGAGAGATAGTGGCGATTGCCACATTGTCTTACGATGGCATCAAGACCTATATGCTTGACAACCCCTCCAAAAACGCTTTCCAACGAAAGATACCGCAGCAAAAGCGACATCGTAGTTATCCGGCTGTATTGATTGGCCGCCTTGGTGTCAACATAAATTTTCAAGGTAAAGGGCTGGGTATAGGCTCGCAGTTGATGGATGCCCTCAAATATTGGTTTGTCGATGAGAACAACAAAGCGGCTTGCCGTTATATGCTCGTCGATGCCTATAACACCGAATCAACTCTACATTACTATCTGAAAAACGGATTTAAGCCTCTATACAAGACAGAGCAGGGAGAGAAAGATGCATTTGGCATATCTGCTGATGAGGCTTTGAAAAGTCGTATCTTCTTCTTCGACCTGAAATTGATAACAGCATAATGTCTCCATATATTAATTTTATGCATTAGATTTGATATAAAACGTAACTTTTTTGTGTAAATATTTGTTTTTAGTTAGAAAAGCAGTATATTTGCAGCATAAAACTCAACAAAATGGCATATTTATTCAATAATGCAAATAATTGGTGGCGTCGCGAGGTGATACTTCGATGGCGTTGATGTTGTGTTTTATCGTTTCAACCGGGCATAACTTTAAGATTTATAAAATAGGGCAGGCCATCGAAAAATATCGATGGCCTGTCTCTTTATGGATGGATAACAAAAATAATAATTATACATATCACGACAATGAGCGAGAAAATCAATGACATGTTTGTCGACGATGAGGGATTTTACGGACGCTTTGGCGGCGCGTATATCCCCGAGATACTTTACCGCAACGTGGAGAACCTGCGCAAGGCATATGCCGAGGCCGAGAGCGATCCGCAGTTCAAGGCCGAATTTGACCGCCTGCTCAAGGACTACGTCGGGCGTCCCTCGGCACTCTACCGGGCCGATCGCCTGAGCGCACACTACGGCACCAATATCTACCTCAAGCGCGAGGATCTCAACCACACCGGGGCACACAAGATCAACAACGCCATCGGGTCGGTGCTGCTCGCCAAGCGCATGGGCAAGACCCGCATCATCGCCGAGACCGGCGCGGGTCAGCATGGCGTAGCCACGGCGACAGTGTGCGCCCTGATGGGGCTGCAGTGTGTCGTCTACATGGGCGCGACCGATGTCGCCCGACAGCAGCCCAACGTGGAGCGCATGAAGATGCTCGGCGCGACGGTCGTCCCCGTGACGAGCGGCAACAAGACCCTCAAGGATGCCACCAACGAGGCGATACGCGACTGGTGCTGCAACCCGGTCGACACGTTCTATGTCATCGGCTCCACAGTCGGCCCGCATCCTTACCCGTCGATGGTAGCCAAGTTCCAGAGCGTAATATCCGAGGAGATAAAGAGCCAGCTCAAGGAGCAGACCGGGCGCGAGAATCCCGACTACGTGATAGCGTGTGTCGGTGGTGGCAGCAACGCCGCCGGGGCGTTCTACCACTTCATCAACACCCCTGAGGTGAAGCTCATTGCCGCAGAGGCCGGCGGCAAGGGGGTGGACACCGACATGAGCGCGGCCACGATAAAGCTCGGGCGCGAGGGTATCATACACGGTGCGCGCACCCTGGTGATGCAGACCCCCGACGGGCAGATAACCGAGCCTTACTCCATCTCTGCCGGTCTCGACTATCCCGGCATCGGCCCGCTCCACGCCCATCTCGCCTCTACAGGCCGCAGTGAGGTGATAGCCATCAATGATGACGAGGCGTTGAGAGCGGCCTACCGCCTGACCGCCCTGGAGGGTATCATACCAGCCCTTGAAAGCGCCCACGCCCTCGGGGTGCTCGACCGCAAGCAGTTTGACCCCGATGACATAGTGGTGGTCAACCTGTCGGGACGCGGCGACAAGGATATGGCGACCTATCTCGCCTATCGGGACAAAATCACACTTTAGCAACCTATACAACCAATATTGACATGAGATACCATCTGCATACGACAACGCTCACTATTCCCGCCGACCTTGAGACACCGGTGGGGATATATCTCAAAATCCGCGACCTCTATACCCGTAGCGCGCTGCTTGAAAGCTCCGACTACCACACGACCCAGAACAGCGTCTCCTATATCGGCGTCGAGCCGATAGCCTCGTTCAGAGTCGAGGACGGGACGATAACCGAGACCTATCCTGACGGCACTGTCCTCACCACTCCCATCGACGCGGATGTGAATGTGGTGGAGCGGCTGAGGTGCTACATCAACAGCTACGCCATCACGGGTGACCGCAGCGTGAGCAACGGCCTGTTCGGCTACACGGCTTATGACGCCGTGCGCTACTTCGAGAATGTCACCATCCAGTCCAAGGAGGAGTGCTTTGCCGGTATCCCCGACATGCTCTATATCCTCTATCGCTTTGTCATCGAGGTAAACCACTACAAAAACCAGATGACAATCATCGAGAATATACCCGATGGCGACACCTCGCGCGCCGAGGATATCGTGGGGATAATACATAACCACAACATGCCCCAATACCCCTTTCGCGTGCAGGGTGAGGCCGTCTCGCCAATCTCCGACGAGCAATATCGTGGGATGGTGCGCGAGGGTGTGCGCCACGCGCTGCGCGGCGACGTGTTCCAAATAGTGCTCTCGCGGCGGTTCTCGCAGGGATTTACCGGCGACGAGTTCAACGTCTACCGTGCCCTGCGTTGCGTCAACCCGTCCCCTTACCTGTTCTACTTCGACTTCGGGGCGTTCAAGGTCTTCGGCTCCTCCCCCGAGACTCACCTGCGCGTCAAGGACGGGAAGGCTTACATCGACCCGATAGCCGGGACGTTCAAGCGCACCGGTGACGACGCGCGCGACCATGAGCTTGCCAAGGCACTGCTGGAGGACGAGAAGGAGAACGCCGAGCATATAATGCTTGTCGATCTCGCCCGCAACGACTTGAGCCGTGGTGGCGGCGAGGTGAGCATCGAGTTCCTGCGCCAGATACAGTTTTACAGTCATGTCATCCATATGGTGTCGCGTGTGAGCGCGGAGTTGCCTGCCGACGCCAATATCTTCAGGCTCTTTGCCGACACCTTCCCCGCCGGGACATTGAGCGGCGCACCCAAGGTGAGGGCCATGCAGCTCATTGACGAGATTGAGCCTCACAATCGCATGATATACGGCGGCTGTATCGGTTACATTGGGTTTGGCGGCGACCTCAACCAGGCCATCACCATACGCAGTTTCCTCAGCTACGGCAATCGTCTCTATTCGCAGGCAGGGGCGGGCATTGTGGCTCATTCAGACCCGGAGAAGGAGCTACAGGAGACCAACAACAAGCTCGGCGCGCTGACTAAGGCCGTGAAATATGCCGAGGGTTTCGGAAGATAACATGATGTGCCAACCATTAATAAGATAACGACGATGAAACTTCTCATATTTGACAACTACGACTCATTCACCTACAATATCGTCCACGCTGTGCGGCAGCTCGGATATGAGCCGGATGTCGTGCGCAACGACCGCATCACGCTTGACGAAATCGCCAAGTACGACAAGATAATTCTTTCGCCCGGACCCGGCATCCCGTCGGAGAGCGGACTGCTGCCCGACCTTCTCGCGACATACGCCGACAGCAAGCCGATACTTGGCATATGTCTCGGCGAGCAGGCCATCGGCGAGCGTTTCGGGGCTCGTCTGCTCAATCTCCCCAAGGTATATCATGGCATACAGACGCCTGTGCGTGTCATCGTCGACGACTACCTGTTTGACGGGCTTCCCGCCACGATACCTGTAGGCCGCTATCATTCGTGGGTAGTAGACCGCGAGAGATTTCCCGAGGATGAGCTGGAGATTACCGCCGTTGATGACGAGGGGCGCATCATGGCTTTGCGCCACCGCCGCTACGATGTGCGCGGCGTTCAGTTCCACCCCGAGTCAATCCTCACCCCCGACGGGCTGAAGATGATTGACAATTGGCTGAAACATTAAAAAGGATATGAAAACCCTATAAAGCGATTGAAGATGAAAAATCTACTGTATAAAATGTTTGAGCACCGCAACCTGACCAGAGCTGAGGCCCGCGACGTGCTGCTCAACATAGCCGACGGCATGTACAACGACAGCCAGCTGTCGGCATTCATGACGGTGTTCCTGATGCGCTCCATCACCACCGACGAGCTTACGGGATTCCGTGACGCGATATTGGAGCGGCGTCTGCCGGTCGATTTTGGCGACGTAAAGGCGATAGACATCGTGGGCACGGGCGGTGACGGCAAGAACACGTTCAACATCTCCACCGCCTCATGCTTTGTGGTGGCGGGCACGGGGCGCAAGGTCGTGAAGCACGGCAACTATGGCGCCAGCTCCATCTCGGGCGCGTCAAACGTGCTGGAGCAGCATGGCGTGCACTTCACCTCCGACATGGAGCGGCTGCAGCGGTCGCTCGACGACAGCGGCGTGTGCTATCTCCACGCCCCGTTCTTCAGCCCTGCGCTAAAGAGCGTAGGCCCGGTGCGCAAGGCTCTTGGCGTGAGGACATTTTTCAACATGCTCGGGCCGCTTGTCAACCCCATGATGCCGCGCTATCAGCTCCTCGGGGTCTATAACCTCAAGCTGATGCGCCTTTACAATTATATAGCCCAGAATGAGGGTGTCAACTGCACCATCGTGCACTCCCTCGACGGCTACGACGAGATTTCGCTCACGTCGCCGTTCAAGGTGGCGTCGGCCGAGGGGGAGCGTCTCTATACCCCCGAACAGCTCGGATGGGAGCGAGCCACGCAGGAGGCTCTCTCGGGAGGCGATACTGTCGAGGATGCGGCGCGGATATTTGACGATGTGCTTAACGATCGCGCCACCCCGGCGCAGAAAAACTGTGTCGTAGCCAACTCGGCGTTTGCCATCCGCACACTCGACCCCTCCCTGTCGATTGACGAGGCGCGCCGCGAGGCTGAGGAGTCCATCTCCTCGGGCAGGGCATTGTCGTCGTTTGAAAAATTTGTGAAACTAAATAGCTGACACCGACATGATGAACAATGTATTGGACCATATTATTGCCAACAAGCGGCGCGAGGTTGAGGCTACGAAGGCACTCGTTGCTCCCGCAGTCATGCGGTGGATGGCCGAGGCCGTCGACCGCCAGCCCGTGTCGATGAGCCGGACACTGTCGGCAAGTCCCACGGGAATTATAGCCGAGTGCAAGCGGCGTTCCCCCTCCAAGGGGGAGATTCATCCCGTGGCCGATGTTGCCAAGGTGGTCGGCGGATATGAGCGGGGAGGTGCGTCGGCGTGCTCCGTGCTCACCGACACCCCGTTCTTCGGCGGCGCGTTGAGCGACCTCGCGGTCGCCCGCGCCACGGTCGCGCTGCCGCTGCTGCGCAAGGACTTTATTGTCGATGAGTATCAGATACACCAGGCACGTGTCTATGGCGCGGATGCTATATTGCTGATAGCCTCCGCTCTTACACGCGAGGAGATTGCCCGCTTCACGGCCGAGGCTCACCGCCTCGGGCTTGAGACGCTGCTCGAACTGCACGCTATGGATGAGCTGGAGAAGTTTGTCGCGGAAACAGATATGGTCGGGGTTAACAATCGTAACCTGTCGACATTTGTCACCGACACCACCATATCGGCCGAGATGGCGCGTCTGCTCCCCGCAACGACGGTCAAGGTCGCCGAGAGCGGGTTGCGCACGATGGATGATGTTAGGAAACTGCGGGCACTGGGCTACCGTGGATTCCTCATCGGCGAGACATTTATGAAGACCGCCGACCCCGGCGAAACGCTTAAAGATTTTATCAATGGAACAATTTAACGCACAGCGACATAGCGACCGCATAATAAAGGTGTGCGGGATGCGCGATGCCGGCAATATCGCTGACGTGGCGACGCTCACCCCGATGCTGATGGGGTTTATATTCTACTCTCGTTCCCCACGGTATGCGGGGCGTCTCGACCCCGCTGTCATCGCCGCGCTGCCGGAGTTTGTGCACCCCGTGGGGGTGTTTGTCAACGAGACGTTTAATAAGATAGTCGAGGCCTGCGACCGTTACGACATCAGGATTGTGCAGCTCCATGGCGATGAGACGCCCGACTTCTGCCGCCGGCTGCGCGACGCTGGCTACACGGTGTTCAAGGCTTTCGGTATCAGTGACGACACCCGATGGCAGGATATAGAGCCTTACGAGGGCGTGGCCGACCTCTACCTGTTTGACACAAAGAGTTCCCGGCGGGGAGGGTCGGGGCGCAAATTTCGATGGTCGCTGCTCGACAGCTACCCCTTCGCGACCCCCTATCTGCTCAGCGGTGGCATCGGGCCTGACGACACCGACGCCATAGTCGACGCCATGCGCCCCAAGATGGCCGGCATCGACCTCAATAGCCGCTTTGAAGTGTCGCCGGGCGTAAAGGATATAAATAAACTCGCAAATTTTATCGTATCACTACGTAAATTCAATGAAGATGAATCGCTTACAATCCCTTTTTGGAAGAAAAAATAAAAATCTCCTCTCGGTATATTTCACTGCCGGATTCCCCACGCTCGACTCCACGGGCGAGATTATAGCCCAGCTAGCCGCGCAGGGTGTGGACATGATAGAGGTCGGCGTGCCGTTCTCCGACCCGATGGCCGACGGGCCTGTCATACAGCAGAGTAGCACCGTGGCGTTGCGCAACGGCATGACCCTGTCGTTGCTGCTCGACCAGGTGGCGGCAGCCCGCGAGTCGGCGGGAGATGTGCCGTTGGTGCTGATGGGCTACCTCAACCCGATGATGCAGTATGGCATCGAGCCGTTGTTCCGCCGCTGCAAGGAGGTGGGCATCGACGCGCTGATAATCCCCGATCTGCCGTTTGCCGACTACCTGCGCGACTACAAGGGGTTGTGTGACCGCTACGACCTCCCCATCATCATGCTCATCACCCCTGAGACCTCCGAAGAGCGCATACGCCTCATCGACGAGCATTGCTCGGGATTTATCTACATGGTATCCACCGCATCGACCACCGGCACAAAGGACAGCTTCAGCGACACGCAGCAGGACTATTTTGCCCGCATCGCCTCCCTGCCCCTTCGGCACGAGCGTCTCATAGGCTTCGGCATCTCCAACCCCGCGACCTACAAGGCCGTGTGCCGACATTCGGCCGGCGGCATCATCGGCTCCCTCTTCATCAAGTGCCTTGAACGCAACCCTTCCCCCCGCGAGGCCGTCGCCGACCTCCTCGCCACCATCGGCCGGGGGTGATGATACTGTGTCCACCGGAGGGCAAGACAAGCCGATTGGCTTGAAAAGTAGGGACGCTGCCTGCAGCGTCCCTATACTTTGGGCGGCAATTTACGAAGTTCCCAAACATCCCCGGGATTATTGGACTGGAGTAGGGTCGCGGCCTGCCGCGACCGCGAATAGGAGGGTTGTCAATATCCCATCCATGCGGTCGCGACAGGTCGCGACCCTACTGTGGCAATATCGGGTTGTTTTTGGGCTGTGCCGGAAAAATTTGTGCAGTTTTGGGCGGAAAAATTTGTCGGGTGCAAAAAAAACAGTAACTTTGCCCTCCGATTGAGCGACCAATCCATTGGAGAGATGCCGGAGTGGTCGATCGGGGCGGTCTCGAAAACCGTTGTACCCTTTGGGTACCCAGGGTTCGAATCCCTGTCTCTCCGCCATGGGAGCGCGACAAAATATTTTGTCGCGCTCCCTTTTTTGATATGGTAAAAATGTCTATATTTGAGGTCGCAAATTTTTTATGTCTATTACCGCGTCAAAACTATAATTACCATGTACAGGCACAGTATATCGGCCACGGCCTACTTGATTGTTTCGTTATTTTTCGGTATTGTCAGCCATGCCGAGGCTCCGGCAGGCTACTACAGGTCATGTGAGGGAAAGTCGGGGCGTGCGCTCCTTGTCGCTCTGCGCGATGTCATCTCCGACCACCATAATGTCGGGTATGACGGGTTGTGGAGCGTCTACCGCAAGAGCGACACGCGCTCCAACGGCAAGATATGGGACATGTATTCGACCGTGGAATTCACTTACGGCACGAAGCAATGCGGCAACTATAAGAATGTCGGCGACTGCTACAACCGCGAGCACTCGTTCCCAAAAAGTTGGTTTAATGAGGCGTCGCCGATGAAGAGTGACGCTTTCCACGTGTATCCGACCGACGGCAAGGTCAACGGGCAGCGTAGCAATCACCCCTACGGGGAATGTGAGGGGGGCGCATCCGCAGGCGCCAAGGCTCTCGGTCGGCTCGGTCGGTCGACATTTCCTGGCTACAGCGGCACGGTGTTTGAGCCTGACGACCAGTACAAGGGTGACTTTGCCCGCACATATTTCTACATGGCGGCATGTTACAACGACAGGATTTCAAGTTGGTCAAGCCCGATGTTGGCCGGAAATAATTACCCGTGCTACACGACTTGGGCGGTAAACTTGCTGTTGAAATGGCACCGCCAGGATCCGGTGAGCAAGAAAGAGACCGACCGTAATGATGCTGTATATGCCTATCAGGACAACCGCAACCCGTTTATTGACCATCCCGAGCTTGTGGAATATATATGGGGCGACAAGCAGACGGTGGGATGGACTCCCGGTGGCGAGGTTACGCCTATGATAACGAAGCCTGTCGACGGCACTGTCATCGACTTTGGCGTCACAGCCGTTAATGTCGCGCGCAGCCGTGATGTGGTGGTGAAGGGCGTGGGCCTGAAAGGAGATGTCACTGTTTCAGTGGCCGGGGCCGGATTTACGGTCAGCGACAGGTCTCTTGCCGCATCGGATGTGTGCAGCACTGACGGTGTGACACTCCGCGTCTCATATCTCATTGCTTCCGCCTCATCGACGATAGGCTCGGTGGTGCTGTCGTCGGGAGATTGTCGCTCGACGCTCTCCCTGCGTGCCGAGGCAGTCGACGGTCTGCCGGTCGAGAAGGCTTCCGACGTTACCGACGACGGGTTTACGATAAGATGGGGCAACATCGGTGATGGTACGCGTTACTCGGTCAGCGTCTATCGCGACGGACGGATGCTCGACGGCTATCCTGTGCAGGTGGATGCTGCTGCCGAGAGCTATCGTGTCAACGGTCTTGATGCCGAGACTGAATACACCTATGCTGTTTCTTCCAATAGTCTTGTGTCGGAGCGCATGAGCGTGACAACAACGGCCCCGATGCCCGACATCCAGTTTGGCAGCATTGCAGGGATGACTATAACATCGCGCCCGGGTGAATGTTCCGAGCCGGTGGAGGTGACGCTGTTGGTCGAGAATATATATGATGACATAACGGTGAGCGTCGGCAGCCCGTTTGAACTGTCGACCGACAAGAGCAGCTGGTCACAGAGCGCCGTCATAACTCCCGAGGAGGAGCGCGTGTACCTCCGTCTTGGAATATGTGACGCGGGTACATATACAAGCAGCCTCACGGCCACGGTCGGCGACTATGATGCCGAGAGCGAAGACTTCACGGGGCGGTGTGCCGCCACAGTGTCGTTTAAGGAGGACTTTGAGGTTGCCGCCACGACTGTCGTGGCTCCATATAAGACAGGAGTCATATACCGTGGCACGGCGTGTGCATGGCTGTTGACCGATGCGGGGATTGCGTCTCGGACACAAGACCTGCGCAGCGGGAAGCAGTCAGTGTGCCTCGGAAAGGATTCCGACAGTTCGATAGCCATGGCTGAGGACAAGGAGGGTGGCATCGGGACTGTGACGTTCTATGCCGCGCCGTTCAACGGAAAGGACCCTGAAGCGGTCATTGCGGTGGAATATTCCACCGACGGTGGCCGGACGTGGAAAACGGCAGGTATGCCCGTCGCCGTCAAGGGGACATCGCTGGAGCAGTATTCGGTCGCCGTAAACCGCGCTGACGCCACGCGCATACGCCTGCAGCAGCAGTCGGGAAAGCGTGTTAACATTGATGACATCACCATCTCTGATTATAGCGCGAGCAGCGGTGTGGACGCCGTATCGACAACTGCCATGTGGGATGCCTATTGTCGGGGCCGTCAGCTTGTAGTGGAAACGCGGGAGGCAATGTCGGTATCGGTCTATGCCACCGATGCCTCGTTGCGTTATGCCGCCACGGTCGACGGCGAGGCTACTGTTGACCTCATGCCGGGAGTCTACGTGGTCGTTGTCGGCGATGATTCCCGCAGGGTAGTGGTGAAATAAGCCGCCATATCCTTTTGCTATCCGTGACAGAATTGCTAATTTTGCGCAAAATATCGTAAGAATGAAAGGAATAGTATTGGCCGGCGGGTCGGGAACGCGACTTTATCCCATCACCAAGGGAGTCTCAAAGCAGTTGCTTCCGGTCTATGACAAGCCGATGATCTATTATCCCGTGTCGGTGTTGATGCTTGCCGGGATACGTGAGATACTCATTATATCGACCCCGCAGGACTTGCCGGGTTTCAAGCGATTGCTTGGCGACGGCAGCGACTATGGCGTGAAGTTTGAGTATGCCGAGCAACCGTCGCCCGACGGGTTGGCGCAGGCATTTATCATAGGACGCGAGTTTATCGGTGATGACGAGGTGTGCCTCGTGCTTGGTGACAATATATTTCACGGCAACGGGTTCACGGCACAGCTCAAGGAGGCGGTACGCGCAGCCCGTGAGGATGGAATGGCGACAGTGTTCGGCTATTGGGTCAATGACCCTGAGCGTTATGGCGTCGCAGAGTTTGACGCGACGGGCCGCTGCCTGTCGATAGAGGAGAAGCCTGCCAATCCTAAGAGCAATTATGCCGTGACGGGTCTATATTTCTATCCAAACAAGGTGGTGGACGTGGCTGCCCGCATCAAGCCGTCGGCCCGTGGTGAACTTGAAATAACCACTGTCAATCAGGAGTTTCTTGCCGAGGGGCGGCTGAGGGTCGAGACTCTCGGACGCGGGTTTGCATGGCTCGACACCGGTACCCATGACTCGCTTGCCGAGGCGGGTAACTATATCGAGGTGATAGAGAAGCGTCAAGGGCTTAAGGTGGCCTGTCTTGAGGGTATCGCCCTGCGCAAAGGGTGGATTGACGCCGAGCGTATGCGGGAGCTTGCCGAGCCGATGCTCAAGAACCAGTATGGACAATACTTGCTGAAGGTAATCCGTGAGCTGGGACTTGAATAGTGCAAAGTTCATAGTGCAGAGTTCAAAGTTCAAGGTGTCATCCGTAGGGGTGCTATATATAGCGCCCGCAGCAACAAAGCAAAAACAGAATTTTTAATAAGTCTTATGAGTACTTATAAATTTTTATAAGCCGTTATAAATGGAAGTAATAAAGACTGATATAGAGGGGCCGGTGATTATCGAGCCTCGGATATTCGGTGATGCGCGGGGATACTTTTTTGAGTCGTATTCCGAGCGGGAGTTTCGGGAGAAGGTCGCCGATGTCACATTTGTGC
The DNA here is from genome assembly GCA_001689445.1 of Bacteroidales bacterium M3. GTDB lineage: Bacteria > Bacteroidota > Bacteroidia > Bacteroidales > Muribaculaceae > M3. The sequence continues at coordinate 48,717 of LUJN01000003.1, read as the reverse complement.
AGGACAACGAGAGCCGCTCGCGCCGAGGCGTGTTGCGCGGGCTTCACTTTCAGGTACCACCGTTTGCCCAAAGCAAGCTGGTGCGTGTCGTGGTAGGGGCAGTGCTTGATGTCGCGGTCGACTTGCGCCGCAACTCGCCGACCTATGGTCGCCATGTCGCCGTGGAGCTTACCGCCGACAATCACAGGCAGTTTTTTATTCCGCGCGGGTTTGCGCACGGGTTCAGCGTGCTGAGTGATGACGTGATATTCCAGTACAAGTGCGACAACTTTTATGCCCCCCAATCGGAGGGGGCAATAGCGTGGAATGACCCTGCTCTCGGCATCGACTGGCGTCTTGACGCCGCCGACATCATTCTGTCGGAAAAAGACATGCACCACCCGCTCTTGGCCGACATCAAGACCCCGTTCTGATAGTTATTCGGATAATTTTCGTACCTTTGCGTAAATGCAAAGAAGTAAGAAATCAGATGAGAAAGATAATTATAGCATTGGTGGCTATTGTGGCCATGGCCGGAGGACAGGCGGCTTACGGGCAATTTCGTTGGGGTGCACAGGCCGGTATTGATATAACGACCTTGTCATTCAAGCAGGACCTGTTTGCCGTGGATCAGAGCGTCGGATACACGGCAGGAGTGGTCGGTGAGATGATGTTTCCCGGCATAGGATTTGGCGTTGACGCGGGATTGCTTTATATCCAGCGCGGCGCGACTATGCACCTTGGCGAGCGTCGCGTGTGGGCATCGCAAGGGTATGGCAACGAGCGCACATATCTACACTATCTCGAGATACCGCTCCATCTGCGGTTCAAGTATACCAATCTCAACGGGATTGAGAATTATATCGCGCCGATTGTCTATGGCGGCCCGTCATTCGGCATCCTTGTCGGGCACGGGAATATCCCCGCGCTGAAGTATGCCGGCGGCGACTTCGGGCTGACGGTGGGTATCGGTGTCGAGCTGTGGCGGCGTTGGCAGGTCACGGGACAATATACATGGGGCATGACCTATGCCCTCAAGACCAAGGTACTTGACGACTTCAGCGCCAAAAACCGCAGTTGGGTCGTTCGCGTAAGCTATTTCTTCTAAAGGATATATTTGTGGGGCTGTACCGTCCTATTCCGAGATTTCGGGGTAGGACGGTATCTCTTTGAGGAAACGATAGGAGTGGCTGTCGTAGTCGATGCGGCAGCAGTAGTGGGAGAGGCCGTTTGACACCATCAGATAACGGGCATGTAGCACCATGTTGTAGCGTACAATCTGGTCGAATACCCGTTGCGACACGACTATTGACGGGGCCTTGTACTCCACTATGACAAGGGGATGCCCGTGGCGGTCAAACACGACCGTGTCGCAGCGGCGGCGCGTGCCGTTGAGCGTCAATGCTACCTCATTGTTCATTAATGTCGCCGGATAGCCCTTCACGCATGCAAGGTATGCCGTGAAGTGTTGCCTGACCCACTCCTCGGGGGTGAGCACGAGCCACTTGCGCCGTAGCGGGTCGTATATCTGCACCTCGCCTGTCGGCAACCGCCTCATTGGCGTATTGCATGGGGGCAGGTTGAGCTGGCGTATCGTGTCGTCAATGGCTTTTGGCATAGTCGTTATAAAAACATCCGGCAGGTTGGGCGGCTAATGATATTTTTGTTGTAAATTTACGAAAAATAATCCGAATCTATGGCAGTATCAGCACCCGCACCGACATTTGAGGGTATAAAGTCACAGCTTGCCCGACGGCAGTATGCCCCCGTCTACCTGTTGCACGGCGAGGAGGGGTATTATATCGATGCGCTTGTCAAGGAGTTTGAGAATATCATCCCTGAGGCAGACCGCGATTTTAACCTGTACACCCTTTATGCGCCCGAAGTGTCGGCAGACACCATAATGGACACATGCCGTCGCTATCCCATGATGTCGGATTACCAGGTCGTCATCGTCAAGGAGGCGCAGGCGGTGCGTGCCGACTACCTCAACCGTCTTCATCTCTATGCGGGACAGCCCTCTCCTTCGACCATACTCGTCATATGCTGTCGCGGTCAGCAGGCCAAGGCAAAGGATCTTGTGGCCAAGATAAAGGCATCGCGTGGCGTGATATTTGAGTCTGCCAAACTCAATGAGCGTAACGTCGGAAATGTCATAAGCGGATTTATAAAGGAAAAGGGGCTTAATGTCGACCCCAAGGGGCTTGCTATGCTGCGCGACTTTGTGGGAACCGACCTGTCGCGACTCTACAACGAGATTGACAAGTTGACGATGATACTCGGTCCGGGGGCTACTGTCACTCCCGAGAGCATCGAGCGCAACATCGGTATGAGCAAGGACTACAACAACTTTGAGCTTGTCGATGCCCTGGCCCGCAAGGATGCCGACAAGGCGTTCACGATAGCCGAGTATTTCCGCAGCAATCCCAAGAATAATCCTACTGTGCTCACCGTGTCGCAGATTTTCACTTTCTTCTCCAACCTGCTCATAGCCCAGTTCCTTCCCGACAAGAGTGACCGCTCGATGATGGAGGCTCTCGGGCTACGATGGCCCCGTGCTCTAGACAACTACAAGACGGCGATGCGCAACTACAATGCCTACAAGTCGATAGAGATAATCTCGGCACTCCGCGAGTTTGACACCCGCTCAAAGGGCGTCGACTGCCGCTGGAACGAGTACGACCTCCTCCGCGACCTCATCTTCCGCATCATCACCGCCCGCGGTGTCATTTAGTGCATAATTATTTCAATGCATAATTCTTAATGCATAATTCACAATGAGGTTGTGGCAAAGTGCACGAATTTATCCTCTTCGAGGAAACCCCTCTTGGATTGAGTCCGATACCACATACAACGCAAAAGCGAGGCAATCAGACGGTTTGCCTCGTTTTTTGCTTAGTGTGGGGTTAACTCAAATTAAAGTATTCGACTTCTCTCTTCTTGCCACAACCTCATTAAGCATTATGCACTACCTTAATTATGCATTAAGCATTATGAATTATGAATTAAAGAAGGGGTTATTTGAGGCGGAACCAGTAGCCGAGGGAGACCATGATGGAGATGCCGCGTGAGGCGGCGAAGGTGTCGCGCTTGTTGCTCGGGTAGATGTTGCCCAGGCCGTAGTAGAAGCGGCCTTCGAGTGAGACGGCATGGCGTCGCACGGGCTTGTATTCGATGCCGGCACCGGCCGAGATGCCGTAGTCAAAGCGGTTGGAGATTTCCATTGACATCTGTTCGGTCATGCGGTTGGCTATCGGGAATCCCGATACGGCGGCGGGGTTGCGGTAGTTGAAGTTTGACTTTATACCGTCGGCTATCATGTAGCCTATTTCGGGGCCGAGGTTGACAAATCCCTTGAACTTGCGCGAGCCGAAGTAGATATGGGTAAGCAACGGCAACTGCAGGTAGGTGAGACGCCGCTCGTAGGAGAACGGGTGTTCCTCAAAGTTCTCTTTCCATCCGCGTTGTTCGATGTTAAGTTCTGCTATCACCCCGAAGTGGGTCTCTTCCATATAACGGCACATGACGCCCGCCATAAAGCCCGTTACCATTGACTGCTTGACACCGGGGCTGAACTCCATGCGTGATATTGTCGCCCCGGCTTTAGCGCCTATGGAGAAGTTGGACTGGTAATGCTTTTGGGCTGCAACCGTCGAGGGGAGCATTATGCCTATTAGGGCTATAATGAGGGGCACGAGATGTGACTTGCGTGGAGTATGCGCCATACGAGCGTGATTTTTAGCCATTATCGTATGAATACTTTCTCGATAAGACCTGACGGACGGAAGGTAATGAAGTAGAGGGCTTCGTTGATGAGGCCGCCATCATCGGTGGGCTTGACGAGGTGGAAGCCGCTCTGCACGCCGTCATAACGCCACGTGGCGTTATCGCCGAGCTGTCCTTTGTTGTCGCTGAGTGACTTGATGAGGAACATGCCTGTGTCAAACCCGAGTGTCCCCTGCGTGGGCATCGCCTTGAGCATGGGCTTGCCATACCAGTGCCTGAACTTCTCGTCAAGGTCCTTGGTGCGGAATGAGTGGTTGTCGACATAGAAACGCGAGTAGATGGTTGCGTTCATCTTGTGGAGACGGTCTTGTGCGTCGCCACGGAATGTTATCCACTCGGGATAGCCGAACAGCTTGATGCGCTCCGGGTCGTCGGAGTCATCACGCAGCTTGCGCAGGGCATTGATAATCTTGGTGAACTCCGACTGCGCTCCCGACTGGGGGATGAACAGGTATGAGGCCGTGGGGTCAAGGCTGCCGAGGTCATCGGCCGACAGGAAGTCGGCAAATTCTATGTCGGTATACGCAGTGCCATGCGTGTCGAGAAATTCCTTGAAAGCCTTGGTAAACTCCTCCTTGTCGGTGCGTCCATCCTTGCGGGTGAGGAACACGGGCACGCGCCCGTTGAGATTGTGAGCAAGCCGCTCGATGGTCTTTGCGTACATCAGCGAGTGGGGGATATTGGCCTGTATCATCGAGGGGTTGGATGACTGGAGGTCATTCTTTATGGAGAAGATATTCAGTATCTTGCAGTCATTCTCGTTGCCGAATGCGGCGAGTGCGGCAAGCTGGTCGTCATCGTCCGGGCCGATGATGACCGCCAGTTCCTTGACATCGGGGCGCAACAGCAGCACCTTCACTGAGTCGGTCGAGCCATGGGTGTCATAAGCCGTTATATGGATGGGATTGCTGTTGCGGCGCAGGGAGTCGGCGGCGAGCAGCAGGCCCTTGTAGAAGTCGGTATAAAGCATCGCCTGCTTGCCGGGATGGTCCTCGTCAAGCATGAATGGCAGCATTACCCCGATGCGCACGCCCTTGTCGGGCTTCTCCTCGACAGCCGGTGTCACAGGCTCTGCCGGTTGTGGGGCGGGTGACACGAGCGAGCCGGCCTTTTCCCATTGTTTCAGTTTCTTGGTGTCGGGAATATATATAAGTTGGTCTTTCTGCAAGGTTGTCAACCCTGGATTGACACTCTCTATCTCCTCCACCGTGACTTGGTGTTTGCGGGCTATGGAATAAAGGGTCTCCTTTTTCTTGACTTTATAGACCTTATAGGGGACATCGGGCGCAGGGGTCGACGGCATGTCAGTAGCAGTGGCCTTTGTTGCGGCAGTCTCCTTGGCCGTCGGGAGGCTTGTAGTGGTGGATGCCTCATTGTTGTCGGGGGCGATGCGCAGGGTCATTCCCGATTTGATGCCGTTGGCGGCGTCAGGGTTGCGGGCAAGCAGCTGTGCTGAGGTCAGTCCAAACCGCTTGCAGAGGCTGTAGATGGTGTCTCCGCGCTTGACCGTGTAGGTTGCGGGGAGCGGTTCGGTCGGGGCTGCGGATGACTCGGTGCCGGAGGTTGTCGTGGCCTTTTCGTTGTCCTTGTTGAGGTAGACCGATTCGGGGAAATAGAGCGTCTGGTGTGCTCTAAGCCCGTCGGCCACGGTAGGATTGTATTTGATGATATCCTCCTTGCTGAGTTCAAGGCGTTTGCACAGCGAGTAAATCGTCTCCTTGGGCTGCACCATGTAATAGTAGTAGGTGCGGCCATTTATCTTCTTTTTCGGTAGGTTTATCGCCTCTGCGTGCGCCGAGCAGACGAGCATGGCGGCCATCAAGGCATATTTGAGTATGCGGGACATAAGCGTTTTCTCTATTGGTTGGTGCCGTTTATATTCAAACTGCAAATTTACAAATATTTCCCGTTTGAATAAATCATCGCCTCAGAAATTTGTTGTATCTTTGTAATTGAAAATCAAAACATTCATAAGATATGGCAAGACCGATTAAAGAAACCCCTATATTGTTTGGCGAGGACGGTCGGCGTTTTGAGGAGCGCATGAAGAATCCTCCAAAACTGTCTCCCGAAAAACGAGCTGAAATTCGCAAGTCATATGAAACTGTCATGAAAATGATGGTAAAATAGTAATGACACATCGGGAATTTGATGAATCTTATACGGTAAGACGGCTTAACATCGGCGATGTTATTCCCTCTTTTGACTGCTCAGATGAAGACTTGAATGATTTTTTGCTAAATGAGGCAAGTCTTTATCGGAATGCTTTATTGTCTGTCACCTACGTGGTTGAATCCAAAACAACCGGGATAGTGATAGCCTATTTTAGTCTCTCCAACGATAAGATTTCAATTTCTGATTTTGAGGATAAAACCGAGTTCAACCGTTTTCGGCGACATAAATTTGTCAATGAGAAACGCCTTAGAAGCTATCCCGCAATAAAAATAGGTCGTTTGGCCATTTCAAAATCAGTACAACACCAATCTATAGGTACTTACTTGCTCGAATTTATTGAGGATTATTTTGTCGTGGATAATAAGTCGGGATGCCGCTTTGTTACTGTGGATGCCTATGCGGATGCCATTCCTTTTTATATTAAGAATAATTATCGGTTTCTCAACAATGACGACGAGGACAAGCGCACCAGAGTGATGTATTTTGACCTTGCGTCTCTATTGTAAATTATTGGGAGCACATAGTGTCTGGTTGGGGGAGATTGTGTATTTTTGTGGATGATTAACCCATTGACTAAAACACATAGTAAGCCATGAGACTTTTTAGCGCAATATTTTTGGCGTCGGGGCTGATGCTGCCGACATTGGCTGTCGCGTCGACAGATTCTTATAACGTATATGTCGACCGTGACGGCGTGATGCGTCGTGACGACACAAAAGAGGAGGTGTCGTTCTATGGGACAAACTATACCGTGCCGTTTGCCCACGCTTATCGTGCGCTCGGCTCTCTCGGTATCGACCGCAAAAGTGCGATAGACCGCGATGTCTACCACATGGCCCGTCTCGGCTTCAACGGTTTCCGTCTCCACCTGTGGGATGTGGAACTTAGCGACAGTCTCGGCAACCTCGTGGAGAACGATCACCTCGACCTGCTCGACTATCTGCTCGCGCAGCTTGAGAAACGCGGCATAAAGACCGTCATAACGGCGCAGACCAACTTTGGCAACGGCTATCCCGAGCGCAACACCGACCCCAATGGGGCGTTCACCTACGACTATGAGAAGTGCAAGGTTCACGATGACCCTGCGGCGATAAAGGCGCAGGAGAGGTATATCGGGCAACTGCTATCCCACCGCAACCCTTATACGGGCAAGACCTATGCTGCCGACCCGGAGCTGATAGCAGTGGAAATCAACAATGAGCCGTGCCATTCGGGCACCGAGAAGGAGGTCAAGGCATATGTCAACCGCATGGTGCGTGCCATACGGCGTGCAGGTTGGAAGAAGCCCGTGCTATACAACGTGTCCCACAACTATGACGTGACCCAGGCATTTTATGACGCCGACATAGATGGCACTACCTATCAATGGTATCCCGTCAACCTCGTGGCGGGGCATGCGCGCAAGGGGAATTTCCTGCCGTATGTCGACCAGTACGATATCCCGTTTGCCGACAAGGTGAAAGGGTTTGGCTCCAAGGCCCGCGTCGTCTATGAGTTTGACCCCGCTGACAATCTCTACAGCTATCTTTTCCCCGCGATATCACGTACGTTCCGCAAGGAGGGCTTCCAGTGGATGACCCAGTTTGCCTACGACCCCACCGACATGGCGTGGAGCAACAGCGAATACCAGACCCACTACCTCAACCTCGCCTATACACCTCAAAAGGCGCTGGCGATGATGATAGCCGCCGAGGCGGCACGCACTGTCAAGCGCGGGGCTGACTATGGCAAATACCCCGTTGACACGGTGTTTGGCGACTTCATGGTGAGTGCGCGGCAGGATCTAAGCATGCTCAATGACGGTAAGAAGTTCTATTATACTGGCGACAATGCTATTCGCCCCAAGGATATGGCAGCATTGGAGCATGTGGCGGGGCGTCACTCCTCGCCGGTCGTAAACTATGAGGGGGAGGGGGCATATTTCCTCGACCGCATATCGCCCGACGTGTGGCGGCTTGAGGTGATGCCCGATGTTGTGCTGACCTCTGACCCGTTTGCCAAACCGTCACTATCAAAGCGGGTAGGGGAAATCCTGTATCGCGACAATGCCATGAGCATTGACATCCCTGCTCTCGGGAAGCAATACTATTTCAAGGGCATAAACGACGGCAATAGCCGATCGGGCGAGGCACGAGACGGCAAGATAAGCGTCTATCCCGGTGTCTATCTGCTCTCCTCTGACAAGGCAGCCCTGTCGTCGTTCAAGCCCGATGACCGCCTTGGTAACATGGCCCTTGGCGAATTTGCCGCCCCCGCGCCGCGTGAAGTCACGCCTGTGCTCGTGCATGAGGCCGTCAAGGCTGTGGAACGTGGTGGCACGCTGACTATACATGCCGACGTCGCTTCATCCGAAGTGCCCGACTCGGTCGTTCTCTATCCGGGGACGGTGTCGTTCTGGAACGAGCGCAATAAGCTATACCCGATGGCGCGTGTAAGCCCCTATGGTTATGAGGTGACAGTCGACTCGGTGGGGGTGGACGGTGCATCTCGGTTTGACTACATGATAGCGGTCTTTGGAAAGGATGGCTCGGTGAAGACCTGGCCCTCTCTTGCCGCAGGGACGCCTCTCGACTGGGACTATCTTGGGGATGACGCCCCTGCGGAGACACGCCGATATGAGACTCCGATTGTCGAGCCGCGCTCGGCTGTCGTATTGCTCGACGCCACGGTAGGCACCGATGGGGTCGAGCTGTCCTCGATACCCACCGATTGGGGAGGCACCGACTTCGGATGGCGGCATCTCGCCCCCAAGGGGGAGAATGTTATAGGGCTGCGGCTCGACAGGCGCGATAATAACCGTCGGGTGATACTGTCGAAATATGTCGCCGATATCATGTCGCCGCGCACGGTATCTCCGATGGCGCGTCTTCATCTGTCACTTGGCGACGTCAATGATGAGGGAGTGGACTCGGTGACTGTTGCCGTCATCAACAGGGATGGTTTTACCTATGCCGCGACAGTGCCGTTGAGAGAGGGTGTGTTCGAGGTGTCGCCCTCCGGCATGACGCTCGCCAACACGCTGCTCTCTCCCGAGCCTTATCCCGTGTTCCTGTCGCGTGAATTTGTTCCTGACCCTGCGACTGCCACCCCATTGTCTTTTGGTGACATAGAACGTGTGCAGCTCATTTTCAGGCAGCCTTCCGGCACGTCGGCCGATGTCGGTATAAAGGGTGTATGGATAGAATGATAATTTACCACAAATATTGCTATGAATGTTAAAACGAGGCTTATCGGCAATTAACATTAGAAAAATAATGCGTAAATTTGCAATGCTATCTAACCCATTGTACTTATATAGCAACCTTACTTATTAAGAATAACACCTAACTAACCGAGATGAACCGATTATTTGCAATGTGTGCCATGGCGTGTGCCGTGACTATCCCGTCTACCATAACCGCACAACGCACCGAGCGTCTGCTGAAGGATGGATGGCAGTTTACCAAGGGCACTGCCGACGCTTCTACCAAGTGGCAGAATGTCTCCGTACCCCATGATTGGGCTATATACGGGCCGTTTGACCGCGACAATGACTTGCAGGTTGTGGCCGTGGAGCAGAACGGCGAGACTGAGAAGACACTGAAGACAGGGCGCACCGGCGGCCTGCCGTTTATCGGCAAAGGGGAATACCGTACGACATTTGAGTTGCCCGACACAACGGGACGCTCCATGACCCTCATATTTGATGGCGCGATGAGCAATGCCCGCGTCAAGGTCAACGGCAAGGAGGTCGCCTTCTGGCCGTATGGCTACAACTCGTTTTATGTCAATCTTGATGGTGTGGCACGCCCCGGCAAGAACGACCTTCAGGTCAACCTTGAAAATTACGAGAAGGCATCGCGCTGGTATCCCGGCGCGGGGCTTTACCGCAATGTGCGCCTCGTGGAGACCGACCGTGTTCATGTGCCTGTGTGGGGCACTTATGTGACCACCCCCAAGGTGTCAAAGGAGTATGCCTCCGTCAACCTCAAAATCGAAATTGAGGGCGCGCGCAAAGGTGAGGTCGTGAACGTCTGCACCGAGATACGTGATGCCGCCGGCGATGTGGTTGCGGTCAACAATACCCCCTACGTGGCGCACGGACAGGTTGACTCGCAGAATTTCATCATCGACAATCCCCACCTATGGTCGCCCGCTGACCCTTACCTCTACACGGCACAGACCACGCTGTCGGTCGACGGCAAGGTAGTCGACAACTACGATACCCGATTTGGCGTGCGCTCGATAGAGTATGTGTCCGAAAAGGGATTTTTCCTCAATGGCGAGCCTACGAAGTTCAAGGGCGTGTGCAACCATCACGACCTCGGCCCGCTCGGAGCGGCAGTCAACCGCTCGGCCCTGCGCCATCAGCTCGAATTGCTGCGCGACATGGGCTGCAACGCCATCCGCACCTCCCACAACATGCCGGCCCCCGAACTTGTGGAGCTGTGCGATGAGATGGGCTTCATGATGATGATAGAGCCGTTTGACGACTGGAGCTTCCGTCCTAAGTCGGAAAACGGATACGGCGCAATCTTCAATGAGTGGGCCGAGAAGGATGTCACCAATATGGTCAAGCACTTCCGCAACTCCCCGTCGGTGGTGATGTGGTCGATAGGCAACGAGGTGCCGAGCCAGTGGGGCCCCGATGGCGTCAGCGAGCTTGTCATGCTGCAGGACCTTGTGCATCAGCTTGACCCGACCCGGCCCGTCACCTGTGGCATGGACCAGATAGGCGCCGTGCTCGACAACGGTTTTGCCGCCACCCTCGACATCCCCGGATTCAACTACAAGCCCCAATATTATGAAAAAGCCTACGAGAACCTGCCGCAGAAGATGATACTTGGCTCGGAGACCGCATCCACAGTCTCCTCCCGTGGTGTCTACCATTTCCCTGTCGTATGGAAGGAGCATTACACCCATATCGATGAGGACCACCAGTCGTCGAGCTACGACAACGAGGCTTGCCCTTGGTCCAATATTCCCGACATGGACTTTGCGATGGACGACAAGGAGTATGTCATGGGGCAGTTTGTATGGACAGGGTTCGACTATCTCGGCGAGCCGTCACCCTACGACACTGACGCATGGCCCAACCACAGCTCGGTGTTCGGCATCATCGACCTCGCGTCTCTCCCCAAGGACCGCTACTATCTCTACCGCTCCAAGTGGAACACCGACTCCACCACGCTCCACGTGCTTCCTCACTGGAACTGGGAGGGGCGCGAGGGTCTGCAGACCCCGGTGTTTGTCTACACCAACTACCCCAAGGCCGAGCTGTTTGTCAACGGCCGCAGCCAAGGGATGCGCGAGAAAAACGACTCGACAGTGATGAACCGCTACCGCCTGATGTGGAACGAGACCGTCTATGAGCCGGGCGAGCTGCGTGTCGTTGCCTATGATGCCTCAGGCAATCCCGTTGCCGAGAAGACTTTGCGCACAGCCGGCAAGCCGCATCACCTTGTCGTGACCCCCAACCGCAAGGAGCTTGCCGCCGATGGCGACGACTTGGTGTATTTCACCGTGCAGGTTGCCGACAAGGATGGCAATATCGTGCCCACCGACAGCCGCGAGGTGCAGTTCAAGGTTACGGGTGCGGGCGCGTTTGAGGCGACCGCCAACGGCGACCCCACCTGCCTTATGCCCTTCCAGGACCCGAAGATGAAGCTCTTCAGCGGCGCGGCCACAGCCATTGTACGCTCGGCAAAGACACCGGGCACGCTCACATTCAAGGCATCGGCCAAGGGCGTGAAGGACGCCGTAGTGACAATCCCCGTGAAATAATTTACCTAACAAATCTATAACCCACAACCGACATGGAACTTAAAGAAAAAATCCAGAAGACATTTCAGGAACACTTTGGCGCGGCAGGCACGCTATATGCCTCGGCCGGACGTATCAATCTCATCGGCGAGCATACCGACTATAACGGCGGCTTCGTGTTTCCCGGAGCGATAGATAAAGTGATTATGGCCGAGCTGCGCCCCAACGGCACCGACCGCGTGCGCGTCTACTCGATTGACATAAACGAGAACGCCGAGTTCGGCCTCAACGAGGAGGATGCCCCCAAGGCATCATGGGCACGCTACATATTTGGCGTGTGCCGTGAGATAATCAAGCGTGGCGGCACGATCAAGGGCTTTGACGCCGTGTTTGCGGGCAACGTGCCCCTCGGCGCGGGCCTAAGCTCCTCGGCCGCCCTTGAGTCATGCTTTGCGTTTGCCCTCAACGACATGTTCAACGGCAACTCCATCGATAAGTTTGAGCTTGCCAAGATAGGGCAGTCGACCGAGCACAACTATTGCGGCGTAAATTGCGGCATCATGGACCAGTTTGCCTCGGTGTTCGGCAAGAAAGACCATCTGATGCGTCTTGACTGCCGCTCGATGGAGTATGAATATTTCCCCTTTGAGCCTAAGGGCCACAAGCTGGTGCTTGTGGATTCGGTCGTCAAGCACGAGCTTGCCGACTCCCCCTACAACCGTCGCCGTGAGTCGTGCGAGCGCGTGGCAAAGCGTCTTGGTCTCGACACCCTGCGTGATGCCACGATGGAGATGCTCGACGAGGTGAAGAGTGACATCACCGCCGAGGACTATTTCCGCGCCAAGTTTGTCGTTGAGGAGAAGGACCGTGTGCTCGACGTATGCGACGCCTTGATGAAGCACGACTATGAGACCGTGGGGCGCAAGATGTACGAGACCCATCGCGGGTTGTCAAAGGATTATGAGGTGAGCTGCGAGGAACTCGACTACCTCAACGACATCGCCAAGGAGTGTGGCGTCACCGGGTCGCGCATCATGGGCGGCGGCTTTGGCGGATGCACCATCAACCTGGTGAAAGATGAGCTTTACGAACCGTTTGTAAAGACCGCCAAAGAGAAGTTCAACGCCAAGTATGGCCACGAGCCAAAGGTCTATGAGGTCATCATTTCGGACGGTGCACGCAAAGTTAATAGTTAATGCATAATTCAGTTAATTCATAATGCATAATTCACAATGCATAATGAATTGATTGAATTTAGCACTAAGAAAATTATGCATTATGAATTATGCATTAAGCATTAAGCATTATGAATTAGTTGAATTATGCATTATGCATTGAGAATTATGAATTGATAAAATGGATATAACAAAGTCTAACGTGGTGTCGCCTCATGGAGACATCACACTTTACACGATAAAGAACAAAAGCGGCGCTTATGTGACCCTCTCGACCATGGGCGCGGGAGTCGTCGCTGTCGTTGTCCCCGACCGTGACGGAGTGCTCGCCGATGTGGTTCTCGGCTACAAAAATCCGCTCGACTATATAGGTGACGGGCCGTGTGCCGGGAAAATCCCCGGACGGTATGCCAACCGCATCGCCGGCGGTCGCTTCAAGATTGACGGCAAGGAGTATCAGCTCGCAATCAACAACGGACCCAATGCCCTTCATGGAGGCCCGACAGGCTTTATGAATCGCAATTGGCACGGGGAGGTAAAAGGCTCCAAAGTGGTCTTTACCTATCATTCAGCCGACGGCGAGGAGGGCTATCCCGGCAATCTCGACGCCAAGGCCGTCTACTCATGGAGTGACGACAACAGGCTCTCTCTTGAACTGACTGCTACGACCGACAAGAAGACGGTTGTCAACCTCACCAACCATTGCTACTTCAACCTCGACGGCGAGGATGCCGGGTCAGCTCTCGACCACGTGTTGCAGCTATATGCCTCGCGCTATCTTCCTACCGACGATACCCTTGTGCCGACCGGCGAGATGGCACCAGTGGAGGGTACGCCTATGGACTTTACCACCGCCAAGGCTGTAGGTCGCGACATAAAGGAGGATTTCCCCGCGTTGAAGTATGGCAAGGGGTATGACAATTGTTGGGTGATTGACAATTGGCACAAGCACACGCTTGCCCATGCCGCTACCTTGCGGAGCGACCGTAGCGGGCGCGTGCTCGACATCTACACGACGCAGCCCGCAGTGCAGGTTTATACCGGCAACTGGCTTACAGGCTCCCCGCTGTCAAAGAGCGGCAAGGAGTACCACGACTATGACGCCGTGGCGATAGAGTGCCAGGGGATGCCCGACGCGCCCAACCACCGCAATTTCCCGTCGCAACTCCTTGGCCCGGGCGAGCAGTATAGCCAGACCATAGTGTTCGACTTCAAGACCGACAAAAACTAACCAAAGACTAATAAAACGATAAAAACAATGAAACCTACACTTTTTGTACTTGCAGCAGGTATGGGCAGCCGTTACGGCGGCCTCAAGCAGCTCGATCCCCTTGGCCCCAATGGGGAGACTATCATGGACTATTCCATCTATGATGCCGTCCAGTCGGGATTTGGTAAAGTAGTGTTTGTAATCCGCAAGGACTTTGAGAAGGATTTCCGCGAGAAAATCCTTGCCAAATATGAGGGGCATGTACCTGTTGAGGTGGTGTTCCAGTCGACCGATGCACTTCCCGAGGGGTACACCTGTCCTGCCGACCGTACCAAGCCATGGGGCACAAACCATGCTGTGCTGATGGGCAAAGATGTCATCAAGGAACCGTTTGCCGTCATCAACGCCGATGACTTCTATGGCCGCAATGCCTTTGAGGTGATGGCAAAGGAGCTGATGCGTCCCCGCGACAAGAAGGGTGACTATTGCATGGTCGGTTTCCGCGTAGGCAACACTATGACCGAAAACGGCTCGGTGGCACGCGGCGTCTGTTCGACCAAGGACGGCAAGCTCGACACCATCGTTGAGCGCACCGCCATCAGCTACAATCCAGACCATGAGATAGTGTTTACCGACGAGAACGGCGTGGAGCAGAAACTCACCCCGACAACCCCCGTGTCGATGAACCTCTGGGGCTTCACTCCCGACTATTTCGACTACAGCGAGCGCGAGTTCCGCAAGTTCCTTGACAAGGACCTTGATACCCCCAAGGCTGAATTTTTCATCCCGCTCTGCATCGACACCCTCATCAAGTCGGGCGAGGCTACGGTCAAGGTGCTTGATACCGACTCCAAGTGGTTTGGCGTCACCTATGCCGCCGACCGTCCCGGCGTGGTGGAGAAGTTTGCCGAGCTGCACGCCAACGGCACTTATCCCGCCAAGCTGTTCTGATTATTTCCCCATCGGGGGCATTACAATAGTAGGGTCGCGACCTGTCGCGACCCTACTGTCTGCTATACTCCCTTGCCGTCCCGGGGCCGGATGGGGGTATGGTTGCCGGTGCAGATGTGTATATGGTTCATCTCGGGGGCGGTGAGGATGTGGGCACCGGGGATTGTGACCTTGGGTATCTTTTTCATAGAGCAGTCAGTTTGGGGGTTAGGGTCAATCGTCGCCACCCTTGGTGGCGAGCGGGCTTAGGCGATTGAGTAGCAGCAATGCCGCGATGTAGGTTGCGCTGAGGACAAAGAATTGTATGCACAACGGGGACAGGTGGTGGTAGAAACCGCCGCCGAGCCAGCAGAAAAACTGTAGCCACAGCAGGCACTGGACGCTGACGCAGAGCGTGCACCACGCATGGGCACGAAACCGCTGATACCATATGCTCCATAGCGTGAACGGCAGGCAACATGCGTTGATGAAGGCAAGATAGCCGGCATATTGCGGGAAGATGAGCAGCGTAAGCAGACTGACCGAGAAATAGGAAAATCCCACCTCGCTCCATCCGAATATGCCGAAGAAAGTCGAGGCCTTCTGCTCAAGCACAGTGTCGCAGCCGCCATCCTGTAGCACTCCGCACACACGGTCGGCGACGTGGTTGCCACGGTTGAGTTTCTTGAGCATCAGCAGGTAGGTCATAAACAGTCCGGCGAGATATACAGCCGTAACGAGCACTGTCGACACGTTGCGGTAAAGTCCGCCCGATATGAACAGGTAGAGAAACAGGAACAGTCCGCACGCCCATAGGATGTACTCCTTGGCCGTGTTGCCGATCTCCTCGACGAGATGGGCACGGTAGTCCGGCTCACCTGACTTCGCGTCGGGGTGGGCCATGAGGGCCACGCCGCTCCATCGGTCGATGAAGTCGGCGAGGCTCATGGATGCCCGCTCCCCATGCAGGGTATAGTCGACCTTCTCTGAATTTATGGCATTGACAATGACGAGCGAGTCGCGGGTCTGGGCAAGGAACGGCACCGGGATTGCCCTGATAGCCGAGCTTTTGTCGTCGACACGTACCGCCTCGTTGTCGATGCCGTATTCCCGGAGTAGCCTTGACAGGCCGAACAGCGACTTGAATGTCATCGTGCGCAGCCGCTTGTCGCTGTAACGACGTGTATGGGGGACTTCAAGCGCGGTCAGGAATTGGGAAAATATAGTAGTGTTGTCGGTCGGCATATCGGGGGACGGATTGATGGGGTTATTGCGCTGTCTGGGTTATCTTCTCGTATAGCACGTTGCCGTCAATCTCCCCGCTTGAACGCCATTTCTCCTTGCCGTCACGGTAGACGATGAAGGTAGGCACGGATTTCACGCCTGCGTCATCGGCGACATCATTGTTCTGGTCGATGTCGAGCTGGTATATCTTGGCCTGCCCCTCGACGAGCTGTCGCACGTCGTCGACCACCGGCATCATGCGGCGGCAGTGGGGACACCATGTGGCATAAAACTCGACAAGTACGACAGGATTGCTGTTGATTAACTGATTGTAGTCCATAATAGTTATTTTAAGATTATTAGGTATCGGCTGGCGTCAAAATCTTTGGAACGCCATGTATATAAAACGTATTATGCCTAAAAAGGTTGGGCGATTCTCCCGAACCGCCCAACCTTTACTGCCTATAGACTGTAGTTTCACTCAAATGTCGTATTATTCCATTAAGGTCAGTATATATTGAATCTCTGCAATTACTTTCGCTATCTTACGGCAACACGAGTCGCACTGTTGCCAGCGTGGAGGATGTATATTCCCGCTGCCGGCACGGTTATGTAGTGGCCGTCCCCGCTATAGAGGAGAGTGCCCGACGTGCTGTAGAGACTTACCGTTCCCGAGGCTCCGGCGACTGAGATTGAACGCCCGTTGACCGTGATGTCCATTTCATTGTTAATCGGGGTATCAATCTCGGTGGTGTTGAGGTTGCCGTTGTTGATGTTGAACACGGCCTTTGCGGTAGCGGATTTGCTGGTCGGCACGAGGTAGAACTCATTCTGCGGTGCATCGGGTTGTCCCTCGGCTTTCAGTAGGCCGGGATACTCCTTGGCCGCATCTGTCGCAGGGAACATGTAGGGGTTGAGGCCTCCGGCGACATCTCCGTCAAGTGCGCTTATCCTTGTCTTGGCAGCAACATTACCGTGAGCGGTATATTGCCTGAAGGCACGTAGGGTGATGGGTGTCGATATATAGCCGAGGGTGTAATACAGGCGTGCCTCATATCCTATCGTGACTTCCCTCGCTGACTCGGGGTCGTCCTCGTCCATCTTGGTGGCGTCGGTAATCCACACATTGCGTATCTCCTCGTCGCCATGCTTGTTGGTGGCGTGGTAGGTGGCGAGTGGAGCACCCTTGTAGAGGCTTTTGCCCTCGTTGTCATAACGCGACACCCATACGGCATCATCGACTGTCTGCCCGGCGGTCTCGTCCCATTGGCGCAATTCCCAACGGGTCACCGGGTAGAGGGCTTCTGACGGGTCATCGGCCATTGAGCTGTCCTCAATCTCGTTGTTTTTCTCGGTGGCATACTCCGTGCCGGCAAGCGAGATGTCGCTGCAATAGAACCCGTTGACTTTTCCCGTCCCCCGTCCTCGAGGTGTGGCCGTGATGGCAGGAGCGGCCTTTATGTCGAGACTGAATGTGACAGGAGCCTCATACCGGTAGGTCGGCACATTATTAGGCTCGGCGTTAGGGAAATGGTAGGTGATATTGGAGAATATCCTTGTTGGGCAGTTGCCTGAATACGGGTCATAGAGTATCGTGCGCTCGTGGGTCTTGAGGATAGTGCGGGTTGCCTCGCCATATTTGCTGTTGTAGGAATATTTCTCCAATTGGGAGTAGGCGGTTATCGGCTCTCCGTCGGCCACGGGTATGCCGTTGCGTGATGAGATTATAAACTTCTCCGTGACGGGATCGTAGCTGTATCCGACCTTGCCCGTCCCCTCGGTGAGGCGTATATTTGACCCGTCATCGTCAGCATCGATGAAGTTTATGAGGCTACTATTACCCTCGGCATCGGTCAGTAGTGCGCCGTATTCGGTCTCGGCACTGTAGCTTTCCGTGAAGTCGGGCATACGATAGAAGTCGATTTTCTCCTTTACGGTCTCCTTGTCGCGGCATCCGTGTAGCTTGGCGTGCTCGTCGGTGTTGGCATAGAATCGGGCAAATCCACGGTCATACCATTCAAACCGGTTGCCGATGAAGATATTTGGCATCTCGGCCACGTGGTTGTCGTTGGAGTCCTCGGGAAAATAGTAGGAATTGTCTATCTGGGCATCGGTCACCGACTCCATGTCGTAGCTGCCCTCGAAGCGTACATAGACATGTTCCCGGTCTCCCTCGTTCTCGTTGACGACCTCAAGGATGATGCGCCGCAGCCATACGCGGTATTCCGACAGCAGGCGGTTGTCGCCGAGCTTGTTGTTCCAGGTGTTGCAGTCGCCCGTCCATGGGGTGGGATTGTCGGCGAGGCTGATGCCGTTCCATATCCGGTAGTCACAACCGGGGCCCATGTCGACCGGCATCGAGTTGAGTCGCGTGGCGCGTCCATACTTCAGAAATCGGAAACGGTCGGTCGAGCCGTCCCTTGTCTCGGCCTCTGGATAGGAGAGATTGATGAGGCCAAACCGTACACCGCTGCGCAGGAACGGGTCGACGTCGCTATGGGTCTCGTTGCCTGTGGTGATTTGGTCGGTCTGCATCGACTCGCGTGTAGGCACGTAGATGTACAGTCCCTTGTCATCGCCTGTAAACTCGGTGAAGTCGATGTAGTAGACCTTGCTTTCGGGGTAGTATTGCACGATGTTTTGTGCCGGATCGTAGCCGTCAAGTTTTACGGGATTGTCGCGGTCGCCGGCCATGAGTTTTGCGGGATCGGCCTGTAGGAACATAAACCATTCTACGGTCTTGTCAAGGTTGGTGTAGGTGGTGACATACTTGTCATAGAAGGCTTTCATGCGCTCGGTGTATTCGCCGAGGTAGCCGTAGCGGTCGGCGTACTCATCGGCATTTTCGTGGCAGTTGTATGCGCCGATAGGGGCATAGAGGCCGCCCGACGTGTCCCACATCACATCGGTCTCACCCCCTTGGGGCTGTGCCCACGCCTGCAACGCGAAGTTGGACTTAGCACCGGGGACTATAGGCTCATCCAACGGCTCGGGGGATAGGGTCATGACACCTGCGCCTTCCCAATTGAAGCCTGTGAGGCTGTTGCCGTCAAGCGGATTGTCGATGTTGGTTGGCAGAACGACCTTTATGGATTTTATGTTGGTGTTGGCCGGGAATAATGAATTGCGGCTGCCGCCATAGAAGCACTCGTTGTCACCGACAGTGAAATCGGTATTGTGTCCCGCGACTATTGTCATTGTGGATGACCAGTCGGCGTCACCTATTGCAAATTCCTCCTTGTCGGTGATTAGGAGGTCACAATTGAGGTAGATCCATGTGCCGTCGGTATCGCCCCACTTGAAGGCGTAACCCTCGTCGCATTTCCATTCGGTGCGGCCCCATTTGAGATAGTGTCCCGACGCGGTGCCGGGAGTGACTGCCGAGATGTTAAAGGCGTTCAGCAGCATTAGAAGAAAGAGTAAATGTCGGTTCATTTTATGTGTAGGTTTTATAATTACTTATGCATGTGTCTTGGTGTGTCATTGGGTGACATTGCAAAGTTACGGGCATCTGTCCGCGCCGCCTATCCTTATTGGGAATATATAATGTTAATATAGTCGTGTCTATTGGGTAAATAGCTTGATAATAGGGCTTTATTGGTTTTAGTCGAGAAGTTGCGGGTAGCGTATATATAACCCGGCTATAGTCATTTTACGATTGTAAAATGATAAGACAGAGGTGTCACGCATAAGCTGCGTGACACCTCACGGGCTCCCCCAACACACTAACTAATTACTTAAACCCAATATTATTGTCAGTGGATGAAAAATTTCTTGCCATGGTGGATGTAGAAGCCGGGGGCGGTGGGACGCTCGGCGAGACGCAGCCCGGTGAGCGTGTACCATGCATCGTCGGCGGTCGCGTCGATGTCTTCGAGGACGGTATCTATCTCCGTGGGGGTGAGGTCGAGAACCTCCGGCTTATCCACGTCGGTAAAGTAGTTGATGCCCTCGTAGGGGATGTTGAGCGTCTTGGTGAGGCGGTTGTTCTCCTTGTTGACCTCGGGAAAGATGTTCTGGTCGTCGACCCACGCGGTGACGGTGTGCACCCCGTCAAGGGCGGCAATCCAATTGCGGCTCTCTGAATAGTTTTGCCCTCCACCACCGTTGGCTTCGAGCTTTACGGTGGCGTGGGATGCGAGCCCGTCGAAATAGAGGTCATTCCACGTGATGTAGCCGGTGCCCCAATTCTCGTTGTCGATGTAGAATTGTACTCCTATTTTCTGTCCCGACGGGACAGGGCGGTCTCCGGCGTTGGCGATGGTGGCCGAGAATACGAGTCGGTCGCCGGGATAGATTTTCTCGTCTGAGCGTGAGAGATTGCGTATGCCGAGGTCTATCACGGTGAGGTCCATGCCTCCCGACACCGGGGTGAAAGTCGGCTCGACGCTGGCGGCGGCGAGGACGTTGAAGCGGCGAGTGGCCGTGTTGTCGGTCTCGTCGGTCTCATCGGGAAGCTTGTCGTTGTAGTCGACTGTGACATCAAACGTGTGTCCTCCGGCGGTTGCGAGCCACGACGATACGGGCGACAGCTTGACGGTAGCTCCGGCTGCGAGGCCATCCTTATATGTGGCATTTGTAAGCGCGGTCTTGCCGTCAATGACGACGCGCAGGCCGATGACGGCTCCCTCGGGGATGTCTACATCGGAGTCATTGTGGACGAGGGCGGTGAATGTCACGGCATCACCCTCCTGCAGGTCGGTGCGGCCGTCGGCTGCGCTCCACGCCACGCGGGCAACGGTGACATTGTAGTCATAGATGCCGTCGAGCACGTTGTGTATGTCGCCTGACTGGCTTGCCCCGGGGTAGCCGGGCACGTCATAGGTGGCGTCGGCGATGTAGTTGTATCCGATGGCGTCGGCAAGCTGGCGGTTGTTGTCAGTCCATACGGGCCATGTGGTGTTATTGCCTTTTGTGTCGCGTGCCACGTTGGCTATCGTGACACCGTTGAAGGTGGTGCTGGTGTTCTGGTGACGTATGGCGGCAGCGGAGTGGGCGACACATGAGAATGTGATGTCGTTGCCGGCGAGTCCGGCGCCGAATATACGGGTGTCGTTGAACGTGATGTTGGTGGGTTCAGGCATCGTGCGTATCGCATAGGCGGGGGAGTCATAGATGCGCGTGTTGTTGAACGTCACGTTCTTTACCTCCTGCTTGATGTCGATGGCGGCGAGGTCCTCGTTCCAGCAGTCGCGTGCCGTTCCGCACCCGACGAGATAGTTGTTGTCAAATGTTATCGACCGCGTGTTCTGGTACTTATAGCCGGGGAAGGTCGAGTTGAGGTGTATGCCGGCGGCCATGAATGTGTCGCGGATATAGTTGTTGTAGATTTTGTGCCCGTCGCCGCCGTAGATGGCTATCGCGCCAGCACGCCATATGAGGTCGATGGTGTTGTAGGCAAATGTGTTGCCCGAGGCGTCCTTGGCCCCACGGTCGGAGTTGTTCCATATGGCGAGGCCGTCGTCGCCGTTGTTGCGCACCGAGCAGTTGTAAACCGTTGCGTTGGATGTGCCCTGGCAGAAGTTCACGCCGTCGGCGAGATTGTTGCGTATGCGGCAGTTGATGACCTTCACGCCGTCACAGTAGGCTGTCGCGCCGTTGTAGTCGCCAAACCAGAATCCGCACTCAAAGTGCTCCTCCCACACGTCGTGGATTACCGAACCCTGACGCCACACATCCATGAAGCACTTGTAGACGGCCATCTCGTGGTGGCGCGAGCGCAAACCCGAGTTGATGTACATGTGGCAGAACTCCACGTTGTTGCAGTAGTCGTCCTGGCCGCCGTTGGAGCTGTTGCCGCCGGAGATGCCGCCACCGCCTACCTCCTCGCTCGTGAACTTGAGGTTGGTGTGCCACATGCCCGCGCCGGTAATCTTGATGTCGGAGCAATAGACATTCCACATACCCGACAGATGGAACGTGCCCGCAGGGATGTAGAGCACCTTGCTGCCACGGTCGGCTGCACTCAGTGCCGCACGGAATGCCGCGAGGTCGTCGCGCCCGTCGTCGGGCACGGCCCCGTAGTCGCAGACATTGACTGCTCCCGATGGCTGGGAAATCTCCTCGGGCACCGTCTCCAGCTCGATGAAGTCGACACCGTAGGCAAGCCCGTTGGCTCCGCTGCTCTGCACGCGGATTTTGTCGCCAGGTTTCAAGGCGCGGGGCAGGATGAAGTGGGTCTCGTCAAAGGCAAACGCGCCGATCTCGCGTCCCGGCTCATCGGCAGGGTCTCCGCCACCGAAGTTGAAGTATTGCCACATGAAGAAGGATGTCAGGTCGACTGTCTTCACCTTTGACCCGTTGACATAGATGTCGAGCGAGCCGTTCTGCCCTCGTCCGTTGGAGGTGTCGGGCATTGTGAAGCGCATAGTCACGCCGTCGCCGGGTGTTGAGACTGTCCACTCGGCATATGCCCCTGCCGAGGGCAGGGATACATAGGAGCGGTCGGATGCCTGGGATGCAATCTTGGAGGGGTCGACAGTCGGTGACGACTCAAGGACAGCCCCGCCGCCGAGGAGGGCCTCATGGGAGTCATAGCGTGTGTAGGGCATCACTGCGCCGACAACGGCGTTTTCGCCGGCATCGGGAGCTTTGATTGGAAACTCGTCGGCCACCGATGCCGTCGCATCAGGGATGACGGAGAGCAGGGCGCAGGCCATGGCCAGCGTCTTGGAGTTGAAAAACTTCATGATGAAAAAGAATTTATTAGGGTTAGTCGCCCGTCTCCGGGCAAAGGAATAGATGTTGATAACGTGCGGTATATGCCGTTATATCTTGTAGATTGGGAAGAAAAAAGGACAGGCGGTGGACCGTGACGGATGCCACCGCCTGTCGTTCAAAACATGAAACGTGATTAGAGACTATCAGATACCGTCTTAGTAGTTGTAGTTCTGGGGGAGATTGCCGTTGTATCGTTCAATCTCGGTCAGGGGAATTGGCTGGGCGTAGCAACGCTCGCCGAGATATTGCAGCTTGCCGTAGCGGGTGTCCTTGTAGACTTTCATCTCATTCTCGAGAATCTCGTATCGGCGTATGTCAAACCACCATTGCCCCTCGGCAAACAGCTCGGCCCAACGCTCATACTTGATGACATCATGGGCAAGCAGGTCGGTCGGCTCCCATGTGGCGGCGCAGGTGGTGGCCGTCAGCGACGGGTAGTCGTAGGACGACGCCGTGGCGGGGTCGCATCCGTAGGCGCGGCGGTGTACCTTGTTGACATATTCAAGGGCCGTCGACGGGTCGCTGTCGCGCACCACCTCGGCATAGAGCAGGTATAGGTCGGCGAGGCGTATGATGGGATAGTTGGCCCCGCTGGAGAAGTTGAGTGCCGACTCTATACCCTCGGTGTTTGTGAACTTGCGCGGGGAGAAATAGTAGTGGCGGTCATATCCCAGACCCGACACCTCGGGGGAGCGGTCGTAGTAGGTGACGCGCTTGCGGGCATCCTTGAAGGTGTCAAAGTAGGGCTGTCCGGCGGCGATGAACAGACGCGGGTCACACTCCTTGTTGTCGCGTATCTCCTGTGACCGCTTGGCATATGCCGGGTCAAGTATCCACGGGAAGTTGTCGATGGTGTAGGGGGCGCGTTTGCCGGCCTTGGGATTCTCCACGCGGCGTCCGGCTATGGGGAGCGGGAATCCGAATCGGCGCACATTGCCGTCATGTACGAAGTTGTTGCCCCAGCCGCCTGTCGACTGTGTTTCAAGCTCCTTGCCCTCCTCGGGGGCTGACTTCCAGCGGAAGTCGAGGTTGAGCGGCCACGGGGCCATCACCATCGGCATACCCGAGCCGGATGTATAGGCTTCCCACGGGCCGTTCTGCTTCTCGTTCATTGTCATGTCTATCTCATAGAGCGTCTCGATGTTGAACTCATGGGCCTCGTCGGCATAGAAACTCTTGGAATAGGTGTCATAGTCGAGCAGCTTTGCTCCCGAGTTGGCGAATATATCCTCAAGGACACCCTTGGCCTCTGACGGGCGGCGTGCCTGGGCGTATACCTTGGCGAGCAGCCCTTTTGCAGCCCACTCGGTGGCGCGGGTCTTGTCGGAGTTGTGTCCCTTGAGCAGGGGAATGGCCTCGTTGAGCGTGTCGATGACAAACTGCCATGTGTCGGCGGTGGTCGCGCGGCGGGGCATCATGGCGTCGATATCCTCGGGCACGGTTGCGATGATGGGAAACCCGAGGCCGTCGGGTTTGCTCTCAAGTTCAAAGAATATCTGTCCGTGCCAATAGGCGAGCGCACGCAGGAACAGTGCCTGTCCTTTCATGTAGTTGAGCCGATCAAGTTCGCTGTCGGCAGCCTGCGGGGCATATTGGTCACATGCCTGTATCGCCGAGTTGGCATACTGTATCCACTCCATGACGCATCCGTAGGCCTTGGTGAGGTAGGAGCATGAGGTGCTGGCGTTGTTGGCGAGTATCATCGTGCGGCTGTCGTAGTCGCCGTAGCAGTCGTGGGTCTTGTCGAGCAGGTACATTATCATCGGGTACCAGTGGTAGGCATATAGTCCCATACCGTGGCCGCCGGCATACGCCGAGTTGAGCATCAGGTCGACGTGGTTGATGTTGGTGGGGAAATTGTCGGGGGAGATGGATGCCTCGTCGGTCACATCGAGGTAGTCGGAGCATCCCGACATGCCTGTCATGATGGCGGCGGCGCATATGTATTTGATAAATCGTTTCATCGTGGTGTGATATGGAGGTTAGAAAGTTAAGTCGAGGCCAAATGAGAACAGGCGCGAGGGGATGTAGCGGTTGTAGGTGTCAACGCCACGGGCGGTCATCGACGTGCCGGCAAGGTTGGATGCCTGCGTGGAGGTGCCCGCTATCTCGGGGTCGATGCCCGAGTACTTGGTGATGGTGAAGAGGTTGGACGTGCTGAAGTAGACACGCACTTTCTCGAAGTAGGCTTTGCGGGTGAGGTTACGCGGCAGTGTGTAGCCGAACACGAGGTTCTTCAGCTTGAGATAGTCGCCGTTCTCGACCCAGAATGAGGAGACCGTGCCGAAGTTGCCCGACGGGTCGCCGAGCCATGCGCCACTTTCGTCAAACATGCCGCATCGCGGCTGGTCGGTCAGTCCATTGTCGCCGAAGAAGGAGTTTTTGTATATGTCCATCGTCGTGTTGCCGTCGCTGCCGAATGTCTGGGTGTAGCCCTTGACGGCGTTGTATATCTGGAAACCTGCCGCGCCCTGGAAGAGCAGCGCGAGGTCAAATCCGCGCCACTCGGCGTTGAGGTTGATGCCGTAGGTCATCTTGGGCCACGGGTTGCCGATATACTCCTTGCAGTTCTCGTCGACATACCCCTGTCCGTGGTCGTCAAAGATGAGGTCGCCGACGCCGGTCTTCTCTTTCCAGTAGTAGGGGCGTCCCGCGGCGACAGCACGAGCATTGTACTCGTCGACCTGCTGCTGGGAGGTGAACATGCCGATGCACTTGTAGCCCCACAGCTCCGACATGGAGCGTCCGTTCTCGGTGCGGTTTATGCCGTCGGCCGACATCAGCGGCGCAGCGCCCTTGGTGCCAAGCTCCTTGACCTCATTCTTGTTGAAGGAGGCGTTGAAGCCCACGCCGTAGCTGAACCCGGCGATATTCTGCTTCCAGTTGATTGAAATCTCGTGGCCGATGTTGGAGACCTTGCCGATGTTGATGGGCATGGTGTTGGACGCGCCTTCGTGATACCAGTTGATGCCCGAGGCGAGGGGCACTACCTGCCAGTAGAGCATATCCTTGGTCTGGCGGTTGTAGTAGTCGTAGGTGAAGGTCAGCTTGTTGTCAAAGAAGCTAAGGTCGATGCCGACATCACCTTGGTGAACCTCCTCCCACTTGATATCCTGGTTGGGAACCTTGAAGTTGGCCCATCCCGACACCTCGTTGGTGCCGCCGAAGTTGTACATTATCTGGTCGCCGACATAGGCGCGGGTGTAGAGAAACTGGGCGATGCCGTCGTTGCCGAGGATGCCATAGCTGCCACGTATCTTGGCGTCGGTGAGCCACGGGAGATTTTCGGTGACAAACTTCTCCTGACCGACGCGCCACATCAGGTTGACCGAGGGGAACGTGCCCCAGCGCTTGTTTCGCCCGAAGCGGTCGGAACCGTCACGGCGCAGGTTGGCCGTAAGGTAGTATTTGTTGGCGTAGCTGAAGTTGATGCGCCCGAAGAATGACAGCGAGCGTCCCACGCCGGGAGAGTCGGATGCCTCCTTGGCCGTGTTGCTCGACAGGTTGATGGAGTTGGCGTAGTCGACGGGAAAGTCGATGGCACGGATGTAGTTGCTGTAGGCGTCATACTTGGTGGCCTCGCTGCCTATCATGACCTTGAGGTTCCAGTCGCGGTTGAATGTCTTGTCGTAGGTGAGCGTGGCGTTGTAGGTCAGTTCCTGTGACGTGCCTGCCGAGGATTCCATATACTCGTTGTCGGAGACGGCACGGAAGTCGTAGGCCTCGGAAAATACGCGCTTGTTGAACGCGCCGATCTTGGCGGCCCCGTTGACGCGGAGTGTCAGCTCGGGCAGGATGTTGACATTGACATATGCGAGCGCGTTGAGGGCATAGGTCTTTCCGTTGGAGTGGTAGGTCATCTCGTTTCCGTAGAGATTTGGCCCGTTGAGATAGAACGGAGTGGGGGCGAAATTGCCGTCCTCGTCAACCGGTTCCATTGTCGGGACGGTGCGGAACGGTATGGCGTTGGTGTAGATGGAGTAGACCTTTGTGGGGTTGGAGTCGAGGATGCTCCCGTAGATGGAGGTGCCCATAGAGAAGATGCGCGAGATGTTGTAGTCCACGTTGGTGCGGATGGAGAAGCGCTTCGCGTTGGAGTCGATATATGTGCCGTCCTCCTTGTAGAACCCGGCGGAGACGAAATATTTGAGTTTCTCCGTGCCGCCGGAGAGTGCGGCGTTGTACTCTTGCTCATGGCCTGTGCGGTACATGACGTCCATCCAGTCCACGTCGGGCAGTTCTGACGGGTCGGATACGCCCTCCTGGGTGAGGATGTCGACGCCGGTAAGACCCTTGACGGTGATAAACTGGTCGCGGTTGAGCAGCTTGATGTCGGTGTTGACTTTGCGTATGCCGTAGCGGGCAGTGAGGTTGAGGGTCGGCTTGCCCGCGCTTCCGCGTTTGGTAGTGATGAGGATGACGCCGCCGGCAGCTTCGGCACCGTAGATGGCGCACGAGCCGGCATCCTTGAGCACCTCGATTGACTCGATGTCGCGGGTGTTGAAGTCAAATCCCGCGCTCTGCTTCACGCCGTCTACGATATAGAGGGGCGACATGCCGTTGACCGACGCCGCGCCACGGATGATGATGTCGGGAGCCTCGCCGGGGGAGCCGCCGCTCTTGGTGACGGCCACGCCGGCCGCCATGCCCGACAGGGCGTCGGCAACGGAGTTGACCGAGAAATTCTTTATCGCGTCGCCTTTCACCGTGGAGATTGCTCCGGTGACTTCCGAGCGTTTCTGCGTGCCGTAGCCCACGACCACCACCTCATCGAGGCTCTGCTGGTCGGACTTCAGCACAAAGTTGTAGGTTGAGTTGGAGGCGGTCACCTTCTGCTGGGCGGGGACGTAACCTACATAGGAGACCTTGAGTGTCTTGCCGACCGGGACGTTTAGGTTGAATTTACCGTCGAGGTCGGTCTGCACACCTGTGGTAGTGCCCACTATCGTCACGTTGGCACCAATGACAGGCTCGTTGTCGTCATCGACGACTGTCCCGCTGACAGCTTTTCCCGACAATTGGGCATGCATGGGCGGCGTCAGCAGCAACGCGGCCATAAGGGTCAGCAGGAAGACTATATTTTTCTGAAAGTTTTTCATTTTCGGGTAGTTGGGTGTAGTATATGATTGGGATGATTGGGCCTGGAGATGGCACCGTGTGATGCATGATGGCTTATTGTGCGGCCTTTTTCCGCGTGATGGTAGAAAAGACCGCCTCCGGCCTCTTGTTACGGGGGGCGGAGGCGGTCGGTCTATTCAGGGAAAGTGATTATTTTACAATCTTCACTGCGGTGGTTGTACCATCGGCCTTGATGTCCTGACGGATGAAGAGACCGTTGGCAGGTTCGGCCGAGAGCTTACGGCCCTGAAGGTCGATGTAGTTGGTGGCTACAACCTCGGCTTCGGAAACGATTTCCTCTATGCCTGTCTGGGCTACATCCTCATACTTCTCGGGAGCCGCATAGCCGCCCCAGTTGTCGCACATGCTGTGGTAGGAACCGGGGTCAAGTCCTGCGAAGGGGCATTCGTCCTCCGCGGTCACGTCGCCGAAGAAAAACTCGGGAGAGGTCTTGGTGCCTGTGTAGGGTGCGCTGGCAAAGGGGAATGCGCCCTGTATCGGGGTGGCGATGGCATCCCACCATTCAGCACCGGGATTGTCGGCGCTCCAGCCGAACGGGAACAGGTTGGCGTCCCAGGTGGTCACTGCCCCGGGCTCGCAGCATCCGTACTCGGTGTAGTCGGCGTTGGGCATCAGGTGATCGTCGGCAAAGCGCGAGGTGTGCTGCTGGAAGAAGTTTACGGTCATGCCATACACGTTACCCTTTATATGCATGAGGCGACCGTCGATGTTGGCCTTGCCGGTAGTTCCCTCGGGAGAGCTGGTGACGTACAGGTCATAGGCGAGGCTGCGGCCGATGGAGCCACGGCCGGTGGTTGCGAGGCCATCCTCGAAGCCTGAGCCTGTCACATCGATTGCAAAGATGAATGTCTCGTCAATCTCCCAGTCGTTGGCGTCGGCAAAAGCCTCCTTCACGGGGTCCCATTTAACGATGTAGTTACCGTCCTTGTCCTTAGGGTTGCCAAAAGTCTGTGCACTTGCGCTCGTTGCGAGTAATGCAGCGGCTGCGATGATCAGTGTACTTTTTTTCATTGTGTTTGAGATGTTTGGTTAATAAAAAGTTTACGGTGGCAAATTTATATTGAGACATCGCCCCCAGGATGAGATATTTGTAAAATATAGGCAAGAAAGTGTGTTTGGAGGGTAAATAGGCTGAATAATAGTGCGTTATCTCGTTTGGGAGTGTTCAAAATATAATTGGTTTCATAGTGGTGTATCGGCATTGATATTGGTTGGCGGCATTTTATCATGATTATATTTTGGGGGATATATGATTAATGTAACATATTGTAAGATAGGAATATATATTAGAACGAGGCGTTTATTGGGCTATATTTGGCGTTGAGTCGTCGGCAAGCGGGACGGGAATCCATATATTTGCGAAATTTAACACCGAAAAAACCAGACATAAATCATGAAACTATCACGTCCACTATTGCCTATGCTCATGCTTGCATCGCTCCCTGCCGCCTTGTCGGCTCAACATTGCGAGATGCCGGGCTACGACATTGGCAGGGGTTATTACAATGCTCCTTATTATAGATATGAGGCCGAGCACGGATATTGCCGTGGCTACGATGCCACTCCGTTGGATGCCACCGACGACCAGCGTCTTGTGCAGAGCGAGGCTTCCAACCAGACGGCCATGATGCTTGCCCGTGACGGGTATGTCGAGTGGCTCAACGATTCGGGGGATGCCGACGGCATAAACCTGCGCTATTCCATCCCTGACGGGACGACTGCCACGGTGGCGGTCTTTGTCGGGGATGAGAATCTTGGTGAACTGACACTCGACACGGCGCACTCATGGCAATATTGCCAGTCGTCGGGTAACGGCTCGCGCACCAACAAGCCGGAGAAATATTCGCGCAAGAGGGAGAACGGCGGCGAGGGCGACATTGTTAGGATGCGTTTTGACGAGCGGCACCGCAGGCTGTCGCGTGACATCCTCACCGGAGAGCGGTTCTCGCTCCGCAACATGTCGGATACACCCGTGACGGTCGACTTCGTGGAGATTGAGAAGACCGAGAAAACCGATGCTCCCGCCGGGGCGGCTGTCTATCACGGCAACGGCAGTGACCTGCATGGGTTTATACGCGGCAATCTCGGGCGTACAATCTATATCCCCGAGGGTGAATATGTCGTAGGGGAAAAGATTGACCTCAATGGTGCGGAAAATACCGTGGTCAAGGGTGCTGGGATGTGGTACACCCATATACACTTCTCCAACTACGGGCTTGACACTACAGGATTTAATAATGACTACTCCAATAATTGTGTGGAGGATATGTGCATCACCTCCTGCCAGGACCAGCGTTATCACCCGTCGACCGGCCCGTACCGGTCGCCGGGTAAGGCTTTTACCGGCGACTGGGGCACGACCGACGGTAACCGGTCGACGATTGCCAATGTGTGGGTCGAGCACTTTGAGTGTGGCGCGTGGATTGCCAACTACTCGGGCGGCAGTGGGGCTAACGGGCTGACATTCCGTGGATGCCGGTTCCGCAACAATTACGCCGACGGCATCAACCTTTGCCGTGGGGCTAAGAATTGTGTCGTGGAGTATTGCAGTTTCCGCAACAACGGTGACGATGACATGGCATCCTGGAGCGCCGACGGCTACACCTGCCACAACAATACCTATCGCTATTGCACTGCCGAGCACAACTGGCGCGCGTCAAGTCTCGGATTTTTCGGCGGTCACAGCCATGAGGCCCACAATCTCCTCATAAAGGATGGCCTGGAGTCGGGTATGCGTCTCGTGAGCGACTTCGGCGGCTCGGATTTCTCGGGCGGCAATATCGCTTTCCATGACATCACGATAGTGCACTGCGGGTGTGTTGCCGGACGCGAGGGGGAGGCAGGCGACTTCTGGGGCGTCGATGAGGGGGCGCTCCATGTGGAGGCTTCGGCCAATTATGACATTGTAGCCCCGACGTTCAGCGACATAGACATCCACGGTTCCCGAGGCAACGCTGTTTTCATTGGGTCAAGCGGACACAGCATCAAGGATATGAGGATGGACAGGGTGTATGTGCATGGTGTGCCTCATGAAGGCTCGTATGGCTACTATTTTGAGAACGCCATCGGCAACGGCTCGATACACAATCCCGGCGTGGCGACCGCCGACAAGAGCCGTGTCACCAACCATAGCGACCGTACCCTGTCATCGGGACAGGTGACTGCCAACGGCAGTTCTTTCATGCTCACCGGCAACGGACTGATGACAGGGATAAAGTCGGCGACCGATGGTGGCAAGGCCTGCATAACGGTCAGGGACGGCATGATACTCGTGTCGGGCGAGCCGGGCGAGGTGTCGGTCTATGATATGAACGGCATTGAGGTGTTTAATGGACGTGGAAATGTTGTCATTGACGGGCTGGACGGTAATTTTTATGTAGTCAAGGCAGGTGATGCCTCGGCCAAGGTGATGTTGAGATAGAATATTGAATTTTATAGCTATAGTGAAATGAAAATAGACAGAATATCGGTTTTGGGTATGTTTGTGGCTATTAGTGCAGCAGTGTCGGCACAATTGGTCACATCGGCGGATGACGCGCTCGGGCGCGGATATTATAACCGTCCCTACGCACGCTATGAGGCCGAGCCAGGGATGTGCGGCGGCAACGCGTCATTCCTGCTTCCCCCTGTCCCGTATACCCAACAGCCGCTGCAGGCCGAGGCGTCAAACCTCACAGCCGCGCAGCTCCTGCAAGCGGGCGACCGCGTGGAGTGGACGTGCGACAAGGGTGGCGACGGGCTTACAGTGAGGTTCTCGCTTCCCGACAGCGACGACGGCAAGGGGCGCAAGATGGCTCTCGCGCTCTACGTCGGCACAGTGAAAATGGCTGATATACAGCTCGACTCCTTCTGGGCATGGCAATATACGGCCATAGCCAACACCCCGCAGAAGTCGCCCGACAACACTCCCGCAGAGGGGAAGTTTGCCCGTATGCGGTTTGACGAGGTATACGTGCTGCTGCCGCGTGCCATAGCGGCGGGTGAACGGTTTGCCCTCGTCAGGGAGGATGGCGGCGACTTGCCGTGCACGATAGACTTTGTGGAGCTTGAGCAGGTCGCACGCGCCAGGCAGGCATCGGATATAGCCGGCGACAAGGTGGTCTACACCGGCGACGGCTCGACATTACAGTCGATAATCAACGCCAACCCCGGCAAGACGATATATCTCCCCGAGGGGGAATACAATATCCCGCGTCGACTGACTATAACCGCCGACAACACACGCATCATCGGTGCCGGAATGTGGCGCACGAGGCTCTATTTCTCGGCTCCCGCCGACAACCGCCGCACCTATGCCAACCGCGGTATCGAGACCAACAGCAACGGCATTGTGCTTGATGGGTTCTCGGTCAATACGGCCAACAATATGCGATATTATGAGAACGACGAGAGCAAGGGTGTCGGCAAGGGACTTATGGGCTCATTCGGACGCGGATCGACAGTGCGTGACGTGCGCGTCGACCACTTTGAGTGCGGGGCATGGATTGCCGACTATGCGGGCAATCCGTGCGACGGGCTGACGGTGGAGCATTGCCGTTTCCGTAATAATTATGCCGACGGCATCAACCTTTGCTCCGGTACGGGCAACGCCACCGTGAGATATTGCAGTTTCCGCAACAACGGCGACGACGACATGGCATCGTGGAGCACTGGCAACCTCACGCACGACAATGAGTTTGCTTATTGCACGGCCGAGAACAACTGGCGCGCGTCGAGCCTCGGATTTTTCGGCGGTCGCAATAACCGTGGGCATCATCTTGTCATCGCGGACGCGATGGAGAGCGGGATGAGGGCCACGGCCGATTTTCAGGGTACAGGATTTGCCACGGAGGGGAGCATCGGGATGACCGACATATCCATCTACCGCTCGGGAAGCAAGGCGGGGACACCCGGCACGCAGGGCGGTTTCTGGGGCGCGGCGTGCCCCTCGGTGTGCCTTCAGGCGGGGTATTGGTATGACCTCAACAACATCACGGTGGAGCGCGTGGACATCTATGGCTCGCGCTATCGCGGGGTGTCGGTGAGCGCCAACGCCAAGCGTGTCAACAATCTGGAGCTTCACGATATAACCATCAACGGCGTTGACGGCAACGAGTGGGGCATATATTATGCCTCCAACCTGCAAGGGACAGGGCACTACAGCAACCTTGTGTGCAACGACATCTCGGAACCGGCGATTTCCAATATACCCGTAAGGTTTGACTTCACCGAGCGCAAATCAGCGATAGATGCCGTCACGGCGCCCGGGACGGTTAGCGTAAAGGCCGTCCACGGAGCGATATCGGTCTGCGGCGCGATGGGCGGTGACCGGGTAGCCGTGTATGCGGCCAACAGTGTCCTCATGGCCTGTGCTGTCGCCGGGGATGCCGGCGAGGAATTGACCATACCCGTGACCCCGGGACTGTATATAGTTGTCGGAAGCAATTTCGGCAGTAAGGTGATGGTGAAATGACCTGAAGTATATGTCATGATGGGTTAAGGTAGGTTAATGTGTGTTGACAAATCGGAATAATGACTAAGTTTGTTAGTGATATGTCCGTCAAGGCACGGCATAGCCTACATGAAAAACTTGAAATATATTTACCGCAATGAAAAACTTTATAGCCCTGATTGTTCTCGTCCTATCTGCCGTATTGGCCGGGTATGCCCAAAATGTTGATTCCGTATTGTCGGAGCTTGACAGGATAATTGAGCGTCGGGACACACATTTCATGGCGCATGAGCACAATATAGACAGCCTTAAGCGGACTCTGATGTCGATACCACAGTCGGATGCCAAAGGGCGTGCCGACGTATACCACCGCATATTTGACCTGTACAAGAGCTATCAGGGCGACTCGGCCCGGGTCTATGCCGAGCGTGAGGCGCGGGCCGCCCGTGGCACGGGCGACTGCGACCGCGTAGTGCGGTCACAGTCCGACAGGCTGTACAGCTATATTACCGGCGGATTGTTCAGCGACGCAGTGGATGTAGTCCGTGAGACCGACCTGTCGGAGGTCTCCGACAGCATGAAAGGGCTGTTTTATTTCCGATGCATACGCCTGTATTCCGATATGAGCAACTATAGTGACGGCACGTGGTCGGATAAGAACTCATTTCTCTCAAAGGCATATGGAGACTCGGTGATAGCGTGTTTGCCACCCGATGCCTATGAGGCGCAGTATGCAGGGATATTCAAGACCTTGAGCGACCGCACTCCCGACCAGAAAATCGAGACTTTTGAGCGGCTGCTGCGGCGCGCCGATATCGATGCCGGGGAGAAGGCGATGATTGCCTCCATCATCGCCGACTTCTACACCGAGAAGGGGGACAAGGAGATGTGTGCCTTTTATAAGGCCCAGTCTGCGATACTTGACATAAAATCGGCAAAGCGCGAGACGACATCCAAGCGTGACCTGGCACGCATCATATTTGAGCTTGGCGACGTGGAGCGTGCCAACAAGTACATCAAGTTGGCGCTTGAGGATGCCAATTTCTTCAATGCCCGTCACCGCAAGTGTGAGATAAGCAGTGTGATGCCGCTTATCGAGCACTCGCGCTACATGATAGTCGACAAGGAGCGCAGCACGTTGATGTGGATTACGGTCGTGATGGTGTTGATAGTGCTGTCACTCGTCATATCGCTGGTATATAACGTGAGGCAAAAGCGGCGTCTTGATGCCTCACGGCGCGTGATTGAGGAGCGCAACCGCGAGGTGGAGGCCGCCAATCATAATCTCGAGGAGCTGAACACGCAGCTTACCTCGGCATATGACCGTCTGGCCGAGAGCACGCGCATCAAGGATGAGTATATCGGCTATGGTTTCCATGCCAATTCGGAGTATATACAGAAGATGGAGTCGCTCTACAAGCTGGTGAAACGCAAGCTCAACGCCCATCAGTATGAGGACTTGAAGATGTCGTTGAAGGACAGTGATATCCGCAAGGAAAAAGAGGGTATGCAGCGCAATTTTGACCGCGTGTTCCTCAGGCTTTTCCCGACATTTATCGACGAGTATAAGGCACTGTTCCCAGACGATGACGCGACATTTGCCGAAATCAACCGCAACACGCTCACCCCCGAGATGAGGATATTTGCCCTGATACGCCTCGGCATATCCGACTGCGGCGAGATAGCCTCGTTTCTCAACTACTCCGTAAACACGGTCAACACCTACAAGACCAAGGCCAAAAACCGCTCGACGGTGCAGAATGACCAGTTTGAGTCGCGCATCATGGCTATCCGCTCCATCTCGTGACGGGGCAGCGGCCTGACCAGGGGATTTAAGGGACTGCTATATTGCGCCCGTGGCGAGGTTTACGGTGGACTTGTCGGCATAGATATGGTTGCGGTCGGCTTTGCCCTGCTAAATGGAGGTTTCAACGGCCTCTTCGCCGTATATCGCAGAAATTAGTTAACTTTGTGTACTGGCATTCAGCGATAAAAAACTATGGCGAAAATTATAGTACAGAATACGAACATCACAATTATAAGTATCAACGGGGACGATTATATCTCGCTGACGGATTTGGCACGGCATAAAAGCGATGAGCCTAATGCCGTCATTGCTAACTGGATGCGCAACCGAAATACAATGGAATACTTAGGTATTTGGGAGCAACTATATAACCCTAATTTCAAACCCACCGAATTCGAGGGGTTTAGAATGCAAGCCGGATTGAATGCGTTTACCCTTTCACCAAAGAAATGGATTGAGGCGACGGATGCCATAGGGATTGTGTCAAAATCAGGGAGATATGGCGGAACTTTCGCGCACAAAGACATCGCTTTCAAATTCGCAAGTTGGATTTCAGTCGAGTTTGAGCTGTATATTGTTAAGGAATTTCAGCGACTTAAAACCGAGGAACAGCGACTTTTGGGGTGGTCGGCTAAGCGCGAGTTGTCGAAAATCAACTATCGCATACACACCGATGCCATAAAGCAGAATCTTATACCTTCGGAGGTTACTGTTGCACAGGCGAGTATGATTTATGCCAATGAAGCCGATGTGCTCAACGTGGCGATGTTCGGTGTAACGGCAAAGCAATGGCGCGATACGCACCCCGACTTGAAAGGCAATATACGCGATTACGCCTCAATCAACGAGCTTATATGCCTGTCAAATATGGAAAACCTCAATGCGGTTTTCATCGAGCAGGGGATGACACAGAGCGAGCGGCTTGTAAAGCTGAACCAAATAGCCATTCATCAGATGAGTGTGTTGGAAGGCTGCGACAACGATAGGGAGTTACTGAAATAGATAATCGTATATGGATGGCCACAACAGGATAATTTTACAAGTAAATCGGTGAATGTGTCAACCGCAATCTGAAAGTTATAGGTGGAATGCACCAAATCCGATTAGGGTTTTATTATATTCAGGCATAGTAGCGTATTGTATAATCGGTTGCCTATTAATGTGTTGCGTATTGTAGAGCATCAATATTGACTATATTGTCGCTGTACTGCTCGGAGGGGGGCATGGATGAGGCTAAATTTGCATATCATGTAATAGAATCATCCAATAATAAACACAATCATGAGACTAACCCAAATTTCGACACTCTATCTCCTTGCCGCTCTCGGAGGGGCGTCCTTGGCTTTGCAGGGATGCGGCCATGCCGATGCTTGCGATCTGATGTCGCCCGGAGGAAAGCTGTCGGTAAATGTAGGCACTAAGGATGGCCGTGTATTCTACACCGTAAGGAATAATGCCACGCCTGTGATAGACACCTCCTATGTGTCGCTGCGGCTCAAGGAGTGCACTCTCGGCTCAAATGCCGAGATCGTGAAGACCGAGCGTACCTCGCACGAGGAGGTGTGGGAGCAGCCATGGGGCGAGGAGTCGTCGGTGCTCAACAATTACAATGAACTGAAAGTCCACCTCGTCGAGCGCGACTCGCTGCCCAGGCATTTCACGGTCACGTTCAGGGCTTTTGACGACGGGGTGGGATTCCGATACACAATCCCCGAGCAGGAGCATCTGGACGATATCACCATCATGGATGAGGACACGCAGTTTGCCATAGGCGAGGATGCCGTGGCGTGGTCGATACCATGGGACCATGAGTATTATGAGCACCTCTATGAGCCGTCGCTCGTGAGCCGTCTCGACACGGTGGCATCGCCGCTGACAATGAAGGTCACCGACAACCTGTATATGACAATACATGAGGCAGCGTTGACCGACTATGCGTCGATGAACCTCATGGGCGACCGAGGCACAACCTGCCTGCACACTTACCTGACGCCGTGGTCGACGGGTGAGAAAGTGCGAGGCAAGGCCCCTATGGATACGCCGTGGCGCACGATAATCATAGCCGAAAACCCTGCGGGACTGATGCTCTCGCGCCTTATGCTCAACCTCAACGAGCCGTGCCGCATAGAGGACACCTCGTGGATAGAGCCGGGACGGTATATCGGTATATGGTGGGGGATGCACATGAAGGATTACACATGGGAGCAGGGCAACCGTCATGGCGCGACGACCGAAAACACCAAGCGTTACATCGACTTTGCTGCAGCCAATGGCTTTGGCGGGGTGCTCGTCGAGGGATGGAATCTCGGCTGGGACGGCGACTGGAGCGCAAACGGTGACAAGTTTTCATTCACTGAGGCATATCCCGACTTTGACCTCGACGAGGTGACCTCATATGCCCGCAGCAAGGGAGTGAGGCTTATCGGCCATCATGAGACGGGTGGTGCAGCCTTAAATTACGAGTCGCAGCTCGACTCGGCGTATGCGCTCTACAACCGTCTCGGGGTCAATGCCGTCAAGACCGGCTATGTCAATCCTCTGCTCGACAACAGGGAGCTGCATGGTAGCCAATATGGCGTGCGCCACTACCGCAAGGTCATCGAGACGGCGGCAAGGTATCATATAATGATTGACAATCACGAGCCGGTGATGCCCACGGGGCTACAGCGCACGTGGCCCAACCTGATGACCCAGGAGGGGGTGCGCGGGCAGGAGTATGACGCGTGGTCGCCCGACGGCGGCAATCCCCCATCGCACACCTGCATCATCCCGTTCACGCGCTGCCTTGCAGGCCCGGTGGACTTCACGCCCGGCACATTCAACTTTGAGAACCGTGCCACGCCCGGGACGCGTCCGCGTACGACCGTGGCCAAGCAGCTGGCCCTTGCCGTGGTGCTCTACAGTCCCTTGCAGATGGCAAGCGATCAGATTGAGAATTATGAGGGCCGACCCGAGTTTGAGTTCTTGCAGAAGTGCCCGACCAACTGGGCCAAGACCGTAGTCCCCGAGGCTAAAATAGGGGAGTATGTGACAGTGGCCCGCAAGGAGCGTGACGGCGACACGTGGTATCTAGGTGCTATAACAGCCGACAATGGCCGCGAGACTAAAATACCGCTCGATTTCCTCGACGCCGGGTGCAAATATACCGCTCGTGTGTTTGCCGACGGGGCAAAGGCCGATTACCGTACCGAGCCATATCCCGTAGCGATAGATGAAGTGGCAGTCGACTCCACGTCGGAGTTGCCGCTCAAACTTGCCGACGGCGGCGGCGCGGCGGTGATATTCACCAAGGCAAAGACCTCGTAAGGATGCGATATAAGGACTTCATTAGGTAATATTAGGTATAAAAAGGAGGGAACGGTCGCGTGATTATCCCTAATTGCGCGACCGCAATTCCCAGAACGCCACGGCGGCAGCTGCGGCGACATTGAGCGAGTCGACACTGTGGGACATCGGAATCCTCACGGTATAGTCGGCCCGCTCAATTGTTTCCTGGGCAAGCCCGTCACCCTCGGTGCCCATGATGATGGCAAGTCGCGGGTCGGCCTTGAGTCGCGGGTCGTCAAGGGGAATTGAGCGGTCGGTGAGTGCCATTGCCACGGTGCGGAATCCGAGTGCGGAGAGAGCCGTCAGCGGGGTGTCAATCCATGTCCACGGGACAAGGAACACCGAGCCCATCGACACGCGCACGGCGCGGCGGTTAAGCGGGTCGCATGAAGTAGGTGTGAGCAGCACCGCGTCGATGCCGAGCGCCGCCGCTGAGCGGAATATTGCGCCGATATTGGTTGTGTCGACCACCCCGTCAATCACTACTATGCGCCGGGCATCGTGGCATATATCTCCGATACTTGGAGGGGTGGGGCGACGCATGGCGCACAGCACTCCGCGCGTCAGCGTGTAGCCCGTGAGCGACGCCAGCAGCGGCCTGTCGCCCGTATAGACGGGGATGTCGCCGCAGCGGGAGATAATCCCTGCGGCGTCGCCCGTGATGTGTCGTCGCTCACACAACATCGCCACCGGCTCATATCCGGCATCGAGTGCCACGTTGATGACCTTGGGACTTTCAGCAATAAACACCGCGTTGTCCGGGTCGAGTCGGTTGCGCAACTGCGCCTCGGTCAGCGAGGCAAACATCTCCACCCCCGCCTCCGACAGCGAGGAAATCTCTATAATGCTCATAATGTCTCTCTATCAATAGTAGGATCGGTCCTGCATGAGGGAATATTGTAGATTTTCAAACGCGATTGAATCTAAAAAAGCGGAGGCGCTACCACTGTGGGCACGTGCCTCCGCATGGATGTGCTGGCGATGGGAGAATCGAACTCCCACTTGGTGATGGTTGCCGCTCATCAGGTTGCCGGAGCACTCACCAGCCACTGGAACGCCAACGTCGCCCAGAGCAACCACCACACCCGCCGTCCAATTTACACTGTTCATCGCGTCGTCTCCTTTTCCTTTTTGATCATTGGTGTATGAAAAGAGAGTTGCCCCGAGGGCAAACATCTCGAAATAGGACGGCATCGCGCTTCCCAATGCGCAGGATATTATGCTGACGACTACCGTGATGCAAATCTAATTGAGACAAATATACGTCATCTCCGTCATTCCGCAAAATGAAATCTAAAATATCTTTTATGTCATATCCTCAAGGGTCAGACGTTGAAGCGGAAGTGCATGATGTCGCCGTCCTGGACGACGTATTCCTTGCCTTCGACGCCCATTTTGCCGGCTTCCTTGACGGCGGTCTCGCCGCCGAGGGTCACGAAGTCGTCATACTTGATGACCTCGGCGCGTATGAAGCCTTTCTCGAAGTCGGTGTGGATGATGCCGGCACACTGCGGGGCCTTGGAGCCGCGCATGAATGTCCATGCCCTCACCTCGTCGGGCCCGGCAGTGAAGTAGGTCTGCAGGTCAAGCAGGGCGTAGGCGGCGCGGATGAGGCGCGACACGCCCGACTCCTCCAGCCCTATCTCGTTGAGGAACTCCTGGCGTTCCTCCCATGTGTCGAGTTCGGCAATCTCACTCTCGGTCTGCGCGGCGACGATGAGTATCTGCGCCCCCTCGTCCTTGACGGCCTCACGCACGGCATCGACATACTTGTTGCCGTTGACCGCCGAGGCATCGTCGACATTGCACACATACATGACGGGCTTGTTGGTGAGTAGGAACAGCTCGCGGGCAAACCGCTGCTCATCGACAGTCTCAAACTTAACCGAGCGTGCGGGACGTCCCTGGTCGAGGGCTTCTTTATACTGCCGTAGCACCTCATACTGCATCTTGGCTGTCTTGTCGCCGCCTGTCTGCGCCTGCTTCTGCGTCTTGGCGAGGCGGCTCTCGATGGTCTCCAGGTCCTTGAGTTGAAGTTCGTAGTCGATTATCTCCTTGTCGCGCACAGGGTCGACTGTGCCATCGACGTGGGTAATGTTGTCGTTGTCAAAGCAGCGGAGCACGTGTAATATGGCGTCGGTCTCTCGGATGTTGGCGAGGAACTTGTTGCCCAAACCTTCCCCCTTGGACGCGCCCTTGACGAGGCCCGCGATGTCGACAATCTCGACCGTCGCGGGGACGACGCTGCGCGGCTGGCACATGTCGACCAGCTTGGTGAGGCGGTCGTCGGGCACAGTGATGACGCCCACGTTAGGCTCGATGGTGCAGAACGGGAAGTTGGCCGACTGGGCCTTGGCGTTGGAGAGACAGTTGAAAAGTGTCGATTTGCCGACGTTGGGCAGTCCGACTATGCCGCATTGAAGTGCCATATGCTATTGATTCAGAATTATCGGTTAAAAAACTTCCGCAAAGGTACTAAATTTAGGGCAATTAAAAAAGCGAGGAAAATATGGCGGTTTTCCTCGCTTATCGCTCCCTGCGCGGTCATATTGAGTTCTGACTACCCTCTGATATTGTCCTGCTGGAAGCTCTGCATGATAAAGGTTTGTTTTGTACGAAATTGGGTTGAGAATATGGGAATTTATCTTGCACGCGTGAAATTAATCTGATAGCCATTGATGAGCACTATCAGCTCGTTTCCGGCAAGGACATAGAGATTCTGAACATTTTCAAAAATCACATCTCCACTGGTGTGAATGGTGTTCAGATACGTTGACCCGTCCGATGTTACAGTGCTCCAATTGAAATGATCGGTAAGGAGGGCACGGGAAGAGGTGTCGAAACTGATGGTTCCCGTATGATCAGCGTTAAGTATCAACGTATACGGCATTGATGAGTTCTTTTCTACCCATGTCCCAACGAGAGGGTCGGTGGAAGTGTCAGTGGAAGTACCCGGTTCATCGTCCTTGTCTTTGCTGCATGAGGCAGCGGCCACAGAGAGCAACACAGTTACGAAAAGCAATAACGATTTCTTGATTAGTTTTTCCATTTCTTTTTAGTTTGGTTAAAATTATGATGCAAAGTTATTGCAAACCTCTATTTATTAGTGCAAAACGTTGTGTCGACATGTGACACGCTACCGTATCGGAATTGGCGACAAAAACTTCAGTCCCTGTCGTGCAATGACGAGGATAAGTCGGCAAAAAAGTCGTAATTGAGTACACGCGAGATGCGGCGCAGTAACTCGGTGTCGATGTTTTCC
This sequence comes from Bacteroidales bacterium M3, assembly GCA_001689445.1. GTDB lineage: Bacteria > Bacteroidota > Bacteroidia > Bacteroidales > Muribaculaceae > M3. Next base: position 6,810 of record LUJN01000003.1, on the reverse strand, counting down.
TTGGCAAAAATCTTATAGGCATGTGTGCGTGTGCAGCATATCTGACGGGCAAACCATGCGACGGTGTGGCCGTCCTCCTCAAGACGCTTCCGTATAATATTTCCGATGTGCATAAAACGAGGGCAAGTGTCAGGGCCGATTCCCAAGACCCGTCATGATACAAGAAAGCGTAGGAATCTACAGACTGCTTGACTTCCATCGGTTTCCAGGCCTTCGCACTGCCCTCACTCTTTGGAATAACAAGCAATGCAGAAGCCCACGCCCTATATGCGACATGCCATATCGCACCATTATGACTGCGATATGGAGTACATACAAGTGTGTAGCGTTCTCATTGCCATTGTCCTCAAGTGTGATTTTGCAAAGGTGCGAAGTTTGGAAAACCGGAAAGACAAATGTCAGTAACGCTTTCAGATATTTAAGGGGGACATCCTCTGATATCCCCGTCTCAAATGCAAAGCTACATATATTCGCCGAGAAAACAAAACGTCCGCTCCCGAGCGGGAACGGACGTTTATGCAATATTTGGGATATTTTAAGGGCTGATTACTCTGCCTTGCCTGCGCTGCCAAGCACGGCTTCGATCTTGTGCTTGTAGAGCTTCTCCATGTTGTCGCGAGCCGGACCGAGGTATTTGCGGGGGTCAAACTCAGCGGGCTTCTCGGCGAAGACCTTGCGGATGGCGGCGGTCATGGCGAGACGGCTGTCGGAGTCGATGTTGATCTTGCATACTGCGCTCTTTGCAGCCTTGCGGAGTTCCTCTTCGGGGATACCGATGGCGTCAGGGAGCTTGCCGCCGTACTTGTTGATAGTGTCAACCTCTTCCTGGGGAACCGATGACGAGCCGTGGAGCACGATGGGGAATCCGGGGAGTTTCTCCATAACTGCGTCAAGCACGTCGAATGCCAATGGCGGGGGAACGAGACGACCCTCGGCGTTGCGGGTGCACTGCTCGGGAGTGAACTTGTATGCGCCGTGAGATGTGCCGATGGAGATGGCAAGGCTGTCGCAGCCTGTGCGGGTAGCGAAGTCAACTACCTCCTCGGGGTCGGTGTATGTGTGGTGGTCGCTGGAAACCTCGTCCTCAACGCCGGCAAGTACGCCGAGCTCGCCTTCTACGGTCACGTCATACTGGTGAGCGTAGTCAACGACCTGCTTTGTGAGGGCAACGTTCTCCTCGTAGGGGAGGTGCGAGCCGTCAATCATTACGGAAGAGAAGCCCATGTCGATACACGACTTGCACAGCTCGAAGCTGTCGCCGTGATCGAGGTGGAGCACAATCTGGGGATGCTCCCAGCCGAGTTCCTTGGCATATGCCACGGCTCCCTGGGCCATGTAGCGGAGCAGGGTGGGGTTGGCATAGTTGCGGGCACCCTTGGAAACCTGGAGGATAACCGGAGACTTGGTCTCGGCAGCGGCCTTTATGATGGCCTGGAGCTGCTCCATGTTGTTGAAATTGAAAGCGGGGATAGCGTATCCGCCCTTGATTGCCTTGGCAAACATCTCGCGAGTGTTCACGAGACCCAATTCTTTGTAATTTACCATTTTGCTTTGGTTATTAGGTGAATAATTGAGTAAAATCCAAATTCTTCCGCAAAGATACTATAAAACCGTCCAATAAAAAAGCCCGCTTGGATTTTTTTAACCGTTTTCAATCATGATTATATGAGCGCCAATACCTTATCGACAGTGTCATACAGGCTGTCGGAGGGTGATAGACGGTGGACAGCAGTGTCTTTGGAGAGCCACAGGAGCTGCTTCTTGGCGTAGACGCGGGTATTTTTGGCTATGCGGGCCACGGCTGTGTCAAGTGGCATCGTGCCGTCGAAGTAGGCGAACAGTTCCTTGTAGCCGACCGTGTTGAGCGAGTTGAGATGACGTAGCGGGTAGACCCGTCGTGCCTCGTCGAGCAGCCCGGCCTCCATCATGGCGTCAACGCGGCGGTTTATGCGGTCAAACAGCATCTCGCGTGGATAGTCGTAAGCCACCTTGAAGATACGGAATGGTCGCTCTTTCGTCATGCCCGTGCGCAGGGAAGAGTAGGGTCGTCCCGCCTGCAGGCATATCTCCACGGCATGGACGATGCGCTTGTGGTTGGCAAGATCGACAGTCGCATAATAGTCGGGGTCGAGCGACTGTAGTTCGCTGCGCACAAGCTCTATGCCCCCGCGCTCGTACATTGCCGTCACGTCGGCACGCACTTGCGGCGAAATGTCGGGGAGGTCGTCGATGCCGCGAGTGACGGCATCGACATACATCATCGACCCGCCACACATCACCTGCACCGCCGACTGCTCCCACAGCCGTGGCAACAACTCCATGACATCGGCCTCGTAACGGGCCGCGCTGTAGTAGTCGCCGAGCGACAGCATGCCGACAAAGTGATGCCGCGCCGCACCGAGCTGCGCCGGTGTCGGCGCGGCTGTGCCTATCGGGATGTCGCGGAACAGCTGCCGCGAGTCGGCCGAGATGACATCGCAGCCAATCCGCCGGGCGAGCGCGACGGCAAGGTCGCTCTTGCCCGAGCCTGTCGGGCCCGTGACGACTATAAGCGTGTGTGGGTATGCTTCGTTCATCGAATTGTAGGGACGCGCCGTGGCGCGTGGAAAACGCATAGCGTCAATTATGTGGAGACCAAGTGTAGGGACATGCCTTTGGCATGTGGACAAACGTTAAACCGTTGCAAATCCGACATGCCAAAGGCATGTCCCTACATTTGGGCAAAAATCAACGCTCGGCGACGAGCCGGGCTATCTCCACGATGACTTGCGTGGCCTTTTCCATCGAGGGGATGGGGACAAACTCATAGCGGCCATGGAAATTGAGGCCACCCGCAAAGATGTTGGGGCAGGGGAGTCCCTTGAAAGAGAGCTGTGCGCCATCTGTCCCGCCACGTATGGGCACGACCTTCGGTGTCACGTCGGCGTTGCGCATGGCCTGCTCGGCGATGTCGATGATATACATCACCGGCTCTATCTTCTCGCGCATGTTGAAGTACTGGTCCTTTATCTCTATGGATGCGCAGCCGGGGAACTCGTTGTTGATTTTGCGGGCGAGGTGCTCAAGCTCCTTCTTGCGACGCTCGAAGCGGTCGCGGTCGTGGTCGCGGATTATATAGGTGAGGACGGTTTTCTCGACCGTACCCTCGATGGAGGTCAGGTGGTAGAATCCCTCGTAATCCTCGGTGTGCTCGGGGGTTTCCCAGCGGGGGAGCATGATGACAAACTGGTTGGCGACACGCATCGAGTTGAGCATCTTGTGCTTGGCGTATCCGGGGTGCACGTTGCGGCCGTTGAAGGTGACGCGTGCCACGGCGGCGTTGAAGTTCTCATACTCCAGTTCGCCAATCTCGCCGCCGTCCATCGTGTAGGCCCAGTCGGCATTGAATCGGACGACGTCAAACTTATGTGCCCCCTGGCCTATCTCCTCGTCGGGATTGAACGCTATGCGTATGTCGCCGTGCTTTATCTCGGGATGCTGCATCAGGTAGTCTACCGCGGTGATTATCTCGGCTATGCCGGCTTTGTCGTCGGCGCCGAGCAGGGTATTGCCGTCGGTGACGATGAGCGACTGCCCCTTGTAGTGGAGCAGCTCGGGAAACTCGGAAGGGGCGAGCACAATTCCTTTGTCGGCGTTGAGCACGATGTCGCCGCCGTCATAGTCGTTGACGATGCGGGGCGACACGTGGTGTCCGCTCATGTCGGGGGAAGTATCGAGGTGGGCGATAAACCCTACAGTGGGCACCTTGCGGTCAGTGTTGCCGGGTAGCGTCGCCATCAGGTAGCCGTTATCGTCAAGGGTGATGTCGGCAAGCCCCATTGCCCTCAGTTCTCCCTCAAGATGCCGTGCAAAAATCATCTGCCCGGGGGTGGAGGGGGTGAGATTGGTGAGTTCGTCACTCTGAGTGTCAAATTTCACATATTGCAAAAAGCGGTCGACAACGTTCATAGCGTTTTCAGGTTTTAAGGGGATGTTTTATTAATAGTGGCAAAGTTACACAACCTGCCATCCTTTTCCAAACGTGCAGCCTGTTTTTTGCTCGGGGTATGACATTTTACCATACGACAGTGGCCACATCTCCAACGCGTATCACTATTTATAGCCGATTCGGGCCGATTGTGGGGAAAAGTGTGTACTTTTGCGGTATATTTATTGGATATCCGAATGGCGACAAATAATAGGAAAAAGATATCGCGCCGCTCGGCGGCACGCAAGCGTCCGGCACGGCGCAGCAACCGCACTACGCGGATGACCGCCATCGCCCTGTGCCTCGTGCTTCTGGCTATAGCGGCTTTGTCGGGGCGCAAGCTCATGGCCGGCGACAATTCCGGCGCGGGGCTGACCCATGTCAGCGGGTTGGAGGAGGTGAAGACCGCCCCGGGCCTTGATGAGAAGATTGTGGAATATAAAGGTATGACCGTGTCGTTCAATCCACGGCTGCATATCCCAAACTGGGTGGCATGGGAACTGACCGCCGACGAGACCGAGGGCGACGTGCCGCGCTCCAATCAATTCAAGAACGACCCTGCTGTCAACGGGTGCGCCGAGACGTGGGACTACAGCTACTCGGGATATGACCGTGGGCATATGGCTCCGGCTGGGGACATGAAATGGGACAAGCGGGCGATGCAGGAGACATTCTACCTCACCAACATATGCCCGCAGGCCAAGAGCCTCAACACCGGTGCGTGGAAACGCCTGGAGGAGAAGTGCCGCCAGCGGGCACGCCGCGACTCGGCCATAGTGATAGTGTGCGGCCCTGTGGCCAACGACCGCTTCAAGGAGTATATCGGCGATTCACGTGTGGCAGTGCCGCTGCGATTCTTTAAGGTCATCCTTTCCCCCTACACCAACCCGCCGACAGGCATAGGATTTATCATGCCCAACGGGTATGTCGAGGGGGGAATGCAGTCATGCGCAGTGTCTATCGACTCGGTGGAGGCGGTGACTGGTCATGACTTTTTTTCGGCGCTTCCTGACGACATAGAGCGCGAGGTGGAGAGCCGGTGCAATTTCAACAAATGGAGCAAAACGCGATGAGCCAATTTTCAGACGATACGATATGCGCCATCTCGACCCCAAGAGGTGTCGGTGGCATAGCGGTGGTCCGCGTCAGCGGCCCTGACGCCATAAAGATAGCCGACTCCGTGTGGGGCGGCAAACGCCTCGGGGAGGTGAAGACACATACAGCCCACTTTGGTGACATCATCGACTCTGATGGCAGCAAGCTCGACGAGGCGGTAGCCACGGTGTTCCGTGCTCCACGGTCGTTTACCGGCGAGGACACGGTGGAGCTGTCGGTTCACGGCTCCGTGTGGGTGCAACGTCGGCTTGTGATGCTACTTGTCGAGCGAGGTGCGAGAGTCGCCGAGGCGGGGGAGTTCACCCGGCGTGCGTTTGCCTCGGGTCGTCTTGACCTTGCACAGGCCGAGGCCGTTGCCGATGTAATCGCGGCCTCATCGCGAAGCGCCCACCGCGTCGCAATGAGCCAGATGCGTGGCGACTTCTCGGGTCGCCTTGCCTCCTTGCGTGAGCAATTGCTCGAACTGTCATCCCTCCTTGAACTTGAACTCGACTTCTCGGAGGAGGACGTGGAGTTTGCATCCCGCACCCGACTGCTTGATATCGTCACCGCGATACAGCGCGAGACAACACGCCTCGCCGACTCATTTTCGGCAGGCAGGGCGATAAAGGAGGGCATCCCTGTGGCAATCGTGGGGGCGACAAACGCCGGGAAGTCAACGTTGCTCAACCGTCTTCTCGGCGAGGAGCGCGCCATCGTGAGTGACATCCATGGCACAACGCGCGACGTCATCGAGGACACCATCGACATCGACGGCACACTGTTTCGGTTTATCGACACCGCCGGTCTGCGCGACACCTCCGACTCAATAGAGACAATGGGTATCGAGCGTACTATCGCCAAACTGTCGCAGGCCTCAATCGTCATATGGGTCGTGGACGGCACCGCCTCCCACGACGACTGCCGCCGAGCATGGCAACGCATCCGGCCCCACCTTCTCCCCGCCCAACGCCTCATCCCTCTGATCAACAAGGCCGACATCGCCCCCGATTCCGATGCCATCGCCCGCACTGTCGCAACCATCATAGCCGACGAGTTTCCCTCTTCGTACTACGATGAGACCAACTTTAAGGCCGATGCTATGCCTCATACGACTGCATCATCGGCTGTCGATGCCGTTGACGACTCCGGCGCTCTGTCTATCCCTGACGTTACAACAGCCGACATCGCCATTCCTAGTGCCGAGATATCATCGGCAGCCGATATTGCCGCAGATGCCGGCTCTATCTCCTCATCCTCCACCCCGTCCTCTGATATCGTCGCTGATGCGGATAACACGTCTGCAACTCCTCATACGGAGGCCGATATCACCCCCGATAGCAGCGGCATAATCCGTATAAGCGCCCGTCAAGGCGACATCACAACTTTACATGATGCAATCCTCAAAGCCTCGGGCATAGCCGACATCTCCAACGAGGACATCCTCGTGACAAACGAGCGTCATTACCAGTCACTCCTCCGCGCCTCCCAGTCCATCACCCGCGCCATCGACGCCCTCCACGCCAACCTTCCCGGCGACCTCATCGCCCAAGACATCCGCGAAACCCTCCACCACCTCGGCGAAATCACCGGCACCATAACCACCCACGAAATCCTCGGCACCATCTTCTCCCGCTTCTGCGTCGGCAAATGAACAAGAATATTATAATAAGATAATTAGCCAATACGAGATCCCCAACATTTAATAAGGCATCATGAGAATCGGACAGGACTCTTTCGGCAGAAGG
>LUJN01000002.1 GCA_001689445.1 Bacteroidales bacterium M3 | reverse complement strand
GCGAGTGCAAAGGTAGGCACTTTCCACATTCCCGCCAAATTTTCAGACGACTTTTTTCACGGAAATTTTCAACGCACGCCGCAAGTCGCTGTAAGACATTGCCTTGCCTCCAGCAAAAAAATCACCTCTCAATAGGCCCGATAGGTCTAATAAGTCAAATAAGCCTTATAGGGCCTATTCGGCCTATTGGTCCTATATACTTTATTAATAAATAGGATTTTGGAGGGGTATAAAATTTTAGCGTTGAAAATTAGACTTTGGTTGAAGGATAATTGTTATATTCGCGGTTGAAAAGATTCGCCATCTGACGGGCCATGTCCTATGATGGCCGAAAATGCTAAGAATTAAAAGATTACGCAATATGGTATTTAATTTTCGTATCGTCTCAGATGAAGTTGACAACTTCAGGCGCGAAATCAATATTGACTCAAGTGCGACATTCCTTGACCTGAGGAATGCGATATGTGACGCCGTAGGATACAGCAAAAACGAGATGTGCTCGTTTTTCCTATGCGACGAGAATTGGGAAAAGGAGAAGGAAATCACACTTGAGGATATGGGTTCAGACTCATCTGAGGACGTATGGCTCATGGACGAGTCGATATTGAGCGACTTTATCGAGGATGAAGGACAACATCTTCTGTTTGTGTTTGACTACATGACCGACCGTGCTTTCTTTATAAAGATGAAGGAGATTATGCCCAAGAAAACGCTCAAAGATCCCGTATGCACCATATCCATGGGCACCCCTCCCCCCCAAATCATGGACATCGAGGAATTTGACATCAAAAATGACGCCAAGAATGCATCCATGCTGTCATCGTCGGATATGGACGAGGACTTCTACGGGTCCGCCGAATACAACGATGACGAGTTTGATGCCGAGGGCTTTGATGAGATGACTTTTGACGACAAATATTGACAAGCGGAGCCGGGGCGGCAATCCCCCGTAACACTAAACCCAAAAGCCCGGCAGTCATGACACATAATCACGGCTGCGGGCTTTTATAGTCAACACCGTATGGCCCAGCACAATATCACCGGACATTGGGGCGAGAATGCCGCCCACGACTATCTGACAGCAGCCGGATACGCCATAATGGAGCGCAACTGGCGACTCGGGCATCTTGAGGTCGACATCATCGCCTCACGGGGAAACCGCATAATATTTGTCGAGGTCAAGACACGCTCAACTACGCTGACCGACCCAGCAGAGGCAGTGAACAAGGCAAAACAGTCACGCATCGCACGCGCCGCCGACGCATACATACGCCGATACGACATCCCACTTGAAGCCCAATTTGACATAGTGACAGTCATAGGCAACGAAACGTCGCACACTATCGAGCATATCCCCGACGCTTTCCTCCCGCCACTGAAGACATACAGTTGACATCATAACGACAACGCCCACACTAACCTCCAAACATGAACAACCTCACAATACACCATGGCATAGTACTCTCATCGTCAGGAGACACGCTGACTGTAAAACTGACGGATGCCGACAGCTGCAACACCTGTGCGGCACGGGCCTTGTGCCACACCGAGAACAGCGACGGCAAGGTCACCGTGACCGCCCCCAATGCCAACAGATACCAGGCGAGGGACCATGTGAAAGTAAGGATTGCCCACTCGGCACAGTCGGCCGCCATATGGCTGACAATAGCCATCCCATGCGCAGTGCTGCTCGTGGTCACGGGTGCGGTATTCGTGTTTGGCCGCTCACAGGGATGGGCGGCGTTGGCCGGCATCGGGTCAGTAGGGCTGTATTACGCCACACTTTATGCCGCACGCGGACATCTGCGGCAGCGATGGAAATGGGAACTCATCGATTAGCCAATCTCCGTACTATTTCTGCAAAATTGCCTTAAACCAATTCATAATCCAACCATAACAGACAATGGATATAATCATCACATCAATCATAGTGCTTGGAGGACTCGGCATCCTCGGAGCCGCCGTGCTCTATGCCGTGGCAAAGAAATTCCATGTCGAGGAGGACGGCCGCATAGCGCAGATAGAAGCTGTGTTGCCCGGCGCAAACTGCGGCGCATGTGGCCGCAGCGGCTGCCATGACTTTGCCGTCGCCTGTGTCGGCGCGACATCGCTTGACGCCCTCCATTGCCCCGGAGCCGGGAACGAGGGGATGAAAGCCATTGCCGCCATTCTCGGCATGGAGGCTGAGGCGAAAACCCCGATGACAGCCGTACTCCACTGCAACGGCTCATGCGAAAACCGCCCGCGCCGCGCGAGGTATGACGGTGCCCGCTCATGCGCCATCCTCAACGCCGTGGCCGCCGGCGCGAGCGACTGCTCCTACGGTTGCCTCGGGCAGGGCGACTGCGTGGACGCCTGCCGGTTTGGCGCACTATACATCGATCCCCTGACAGGGCTTCCGGCCGTCGATGAGGAGAGATGCACAGGATGTGGCGCATGTGTGAAATCATGTCCCCGCACCCTTATCGAGCTGCGCCCGAAAGGGCCGAAAGGAAGACGCGTCTACGTGGCCTGCGCCAACCGTGAGCGCGGGGCATTGGCGATGAAGGAGTGCAAGGTGTCATGCATCGGCTGCGGCAAGTGCGCCCGCACATGCACATTCGGGGCAATCGCCGTTACCGACAATCTGGCATACATCGACCCCAACATCTGCAAGCTGTGCCGCAAGTGCGTGGCCGAGTGCCCCACCAAGGCCATACATGCAGTTAACTTCCCCACCCCACTTCCACAAAAGACGCCCCAAAACACCGACCGACAATGAAAAGTACTTTCCGACGGGGAGGCGTGCATCCCCCACAAGACAAACTGACAGCCGGCAAGCCGATTATCGACATTGAGCTGCCGATGGAGGCCATCGTGACCTTCTCGCAGCATATCGGAGCCATAGCGAAGTGCGACCTGAAAAAAGGCGACCACGTGAGACGTGGCGACATCGTGGCCCACGCCACGGGAGCGGTTTCCGCCAACGTCCACACACCGATTACAGGCACGGTGGTGAAAATTGACAAATGGAAAACCGCCTTCGGATATCCCGCCGACACAGTGACTATACGCGCCACCGAGGAGGAACACGTCGCCGACATGATGGCATCGAACAATGAAAGCGCGACAAGGAGCGACAAGGAAGTCGACACGCTATCTACCGACGCCATAAAGGATATTATCGCCCAAAGCGGCATCGTTGGGCTTGGCGGAGCGACATTCCCCACCAAGGTAAAGCTGTCACCCCCGCCCGGCTGCAAGGCCGAACTGCTGATAATCAACGGTGCGGAGTGTGAGCCATACCTCACCTGCGACCATGCCCTTATGATTGAGCACGCCGACGAGATAATACGTGGCACACGGCTGTTGTGCCGCGCCGCAGGAGTCGACCGCGCCGCCATAGCCATCGAGGACAACAAGCCCGACGCCATCGAGGCAATGACTCGCGCTGCCGGCCAATACCCCGACATCAGGATTGTCACGCTCAAGACCAAATATCCCCAAGGGGGGGAAAAGCAGCTCATCGACGCAGTGATGCACCGCGAGGTGCCCACGGGAGCACTCCCCATCGCCACCGGCGCAATCGTGCAGAACGTGGCGACCGCCTATGCCGTCTATCGTGCCGTCTACAATGACATGCCGCTCATAGACCGCGTTGTCACCGTCACCGGACCGAGCGTAAAGCGTCCGGGCAACTACCGCGTCGCCATAGGCACCCCGCTCGCCGACCTCGTGAGGCTTGCCGGGGGAGTACCGTCAGACACGGGCAAGATAGTGCTTGGCGGACCTATGATGGGACGCTCGGTGGTGTCGCTGGATGCGCCGACGGTCAAAGGCATTTCGGGCGTGTTGATGCTGCCCGAGCCACAGGCAACGCGTCGCGCCATGCAACCGTGTATACGCTGTGGCTCGTGTGTCGAGGCGTGCCCCATGGGACTTGAACCATACCTTATATCGACCCTGTCGCGACAACACCGCTGGGAGGATGCCGAGACCGAGAGCGTCACATCATGTATCGAGTGCGGCTCGTGCAGCTATTGCTGCCCCTCCTCACGCCCCCTGCTCGACTACATACGCCTTGGCAAGACCACGGTCATGGGCATGATACGCGCACGGGCGGCGAAAAAGCCATAATCCGACCTTACATTAATGACCAATCATATAAAATAAAGTGAACCAGCTATTAACCATATCCCCATCCCCCCATATCCATACGACGCGCACCGTGTCTGGGATAATGTGGCATGTCGTCATCGCCCTTGTCCCGGCACTGGCATGTGCACTGTGGGTGTTCGGCATCGGCGCAGCCATCGTCACGGCCACCTCTATACTGGCGTGCATAATCACCGAGTATGTCATCACACGATTCATGCTCGGTCAACCACCCACGATAGCCAACGGCTCGGCGATACTCACCGGGCTGCTGCTTGCATTCAACCTCCCCTCCAATCTACCGGCATGGATTGTCGTCATTGGCGCGGTGGTCGCCATCGGCATAGGCAAGATGGCCTTCGGCGGTCTCGGATGCAATATATTCAACCCCGCCATCACGGGACGCGTGTTCCTGCTGCTGTCATTTCCCGCGCAGATGACCTCATGGCCGCTGCCGGGCGAGAACGCATGGCGTTACCTCGACGCCACCACCGGGGCGACCACCCTTGGCGCGATAAAGGGCGCCGAGGCCAGCACCGGAGCGACAACACTCGGAACGACAGGGGGTGCCGACGTCATCCCGGACACTATCGACCTATGGCATTCGGCCCTCGGCATGACAGGCGGCTCTCTCGGAGAGGTCGGGTCGATAGCCCTTATCATCGGGGGATTGTACCTAATCGCCACACGCGTGATAACGTGGCACATACCCGTGAGCATCCTTGCGGCAGTGGCGCTCATGTCCCTCTGCATCGGTGCGGACGTCCCGCTGCAACTGCTTTCGGGAGGCCTGCTGCTCGGCGCGATATTCATGGCCACCGACTACGTGACCTCGCCGATGACGCGCACGGGGATGGTGATATATGGCATCTGCATCGGCATAATCACCGTCGTCATACGCCAGTGGGGGAGCTACCCTGAGGGAGTATCATTCGCCATACTGATAATGAACGGATTCACGCCGCTCATCAACCGATATGTCAAGCCACGCAGGTTTGGAGAAAGGAGGGCCGCGAAATGAGGATGGACAAATCATCACTCGCCGGGATGGTGCTGTCGCTTGGGGCTATAACCGTCATAGCGGCTACGGTTCTCGCCGTAGTCTACCGCCTCACCGCCGCCCCAATAGAGGAGGCTCAGCGGCAGAAGCAGGTCGAGGCCATAAGGCAGGTGACCCCGCCGTTTGACAACGACCCGATAGCCGAAGCCGTCACAATGGACGACGGAACGACAGTCTACCCCGCCCGCAAAGGGGGCACGCTTGTCGGCGCGGCGGTGGAAAGCTATTCCGACAAAGGATTTTCGGGCAACATCAGCGTGATGTACGGGTTTGACACCGACGGCACGGTCACCGGCTATGCCGTCCTGTCCCATGCCGAGACCCCGGGACTTGGGGCGAAGATAGAAGAATGGTTTGCCGACCCGCAAGGTCACCGCTCCGTCATCGGCAAGAACCCCGCCACTACATCAATGTACGTTACCAAAGACCACGGCGGCGATATTGATGCCATCACCGCCGCCACCATCACCTCACGGGCATTTCTCGATGCCCTGCGACGTGCCCACAACTCGTTTAACACCTACCGCAACGCACAATGAACCGACTTCGCATAATATATAATGGAATTGTGACCGAGAACCCCACATTCGTGCTGCTTCTCGGCATGTGCCCCACCCTCGGCACGACAGGAAGTGCCCTCACCGGCATGAGCATGGGGCTTGCCACCGCCGGCGTGCTCATCTGCTCCAACATGGCCATCTCGGCCATCAAGCCGCTCGTCCCCGACAAGGTGCGCATCCCCGCCTACATAGTGGTCATCGCCACATTCGTCACCGTGCTCCAGATGCTTATGCAGGCCTACCTGCCCGCTCTCAACGAGAGCCTCGGCATCTTCATCCCGCTCATCGTCGTCAACTGCATACTTTTGGGCCGCGCCGAGGCATTCGCCTCGCGCCACGGCGTCATCGACTCGTGTCTCGACGGCATCGGCATAGGGATGGGATTCACCATAGCCCTGACGCTACTCGGAGCCGTGCGCGAACTGCTCGGCACGGGGCGCATATTCTCCCTCAGCATATTTCCCGAATCTTACGGCTCGCTCATCTTCGTGCTCGCCCCTGGAGCATTCATAGCCCTCGGATTCCTCATCGCCCTCATCAATCATCTCAAAGCCCGATAAACCATGCTTGAATACATCTCAATAATCGTCACCGCGATATTTGTCAACAACATAGTTTTTGCGCAGTTCCTCGGGATATGCCCCTTTATCGGCGTATCTAAGCGCATCTCCTCGGCTGTGGGCATGGGCGCCGCCGTGACATTTGTCATGGCACTCGCCACCCTCGTCACATGGCTGCTGCAGACCTACGTGCTCGCCCCCTGCGGGCTGCAGTTCATGCAGACCATCGCCTTTATCCTCGTCATCGCCGCCCTGGTGCAGATGCTTGAAATCATCATCAAGAAGATAGCCCCTGCACTCTACCAGGCCCTTGGCGTCTTCCTGCCGCTCATCACCACCAACTGTGCCGTGCTCGGCGTGGCGATAATGGTCATCAACAAACAGTATGACCTCATGCAGTCGCTCGTCTATGCCGTCGCCACCGCCATCGGATTCACGCTCGCCCTCATCATCTTCGCCGGCATACGCGAGCAGCTCACCCTCGTCGACATCCCGCGCCCCATGCGCGGCGTCCCCATCGCCCTCATCTGCGCCGGCCTCCTCGCCATGGCCTTCATGGGCTTCTCCGGCATCTCCATCGGCTAAGGGAAACGCTCATGCGCGCAATAACTCGCAAAATTTGCGAGTTATTGCGCGCTTTCGTATATTTTGAGAACCAAACACAACCTATCAGACACAATGCCTATACAAGAGCACAACAGTTGGAATCATGACAACGTGGCGTATCGCGGGGTGATGGAGGAATTTATTGCCCTGCAGCAGAGGGTCGAGGTCAAGGCCCGGACACTCCTGTTGAGTGAGGGAGAGGTCGCCGACACGCTGTTTATCGTGGAGAAGGGGGCATTGCGGCTGTTTTTCAACGACGACGGGCGCGACATCACGTTCCAGTTTTTCATGGAGGGGGATATGGTGGCGTCATTTGACAGTCTCTACAATCGTCTGCCGAGCCTATTCTCGCTCGAGAGCATCGAGCCGTCAAGCCTCATCGCTGTAAGCCGTGAGGAACTTTTCAGGTTTATACACTCCAACGACCAAGCCCGCGACATGTTTGAGCGTATATTGGCAGAGAGATTCCATGCCTACCAACAGCTTTTCCTGTCCCGCATACGCAACAGTCCGGCCATGAGATACGAGGAACTAGCCGCGACGAGGCCCGACATAATAAGGCGCATTCCCCAACACTACATCGCGTCCTATCTTGGAATTACCCCCGTGTCCCTGTCGAGGATAAGGGCACGGCATTAAGAGGGCGTTTCTTTACAATTGTTATCGTCCCAAGATAGAAAGGCGCGGTAATTTTGCCATAAAAATATTACCGTATGAAAGCCTCATCAAACCACGCCACCAAACTATCACGCCTCCGAAAGTGTGATTGGGCTCTCATTGTCATCAGCATCCTCATACTCGCCTCAGGCATACAACTGGAGGCGACTGGAGGCAGCGATGCCCTTTGGGTATGGTGGCACATCATCATCGGATGTCTGTTTTTCGCGGGCATCGTTTGGCACCTCTACCTGCATTTCGGATGGAAGTCATGGCTTGAACGGCTGCAAAAGTCGGGGCGTCGTGCGACAGCGTGGGTCGCAACATTTGCCGCACTCACGCTCATCAGCGGCCTTGCCGCCACCATCCTGTGGATTATCCATCCCGCCCATTCCCACCTCGGGGCAATCCACGGCAAAATCGGCTTCCTGATGCTGCTCCTCGTCATCGGCCACACCATCAAACGCCGCAAGTTCTACCACCGCCCACAAAATAGATAAAACCACGGTATATTATAGGGTCGCAACTGCCCAGTAGTGGTCGCGACCCCATATTTGAATTACCGGGTGAGGGCGCGGTACAGCTCCCTTAGCCACAGGACGAATGAGGAGGCTGTGACGATGATCAGCAGGTCGAGGGCACCCGAGGGGTTGAAGTGCCAGTCGAGGGTGTGGAGCATCGGCTCGACGTTGAAAAACTCGTAGGCAACCTCAGTGATGAACAGCTGCCCGGCAACGATGATACAGACTATCGACCAGAAGCCACGCCCCATCTTTAGACGGAACACGCTGTCACCGGTCTCGAAACAGCGGGTGTCAAACATGTACCAAAAATGTGTCCACACAAAGATTGAGAACAGCAACGTGGCCTCATAGGTAGTCATCGGCGACTCCATGCCGACCACGGCATGGAACATCTGCGGTATTGATGTCACTTCGGCATGATTGAAGAGCCAATAGAAGCCGAGAGTTATGGCGAAAAAGAGTATGCCCACCCACAACAATTCGTAAACCATAGGACGTGTGAGGATGGAGGCACGGCGGTCGCGCGGCTTGTCGCGCATCACACTCTCCGACGGGGGAAGCGACGCGAGAGCCATCGCGCCAAATGTATCCATAATCAGGTTGACCCACAGCATCTGCGTCACCGTCAACGGCGACTCCGCGCCCATGAACGAGCCAAACAGCACGAGGAGGCAGGCGGCGACATTGACCGTGAGCTGGAACAACAGAAACCGTTGGATATTCTGATAGAGCGAGCGTCCCCACATGACCGCACGGCCAATCGAGGAGAACGAGTTGTCGATAATCGTGATGTCGGAGGCTTCCTTGGCCACCGATGTGCCGTCGCCCATCGACAGCCCCACCTGCGCCGTCTTCAACGCCGGAGCATCATTAGTGCCGTCGCCTGTCACAGCCACCACCTCATTGTTGGCCTGCAATGCCTCGACAAGACGCTTCTTGTCCATCGGACGCGCACGGGCGATAATCTTCAGGCTGCCGACACGCTCCCGGAGCTGCCCGTCGGTAAGTGCGGCAAATTCAGTACCCGTGGTTATATTGCTGTCATTGTCCACAGTATCGTCCCACAATCCAATCTGACGCCCAATTTCCTTGGCCGTACCGGGGGTATCACCGGTGACAATCTTAATCTTGATGCCTGCATCCATCACCTCCCTAACTGCTGCCGGCACATCGGCACGCACCGGGTCGGAAATGGCCACAATGCCAAGGAATACAAGCCCGTCGGTATCGACCCGCCCACCGGCTATAACCACGTCCCCCTCGGCAAGCTCCTGATAGGCGAAACCAAGGGTACGCATCGCCTGATTCTGGTAATCAAGCAACTGCGCGTCTATCTCCTCCTTTGTGACACCCGAGCGGTCGCGGCACATGCCATAGACAATCTCGGGTGCTCCCTTGACGTATAGAATACGCTTGCCCGTTGACGAGCGGACAACCGTAGCCATATATTTGCGCTCGGTCGTGAACGGCAGCTCCTCAACGCGCATAGCCTTGTCGCGGAGGTCGGCATAATCGACCCCACGCTCTTTAAGCCACAACAGCAATGCCCCCTCGGTGGGGTTTCCGAGCACCTGGGGCTTCTCGCCCGACAGGTCAAGCTGTGCAGTGGAGTTGACCGCAATACCCTCATAGAGCACCTCGTCCGACGGGTTGCCAAAGAAATTGGCTTGATATACCTGCATCTGATTTTGGGTCAGCGTCCCCGTTTTGTCGGTACAAATCACCGTCGTGGCCCCCATCGTCTCGCAAGCGTGCATCTTGCGCACGAGATTGTTGGTCTTTAGCATACGGCTCATGCTGTAGGCGAGCGAGAGGGTAACGGCCATAGGCAATCCCTCGGGCACCGCCACCACAATGAGGGTAACGGCGACCATCAGAGTCTTGAGCGTGTGCCCCAACAGCAATGACCATTCCATGCTTGACGCTTCCGAATGGATCATAAGAAACGCCCATATGACAACCGCGAAAAACAGCAGGACAAATCCTATTATGGTGGTGACACACCGTGATTTCGACCAACCGCCGAACTTCTTTATGACGAGCCAGAAAAACAGGACAATCGGGACTACGAGCACATAGGACTGCCAGTTGCCCCATCCAAGGAAGTGGACAAGCTGACCCGCAATAATCAGACCCGCAAAGACATAGCTCGCATTGGTAATCCATGCCGCCAGCCCGTCGAGCTGCTCGTTGAGCGGCGTCTTCACCGAGTCGTCAATCTGCGCCTCTACAAAGACCTTGCCCATCTCGGTGGCGTCGCCGACCTTGAGCACACGCATCAATCCATGGCCCTCCATCACCTTGGTGCCTCGCATCACATGGTTTGACGGATAGGTCGCCTCAGGGTCAAAATGCGCCTCATCGACAGCCTTTGCACACATCGGCTCACCAGTGAGTGTCGACTCGTCTACACTCAACGTCACGGCATCAAGCAGTTCCCCGTCGGCGGGAATCTCGTCGCCCGTGTTAAGCGCAACAATGTCGCCAACGACCACATCCTTGCGGGGAATGGTGGTTGACGCGCCGTTGCGCACCACCTCCACCAGCTCGTCATCGTTGACCTGATTGAGTATCTTGAACGCCTTGTTGGCCCGCTGTTCAAAGATGAAAGCCAACCCCGTTGCAAGGAAAATCGCGATAAAGATACCTATCGGCTCAAAAAACACTTTCCAGCCCTCATTCAGGCCAAAATACTCATAAAGAGCGATGCCTATCGACAGGACTCCCGCCACAAGCAGTATGATAATCAGCGGGTCGGAGAGCTTCTCCAGAAACTCTTTCCACCACGATTCACGGGCGGGAGGGGTCAATACGTTAGCGCCATGCTCACGGCGGCTTTCCAACACCTCGGCATCGGTCAAACCTCTGTAATGATTACTTGACATGTATATTTATTTTTCCATTATAAACAAAAACGCACTACATTCCCTGCCTGACATTATCCCAACACGACATCAAGAGCCATCATCAGGACGAAACCGATAGCAAATCCCACAGTGCCGAGATTGGAGTGCCGTCCCTCGGCGGTCTCGGGGATAAGTTCCTCGACAACGACATACATCATCGCCCCGGCACCGAAAGCGAGTATATAGGGGAACACCGGCAAAACCAGAGTGGAGATAAGCAGCGTGATCACTGCTGCGACAGGTTCAACTGCACCGCTCAACGCACCGATTACAAACGAGCGGTTGCGACTGTTGCCAAGCTCGCGCAGCGGCATCGAGACTATAGCCCCTTCGGGAAAATTCTGGATGGCGAGGCCTATGGCGAGGGCCAACACCCCAGCCATGGACATGTAGGCACTCTCCTCCAGCGCCCCGGCAAGCGTGATGCCGATGGCTATGCCTTCGGGGATATTGTGGATGGTTATGGCAAGGGCGAGCTTGGATGTGCGAGACCATTTGGAAGGCAACCCCTCGCTCT
The DNA here is from genome assembly GCA_001689445.1 of Bacteroidales bacterium M3. Taxonomy (GTDB): domain Bacteria; phylum Bacteroidota; class Bacteroidia; order Bacteroidales; family Muribaculaceae; genus M3. Next base: position 48,855 of record LUJN01000002.1, on the reverse strand, counting down.
CGTCGGTGTGAACATGCTGGTGTGGGGTAAACCGGTCTATCAGCAGCAAGAACAATATGCCGAGCAAAAATCCCACCACCGTAGGCACGACGGCCCCAATGCCCTGCTCCACGCCTATCTCCATGGCCGGAATCAAAAGCGACCACACCGACGCAGCCACCATGACACCCGCCGCAAATCCCATCAACGACTTGCGCAGCAGCAGCGGCATCTCACGCTTCATGAAGAACACGCATGCCGCCCCGGCGACAGTCCCGGCAAGGGGGACCATAAGAGCCAATATAATACGTCCAATATCCATAGTCTTATTGCTGTTTCTCCTATTTCAACACCAAAGTTACAAAAAAGTGCGGTTACCATTGCAACTACAGCCGTTGTCCCCCTCGTGGTTCTATATTGGGCAGGAAGGCGGTCACCACGCCAAGCAATGGCAACAGCGTGCTCACCTGAAAGATGAACTCGATGCTTGTCTTGTCGGCAAGCCACCCGAAAAATGCCGACCCGATACCTCCGAGGCCGAAGTTAAGCCCGAAAAACAGCCCGGCCATCATACCCACTTTGTCGGGCTTCAACTCGGTGGCATACACCAATATAGCCGAAAAGGCCGAGGAGATGACAAGGCCGATGATGACGGCAAGGATGATTGTCATCGTGAAGTTGACATACGGCAATGCTATGGCAAACGGTGCCGCGCCGAGTATCGAGCCCCATATGACATACTTGCGTCCGTAACGGTCGCCAAGACCACCGCCGACAACCGTACCGAGGGCGACCGCCCCCATGAAAGCAAACAGGCACAACTGCGACACCTGTATGTCGACGCCAAACTACCGTCCCACACCCGCAAAATTCACATTTTACAATGCAGATTCCCTTGAACCCAAACTTAGGAATCTGCCCATATATCCGCGAAATTGTGTCTATATCGTTTATTGTCGCCTTACGTATCATATGTTGTTTATATAGAAGTAGAAATTATTGTATGTTCAAGTTCCAACAGGTATTTCTTGGCCTCCAGTCCCCCGCCGTAGCCGGTCAAGGAGCTGTCACTGCCGATGACGCGGTGGCATGGGACAAAGATTGACATAGCGTTTGCACCGTTGGCATTCGCCACAGCCCTTACGGCTCGGGGCTTTCCGATTTTTGCCGCCAACTCTCCGTAGGAGACTGTTTTCCCGAAAGGGATTTTCAACAGTTCATTCCATACTTTCTTCTGAAAATCGGTGCCGACAAACAGCAACGGCACGTCAAACTCCCGCCGTGTCCCGGCAAAATATTCGTCCAGCTGCCGTGCCGCCATTTCCAACACCGGCGACATCCCCTCTTCCAATCTCGCCCGAAGCAGACATGTCAGGCGCCTGTCCACACGGTCACTATGCCCCTCCACCTGCCAGTCACACAGGCATAGCCTGTCGACATAGGACCCGAGCACCAGCGTCCCACAAAGAGAGTCATATCGACAAACCTTTATGTCATTCTTTCTTCCCATCTTTTCTTCTCTTAGGAGCATAATCTCTCATTCCATAGTCACCATATTGGATACTGCTCCACCCACACCTATCGCATTTCAGGCTGCAAAGTTACCAATTAATCCAGTAATATTCACTTCCTTTACTTAGGAAGAATAGACGATGCCCATGCCGGCAACTCCTCAACATATCTTTTCACCAACTCCCCCTCGCTCAATCGGAACAAAAGCCGAGCCTCGGCATCCTCTATAGAGGATTGTTCCAATCACCAAATATATCGCGGGCCACATTGTCGGGATTGATATATTCCGAATCCTCTAACCATTCATGGGGAAGAATTTTGGAGGTCACAGAGATCTTGCCAGACCCATTAGGGCCGGCAATCACAATCAGAACAGGACGATGTCTACTTGCGACCATTCTTAATTCTATAAATTGTAGCACCCCATTTTTCCTAAGCCTCTTGTGTCGCGGTCTCGATTCCGGCAACCTCACGCTCGGCTGCCCGGCGAGTGTTTTCGGGGGCGTCCCCTGCGACCTCGCGCATAATCTGGGCCATGCGCTCGTCGCCCGTCTCCACCATCGACATCGACGCAAGCCGATAACTATTCATCTCAGCATCTGACATAATGGCAATTTTTCAACCTATGCAAAGTTTTTTACGTGCGTAGCAAAGGGGGACGAAATCAATCATAATCACATCCTATATATAGTAAATCCATTCACCTAATATTTTCAAATGCCTTAGAAAGGAAATTAAAGAAATCAGTCCAACTAGATGAGACAATGACAGCTATCCACACCATAGCCAAAATACCAGTCCATAATAGCGATGTTCCTATAGAATATAACAATATATAATAAAGCACTACAAATGTCAGACTTAATACTATGAGTCCTGCAATTACTATAGAACGGCAAGGATCTTTCCCATAGAACCATTTTGATATGCCCGCAATCATTACACACATAACAACAACTCCCCAAAAACTGATTGTAAGAGAGCCATCATTATTCACACGTCGATTCTGTGTTATCTTAAAAGTCGTGTTTTTTATCATATCCAATGTAACAAAGTCGTTAGGAGTGTGTGCACATTCACTTACATATATGGCATATCTATCTCCACGAATTAAAGAAATTGCATAGTAAAACTTTTTTTTATTTTTTTGATCATAATACTCATATATACGAATCCAACCATCTGCATTTGACATTTTTTCCTGATATGTAAGAATCCCATATTTATTGTTACTGTCAAATTCATTAATTTTACTCCATGAAAACGGTTTATCCTCTTGATTGGGCATAGAGTATATGTACACATATGTGCTATTTGTCCAAAAAACAGCTTTTCTAAATGACACCGAATCCCTTTCCACTATAGTGGCATTAGGTACGTTAAAGACAGTTCCTGATACCGGCTCATCAAATACCAATCCTGAACTCGTTACCATAGCGGCAACTTCGCCGAATAACGAAATCAACAGACAAGACAAAAAAAACGCAAAACTTTTCATAATACAAATCAGCTTATCTTCATGGTCTCAACAAAAGTATCAATAGTATTTATAACCATCCTATTATACAGATCCCTCTCATTAAATTCATCTTCTGGAGCACAGTATTCACACTTTGGCGGCAACTCCTTACGCCAAAGCGTTGTAACATTGCCATTAACTACATAATCCACTGTAAATATAATTCTTATTCCTGGAAATGTCATAGCGGAATAACTTATTGCCTTCGTAGTAAAGCCATTATTTCCTGCGTTCAAAAGCGTTGTATTTACTGAAATATAACGTCTATTTTGTCTAAATACACGATCAAAATCGCTCCTAATATAGAAATTAAAAATCGGATTGCCCAAAATATCTGAAAACAGCTTCTTTAATTGGCCCACCACACTTTCACGAATAGCGTCAGTGCATACAATCTTGGGGATTGTCACATAATCTTTCATCTTTAGATTCTTAATAATCTTTATCATGCCATCGGCAGCAGAATCAATGCCTCGTTGCGACTCCCAATACCGTTCCAACTCATCTAAATATTCGCCCTGAGGTTTCAATTGATTGTTGAATGTATAGTAAAATGGTATAGATGTAGAACCTGTCGCACGAATTATATCCATCCAACGATTTATAATTCCATAAAAGGTTGGTGAATAGTTCATCATCATTTCCAACTTATGAGCCTCTATATGACGTGATGCAGCTTCGGGCACCATTTTCCGTACCTTATCTGCAACAGCTTCATTCCTATCATGATAAAGGAAATATGTAAGATCCACAAAATCAGGAGCAGCATTATGTTTTAACCACAAATATAGTATCCTATCACGTAAGACGGGCCCATAAGTTATAATAACATAGCAACATATCACAGAAAAAACAATAAACCATACCCAAAACATTCTATGCCAAAATCCACTATACTTTGACGGGGACATCATAGCCCGGTATTGCTCAATATATTCCTCTTTTATGCGAAATGCTATATCTCTTTCAGAATCATAAATAACAGGAAGAGGTTTAGTGAAAACTGATTTATGTTCCCATGCTAAATCATAAAAACTTACAGCCCGTTCTCCGTCTTCCTTTTCATATTGATATTTTTCGTGATATGAACTATTCGCAAGCTCATAATGTGGAGCAGTAATTGCTTCCGCTAAAAACCATGAACCGATGATACACCCGATTCCAATAATCCATAATCCAACATTCAATATGTTGTCTAATTTCTTGCAATTCATAAGAGAGATGTGTATATTTTAATAATCTAAGGTCAAACTTTTTTGACAAAGATAAAAAATTAATGATACATTAACAACATTTTCAACATTATGAGCGAGAATTAAATCTTAGCTTCACCTAATAGGTAAAGAATCCGAATAACAACCTTCTATACTGTGGTGTCGATAATAAAAAATCAATAACAACGATATAGCAAAAATCAATATTCACAATCCCGTCTTATCGTGAGAAACCACTCATTGACAATAGACTTGTCATAACGAGAGAGAATTTTTAGGGATAGGGACATCATGCCCTCCATTCTGCACTCGGTTAGACACCGTTTCGCATTTATGGTCGGAGATTCAGCCGATAAAGAAATAACCGAATGAAAAACAGGCATTTTTGGTTCGAAGAATATAACCGACTTTATCAGCAGCATACATCACAGTTTCAAAAATATAACCCTTACGCTCCAAGAGACATCTCTCACGCCAATCATTGCAGTAATTAGCAGCCCCAAAAACAGCATCTTGATTATTCTAGTTACCGAACAAGTCGCAGGCCACATTATCGGGATTAATGTACTCCGAATCCTCTAACATTAATGATTAAGGATTTTAGCGGTTACAGAAGTCTTGCTCGACCCATTAAGTGCGGCAATAACGATTAAAACAGGGCGATGCTCACTTGCTGCCATTGCGAAGTCCACTAAGCATTTCTTCAACCCAGGCACGAGCTTCTTACGTTGCGGCCTCAATTCCGGCAGCGACACACTCTGTAGCTCGGCGAGTGCTTTCGCGAGCATCCTCGGCGACCTCGCGCATAATCTGGTTCATGCGCTCGTCGCCAGGCTCTTCCATCGACGTAAGCCAATAACTATTCATCTCAGCCTCTGACATAGTGGCAATTTCTCAACAATTGTCTCTCTCATATATAAGAATTCTGTCCTGTTCAACACTCTTCCGGGCAAAATCATCAAGTCCCCAGTTCTCCATCAAAACCGCCTTACATCCCAACAAATCGGTGAGATCCATAAGGATTCCACCCATCTTGAACAACGACACCAAGCCAACTGAATTATCGTAATCTACCAGAATATCACTATCGCTATCCGGCCTCTCTTCACCACGAAAACAGGAGCCGAACAGCCAAGCCCTCTTGATAGGTTGCCCGGACATAAATTCCGTGATCTTAGGAATCATATTTCTAATGCGGTCGGATATCATAATTGATGCCTTATGTAAAGATAGGGCTTTATAGGGAAACGGCAAAAGGAGAGCGGGGGTTTTAGTCCGTGTCCGTCCCCTCTGTGTTGGGATTTATTTCATTTCCTCAATATGACACGCATCTAAATACAATAATATAAATATAGATGTTCCAAATATTAAAATCATCTGTACAACCTAGATCCTGTCTGATACATTCTTATCAGTCTGTAGATACGAACCGTGGCATTTAACTTTTAGATTTATCTTTGGGAACTTTCACCAGACCCATTTTTGGGAACTTCCCAGAAAAGCGATTGCCTGAATTTGGAAGTTGATATTCCCCCCACTGAAGGTTGTCCCATTTATCTACTCTCTTTGTTATCTCATTAGGAATAGTCTGTGGCCTCCCATAACAAAAACCTAAACCTACATATTGTCCAGTTTCTGCTTTGGTAAGAACAACTCCAGAATCATAACCCGTTAAGGATGGACATCCTTTTTTAAATAATCCCAAATACTCATGGGCACAAATGAATTCAAAATTTATATAAGGCCATTCCTTTCCTTCTGATACTACCTTCCGTTGCACTAAGGAACTGCAAAACTCATCAAACTCTTCAGTTATGAAACGGTTGTAAATTTCCTCCCTTTGAGATTTAGACAGCAACCATACTGGCGATGAGGCCAATGAGATATTCTGATCTTTCAGCAATAGGCGCGCTTTGTTATACGATAACCTTTTCCCGAAAATTTTGAGGCTATGTCGAGCGCAAGTTATAGCTACCGCATCTATTAAAAGTGTTTGGGATTTTGAGATTTCTCGTGTAGCCTTCGCCAAATCATCATCTACGAATATGTGACCCAATTTTGAAAATATCTCCTGTGAGTCTTTGGCCGTATATGTAAATGAATAGACTGGTGCTACAAATTGTTCGTTAGGACTAAAGTGCAACGAAAAGCCTCGTTGAAGCCCGGGACGTTTGAATGGTTGTAATCCAATAGGCATCAGTTTTATGTCTCTTTGAGGGTCAAGATCAAGTGACATATGGAAAAAATATGGATACGCGTATAAATATCCTATGTATTGCTGTGAGGAATCTATTTTAGGCGAGTATTTGTGCGCGTCTTTGTCGTAAGAACACATTGCGAAAAACAATGCTACATCTAAGGATGATGTTAAATCTAATACGTCCGTTTCGATTCCATAATGCTGGGCCAAACCTTTATAATCAACAACCACACCCAAATCTTCAAAATATCTGACCTGAGGATATTGTTGGAGCATCAGCTTAAATTCTTCAAGACGGACTTGATTTATAAATAGTTTTGCTGCTGTTAGTTCCCTATGCCGAAATAGAGAAGGCACACATTTTTCGTAAAACTGTTCTTGGCCCCGAAATAAATAAGAGTGAGTTAGCGCTGTTGGCCAAAGATATAACTTTTCACCATTCTTTGTTGAATGTCTCACAATCTCAAATTTATTTTCCGGAGGCTTAATTCCAGGAAACAGTTCCCATGGTTCCAGACCAAATGAAAGATATAAATTGATTGCCTCTTTCAATTCTTTAGGGGATTGAAAGTGCCTTTCTGGAGGAATAAAATCCCAACCTATTTCTATTGTTGAATGTCTGTCCATATTACACAAACGTGAGTTCGATGACAAAATTATCGTTAATCACGAATATTTCAACTATTGAGTCTTCATCGAGTTCACATTATTCAAGAGATGCTCCAAAACTGTATAGCTATAGCGAAATTTATTTTAACTCTCATCAATCTAAATCAAAATTTGAAAAAATGAAGCGTAACCTTTCGAGTTACACTCCATTTATATGGATTTAGATATTTCTAAATTGATGCTTTATTTCACTTACTCAAATCTAACTATATTTGATTATCAATAGTTTGGCGTTGCATAGCACAAAGATGGTATTTCTTTGCGATAGAAATATTTATATAGCGCAAAGCGACTCCGTCAATGACAAATTCATAAGAATCATATCATTTACCTTGCCGTTCTTTATTTCGGAAGGATGGGCGAAGCCCATGCCGGGAGGTCATCGACATAACGTTTTACCAGATCTCCATCGCTCAATCGGAACAAAAGTTGTGCCTCGGCTTCTTCAATTGAGTTGTCATATATGTAAAGCCTGTCAACGTATGGAGCCAAAGCAATACAGTTGGCAATAGACTTATCGTAGCGAGAAATAATTTTAGGGATGGGGACATCATGACCGCCATTCAGCACTCTGTTTGCTACACGCTTGGCGTTGATGGTCGGAGATTCAGTCGATACAAAAAACAGTCTGATGAAAAATCCCGCTTCCTTAACCCGAAGGATATAATCAACCTTATCACTTGCCGACATCACAGTCTCAAAGATATGGCTCTTACGTTCTGCAAGACATCTTTCACGCCAATCGTTACAATAGTTGGCCGCCTTTAGAACTGCATCTTGATTGTTCCAATCGCCGAAAACGTCACGAGCTACGTTGTCAGGATTAATGTATTCCGAATCTTCCAACCATTCATGATGTAGTATTTTGGAAGTCACGGATGTTTTACCCGACCCGTTGGGTCCGGCAATCACAATAAGAACAGGTCGATGCTCACTTGCTGCCATTTCGGAGCTTATTAAGAGTGTCTTCAACTCTAGCACGAGCCTCATTCGTAGCGGCTTCGATTCCGGCAGCAACACGTTCAGCCGCCCGACGAGTGCTCACTCGCGCATCCTCGGCAACCTCACGCATTATCTGAGCCATGCGCTCATCGCCCGGCTCCTCCATCGACGTAAGCCGATAACTGTTCATCTCAGCGTCTGACATAGTAATAATTTTCAATTTATGAACCGCATATTTACCGACATTCCAAGAGATACGACTCAAGAATTCCTTTATCCTGGGAATCATATTTTTAACACGGTCTGATATCATAACTGATACTTTCTGCAAAGATAGGGTTTTATGCGGAAATGGCAAAGGGGCATGGCTTCCATTAAGCCATGCCCCTTTGCCGGGATTGTATGTAAGCCTTTATTTCACTTCCTCGAAGTCGACGTCGGTCACGTGGTCGTCGCCGTTGTCAGAGGGGGCTGCGCCGGGCTGAGGGCCGGCCTGTGCGCCCTGCTGGGCCTGCTGCTGGGCATTGAGGATATCCTGCTGGGCTGCGCCAAAGGCGGTCTCGACCTCCTTGATGGCGGCGTCAACGCCGGCTACATCCTGAGCCTTGTGGGCATCCTTCAGCTTGGAGAGTGCGCTCTCAATGGCTGCCTTCTTGTCGGCGGGTATCTTGTCGCCAAGCTCGCTGAGCTGCTTCTCGGTCTGGAAGATGATGGTGTCGGCCTGGTTGAGCTTGTCGACACGCTCTTTCTCCTTCTGGTCGGCAGCGGCATTGGCGGCAGCCTCGTCCTTCATACGCTTGATTTCTGCGTCGGTCAGACCGCTTGATGCCTCGATGCGGATGCTCTGCTCCTTGCCTGTGGCCTTATCCTTTGCCGACACGTTGAGGATACCGTTGGCATCGACCTCAAATGTAACCTCAATCTGAGGTATACCACGGGGTGCGGGGGCAATGCCGTCAAGATGGAACTTGCCGAGTGTCTTGTCATCCTTTGCCATAGGACGCTCTCCCTGCAGCACATGGATTTCAACAGCGGGCTGGTTGTCGGCGGCTGTCGAGAATGTCTCGCTCTTGCGGGTAGGTATTGTGGTGTTGGCCTCGATAAGCTTTGTCATCACGCCACCGAGAGTCTCGATACCGATTGACAGGGGCACTACATCAAGCAGCAACACATCCTTTACATCGCCCGAGAGAACTCCACCCTGGATAGCGGCACCGATTGCCACAACCTCATCGGGGTTGACGCCCTTGGAAGGAGCCTTACCGAAGAACTTCTCCACAATCTGCTGTATGGCGGGGATACGGGTCGAACCGCCCACGAGGATAACCTCGTCAATATCACGGGCCGTCATGCCGGCATCCTTGAGCGCTTGCTCGCAGGGCTTGATGGTGGCCTGGATGAGCTTGTCGGCAAGCTGCTCGAACTTTGCACGGGTCAATGTCTTTACCAAGTGCTTGGGTATACCGTTTACAGGCATGATATACGGCAGGTTGATTTCGGTGCTGGTGCTCGACGAAAGCTCAATCTTGGCCTTCTCGGCAGCCTCTTTCAGACGCTGCAATGCCATCGGGTCCTGACGGAGGTCGATGCCTTCCTCTTTCTGGAACTCCTCAGCAAGCCAGTCGATAATCACGTGGTCAAAGTCATCACCGCCGAGATGGGTATCACCGTTGGTCGACTTCACCTCAAACACGCCGTCGCCAAGTTCAAGGATAGATATATCAAATGTACCGCCACCGAGGTCAAACACGGCAATCTTCATCTCCTTGGTGCTCTTGTCGAGACCATAGGCGAGAGCGGCCGCAGTAGGCTCGTTGATAATACGCTTCACTGTAAGACCTGCAATCTCGCCGGCCTCCTTGGTGGCCTGACGCTGCGAGTCATTGAAGTAAGCAGGCACGGTAATCACAGCCTCGGTGACGGGCTGTCCGAGATAATCCTCGGCGGTCTTCTTCATCTTCTGGAGAATCATTGCCGAGATTTCCTGCGGGGTGTATTCGCGGCCGTCGATGTCGACACGCGGAGTATTGTTGTCGCCACGCACCACCTTATAAGGCACGCGCTCGATTTCTTTCTGCACCTGGTCGTAGGTCTCGCCCATGAAACGCTTGATTGAATAAATCGTGCGCTTGGGGTTGGTAATGGCCTGACGCTTGGCAGGGTCACCCACCTTACGCTCGCCGCCATCCACAAATGCCACTACCGAGGGGGTAGTGTTACGTCCCTCGCTGTTGGGTATAACTACAGGGTCATTGCCCTCAAGTACTGCTACACAGGAGTTGGTCGTTCCTAAGTCAATACCGATAATCTTTCCCATAATAAAAAGTTTTTATGATAGTTTTTATAATTATGTTGTCACTCTCATGAAGCCCCGCCGGGACTTCAATCATTGTAGAAACAAATCTCATGCCAAAAAGGTTGCGCCTTAGTTAATATAATAATTGTCAACTTTTTATAACTCTATACACGACTGACACACTATCGCGTGACATCTGCCATTACTGCCTTTTGTCACCCGTCCACACGACATAATGTCGTATGAGACAAAATAAAACGTCCAAAAAATCTCCCACATGGATTTATTTGCTAAATTTGCACACGTAAAAGTGGCTGCCGCCGAATATCCGGTCAGGCAACCGACTGAATAAAGTAAACAAACATTCAACCAAATTTATACCGTTATGAACATTTCGCATATCGAACATGTGGGTATAGCTGTCCCCTCCCTTGACGAGGCTATCCCCTTCTACGAGAACATTCTTGGCCTTAAATGCTTTGCCATCGAGGAGGTTGCCGACCAGAAAGTGCGCACAGCCTTCTTTCAGGTAGGCCAGACCAAAATCGAGCTTCTCGAAGGCACGTCGGAAGACAGCGCCATCTCCAAGTTTATAGCCAACAACGGCGGACGCGGCGGCATCCAGCACATCGCCTTCGCCATGGCCGACGGCGTGGCCAACGCCCTGGCCGAGGCCGAGGAAAAAGGCTGCCGCCTCATCGACAAGGCCCCCCGCAAAGGCGCCGAGGGCCTCAATATCGCCTTCCTCCACCCGAAATCGACATGTGGTGCGCTCATAGAGCTTTGCGAAGACCCCCGCAAACAATAACCGTCCACCCGTCATACATTAAATAAACATAATCACGAGACATGAGCAATCAGCTTGAAAAAGTGCAGGAACTCATCGCCCTGCGCAACGAAGCACGTATCGGCGGTGGCGAGAAAGCCATCCAGAAACAGCACGACAAAGGTAAATACACGGCACGCGAGCGCATCGCGCAGCTCCTCGACGAGGGTTCGTTCGAGGAACTCGACATGTTTGTCCGCCACCGCTGCACCAACTTCGGCCAGGAGAAGAAATCATACCTCGGCGACGGCGTTGTGACCGGCTACGGCACTATCGACGGACGCCTTGTCTATGTCTTTGCACAGGATTTCACCGTTTTCGGTGGCTCGCTCTCCGAGACCATGGCCCTGAAGATATGCAAGGTTATGGATATGGCCATGAAGATGGGCGCGCCCGTCATCGGCCTCAACGACTCGGGTGGCGCACGCATCCAGGAGGGTATCAACGCCCTCGCCGGCTATGCCGAGATATTCCAGCGCAATATCATGGCTTCGGGCGTGATACCCCAGATTTCCGGTATCCTCGGCCCGTGTGCCGGCGGCGCGGTCTACTCCCCCGCCCTCACCGACTTCACCATCATGACCAAGGGTATCTCCTACATGTTCCTCACCGGCCCGAAGGTAGTTAAGACCGTCACAGGCGAGGACGTGACCCAGGAGGCTCTCGGCGGTGCCGAGGTCCACTCCTCCAAGAGCGGCGTTGCCCACTTTGCAGCCGAGGACGGCGAGGAGGCCCTGCGCATCATCCGCCGCCTGTTCAGCTACATACCCCAGAACAACCTTGAGGAAGCTCCCCTCGTGGAGTGCACCGACCCCATCGACCGTCTTGAGGACTCCCTCAACGAGATAATCCCCGACTCGGCCACCAAGCCCTACGACATGTATGAGGTGATCGGCGCGATTATCGACAACGGCGAGTTCCTTGAAATACAGCGCGACTACGCCAAGAATATCATCATCGGCTTTGCCCGCTTCAACGGACAGAGCGTCGGCATCGTCGCCAACCAGCCCAAATATCTTGCCGGCGTGCTAGACAGCAACGCCTCCCGCAAGGCTGCCCGCTTCGTGCGCTTCTGCGACGCTTTCAACATCCCCTTGGTGTCGCTCGTCGACGTTCCCGGATTCCTTCCCGGCACAGGCCAGGAGTACAACGGCGTCATCCTCCACGGTGCCAAGCTGCTCTACGCCTACGGTGAGGCTACGGTGCCCAAGGTGACAGTGACCCTGCGCAAGAGCTACGGCGGCAGCCACATCGTGATGAGCTGCAAGCAGTTGCGCGGCGACATGAACTACGCATGGCCTACCGCTGAAATTGCCGTCATGGGCGGTGCCGGCGCGGTAGAAGTGCTCTATGCACGCGAGGCCAAGGAGGCAGAAGACCCCGCAAAGGTCCTCGCCGAAAAGGAGGCCGAGTACAACCGTCTTTTCTGCAATCCTTACAATGCCGCCAAGTACGGGTATATCGACGACGTCATCGAGCCGCGCAACACGCGCTTCCGCATCATCCGCGCCCTCCAGCAGTTGCAGACAAAGAAAGTCACCAACCCGGCCAAGAAGCACGGCAACATACCCCTCTAAAATATCGACACAACGTTATGAACAAGAAGATAACATTACTTCTCGTCGCCATCCTCGCCATCGCGGCCACCGGCCACGCACAGGGTCGCAAAGCCCTGCGCATCAACGAGGTGATGATAGAGAACGACAGCAACTACGTCGATGACTACGGCTTGCATAACGCATGGATCGAGCTGTTCAACTCGGCATTCGCCCCAATGGAGATATCGAGTGTCTACATCACCGACGATCCGGCACAGCCCAAGAAATATCCCGTGCCGTTAGGCGACGTGAACACCGAAATCCCCGCGCGCCAGCATGTGATATTCTGGGCCGACGGCGAGCCCAATAAAGGCACGTTCCACCTCAGCTTCAAGCTGAAGCCCGGACAGGACAACTGGATAGGCGTATATGACGCCAACGGTATCTCCCTGCTCGACTCGGTGACAGTGCCCGCCTCGCTGGGCGCCAACCACACCTATGCGCGCCGTCTTGACGGCGAGGGTGAAGGCCCCGAAGCATGGGAAGTACGCGACGGCTCCGACGAGCTTTACATCACCCCGAGCAGCAACAACCGCATTGTCGACACCAACGGCAAGGTCGAGATGTTCTCGCGCCTTGATGCCAACGGCTTCGGATTGACGCTGATGGCAATGTGTATCGTGTTCAGCGCCCTGCTCATCCTCTGCCTCTGCTTCTATGCCATCAGCAAGATTGGAGAGCGGGTGACCAAGAACAACAAGCTCAAGGCCCAGGGTCTCAAGCCCAAGGAAGTGGCACGCGAGGAGCACCCAGAGGGAGACTCCGGAGAGGTCATAGCAGCCATAGCCATGGCCCTGCACGACCATCTCAACGCCCACGACACCGAGAACACCGTGCTCACCATCAACAAGGTGAAACGCGCCTACTCGCCGTGGAGCTCCAAGATCTACACCTTGCGTGAGAATCCGCACCGTTAAGCGAGTGCACAGTTCAAAGTTCACAATGCATAATGCATAATTCAAATGGATTATGCACGATAACAGTCAAAGAAATGAAAGAATACAAATATAAGATCAACGGCAACACCTACAAGGTGGCCGTAGGCGACATCGACAACAATATCGCCCAGGTGGAGGTCAACGGGACCCCCTACAAAGTGGAACTTGAGAAGAAGAAAGCCCCTGTAACTATCGTTAACGCCCCGCGCCCCTCTGCCGCCCCGCGCACACAGACCGGCGCAAAGGTCATCGCCAAGCCCGCGACCGAGACCCAGGGATATGCCGTCAAGGCCCCGCTGCCCGGCACAATCCTGTCGGTGAGCGTGAAAGTCGGCGACACCGTAAAGGCAGCCGACACCGTGCTCATCCTTGAGGCCATGAAGATGGAAAACGCCATCCATGCCGGCCGCGACGGCAAGATTGCCGCCATCAAGGTCAATGCCGGCGATGCCGTGCTTGAGGGAAGCGACCTCGTTATTATCGAATAACCATCCCACAGACACTAAACGACAATGGATTTCAGTGAATTTATCTCAACCAATCTCAGCACGTTCTGGAACCTCACCGGATTTGCCAACTGCTCGTGGGAAAACCTGGTGATGCTCCTGGTGGGATTGTTTTTCATATACCTTGCCATCAAGAAGGACTTCGAGCCTATGCTCCTCGTCCCCATCGGCTTCGGTATACTCATCGGCAACATTCCGTTCAACACCGCCGCCGGCCTTGAGATAGGCATCTACGAAGAAGGCTCGGTGCTCAACATCCTCTACAACGGCGTCAGCGCGGGATGGTATCCCCCGCTCATCTTCCTTGGCATAGGCGCGATGACCGACTTCTCGGCGTTGATTGCCAACCCCAAGCTGATGCTCATCGGCGCGGCAGCCCAGTTTGGTATCTTTGGCGCCTACATGGTGGCCCTCGCCCTCGGGTTTGCGCCCGACCAGGCCGGAGCAATCGCCATCATCGGCGGCGCCGACGGCCCTACCGCCATCTTCCTCTCGTCAAAGCTCGCCCCCAATCTCATGGGTGCAATCGCAGTGTCGGCCTACTCATACATGGCACTCGTGCCGGTGATACAGCCCCCCATCATGCGATTGCTCACCACCAAGAAGGAGCGACTTATAAAGATGAAGCCTGCCCGCGCCGTGTCGCAGAACGAGAAGATCATCTTCCCCATCGTGGGCATGCTCCTCACCTGCTTCGTGGTGCCCTCGGGCCTGCCCCTGCTCGGTATGCTCTTCTTCGGCAACCTGCTGCGTGAGTGCGGCGTGACAACCCGTCTTGCCAAGACAGCCAGCAACGCCCTGACCGACATCGTGACCATACTGCTCGGCATGACAGTGGGCGCATCGACCCAGGCGTCCGAGTTCCTCACCATCGAGACCATCGGCATCTTTGCCCTCGGATTTATGGCGTTTATCATCGCATCGGCATCGGGAGTGATATTCGTGAAGCTTTTCAATCTCGTGCTTCCCGCCAAAAAGAAAATCAACCCGCTCATCGGCAATGCCGGAGTGTCGGCCGTCCCGATGTCGGCCCGCATCTCCAACAACCTCGGCCTCGAATACGACCCCTCCAACTACCTGCTCATGCATGCCATGGGCCCCAATGTGGCGGGCGTCATAGGTTCGGCCGTGGCAGCCGGCGTGCTGCTGGGCTTCCTCGCTTAACGCAACCTCTCACAACAGGGTGGTCTTCCAAAATGGGAAACCACCCTGTTTTCAATTTATCACGACACATTCATGTAAAACGACATAAGAGGCATAGCCGACGCTCCCATCACATTTTTTATCACCAAGGCATATCGGATTCACATTTTTTTGAACCTTTAATTTGATTCTTCCGTTATAACAATAGCTTCCCGTCAAACACAGGATGTCGGAACCCAATCACAAGAACTGCTGCAAGCGATGATAACAAAACAAGTGACAAAAGAAATCTACAAGAAATTCCGGAAGCCTCCGAAAGGACCGGAAGAACTTGACATACCTGCATTGTTTGACGAATCACTACTTGAACATGATATAAGCATCGACGACGACAGTATAGTCATCGGCTCGCTGCCACAATCCTCCCCGTTCCACTCAATCCCGCTCAAACGCGTACACGCCATCCTCACCTTCGACAGTGCCGTGGCCATCGTGCTGCACTCCTCGATAATCTTCCTAAGCCGCAAGGGCAAAGGGATAAGCGTCCATCTGAAAGAAGCCCCCACATCCCTCTGGCAGAAAATCCGCTGGTGGTTCTCAAGCCATTGACACGACTGCCACGCCGACTCTTTCCATATACATAGCCGTTATCCGCCTACCCGCCATAAATAATCGCGTAAGCGGATACATTTTTATACGCATTTTTCGTACCTTTGGCGATACCGAAGATACTCACGCTCGGCAAAAATCAAATAAATTTGCTTTTTGCTCTCGACTTATTCGTATCTTTGGGAAAATTTTCAGCAGATACAACTTTACAATAATCTATATGTACAGGACAACTACATGCGGCGAACTCCGCCTAAGCGACGCCGGCAAGGAAGTGATCCTCGCCGGCTGGGTGCAGCGTGTCCGCAAGATGGGCGGCATGACTTTTGTCGACCTGCGCGACCGTTACGGCATAACCCAGATAGTGTTTAACAACGACGTGGATGCCGCCCTATGCGATGCGGCCAACCACCTCGGACGCGAATATGTGATACAGGTTACAGGCACCGTGGCCGAGCGGTCGAGCAAGAACGCCAACATCCCCACGGGCGACATAGAGATTATAGCCAAGAGCCTCAACGTGCTCAACCGCAGCGACGTCCCCCCGTTCACTATCGAGGACGACACTGACGGCGGCGACGACCTGCGTATGCGCTACCGCTACCTCGACCTGCGCCGCGGGGCGGTGCGCCGCAATCTGGAACTGCGCCACAAGATGGCATTCGAGATACGCCGCTATCTCGACGACAAGGGATTTCTTGAGGTCGAGACACCCGTGCTCATCAAGTCGACCCCCGAGGGCGCACGCGACTTTGTCGTGCCTTCGCGCATGAATCCCGGCGAGTTTTACGCCCTCCCCCAGTCTCCGCAGACATTCAAGCAGCTGCTGATGGTGAGCGGGTTTGACCGCTACTTCCAGATTGTGAAGTGCTTCCGCGACGAGGACCTCCGCGCCGACCGCCAGCCCGAATTTACGCAGATTGACTGCGAGATGTCGTTTGTCGAGCAGGAGGATGTCTTACAGATGTTCGAGGGCCTTGTAAAGCATATATTCAAGTATGTGAAGGATATCGACTTCACCGAGCCGTTCCCCCACATGACATGGGCCGATGCCATGAAATATTATGGCAGCGACAAGCCCGACACCCGCTTCGGCATGAAATTTGTCGAACTTAAGGACCTCACCGGCGGCAAGGGCTTTGCCGTGATGGACGATGCCGAGTATGTCGGTGCCATCTGTGCCCCCGGCTGCGCAGGGTATACCCGCAAGCAGCTCGACAAACTCACCGACTTCGTGAAACGCCCGCAGATTGGCGCCAAGGGACTTATCTGGGTCAAGGTCGAGGAAGATGGCTCGATAAAGAGTTCGGTCAGCAAATTTTACACCGAGGACGACCTGCGCAAGTGGGCCGACCGTTGCGGGGCAAAGCCCGGCGACCTCATCCTCATCCTCACCGGCGAGACGATGAAGACCCGCAAGCAGCTCTGCGAGCTGCGCCTTGAGATGGGCAGCCAGCTCGGACTGCGCGACCCGCAGAAATTCTCATGCCTGTGGGTGGTTGACTTCCCTCTCTTTGAGTGGGACGACGAGACGCAGCGGTTCTACGCTATGCATCACCCTTTCACCGCCCCCAACCCCGACGATATCGACAAGCTCGACAGCGACACCGGCGCGGTGCGTGCCACCGCATACGACATGGTGGTCAACGGCAACGAGCTTGGCGGCGGCTCCATACGTATCCACGACTCGGCGCTTCAGGACAAGATGTTCCGTCTGCTCGGACTGTCGGAGGCCGATGCACAATATAAGTTTGGCTTCCTGATGAACGCCTTCAAGTATGGCGCGCCTCCTCACGGCGGACTGGCATTCGGCTTTGACCGCTTCGTTGCCATCCTTGCCGGCCTCGACTCCATACGCGACACCATCGCTTTCCCCAAGAACAACTCGGGCCGCGACACAATGATTGACGCACCATCCACCATCGACCAGGCACAGCTCGACGAACTGTCGATAGCCCTTGTCGAGAAGGAGAAAAGCCTGTAGTTTCATGCCGATGGAGGAGAAAGCGACAATATACGTCGGCGACATCGTGCATGTCTTGGAGGAGTTTGCCCCTCCAGCATTGCAGGAGGACTACGATAACAGCGGCATGCAGGTCGGAACGCGCTCTGCGGCCTGCACCGGCGTGCTGCTGTGTGTCGATGTCACACCCGCGACGATAGATGAGGCCGTGGCCCGTGGCTGCAACCTCGTTGTCTCACACCATCCGCTCATATTCAAGGGGCTAAAGAGCCTCACCGGCGCGACGCCCCAGCAAGTGGCCGTCATGAACGCCATCGCCGCCGGGGTCTCGGTCTACTCGTGCCACACGTCGCTCGACAATACCGTGGACGGCGTCTCCCACGAGATGGCGCGACGCCTCGGCATCAGTGACGTGACACTGCTTGAGAGACTGCGCCACAGGATGATGAAACTTGTCACGATGGTGCCCCACGGCGATGTCGAGACTGTGCGCATGGCCCTTTTTGAAGCCGGCGCCGGGTCGCTCGGCGACTACGACTCATGCAATTTTGGCGTTAAGGGTGAGGGAACATTCCGCGCCCTCGACGGCGCCAACCCCTACGTGGGTGACATCATGGAGATGCACGTCGAGCCGGAAACAAGGCTTGAGGTACTGCTTCCCGTGTGGCGTAAGGGGCAAGTCGAGGATGCCCTGCTTACATCACATCCCTATGAGGAACCGGCCTACGACTTCATCATGCTTGAAAACGAGTCATGCCACTGGGGCAGCGGAGTTGTCGGCAACCTCGACACGCCCCTCTCCCCTGAGAAACTGATAGAGCGCGTCAAGGGGGCGTTTGACAGCCCCGTGGTGCGAGCCACGGCCGTTGACCCCGACACGACGTTGCGGCGCATCGCCATGTGCGGCGGCTCGGGAGCATTTCTCATCCCGGCCGCCATCGCGGCACGCGCCCAGGCGATAGTGACATCCGACGTCAAGTATCACGATTTTGTCGACTATGCCGACCGCATCCTCATCATCGACATAGGGCATTACGAGAGCGAACAATGTACAAAAGAGATTTTTTATCACGTAATTAGCAAAAAATTTCCTAACTTTGCAATCCATTACGCCGAAAAAGAAAAAAATCCGATAAATTACAGGTAAACTATGGCTAACGATAAGACCAAAAACGAGCAAGGCTCCGTTGAGGAACGCCTCAAGGCCCTCTACGAACTTCAGACCCTCCTGTCGGAGATTGACCGCATACGCACAGTGCGCGGAGAGCTTCCACTTGAAGTGAAAGACCTTGAAGATGACATCGAGGGCTTGCGCACACGCATTGACAACTTCAACAAGGACATCGACGAGCTGCGCCGCAAGACTGTCGCCGAAAGGGAGAAAATCAAATCAGCCGAAGCCAATATCCAAAAATACAAAGAGCAGCTCGACAACGTGCGCAACAACCGCGAGTTTGACCTGCTGTCAAAGGAGATAGAGTATCAGGGTCTTGAAATCGAGGCAAGCGAGAAGTACATCAACGAGTTCGGCCGTGCCATCGAGGCCAAGACCAACGAGATTGCCGCCACCGAAGAGAAGCTCAACGACCACCTGCACATCCTTGGCGAGAAAAAGAAGGAACTTGAGGAAATCGTCTCCGAGACCCGTCAGGACGAGGAGCGCATACTTGAGCAGGCCAAGGCCATCGAGCCGCGCATCGACGCCCGTACCCTCACTGCCTTCAAGCGCATACGCAAGAATGCACGTAACGGCCTCGGTGTCGTATACATACAGCGTAACGCCTGTGGTGGCTGCTTCAACCGTATCCCGCCGCAAAAGCAGATGGAAATCAAGATGCACAAGAAAATCATCGTCTGCGAGTACTGCGGACGCATCATGATTGACCCCGAGCTTGCCGGCGTGGCCGAGTAAGCGACAGCACATCCCCATAAAGACTCCCGATAGCGGCTCAGAGCCGCTATCGGGAGTCTTTGCTATACAGCTATGACAGCTATAATGGCTATAACAGCTATTACAGCAGCCCTCTCAATTGCACATCCGAGAACGATTTGCGCATATTTTTCACAAAAAAAGCCATGCACCACCAACAAATCCAAAAAAAATAGCTACCTTTGCAGCCTGCTTTAACGAAAACTAAAGAAAGCAGATAGTTTATCCAATCAACATTCTCCCATATAAACTATGAAGCTATTACAAGCTAAACTCAACAAGTATCAGGAGCCGCAGAAAGCAAAGGCCGCAGGCATCTATCCCTATTTTCGCGCAATATCGTCCGAGCAGGACTCTGAAGTGATAATCAATGGCCGTAAGGTGATGATGTTCGGCTCCAATTGCTATTCGGGTCTCGTGAATGACCCCCGCATCAAGGAGGCCGCTATTGAGGCGACAAAGAAATACGGCACGGGATGTGCCGGCTCGCCTTTCCTCAACGGAACTCTCGATCTACACAAACAGCTTGAAGCACGCCTCGCCGAGTACATCGGCAAGGAGGACGTGATGATATACTCGACGGGCTTTGGCGTGAACCTTGGCGTCGTGTCGGCATTGACTGGACGTGAGGATTACATCCTTTGGGACGAGCAGGATCATGCATCCATCATCGAGGGCCGACGCCTCTCGTTCTCACAGCAGCTCAAATACAAGCACAATGACATGGAGTCGCTCGAAAAGCAACTCCAGAAGTGCGCCCCCGACAAAGTGAAACTCATCGTCACCGACAGCGTGTTCTCGATGGAGGGTGACGTTGCCGATGTCAAGACAATAGTCGAGCTTGCCAAGAAATATGACGCCAGCGTCATGGTCGACGAGGCTCACGGCATCGGAGTGTTCGGCGAGGGTGGCCGTGGCGTGTGCCACCACTTCGGCGTAGCCAAGGATGTCGACCTCATCATGGGCACATTCTCCAAGTCGTTTGCCTCACTCGGCGGATTCATAGCCACCGACAAGGAAATCACCAACTTCCTGCGCCACCACTCACGCTCCTATATCTTCACGGCAAGCATCACCCCCGCCTCGACGGTAGCCGCCCTCAAGGCCATCGACATCATGATTGCCGAGCCTGAGCGTCAGGAACACCTGTGGGAAATCACCAACTACGCCCTCGACGGATTCCGCAACATGGGATGCGAGATCGGCCCGACATCGACGCCCATCATACCCCTGTTTATACGCGACAACAACAAGACATTCGCCATCACCCGCGACCTTCTGGAGGAGGGCATCTTCGTCAACCCCGTTGTCTCCCCCGCCGTCGCACCGCATGACACGCTTATACGCTTCTCGCTGATGGCCACCCACACCAAGGAGCAGGTGACCACCGCACTCGAAAAGATACAGAAAGTGTTCCGCGCTTACAACCTCATCCCGTAAACCCTGCGCGAACATATACACAAACAATAATAAAGCGAGGCCAAATCGGTCTCGCTTTATTATTATAGTACTCTGATATCGCTATCTCTCATAATAAGGCTCGACATGTACCGAGGCGATGATATCCTGCCCGTAAAGCGACCTTAGCCGCTCCTCCACCTCCGTAGCGATATTATGCCCTTGGGTCACCGTTATATCCGGGTCTACAAGTATATGGACATCAAAGATATAGGAATGCCCGTTGCGTCGGGTACGCAGCCGGTGGCAGCCTCGCACGCCCGGAGTGGCGGCAATAATGCGCTCCACTTTCCCCACTTCATCGTCGGGAAGCGCCCGTTCAAGCAGCTCGTTGATTGAGGGGGCGGCAATCTGCACGGCAGAAATGGCGATAAACACCGCTATCAGTATCGCCGCTATGGGGTCGAGAATACCCCACTGTTCCCCAAGGAAATATGCGGCAGAAACACCGACGAGGGTAGCCACCGACGACACCGCGTCGCTGCGGTGATGGGCTGCATTGGCGACCAACGCGCTCGAATCGACGCGCCGCCCGGCCTTGACAGTATACCTGTAAAGCCACTCCTTGCTCACTATAGCGGCAACAGCCACCACTATAGTCCACACATCGGGTCTCGGGAGCATTTCCCCGTCAAGCACTGCAGCAACAGTCTTGACGCCGCCCATTCCAAGAGCAACGGCCACTCCAAGCAACACAACACCTATCAGGAGCGATGCAAATGTCTCAAACTTTCCATGCCCGTAAGGATGGCCGGCATCGGCCCCTTTATAGGCTATGCCCACAAACACGAGAACGATGAGGTCTGTGGCAAAATCGCTCAACGAATGCACGCCATCGGCGACAAGGGCATCGCTATGACCATAAAGACCTATTGCCACTTTCAGCACCATAAGCGCGGCATTGACCCAAAAGCCGACCCATGTCACGCGACGTATAGTGCGAAGGGACGCCCCTCCGACCCCTTCATCCGTAATCTTCTCTCGGCCCATCACAGCACACCAGATAAGATCACCTTGGGCCAATCGGCATGGGGTGCCAAAACGTCCTGCCCCTCCTGAAGATACAGCACGATGTCATAGGAGGAGAACGGCTGCATACACCCTACTACCGCATATCGCCCCGGCGATTCGGCAAATATGGCAAAATCAAGCTCAACCGTCTCGCCCGGAGCCACTACAAGGCAATCGATACTCTGGGGCAACGTATAGACAAGAGAAGGCTTTCCGTCAAACCCCGAATGCACCACATTGAAGTACATGGAGTCCTTGGCGGCGTTCGTGACGGCAAAACAATAGCGGCCTTTCTTCTGCTTAACCTTGGAAAGACGCAATGGAGACTGTGCATCCATCGCTGCTCCGGCCCCAAACTCCTTGATTGCCGCAAACACGGCCTCCGTGGCGGCATGTGAGACAGGCTCCATGTCGCGTACTCCGGCTCCATGCTGCCCGCGACCGCCCGTACTGTGGCTGAAGATAGTCTTCATCCCCCTGCCGAAAATAGATTGCTCGTCTATCTTGCCAACCATAGTGGCGACGCTATTCTCGCCACTCTCGGTCAACACGCGCAGATGGCTCACTCCGTCAACCAGTGTGATGCTGGACTTTCCCCCGAGTCTCAGGATATCCGTGTCCGACAATATAGCCGACTTCTTCACCTTATTCCAACGGTCAGCACGCTTTACGGTCACATTCCCTTTCACATCGCTTATCGTATAACGCTCGCCATTTGCCACCAACGGGGCAAGGAATGTAAGACCCACTGTCAAAATCTTTAGTAGTGATTTTCTCATATTTTTTATTGAAGGTTTGGTTTATATTTCTCATCATCGCGGCTGCCTCCGCCGGATATCTTTGTGGATGGCCTGCGCCGCGACAGGAACCAAGCCTTGACCCGGCCATATAGCCCCGGCAACCCTGTCCACAGGTCATACACAAGCAATCCGAGCAGAATCATCAGCACCGGTTTCTTTATGTCAAGGATAAGCCCGGTGTGCTCAAAAAGCCAACAACCGAACCATACGATGACAATGACCAGCAGCAACTGCGCGGCACGCATCAGGAACCCGGCAATATCAGCCTTCAGGAAAATCTTTATCCACATTATAAAGGCACATAACGCCACGCCAAGAACCCATGTCATCCAGTCGGGGACATCACGTGGATATGAGCCCTCGACAACGGTCGCCACGGCACAGGCATGTATGAACACGCCGGGCATCTCATCCATCACGGGCGTACGGTGCAGATCGCCAAATCCCGTGGTGTCTCCCAATATCACAATTTTGTCACGCAGCATATGGGGCATCCCGGCAATCTCCTCCGGCTTGACTATTAAAAATGAGCGACGCGGATAGTCTATCATCCTTGCCCCGCCACCCGACTCGCGATAGTGGCGGTAAGCCTCCGGGGCACCGAGGGCGACCAACGACGTGGCAAAACTCTGCAATCGCATGCCGCCCGGGCCGGGAAAACTGTCGGCCAACTCCCTTATCAGATTAACCGCCTTTTCGGCAACAAGGCGTGTCGAGGCATACCGCCATTCGGGATGTGAATCCACAAAAAACGATGCCATCTCACCGTTGCCGTCGGCCATATCGATATCATGGGCAAGCACCGGCCCGGGACATCGGCCCAAGGCAGCCACCAACAGGCTGTCGGAGACAGGATCGGAAGTATATGGAAACACAAAGTCCACCCCGACCGCCGCCGGGGCAGCAGAGGCAACCTCATCAAGCGCGGCAGCAATCTCGCGCCGTCCGCCACTACCGATGTCGACAATCACCACCTTGTCGCTTTGACGCCTCACAGTCGCAAGGTCAGAGACACGGTTGTAGAAGTCTCCGACCTTGAAGTCAGATGAGACATTAAGCGCACTCATGAAAGCGAATGTCGATATATCGGCCGAAAGCCATATCGAACATATAAGCGCAAGCGTGAGAGTAGCAAAAAAGTTTATCCTCTTCTCCCGTAGTTTTTCGTCCTTAGGCTTATCCATGCTTCCTGTGGTATAGTCATAAATGTATTGGCAATCACTTACTTCTGCAAATATAACATTTTTTTTGGAAAATTACCCGACTAAATAGTTGCATTTATATTGTATTTATTATAACTTTGTACTCAATACAAATTAAGTGTGTATGACTCCCGATACCGTATCTTTGACCGACTATCTGCGCGACCATGGCGTGAAGCCATCGGCGCAACGTATCGCCATAATGCGGTATATGGTCGAGCACCATGGCCATCCCACTGCCGATGATATCCATCTGGCCCTTGTGGGGGATATGCCGACGCTCTCACGCACTACCGTCTACAACACCCTTTGGCTACTGGTCGAGAACAACGCGCTTATGTCGCTTGACATCGACCGCACGAATGTACGGTTTGACTACGCCACGCGTCCACATGCCCATTTCATGTGCCGCCGTTGCGGGACATTGTACGACATCGACCTCGACCCTACATCCATAGGCACTGATATAGGTGCAGGTGTAGCCGTAGAGCAGGTGAGCGTAAACTATCGGGGATTATGCCGGGACTGTTCCCGACACTCCGAGCAAAAAGACTGACACGAAAGATTGTTTCAATTATTTTTTTACGTATAATTATCTAAAACCAATTTATTATGAAGAAGAAATTCATTTGCACCGTATGCGGTTATGTACACGAAGGTGAAGAGGCTCCCGAAAAATGCCCCCTCTGCGGCGCACCCCGCAGCAAGTTCAAGGAACTCGACGAGACTGCCGAACTGGCTTTTGTGACCGAGCATGAGATCGGCGTGGCCAAGGGTTGCGATGACGAGATGATAAAGGACCTCCTGGCACACTTCAACGGCGAGTGCAGCGAGGTGGGCATGTACCTTGCCATGTCGCGCCAGGCCGACCGCGAGGGCTATCCCGAAGTGGCAGAGGCTTTCAAGCGTTACGCCTTTGAGGAGGCAGAGCACGCAGCAAAGTTTGCCGAGCTCCTCGGCGACTGCGTGTGGGACACCAAGACCAACCTTGAGAAGCGTATGGCTGCCGAGGCAGGCGCCAATGCCGACAAGATGCGCATAGCAAAGCGCGCCAAGGAGCTTAACCTCGACGCAATCCACGACACAGTGCACGAGATGGCCAAGGACGAGGCTCGTCACGGCCAGGGCTTCCAGGGTCTCTACAACCGCTTCTTCAAGAAATAAGAGATCGGTTCCCCATCAATGCAAACGCGGGACAATCTGAATGATTGTCCCGCGCTTTATTATATATTCAGCGAGTCCGCGACCAATAGCAGTCGCGGCTGCTACCTTGTCGTTTTATAGAGTCACCTTGACGGCTCGGTCGGCGACCTTGACGATATATACGCCTGAGGCGAGGCTGATTGAAGATCCATCATATGAGGCTGTCATATAGACATTCTGCCCTGTAGTAGCGGAGTAAACGGCGACCGGCTGCCCGTCAGCACCGCTGACATATAACGCACCATTTCCGGCGTTGACCGATACGCCATTATCCCCAAGCGATGGGGCAAGCGACAACTCCTTCTCGACAATGTTGGCAAACTTGCCCCAAATCGGAGCCTTGGCATAATATTGACGAGTACCCTGCGGCACGTACAGCATCACCGAGGCATACTGTGCGTCGGTAAACTCCGAGGCCATTTGCGGCATTGAGCTTTTAAGCTCTATAGTCTTGAGAGCCTCACACTTGTTCATCGCGGGGATATAAGTCAACCCGCTGCCAAACGTCACACACTCAAGAGCTGCCTTATTATTGAGACATAATACTGCCGCATCGGTCACATCCTCGCCGACAACAACCTCCTTGAGATGACCGCTTGCATCCCGGAATGGGGAATAGTTGGTCGATATCTCATCCTTATAATATGAAATATCACGCCCGAGCACTATCCTCTCCAGATATGAAGTGTCAAATCTCACAAATTGCCCCGCGTTGGAGGGATTACAGCCGAATACAACCTTCTCCGACGACGCGTCGATTGTAATATCCGCTATAAGGTAACACTTGTCAAACGCGCTGTAGCCGACCTCCATAAGCGAGGAGGGCAGAGTGAGCGACGTCAGCCTACAGTCATAGAATGCCAATGTCCCGATACTTTTCAATGTTTCCGGCAGCTCGATGGATGTCAGGCTCTTACATTCATAGAACGCCATACTGCCTATACTCTCCACATCTCCCATGACAACTTCAGAAAGGCTGCTGCAGCCACCGAACACATCGTCAGGAATCGCCTTCACTCCCTTCGGAAGTGAGATTCGCTCCAGCATCTCGCAATCGGTAAACGCATGGTCGGATATCGCAGTCAATCCTGCTGGAAGCTCTATATTTTTCAATGACCCACACCATGCAAAACAATAGGAAGGCAACTCAGCCAAGTTCTCGGACAGGCTGACGGTAGTCAAATTCTTGCACGAAGTGAACAGATGGTCCCCTAAGGCTGTCACCGTCGACGGGAAAGTGATTGCAGCCAATGCCTCACAATACGAGAATGCCTGTCGTCCAAACGTCTGCACCCCCTCAGGAATATTTATATCCTCAAGGGCCGTACATCCATAAAAGGCACCTTCAGGCACATTGGCGATAGCGGGTGAAAGAGTCGCCGACTTCAACGCGGCACATCGCGCGAATGTATTCTTGCCAAGCTCACTTACCTTATCGGGCAGTATTATTGACTCAATCGACGCACACCCGTCAAAGGCCGACGCGCCGATAGATGTCACCCACTCCGGGATAATGACACCGACAAGAGATTTGCAACGGTAAAAAGCCTCGTCGGCAATATAAGTCAGTGTCGAAGGCAAAGTGACAGCCGACAGGCGGTCGCTGCCGCTGAATGCCGACTTACCGACGCCGACGACAGCATAACTCTTGCCGTCATACTCCACAGTGCCTTTTATTGACACCTTGCCGCTGTAGGTATTGTTGCCGTTTGATGCCACCTCGACGGTCTGCTTCTCCTCCGACACGATATCATAATAGATACCGCTCTTGGCGAAGTCATAGGAAAATGCGTCGAGACTGCCGGCCAAAGCCAGCAGCAGAATGATTTGTTTGTTGAATTTCATCAGATTGATTATTGATAGTTACGTACTAAGATATCCCTGCAAAAATACGTAACGCTCGCTAACACGCCTAAAAAGAACGGTCTACAAACGGTCTACTCGCCGCATGATGTCATGAAATGGTGCCGTGAATGACACTCATGCAGGCTACGGTCGATAATGATGTGCCTCGTGGCCATCCCGGCTATGGCTGTCATCTCGTGTGAGACAAGGAGTATGGTGGTGTGCCGCGACAGGTCGGCGACTATATCGTATATATGGTGTTCAAAACGCTTGTCTACATAGCTCAACGGCTCGTCGAGCACGAGCACCGACGGCCGCGAGATAATGGCCCGGCCAAGCAGCGCACGCTGTAGCTGTCCTCCTGAGAGGCTGCCTATCGGAGCACGCGAATAGTCGGTAAGCCCCACAAGCTCCACCGTCTCAGCGACACGTGCCATGCGCTCATCCTTGGACATACCGATCGACGACAACAGCCCCGAAGCGACAACCTCCTCTACCGAGATGGGAAAATGGCTGTCAATCATATTCTTCTGCGGGAGATACCCTATAGGCAATGTCTTGACCTCCACCCCACCACGACGGTATATGACACGTCCGCGTGTCGGACGCAAAAGACGCAGTATCGCACGGAGCATGGTGGTCTTTCCTCCACCGTTTGGACCTGTGATGGCTATGAAATCCCCATCGGCGACTCCAAAACATATGTCGTCAAGTATCACCTTGCCGTCATAGGCCACCGACAGGTGGTCAAGCTCAATGATTGCATTACCGGATTCCTCCATGACAGCCTATTTTGAAGCTATGGCATCAGCTATTATCAGCATCTCGTCGCGCCACTTGTAGTCGAGCGGATTGATTGTCACCATCTCTGCCCCAAGTTGCTCGTTGACAACCTGAGCCTGACGCGTGTCAAACTCCTTCTGAAAGAAAAACACCTGTGCGCTGTCGCTTATCGCCTCGTCAATGCGTGCCTGCATCGACCTCACCGACGACTCCTTGCTCTCGGAGCCGATGGCTATCTGCTCCAACCCATAGTCGCGCGCAAAGTAGCTCAACGACGGATGCCATACTACAAACGCCGCCCCGCGATGCGGGGCCAACATCGCCGCGATGCGTGCATCAAGGCTGTCGAGAGAGACGGCGAGCCGGTTGTAATTGGCAGTGTAGTACTCCCCGTTGCCGGGATCCATATCCATCATGGCGCGATACATGTTGGAGGCTATCACCTTGGCGTTCTTCACCGAACTCCATGTATGGGGATCGACCTCTGCCGCATTTCCGGCGCCATGCCCGTGAGTGCCGACGATGAGCGGTATGCCGTCGGAGTTGTTGAATATCTTTATACGGGGATTGTTGGCCCTCACCTTGTCGACGATGGCCGTCTCAAACCCGATATTGCCGATGCAGAAATAAGCCTCGCTCTTGCCGAGATTGACGAGATGGGACATGCTCGGCTCATAGCTCTCGGGGTTGGCGCCGCTCGACAGAAGACACTTTATATCCACCTTGTCGCCAGTAATCTTCTCAAGGAGATATTTCTGCGGAGGTATGCTCACCGTGACCACGGGCTTGTCGGCACGTTTCTGCCCGCACGCGGCCACGCACACGACCACTGCGGCCACAACCGCCATGAGCAATATATTTATAATGGTACGTTTCATCTGAGAGTGTGTTTCTATTCCGATGATGCAAATATAGCTCTTTTTTCTTTTATTTACAACTTTTAAGTATCATTATTGCGGCATATCTGTCATCCATTTCTCTTTACCGGCAATCCACGCCATAGACATGCGTGTGCAACAGGCGGGTAGCATCTTCAAGGTCTACCGCCTCAGAGGAAGCCATGAGCATCAGCTCCAACGACGGCAATCCCGGGCTATACGGGGGCTGGATATAACTGAATGCCGGAAACGACACGAAACCGCATCGCTCGTAAAACCTCACGCGGCGACGTGTCATGTCATCCGCGCCACCCTCGGGCAGCTCCACCTCAAGCACGACAGGACGTGTGTCGGCACCAAGGAGCATCCCGATTGACCGTGCGCCGACACCGCCCCCCCGCATAGAGGGGAACACGGCAAAATGCTCCACATACCTCAGCGTGTCAAAACGCCACTCGGTGAGCATCCCCGCCACATCGCCGCCGACATCAAGGACATGCACCTCAAAACGCCCGTCACCGTCATGCAGCGCCACCACATCATTCCACGGACGACGCTCGGCCGGGGGAAAAGAGCTTTCATAAAGCGCTTGCAGAAGCGGCTCGTCGCGGCGTTCCATGCGACGCAACATCAAGGGCTTGCCCGTATTTGTCCCAATCATACTATCTGTCATTCTCATAGTCTGCAAAACTAATCATTAATCACAAATGACGCCAAAATCAGATGAAATTATAGGATTTTTTTCATATTTCATCTCTTTTTTCTTAATTTTGTTTCATAAATACGACAATAATGGCACAACCACAATTAGACACCTTAGACTACAAGATATTGCGTACATTGTCAAAAAATGCCCGCAAGCCGTTTCTTGAAATAGCCCGTGAATGTAATGTCTCTGGAGCAGCCATCCACCAACGCATACAGAAGCTGACACAGACCGGCGTGATACAAGGTTCGGAGGCACGCATCAATCCCGCTTCGGTGGGATATGACACGTGTGCCTATATCGGTTTTTTCCTGAGAGACCCGTCAAACTTTGACCATGTTGTCGAGGAGCTGAAAAAGATACCCGAGGTGGTGGAGTGCTACTTCACCACCGGGCAATACGACATGTTTATAAAGCTGTATGCCCGCAACAATGACCATCTGCTGCACATCATCCACGAGCAGCTCCAGAAGCTCGGGCTGGCCCGCACGGAGTCGCTGATATCGTTCAAGGAGGTCTTCAAGCGGCAGATACCCATCGAGGAGAAGCGCGACTGACCAATATACGCATACGATGACCGACACGATATCATCCCGGACACTGCTCGCCGACGCCCGCCAATGGGCACTGGCGGCAGGAGAGATACAGCTCGGATATTTCCGTTCCGACCGCCTCGACATAAGGGCTAAGCTCAATGACAGCGACGTGGTGACAGCAGCTGACAAAGCCGCCGAAAGACTGATTATCGACAGCATCCACGCCAAATATCCCACCCATTCCATCCTATCCGAGGAATCGGGGGCCGACAGTCACGACTCACCCTATCGATGGATTATCGACCCGCTCGACGGCACCACCAACTTCTCGGCAGGATTGCCGCTGTTTTCCGTGTCAATCGGATTGGAATACCGGGGGGAAATGCTGCTTGGCGTGGTCTATGCCCCCTACCTGCGCGAGATGTTCCATGCCGTCAAGGGGTGCGGCGCCTATCTCAATGACACGCCGATACATCCCTCATCCACCGACCGCCTCAGCCATGCGGTCGTAGCCACGGGCTTCCCCGTCGACAAGGACACGTCGCCCGACTGCAATCTCGACAACGTGGCGCGTGTGCTTCCGCTGGTGCGCGGAATGCGCCGCCTCGGCTCGGCAGCCATCGACCTCTGTTATGTAGCCGCCGGATACCTCGATGCGTATTGGGAACTCAACCTCCATGCATGGGATGTCGCCGCAGGCAGCATCATCATTGCCGAGGCCGGGGCACGGCTCACACACTTCCGCCATGACCGCAACCTGTCGGTGATGGCCTCCAATCCGGCATTGCATCAGGCAATCCTCCCACTGCTATCGTCCGAGCCTCACACCACCCCCATCAAAATTTAGCGGCATCCTCTCACTTTTTGCCGCCTAAATCGTACCTTTGCAGATATAAACGCAAATATCATAACATCCATATAATGAAAGAGACTGTATTAAGCGGCATCCGCGCCACGGGCAACCTGCACCTTGGCAACTACTACGGTGCCCTCAGCAAATTTGTGAGAATGCAGGACGACTATGATTGCCTGTTTTTCATCGCCGACCTCCATGCACTCACCACCCATCCTGACCCCAAGACGCTACACACCAATGTAAAAAGCATACTTGCCGAATATCTTGCCGCAGGGGTAGACCCCGAGAAGGCCTCTATATTCGTCCAGAGCGATGTCCCCGAGATTGCGGAGATGTACCTGCTGCTCAACATGCACGTGGGTATCGGCGAGCTGATGCGCACCGCCTCATTCAAGGACAAAGCCCGTAAGGCTCTCGGCATAAAGACAGCTGCCACCGATGACAACGACGACATAGAGCGGCAGATAATCGGCAACGAGACCAACAAGCGCGTAAACGCCGGACTGCTCACCTACCCCACCCTCATGGCTGTCGACATCCTGATACAGCGTGCCGACAAAGTGCCCGTGGGCAAGGACCAGGAACAGCACCTTGAGCTGACACGGCGGTTTGCACGACGGTTCAACTCGGTCTACGGCGTCGACTATTTCCCCGAGCCTGTCAACTTCGACTTCGGCGGCGCGCCTGTAAAAGTGCCGGGACTCGACGGATCAGGCAAGATGGGCAAGAGCGAGGGCAATTGCATCTATCTCATCGACGACGAGAAGACGCTACGCAAGAAGGTGATGCGCGCCGTGACCGACGAAGGGCCCAAGACACCCAATTCGCCTGTCAGCGAGCCTGTGCAAAACCTCTTTACCCTCATGGAGCTTACCTCCGCGCCCGAGACCGTGCAGCAGTTCCGCGATGCCTATGCCGACTGCTCGATACGCTATGGCGACCTAAAGAAGCAGCTTGCCGAGGATATCCTGAAAGTGACCCTACCCATCCGCGAACGCATCATGGAGATACAAAACGACGACGCCTACATAGGCCGAGTCGTCAAGCAGGGTGCCGAGCGTGCCCGCGAGCGTGCCGCCAAGACTCTCGCCGACGTCCGCGAGATCATGGGCATCAAGAAATTCTACTAATAGATATAGATTATGAAAATAGGGCCGCGACATGTCGCGGCCCTATTTTCATAATACTACAGGCGGTCCATCTCGGCCTCGGAGGCGGCTTTGCCGCGATAGGTGCTCTTGCGCGGTTGGAAGCGGTAGATGATGTAGAGCTGGATGCCGCGGCGGTCGTAGCTCTGACGTTTGTCGACGTATACACCATAGGTGCACATCGTCCAGTCGTTATTGCGGGTGTTGAAGATGTCGGTCGCCGAGAGTTTCAGCGTCAGTGACTTGCCAAACATGGTCTTACCCACGGAGGCATCCATCACAAACCATGAGGGGGCAAATCGGTTGGTGTGCATGTCGCCTCCCGACGAGCCATTGATATTGGCTGTCACAGTCCATCCGTGCGGCAAGGCGAAAGCGTTGTCGAAATAGTATGAGAAAATTGGTTTGTCATATTTCGTGCCGTCAATCCCAAGCCATTGGCGATATATGCCCAATGTGACATCCGGTGTCCAACATCCGACTGGCTTGCCCCACATAAGGTATGCGCTCAACGCCGACACATCCATATTGACGGGGTGCATGAGCAGTTGCAGGTCATCGGCGGGATAAAGTTGCTTAACGAAGCCATAAGTGTCGAGGCTACGGGTGAAATCGGCCTGCAACTTGAAGCCGCGCCACATGCCGAATAGCTGTACGTCGTGCATCCGCTCATCCCTGAGCGCGGGATTGCCCCCCTCTATCTCATGACGTCCGACATAGGTCAACGCCCCTGTAAGCTGCGCGTATGGCGGCTTTACGGTAACCATCTTATAGCTGAGCGAGAGGAGTGACTGCTCGTTGAAACTATAGCCCAATGATATATCGGGGGTGAACAGGTTGTCACGCCGGCTCACATTGCCGTCACGTCGGCCGTCGACCTTGAAATCATAATCGACATACTCGTACCGAGCGCCTGCCGACATGTCAAACCGGCCAAATGTCCTTGTCCACAAGGCAAACACCGATGCCGACACCTGCCGGGCGTCCGTAAGGGACGAAGGTATATATGTGCCCACCTCGATGTTGAGCATCCGATAGTCGAGCGAGGTGTGCGTATAGCTGTCCTGTGTGCCGACAGTCAAGGTGCCCTTTGCAAGAGGACAGGATAAATAGAGCTTGCCGGCCCACAAAGTCGAATGGCGGCTGTCGGTGGACTTGACATCCCTGAGAAGGGCATCGGGGTAGGATGTGACACTTGCGTTGTCAGCGAGTGAATGCCTGAAATTGCCGTCAAAATGGAGCATGAATCTCCCGGCAAACCGATTCTCATAGTAGGCCGAGACAAGATGGTCGTGTGCCCGTGTCGTCTTGTCGATGCGCCTAAGCAGCACTGGGCCGTTGTCGAGCCACTCCGAGCCATCATTGGTTAACTCGCTCCTTTCGGGACCGTACCGATAGTATGCCCCAAATGCCATATCATCATGGGAATAATTGAACCCACCCTTGACTGAGCCGCCATCGGTGGGATATGAATTATGCTGTGTCGCGCCCACCACAGTCTTGTGGCCCTCATAGACGAGGGTGTTGGAGGTGCTGCCCTTTATCACCGAATTGGAATGGTCAAAATCCCCGTCAACGAATATGTCCCACTTGCCGACCCGATAATTAAGCCCCAACATATCGGATACCGACCACTTGCGGCGACAGCGCACCCGCAGCTGCTCGGACACTGACAGCCCGTCGGCAAAATTCCGCCGCGTGACAATCCTTATCACCGCCCCTGTCGTGCTTCGATAGGCGGCGCCGGGAGCCATGTCAAGCTCTATCTTCTTGATGTTGGACGACAGAATCATCTGCAACTCATTACCATCATGCATCGGACGACCGTCGATGTAGATTTCAATATCGTCCTTGCCTATGACGCTGACCGCGTTATCCTCCACCTTTATCATCGGAAGCTGGGCGAGGACATCGAGCGCGTTTCCGAGGGTGGCGAGATTTGACCCCGGTATGGAGGAGACAAGCGTCGTGCCGACGAGTTTGGTCGCAGGCTGGGCTGCCGTGACGACAATCTCTTTAAGTTCTCGTGTGAGACTGTCGGAAGGCTCTTCCGCACACACCCCGACAGGCGATGCGCCCATAATGGCGCACGATAATAGAGTAATAACTGTTTTTGCTTCCATGTGAGTGAATTTTGAAGCAAAATTACTCACACACCGACTAAAATGTCAAAATTACAGCCTGACTACCCTACCAACCAACACGCTGATTAGCACATAGTTACAGTACAACTAAAAGCTAAAAGTCTGACATCGGGAAGGGCACGTCAGAAAATATCCATAATATCGGAATCCGAGGACGTCACAACTGACCTCAACCGTGACTTCAGCCTCGACTTGCGCTTGTACACGACATCTACCGACTCGCCGAGAAGCAGGCAGAGTGACGGTGTGGAGAGCCCCACCGCAAGATACACGGCAAGGCGGTAATCCTCGGGCTTGATTGCCGGCAACGCCTCCCTAATGCGCACAAGAATATTGTCGCGGCAGTCGTTCACCGCCTGCTCTATCCGTGGGAATGAATCGGCCCGCAGCGCGTCAATCTCGCTTTTCACCTTGTCGGCAATCGCCTTACGCTCGGCCTTGGTGCCTTGTGTCTCATAGTAGGTGGCGCACAGCGAGTCTATCAGCTTGAAACGGCTCTCCAACAACCCGTGCAATACGGCTTCCATACGCCCGATATCATCACCCTTGGCTGCAATCTGGCACTTCAGCCCCGCCGCTTCCGCCATAAGCGCATCGGCCTGGGCCGACTTCAGCCTGACACGTTGCCGCATCCAGAGTATGACACCGGCCGCAAGCAGGAAAACAATCGAGGCCACAAGAATAAACCGCTCATGCCCGACACGCTCCCTATAGAGCACAAACTCCTTCTCCTTCTGCATATAGAGTGCTACGGCGAGCCTGTCATTGTCCCCACCGCCCCTTATCAATGCTTTCAGCTCGGAGGCTCTCTGATATTCTGCCATGAGATTATGGCTACCGTAATAATCAATGGCAATATTCACGACAGTGTCAGTAGGCACCGTGAGATTGTTGGCGACTATCGCCTCGCTGTAGAGCAACGCCCACCGGGCCAACGTAGCCGAGTCGCGAAACTCCGACACATCAACCCGATTGAGATGCTCCAACGCCGCGCCAGGGTCAGAGGTCATCAGCCGTTGTGCGGCATCAAGTGCCTTACAGTCGGTCGTCGTGAAGCCACAACCGCTCACGGCCAACAGCATCACTATATAGAACAGATTACGCATATGCCTCGGCGATATCAATACCCAATTGTCAGGCGAGGGAGTCGGGATGTCCCGACGGGGAGGCCTCAACTGCTGGAGTAGAGGGCAATCCCCCGGCATTGACATGCTCTTCGGCCTGTTGATGGGGATGAGCCTTCATCTTCAGCTTTATTTCGTCAAAACCCTCGCCATAGACGCCGTTGACGTTTGCCTGGGTGATGAACGCGTTATTGTCTATCGACTTGATGATACGGAATATCGTGACAGACTCAATCTTGCGGCACATCACAAGCAGCACCTTGACCTCGCGCTTGGAGTACCACCCCATGCCGGTAATGACGGTACAGCCGCGATGGGCCTCGTTGTTGATGGCAGTGGCAATCTCCTCCCAATACTTCGAGAAGATGGTAAACTGCACTGCCTGACGGTTGGTATTTATCACAAGGTCGGCGATTGAGGACGCTACAAAGAGCACGACAAGACCATACACGATGGTATCTATCTGATGAAACAGCAAGTAGGATGAGGAGATAATCACAAAGTCGCAATAGAGCATCGTACGGCCTATCGTGACGTTGCTGTGTTTAGAAACCATCGCCGCGACAATATCGGTACCGCCGGTACTGCCGTTGTTGATGAACACCACTCCAAGACCGACACCGATAATGGCGCCGCCAAGAAGTACATTCATAAAGGCCTGTCCTTCGACCAATGGAGCCGAGAATAGCGGTTGGAATATTCCAATGAAGAAACTTATCGCTGTCGCGCCAAATATCGTCCGTATTACAAACTGCCGTCCCACCATACGTGCCGCAATGGCCAACAACAACAGGTTTAGGGCATATGACGTGATTGCGACAGGAACTCCGAACTTGAAATAAACAAGCGAGCCGATACCGGCCAAACCGCCGATAACGACCTTCTCAGGAAGTACAAACGCCGTAAACCCGAATGCATACAAGGCTGTACCGATTATAATCATCACATAATCCTTGCTCGTAAGCCACAGCTTTTTTCCGTGTATCTGCATGGCGTGTCTAATTGCTTATAGTTGAAATATGATAGGTTAACGGGCAATCTTTTGCCGTCTCAAAGTTACAGCAACAGCGCGTCATAACAAAATTTTTTCTCGGGAATTTGAAGGAGGGGCAACAGCAAAGCGGGGAGGCAACCGTCAGATTGCCTCCCCGCTCAGATTGTGTATCGGGATAGTTTATTCCTGTTCTTCCTTACGGGCGACAGTCTCGGCGGCGGCAAACACGCCGTCGATGTCATCCTTGCCGCCGACCACGAGACGCTCGTACTCACGAAGTCCCGTACCGGCAGGGATAAGGTGTCCGCAGATGACATTCTCCTTCATGCCCTCAAGATAGTCGGTCTTGCCGTTGATGGCAGCCTCGTTGAGCACCTTGGTTGTCTCCTGGAAGGATGCAGCCGACATGAAGCTCGAGGTCTGCAGGGCGGCACGTGTGATGCCCTGGAGTATCTGCTCGGAGGTCGCAGGCACGGCATCACGCACGGTGACGGGCTTGAGGTCGCGGCGCTTCAAGGCCGAGTTCTCGTCGCGGAGCTTGCGGGCTGTGATTATCTGGCCGGGCTTGAGATTCTCGCTGTCGCCGGCATCGACAACCACACGCTTGCCCCATATGCGGTCGTTCTCGTCGATGAAGTCGCGCTTGTCGACAATCTGCTGCTCAAGGAAGCAGGTGTCGCCCGGGTCAAGGATGTTGACCTTGCGCATCATCTGACGGACGATTACCTCAAAGTGCTTGTCGTTGATCTTCACACCCTGCATACGGTAAACGTCCTGTACCTCGTTGACGATGTACTCCTGAACGGCTGTCGGACCCATGATGTTGAGGATATCGGCAGGCGTGATGGCACCGTCCGAAAGTGGTGTGCCGGCACGCACGTAGTCGTTCTCCTGCACAAGTATCTGCTTGGAGAGGGGCACAAGATATTTCTTGGTCTCGCCGAGCTTGGAGGTGACTGAAATCTCACGGTTACCGCGCTTCACCTTTCCGAAGTGAACCTCACCGTCGATTTCCGACACGATGGCGGGGTTGGACGGGTTGCGGGCCTCGAACAGCTCGGTGACACGGGGAAGACCACCGGTGATATCACCGGCGTTGCCGGCGGCACGAGGTATCTTGACGAACACCTCACCACTCTTCAACTCGGCACCGTCATCTACCATCAGGTGGGCGCCCACAGGGAGCGCATAGGTCTTGACAATCTGACCGTTGGCATCGACAATGTTTGCCTCGGGCACCTTGGTTCGGTCTTTGGACTCGGTGATAATCTTCTCGCGGAGACCCGACTGCTCGTCGCTCTCGACGCGGTAGGTGACACCCTCGACAACGTTGTCAAACTGCACGCGACCTGTAACCTCCGATACGATAACGGCGTTGAACGGGTCCCATTCGCAGATGACATCGCCCTTCTCCACCGTATCGCCCGGCTTGAAGTAAATCTTCGAGCCATAGGGGATATTGGCGTTGGTGAGCATCATGCCTGTCTTGGGGTCCATGATGCGCATCTCGGCAAGACGGCCTATCACGACCTCCACAGGCTGTCCCTTGGGACCGACCTCATCAGTGGATACCGTGCGCAGCTCGTCTATCTCAAGCACACCGGCATAGCGCGAGGTGACAGAGGAGACGGCGGCGATATTTGATGCGACACCACCGACGTGGAATGTACGCAGAGTAAGCTGTGTACCCGGCTCGCCGATTGACTGGGCGGCGATGACGCCGACAGCCTCGCCCTTCTGCACGAGACGATTGTTGGAGAGGTTGCGGCCATAGCACTTGGCGCAGACACCCTTCTTGGACTCGCACGTGAGCACCGAGCGGATCTCAACCTGCTCGATAGGCGACTCGTTGATGCGGTCGGCGGCAGCCTCGTTGATTTCCTCACCGGCAGCGACGATCACCTCGCCTGTCTGCGGGTCGACGATGTCATGCACCGACACGCGGCCGAGGATGCGCTCGCCGAGCGATGCGACCACCTCGTCGTTGTTCTTGATTTCGGTGCATACGAGGCCACGGAGCGTGCCGCAGTCCTCCTCATTTATAATAACGTCATGCGCCACGTCTACAAGACGGCGTGTGAGGTATCCGGCGTCGGCGGTCTTCAAGGCGGTATCGGCAAGACCCTTGCGGGCACCGTGGGTGGAGATGAAGTACTCCAACACCGAAAGGCCCTCCTTAAAGTTGGCGAGAATCGGGTTCTCGATAATCTGACCACCCTCGGCACCGGCCTTCTGGGGCTTGGCCATAAGACCACGCATACCGGAGAGCTGACGAATCTGGTCCTTGGAACCACGGGCACCCGAGTCAAGCATCATGAAGACAGAGTTGAAGCCCTGGTTGTCGGCTGTAAGCTGCTTCATGAGGGTGTCGGACAGACGGGAGTTGACGTGTGTCCATATATCGATAATCTGGTTGTAACGCTCGTTGTTGGTGATGAATCCCATCGCATAGTTGTCGAGCACCTCCTGCACCTGCTGGTAGCCCTCGTTGACAAGCGCCTCCTTCTCTGCGGGAATGAGCACGTCGCCGAGATTGAACGACAGGCCGCCCTTGAACGCCATGCGGTAACCGAGGTTCTTGATGTCGTCGAGGAACTGTGCCGAGCGGGTCACACCGCAGGTCTTGATGACCTTACCGATGATGTTGCGCAGCGACTTCTTGGATATAATCTCGTTGACATAGCCGATTTCCTTGGGCACGTACTGGTTGAACAGCACACGGCCTACGGAAGTCTTCTCTATCATATGCGTGATGGGGTTGCCGTTCTCGTCCACGTCGTCAACGATGATGGAGACGGGGGCATGGAGCGATATGCGGCCCTCATTGTATGCAATCTCTGCCTCCTCTGGCCCGTAGAACTTATAGCCCTCACCCTTGGCGCCGGGACGCAGCTTGGTGATGTAGTACAGGCCAAGCACCATGTCCTGCGAGGGCACGGTGATAGGCGCGCCGTTGGCGGGGTTGAGGATGTTGTGGGCACCGAGCATCAGCATCTGGGCCTCCAGCACGGCCTCGTTGCCGAGGGGGAGGTGGACTGCCATCTGGTCGCCGTCGAAGTCGGCGTTGAACGCCGTACATGCCAACGGGTGAAGCTGGATGGCCTTGCCCTCAATCATCTTGGGCTGGAATGCCTGGATACCGAGACGGTGAAGTGTCGGGGCACGGTTGAGCAGCACGGGATGACCTTTCATCACATGCTCAAGGATATCCCACACGACAGGCTCCTTGCGGTCGACAATCTTCTTGGCGCTCTTTACGGTCTTGACAATGCCGCGCTCGATGAGCTTGCGGATGACAAAGGGTTTGTAAAGCTCGGCCGCCATATTCTTGGGGATACCGCACTCATGCATCTTCAGCTCGGGACCTACGACGATTACCGAACGGGCCGAATAGTCGACACGCTTACCGAGGAGGTTCTGACGGAAACGTCCCTGCTTGCCCTTGAGCGAGTCGGAGAGCGACTTGAGGGGACGGTTGGCCTCCGTCTTCACGGCCGACGACTTGCGGGAGTTGTCGAGCAGCGAGTCCACGGCCTCCTGAAGCATACGCTTCTCATTGCGGAGAATGACCTCGGGGGCCTTAATCTCGATGAGACGCTTCAGACGGTTGTTGCGTATGATGACACGACGATAGAGGTCGTTGAGGTCGCTCGTGGCGAAACGGCCGCCATCGAGGGGCACGAGGGGACGCAATTCGGGGGGGATGACAGGCACCACCTGAAGTATCATCCATTCGGGCTTGTTGCGGTTGCGCGATGCGCGGAACGACTCGACAACCTGCAGGCGCTTCAACGCCTCGGTCTTGCGCTGCTGCGAGCCATCGGTATTGGCGCGGTCGCGCAGCTCATACGACAGCGAGTCGAGGTCGAGACGCTGTAGCAGATCGTAGATAGCCTCGGCACCCATCTTGGCGATGAACTTGTTGGGGTCGCTGTCCTCGAGCAACTGGTTCTCGCGGGGGAGCTTGTCGAGGATGTCGAAATATTCCTCCTCCGAGAGCAGGTCGAGAGCCTGCACGCCCTCCACGGGGCCGGGCTGTATCACGACGTAACGCTCGTAGTAGATGACGGCATCGAGCTTCTTGGAGGGGAGTCCGAGGAGATAGCCTATCTTGTTGGGCAAAGAACGGAAGTACCATATGTGGGCCACGGGAACGACGAGCTTGATGTGTCCCATGCGCTCGCGGCGCACCTTCTTTTCAGTCACCTCGACACCGCAACGGTCGCACACGATGCCCTTGTAGCGGATGCGCTTGTACTTTCCGCAATGACATTCATAGTCCTTCACGGGACCAAAAATGCGCTCGCAGAAGAGGCCGTCGCGCTCGGGCTTGTAGGTGCGGTAGTTTATGGTCTCGGGCTTGAGGACCTCGCCGCTCGACTTGTCCAGGATTTCCTTGGGCGATGCAAGCCCGATGGTTATCTTGGAAAAACCGGTCTTTGTCTTATTGTCTTTTCTAAAAGCCATATTTTGTGTTTCGTAATGAAAAGTCAGTGATTAGTTTT
Organism: Bacteroidales bacterium M3; assembly: GCA_001689445.1. Taxonomy (GTDB): domain Bacteria; phylum Bacteroidota; class Bacteroidia; order Bacteroidales; family Muribaculaceae; genus M3. The sequence goes on along the minus strand of LUJN01000002.1, from coordinate 7,818 downwards.
CAAGATTGATGCTCAGGCCGAGACCGCGAAGCTCATGCAGAAGCACGTTGAGCGACTCGGGGATACCTGCCGGTGGCATGGGATCGCCCTTGACGATAGCCTCGTATGCCTTGCTGCGGCCTGTGACGTCATCACTCTTGATGGTCAGTATCTCCTGAAGGATGTGGGATGCGCCGAATGCCTCAAGCGCCCAAACCTCCATCTCTCCGAAACGCTGTCCACCAAACTGTGCCTTACCGCCGAGCGGCTGCTGGGTGATGAGCGAGTACGGGCCAATGCTGCGGGCGTGCATCTTGTCCTCGACCATGTGGCCGAGCTTAAGCATGTAGATGACACCCACGGTCGCGGGCTGGTCAAACTGCTCGCCGGTACCTCCGTCATAAAGGTAGGTCTTGCCGTAGCGGGGAAGGCCGGCCTTGTCGGTCCACTCGTTGAGGTCGTCAAGGCTTGCACCGTCAAAGATGGGTGTGGCAAACTTCTCGTCGAGCACGCGGCCGCTCCATCCGAGAACGGTCTCGAATATCTGGCCGAGGTTCATACGCGAGGGCACACCGAGCGGGTTGAGCACGATGTCGACAGGCGTACCGTCGGCAAGGAACGGCATATCCTCCTGACGGACGATACGCGACACGATACCCTTGTTACCGTGACGCCCCGCCATCTTGTCACCGACGCTTATCTTACGCTTCTTGGCAATGTAGACCTTGGCCATCTGCATGATGCCCGAGGGAAGCTCGTCGCCGATGGAGATGTCAAACTTCTTGCGGCGAAGCTCGGCGTCTATCTCCTTTGACTTGCGCAGATAGTTGACTATCGTAGCGCGTATCATGTCATTCTTGTGGGCATCGGCGGTCCACTTGCTCAGGTTGATGGTGTCGTAGTCTATCTCCTTGAGCGCGCCGGCAGTAAACTTGGCACCCTTGGGGATGATGTCGGAGCCGAGGAAGTCCTTCACGCCCTGCGATGTCTTGCCGGCGGTAAGGGTCATCAGCTTGCTGACAAGCACATCCTTCAATGCGCTGAGCTTTTCCTCATACTCCTCGTCGAGTTTGGGGAGCTGTGCGTTGGCGCTCTTGGTCTTTTTCTTCTTGGCGGCACGCGAGAAGAGGTTGGTGCCGATGACAACGCCCTTCAATGAGGGTGATGCCTTCAGCGAGGCGTCCTTGACATCGCCGGCCTTGTCGCCGAAGATGGCGCGGAGCAGTTTCTCCTCGGGGGTGGGGTCACTCTCGCCCTTGGGTGTAATCTTACCAATCATTATGTCTCCGGGCACGACATGTGCACCGACACGTATGATGCCACGCTCGTCGAGGTCCTTGGTAGCGTCCTCGCTCACGTTGGGGATGTCGCTTGTCAGCTCCTCCATGCCTCGCTTGGTCTCACGCACGTCGAGCGTGTACTCGTCGACGTGTACCGAGGTGAGGATATCTTCGCGCACCACGCGCTCGTTAAGCACGATGGCGTCCTCATAATTGTAACCCTTCCAGGGCATGAACGCCACCTTGAGGTTGCGGCCAAGGGCAAGTTCGCCGTTCTCGGTCGAGTAACCCTCAGTGAGGATGTCGCCCTTCTCCACACGCTGGCCCTTGACACAGATGGGTCGCAGGTCGATAGTGGTGCTCTGGTTTGTCTTGCGGAACTTGGGCAACGGGTATTCCTTCACGGCGTCCTCAAATGCCACAAACTCCTCGTCCTCCGTGCGGTCATAGCGTATGCGTATGACGGTTGCATCGACAAACTCGACGACGCCGGCTCCCTCGGCCATAATCTGGGTACGGGAGTCGCGTATGAGCTGACCCTCGATGCCCGTGCCGACGATAGGCGACTCGCTGCGGAGCAACGGAACAGCCTGGCGCATCATGTTCGAACCCATGAGCGCACGGTTGGCGTCGTCATGCTCAAGGAACGGGATAAGCGATGCCGCGATTGAGGCAATCTGGGTCGGCGACACATCCATGAGCTGCACCTCGGTGGGAGGCACTACAGGGAAGTCGGCATCAAGGCGTGCCTTGACACGATCCTTGATGAACGTGCCGTCAGCGTTGAGCGGCGCGTTGCCCTGGGCGATGACCTTGCCCTCCTCGATTTCGGCGGTGAGGTACACCACCTCGTCGTTGTTGAGGTTGACCTTGGCGTCCTCCACCTTGCGGTAGGGGGTCTCGATAAATCCGAGGTCGTTAATCTTGGCATATACGCAGAGCGATGATATAAGGCCGATGTTCGGGCCTTCAGGGGTCTCGATAGGACAAAGACGCCCGTAGTGGGTATAGTGCACGTCGCGCACCTCAAAACCGGCACGCTCACGCGACAGACCGCCGGGGCCGAGGGCCGACATACGGCGCTTGTGGGTAATCTCGGCCAAGGGGTTGGTCTGGTCCATGAACTGCGACAGCGCGTTGGTGCCGAAGAACGTGTTGATGACCGACGATATTGTCTTGGCGTTGATGAGGTCAATCGGGGTGAACACCTCATTGTCTCGCACATTCATGCGCTCGCGGATAGTACGCGACATACGGGCGAGACCCACGTTAAACTGGTTGTAGAGCTGTTCGCCTACAGTGCGCACGCGGCGGTTGCTCAGGTGGTCGATATCGTCCACATCGGTCTTGGAGTTGATAAGCTCGATGAGGTACTTGATGATGGCGATAATATCCTCCTTGGTGAGAACCTTCACATCCATCGATGTACCGAGGTTGAGCTTCTTGTTGATGCGGTAACGGCCCACCTCGCCGAGGTCATAACGCTTCTCCGAGAAGAAGAGGTTGGTGATGACCTCGCGTGCCGACGCGTCATCCGGCGGCTCGGCGTTGCGCAGCTGCCTGTATATGTATTGGATTGCCTCCTTCTCAGAGTTAGAGGTATCCTTCTGGAGTGTATTGAATATGATGGAGTAGTCGCTCGTGTTGGCGTCCTCCTTGTGCAGGAGTATGTTTGAGACGCCCGAGTCGAGTATCTCGTCTATGTGTTCTTCCTCAAGCACGGTCTCGCGGTCGATGACGACATCGTTACGCTCTATCGAGACAACCTCGCCGGTATCCTCGTCGACGAAGTCCTCTACCCATGTCTTGAGCACGCGGGCGGCAAGCTTGCGGCCCACGGCCTTTTTAAGGTTTGTCTTGTTGACTTTGAGTTCCTCGGCCAGTCCGAAGATTTCGATGATGTCCTTGTCGCTCTCAAGACCGATGGCTCGCAACAGTGTCGTCACGGGCAATTTCTTCTTGCGGTCGATGTAGGCGTACATCACGTTGTTGATGTCGGTGGCAAACTCTATCCACGAGCCACGGAACGGGATGATACGTGCCGAGTACAGCTTGGTGCCGTTGGCATGGGTGCTCTGTCCGAAGAACACGCCGGGCGAGCGATGGAGCTGCGACACGATGACGCGCTCCGCGCCGTTGATGACAAACGTTCCTTTCTCGGTCATGTAGGGAATCGGGCCGAGATATACGTCCTGTATCACGGTATCAAAATCCTCGTGGTCAGGGTCGGTGCAATAGAGCTTCAATTTGGCCTTGAGAGGCACACTGTAGGTGAGGCCGCGCTCAAGGCACTCCTCTATAGTGTACCGGGGGGGATCAATGTAATAGTCCAAAAATTCGAGCACAAAGTTGTTGCGAGTGTCAGCTATGGGGAAGTTCTCGGCAAACACTTTGTAAAGCCCCTCGTTGTTTCTTTTTTCAGGCTCGGTGTCTAATTGCAGGAAATCGCGGAAAGACTTGAGTTGCACCTCAAGAAAGTCGGGATAAGGCAATGGATTCTTAACCGACGCAAAGTTTATACGGGGTTTATCTAATGAAACTGACATCTAAAACTAAAGTTAAAGGAACTCAAATAAAAATTTTAACACAAAAAGGTTAAGAATCATCCCCTCGGGAGATTCTTAACCTAATTACCTGATGGTCAGGCAATATTATTTAAGTTCAACTTCAGCGCCGGCTTCTTCCAACTGCTTCTTGAGACCCTCGGCGTCAGCCTTGGCAAGACCTTCCTTGATAGTGCTGGGAGCACCGTCAACGAGTTCCTTAGCCTCCTTGAGGCCCAGGCCGGTGAGTTCCTTCACGAGCTTGACGATAGCGAGCTTGCTTGCGCCTGCGCTCTTGAGGATTACGTCAAACGACGACTTCTCCTCGGCGGCGGGTGCGCCAGCGGCGGGACCTGCGGCAACAGCTACTGCTGCAGCGGCGGGTTCGATGCCATATTCGTCCTTGAGGATCTGAGCAAGTTCGTTTACTTCCTTAACTGAGAGGTTAACTAATTGTTCTGCAAAAGCTTTCAAATCTGCCATTTTTGTATGATTTTATTTGTTTTGTTTTTACTGTTGAATTATGCTTCTTTTTTTGACAAAGTTTCGAGAATGCCGTGGAGCTTGGTGCCACCCGAGGTAAGGGCCGAAACCACATTCTTGGCGGGCGACTGAAGAAGTGCGACAACATCGGCGATGAGTTCGTTCTTGCTCTTGATGTTGGCGAGTGTCTCAAGCTGGTCTTCGCCAACATAGACGGTCTCCTCCACATACGCAGCCTTCAGACGGGGCAGCGTGTCATCCTTGCCACGGAACTTCTTGATGAGCTTGGCGGGTACGTTGCCGGTGTTGCAGAACATCACGGCTGTCTGCCCTACCAATGTAGGATAGAGCTCGGAATAGTCGATGTCGCTCTGCTCCATGGCCTTGTGAAGAAGGGTGTTCTTCACAACCAGGAGCTTCACGCCATCCTTGAAGCATGCAGCACGCAGGGCACTGGTCTTCTCGGCGTTGAGTCCCGAAGTCTCTGTGAGGTAAAAGCAGCTGTACTCCTTGAGAGTACTGGCTATCTGATCTATAATAAGGGCTTTATCTTCCTTTCTCATTGTCTGTGATCTTTAATTGATTAAACATCGATGGACTTAGAGTCAACCTTAATACCGGGACTCATAGTGCTTGAAAGATAAATGCTCTTGATATAGGTGCCCTTGGCAGTCGCGGGTTTCAACTTGATAAGGGTGTTGATAAACTCGCGGGCGTTATCCTTCATCTGCTCGGGAGTGAAGGACACCTTGCCAATCGACGAGTGAACGATACCGTTCTTGTCAACCTTAAAGTCAATTTTACCCTTCTTAACTTCTTCAACAGCCTTGGCGACATCGACAGTCACAGTGCCGCTCTTGGGATTAGGCATCAGGCCACGGGGACCGAGCACACGGCCCAGGGCACCGATCTTACCCATGATGGCGGGCTGGGTGATGATGACGTCAACGTCAGTCCATCCGCCCTTGATCTTGTTGATATATTCATCCAGGCCTACATAGTCGGCACCGGCAGCCTTGGCGGCAGCCTCAGCGTCGGGGTTGCAGAGTACGAGCACGCGCACCTTCTTGCCGGTCCCGTGAGGGAGCGTGACAACGCCACGCACCATCTGGTTAGCCTTACGAGGATCCACGCCAAGACGCACATCAATATCAAGCGACGCGTCAAACTTGGTGTAGGAAGTTTCCTTCACCTTCTCGGTCGCTTCCGCAAGAGTATACGCCTTCCCAGCTTCAATCTTCTCTAAAGCCAACTTTTGATTCTTTGTAAGTTTACCCATTTCAATTGAAGTTTATTAGTTATTTTCAGGGAATGCCCCTTTTACGGTGATACCCATACTTCTGGCTGTACCGGCAACCATACGCATCGCCGAATCCACAGTAAAACAGTTCAAATCGGGCATTTTGTCTTCAGCAATCGCCTTCACCTGCTCCCAGGTTATCTCAGCCACCTTGTTACGGTTGGGCTGGGCGGAGCCGCTCTTCTGCTTGCTCACTTCGAGAAGCTGCACGGCAACGGGAGGGGTCTTGACAATGAAGTCAAAGCTCTTGTCGGTGTAGTAAGTGATCACTACAGGAAGAACCTTGCCAGCCTTGTCCTGGGTGCGGGCATTGAATTGCTTGCAAAATTCCATGATGTTGATACCCTTGGAACCTAATGCAGGACCTACAGGAGGCGATGGATTTGCTGCTCCACCTTTAATCTGCAATTTGATCTGTCCAGCAATTTCTTTAGCCATTTTACAATCTAAAATTTTGAAGTTTTATTGGTGAGAATATTCTATAGACTGCGTAACCACTACCGAATTATTCCCGTTCTACCTGCGAATATTCAAGCTCCAGCGGAGTCTTGCGGCCAAAAATCTTGACCATGACCTTAAGCTTCTTCTTCTCGGGATTGACCTCCTCGATGACACCGGTGAAGTCCACGAAAGGACCGTATTTCACCTTGACGGTCTCGCCGACGATATAGCTGTTCTCGTCGGTGAGGTCGACAAACTCATCGGCAACGCCGAGCATACGCTTGACCTCGCTCTCGCGCAGGGGTTCAGGCTCAGAGCCTTTCTGCCTGCCGCCGAGAAAGTCAATGACGTTGGTGGTGTTGCGCAATGCATGAGCCACTTCCCCTTGAAGATCGGCCTCAATGAATACATAACCGGAATAGAGGTTCTTTTCCTTGACCACTTTCTTCCCGTTACGCACGGTCAGCACCTTTTCGGTAGGTATGAGCACCTGAAACAAGTGATTGCCAAGGTCGGTATTCCTGATTGCAGCATCAAGAGTTTCCTTTACCTTAGCCTCCTTGCCCGAAATAGCACGCAGTACGTACCATTTTCCTTTTCTTTCACCCATCGTTCTACCGTTTTTATTACAGTCCGAGACCGTAAATAAAGTGCATTACATTGTCAATAATCTGATCCATTATCAGTATCACTATAGAGATGATGATGGAAGCAATCAGCACAATGATACTGCTCTTGATCAGCTGTGTTCTTGTCGGCCACGAAGTCTTATACCGAAGCTCGGCATAAGATTCCTGTATATTCGTAAGAAGTTTCATTTAATTTTCTGTCTTTTTGCACAGGACGAGAGGCTCGAACTCCCGACACCCGGTTTTGGAGACCGGTGCTCTACCAACTGAGCTAGTCCTGTATATATCGGCCTCCCCTTGCGAAGAGGCCGATTTTTATTGTTTTATCCCTAGACCTGATTAGTCGAGGATTTCGGTGATCTGACCCGAACCTACGGTGCGGCCACCTTCGCGGATAGCGAAGCGGAGACCCTGGTCGCAAGCAACGGGGTTGATGAGCTCAACGTTGATAGTAACGTGGTCACCGGGCATCACCATTTCCACGCCCTCGGGGAGGGTAATCTCACCAGTCACATCGAGTGTACGGATGTAGAACTGGGGACGATAGTGGTTGTGGAACGGAGTGTGACGGCCACCCTCTTCCTTCTTGAGGATGTAGACCTGAGCCTTGAACTTGCTGTGAGGCTTAACGACACCCGGATGGCAGATTACCATACCGCGCTTGATCTCGTTCTTGTCGATACCACGGAGAAGGAGACCTACGTTGTCACCGGCCTCGCCCTGATCGAGGAGCTTGCGGAACATCTCGACACCAGTTACGGTAGACTTGAGGTCAGCACCAAGACCCATGATCTGAACTTCGTCACCAACCTTCACGATGCCAGTCTCGATACGACCTGTGGCAACAGTACCACGACCGGTGATTGAGAACACGTCCTCAACAGGCATAAGGAAGGGCTTGTCGATATCGCGGGGAGGCAGGGGAATCCAATTGTCAACAGCGTCCATAAGCTCGACAACCTTCTCTTCCCACTGGGGCTCACCATTAAGTGCGCCGAGGGCAGAACCACGGATGATAGGAGTGTTATCGCCATCGTATTCGTAAGCCGAAAGAAGATCGCGCATTTCCATCTCAACGAGGTCGAACATCTCCTCGTCATCAACCATGTCACACTTGTTGAGGAACACGACGATACGGGGAACGTTCACCTGACGGGCGAGAA
>LUJN01000001.1 GCA_001689445.1 Bacteroidales bacterium M3 | reverse complement strand
CTTAAGTGAACAGCATTGGGTCGCGACCCTACATCTTGGCGGTTTTGCAACATCATATATTAATTACAAATTATGACGGCGGAGGAATTTGAGAGAGAGATTGCACGATATATCGGGCGACACGAGGCGCTGACAATGGATGCACATGTTATTGTGGCGTTGAGCGGCGGGGCCGACTCGGTGGCACTGTTAGCGGTGCTTACGGCACTCGGCTACCGGTGCACGGCGGCGCACTGCGACTTCCACCTGCGGGGCGAGGAGTCGGAGCGCGACCGACGGCACGCGTTGCGGACGGCACGGGAGCTGGGCGTGGAGTGCCGCGTGGAGCACTTCGACACGACGGCATATGCCCGCGAAAAGGGTATCTCAATCGAGATGGCCGCCCGCGAGCTGCGTTACGGATGGTTTGAGCGGCTCCGCAAGGAGCTTGACGCGGAGGCCATTGCAGTGGCCCACCATCGTGACGACAACGTGGAAACATTTTTCCTCAACCTGCTGCGCGGTACAGGCATCACCGGACTGACGGGGATGAGCCCGCGGCGCGACCACGTCATACGCCCGTTTCTCGGAGTGTCGCGTGCCGACATCATCGCCTATCTCGACGCGCGCGGGCTGACGTATGTCACCGACAGCTCCAACCTGTCAAACGACTACCGCCGCAACCGGCTGCGCAATGTCGTGCTGCCGATGCTGGAGCAGGAGTTTCCCGGGGCAACCGAGGCGATATGCCACACGATGGAATGTCTCGGCGACAACCGCAGGCTTATGGATGAATATGTGGCCGAACAGCGGGGGCGATATATCGACGGAAATACCGTAGACCTTGCGAACCTCATGAAAGAGAGGCCGGATGCTGGGGCATTGCTGTTTGAGCTTATGCGCCCCTACGGATTCAACGACACGCAGACTCGCGGAATGCTCGACGCAGCCGCCACCTCGGGGCAACGCTTCCTCTCCCCTACCCATGTCGCCGTGACAAGCGGAGGACGGCTTCAACTCGCGACACGCGAGACAGAATCTGATAACGACGATGAGCACCTTATCGACCTGCACCACCTCATCGACAGCCCCATACGGCTTGAAGTCAGGGTATTTGACTACACGCCGGGGATGAGCCTCGCGTTTGGCCGCGACACGCTCTATCTTGATGCCGAAGTCCTCAACGGGAACCCGCAGTTCGCCCTACGCCGATGGCGGCACGGCGACCGGCTCGCCCCATTCGGCATGAAAGGCACGCGCCTCGTGAGCGATATCTTTTCCGACGCCCACCTCTCCCTGCTCGACAAGCAACGCATGTGGCTACTGACACGCGACGGCACAATCCTGTGGATTGTCGGCCTCCGCGCCTCCCGCCACTATCCCATCACCACGACGACACGCCGCGCCATAGCCATAAAAACAGTAGGAAATCTTGTAAATGAGGATAAGTTGGAGTAACTTTGCGGGCAAAACCCAAGCGGGAGGCCGATGAGGTGTCCTGCGGACGAATAAAACGAGGTATCAAGATGGAAACTCCTGTAAGAGTAAGATTTGCGCCGTCGCCCACCGGGCCGCTCCATATCGGAGGGGTGCGCACGGCACTTTACAACTATATATTCGCGCGCCAGCATGGCGGCAAGATGATACTACGCATCGAGGACACCGACTCACAGCGGTTTGTCCCCGGCGCGGAAGATTACATCAACGAGTCGTTGGCGTGGCTCGGTATCAAGATTGACGAGGGTGTGCGCGAGGGAGGCCCTTACGGGCCATACAAGCAGAGCGAGCGTCGCGACATCTACCGCGAGCACATGCACAAGCTGCTCGACAGCGGCAAGGCATACATAGCCTTTGACACCCCTGCCGAACTGGAGGCCGCACGCGCTGCCACGCCCAACTTCCAATATGACGCCTCGACCCGCATGTCGATGCGCAACTCCCTGTCGCTCCCCGCCGAGGAGGTAGACCGTCTCATCAACGAGGGGGCACAGTATGTCGTGCGCTTCAAGGTGGAGCCGGGGCGCGATGTCGTTGTCGACGACATGATACGCGGCAAGGTGACCATCAACTCGTCGGTGCTCGATGACAAGGTGCTCTACAAGAGCGCCGACGACCTCCCCACCTACCATTTGGCCAACATCGTGGACGACCATCTGATGAAGATATCCCACGTCATACGCGGCGAGGAGTGGCTGCCGTCGGCCCCGCTCCATGTGCTGCTCTACGAGGCATTCGGGTGGAGCGACACGATGCCCCGCTTTGTCCACCTGCCGCTGCTGTTGAAGCCCGACGGCAAAGGGAAACTGAGCAAGCGCGACGGCGACCGCCTGGGATTTCCCGTTTTCCCGCTTGAATGGCACGACCCCAAGAGCGGCGACATCTCCTCGGGATACCGCGAGAGCGGCTACCTGCCCGAGGCGGTGGTAAACTTCCTCGCCCTGCTCGGGTGGAATCCCGGCGACGACACCGAAGTGATGTCGATGGACGAGCTTATATCGAAATTCTCACTTGAACACTGCTCACGCTCGGGGGCGAAGTTTGCCTTTGAAAAGGGCAAATGGTTCAACCACGTCTACCTGCAGCAGCTCCCCGACGCCAAGCTTGCCGAGCTGTTCAAGCCCGTGCTGAAAGAGAATGGCGTTGACCTCACCCTTTTCAGTGACGACTACATCACCCGCGCCGTCGGGATGGTGAAAGGGCGCATCAACTTCGTGCGCGACCTTTGGGACACGGCACGGTTCTTCTTTGTCGCCCCCGCCGAATACGAACCTAAGGCGATAAAGAAACGCTGGAGCACAGACATGCCGCGCATAATGGCCGAACTCACCGGCGTGCTCGAAGGGCTTGAGGACTTCTCGTCGGCAGCCGCCGAGCCTATCGTGCTCAAATGGATTGAAGACCACGGCTATCACCTCGGCAACGTGATGAACGCTTTCCGCCTGACAGTCGTCGGCGAGTGCAAAGGGCCGCACATGTTTGACATCACCGAGCTGCTCGGCAAGGAGGAGACCATAGCCCGCATCAACCGTGGCATCGAGAACATCAAGGTGCCGGAATAAATCCTAATGAATCCTTTATACAACCTGTCGATATCGCTCTACCGTGCCGGAGCGCGAATTGCCGCGCTGCGCAGCGACAAGGTGCGCAAGATGTTGCGGGGGCAGAATGACACATGGCGCATATTGCGTGAATGTGTCACGCCCGGCGCATCCTATGTGTGGGTACACGCCGCCTCGCTCGGAGAGTTTGAACAGGGGCGTCCCCTTATCGAGAGGATAAAGCGCGAGCAACCCGACAAGAGGGTGTTGCTGACATTCTTTTCCCCCTCGGGCTACGAGGTTAGAAAAGACTATAAAGGAGCCGATATAGTCGCCTACCTGCCGTTTGACACAGCGCGCAATGCATGCAGATTGCTTGACACAATCAACGTGGAGGCGGCCCTGTTCATAAAATATGAGTTCTGGGGCAACTATATCCACGAACTACACCGTCGCGGCATACCGACCTATCTCGTTTCGGGCATATTCCGTCCCGGGCAGACATTTTTCAAGCCATGGGGCGGGATGTTCCGTGGCATATTGGAATGCTACACCCGCCTTTTTGTGCAGGACGAGCCGTCGCGGCAACTGCTCAACGGCATCGGGATAGAGAATGTGACCGTGGCGGGCGACACACGGTTTGACCGCGTGACCGACATCATGGCCACGGCTCACGACATCCCCGCCTTGGACGCATTCACCGCCGACACCCCCACTGTGATAGTGGCGGGAAGCACATGGCCACCCGACGAAGCGATTCTCATCCCCTACCTCAATGCCCATCCAGCCATCAAGGCCATCATTGCCCCTCACGAAGTCAAGGAGGGACGGATGCGGGAAATCGAGGCTGCCGCTACCGGGCGATGCGTGCGCCTGTCGCAGGCCAACCCGGAGAACGTGTCACAGGCGCAAGTGCTTATAATCGACGGGTACGGGCTGCTGTCGAGTGCCTACCGATATGGCAGGATAGCGTATGTCGGAGGGGGATTCGGCGTCGGCATCCACAACATCAACGAGGCAGCCGTCTACGGGATGCCGGTGATATTCGGCCCACGCTACTCAAAATTCAAGGAGGCCGTCGACCTCATCGCGCTCAGCGGGGCGTTCAGCGTCAGCGACAGCGGCGAGCTAAACAAGGTGCTTGACCGGCTCACGACCGATAGTGATGCCCTCGCCGTGTCATCGCGCATCGCCGGAGGATATATCCGCGACAACCTCGGGGCTACCGACACTGTCTACGAGGCGATAGCGGGGCGGCTGTGAAAAAGCGAGGGAATCTTACGATTTCCCTCGCTTTTTGCTTAGTGTGGGTTAACTTAAAAAAGTCTTCGACTTATATCAGAGGAGGATCGCTGCTGCAGCGGGAGTGAGCAGCGACTCGACTTTCCATGCGGGAACGCGCACTTCTATGGGGCCGGCGGCATAGGGGGCGATTTCATAGATGTTGTAATAGAACACTATGTCGTCTCCATCGAGCCACACATTACGGGTGACATAGAGATTGGCCGAGAAGATGCCGCAGTTGTCGAGGTCAGAGACCTTGGATACATTATATCTGGCGAGCAACGACTCGGTCACGGCCTGACGCACGCTGTCGGCAGTGCCGGCCTTGAAAATGCCGTCATAGCCGAGAGCCTTACCCGTAGAGAGGTCAAAATTGATAAACCTGGAGCCATAGTCGCCATGCGCCCCACCCTGATAGCTGTAGAAAGCGCGCTCAACGACCGCCAGACGGCGTGTGAGCACCTTGAACGACACCGTTGTCTGGGCGGCAATCTTTGGAGCATCGGGCACGGAGTCAATCCTCGTCAGCGTGCAACCTTCGGTGCCGTCGATATTGGAGACATACGCCATCATCGCCTTGTCTATGTCACGACCGTAGGCAGTGGTGTCGGCAACCATCTCGACTATTGAATCCTGCATGGCCGAAAGGTCTACATCGCCCAACTTATCGGGCCACTGCACTGCGACCGAAGCCGATATCCCGGCATCCTTCAGCCAATCATTATCGCCTGTCGCGGCAGTCACATTATAGTTACGGGCGACACTCTTAAATGTCTGCCTCACTTCAAAATCGGATATTCCGTCCGATGCACCTGCGGAAGAAGCCATTTCCGTGGAAGAAGCCTTAGGACCTGCCGTCACGCCCTTGTCAGCGCCATTGGAGCAAGCGGCCATAAACAATGCCGACACTCCTACAATAAGATATGATACTTTCATAGACATTAATATAAAATATTGCCGATAATTCTCTACCTTAAACATCACGTCGGCCAAAACAGTTCAACGTGACGGGCTGATTTTCTGCAATGTAACTCCATTGTAACAGAACGATATCCCTACCCGAATGCCGTCATTCATGGCAAAAAAGCCCGTAAAACCTACTGTAGAACCATAAAACGAGCCTCATTTGCACATTTTATACAACTTTGTGCCTCCAAAGTTTTAGTAATTGAATTAAAATTGCTTACTTTGCACCGCAAAAACAGAACTATTACTAATTAAAATCGTAATTACTATGTCAGAAATTGTATCGCGAGTTAAAGCTATAATCGTTGACAAACTCGGCGTTGACGAGTCAGAAGTAACTGAAACCGCTGCATTCACCACCGACCTCGGCGCCGACAGCCTCGACACCGTAGAGCTCATCATGGAGTTTGAGAAAGAATTTGGCATCACAATTCCCGATGACAAGGCCGAAGGCATCCAGACTGTAGGCGACGCTATCTCCTACATCGAGGCTGAGACCAACAAGTAATATCTCTTCCACCACACATCTATAAATGGAATTAAAGAGAGTCGTAGTAACAGGCTTGGGAGCTATTACCCCGATTGGCAACGACGTGGCCACAACGTGGGACGCCGCCGTCAACGGAGTGTCGGGTGCCGGGCCTATTACTCATTTTGACGCTTCCAAGTTCAAGACCCAGTTTGCCTGCGAGGTGAAGGGCTTTAACGTGGCCGACCATATCGACCGCAAGAAGGCCCGTCAGCTCGACCTCTACGCGCAGTATGCGATGGTGGCGGCCGAGCAGGCGGTCAAAGATGCCGCCCTTGAGTCGGAAGGCATCGACCGCGACCGTGTCGGCGTCATCGTGGCGTCCGGCATCGGCGGTCTCCACACGTTTGAGGAGGAGGCCGGCTACTATGCAGTCAACGGTGCGGAGCAGGGTCCCAAGTATAACCCGTTCTTCATCCCCAAGATGATTGCCGACATCGCGTCGGGCCACATCTCAATGCAGTATGGCTATCACGGGCCCAACTATGGTGTAGTGTCGGCGTGTGCCACCTCGACCAACGCCATCATCGACGCCTACAACCTGATACGCCTCGGCAAGGCTGACGCTATCGTCACCGGCGGTGCGGAAGCGGCTATATATCCCGCAGGTGTGGGCGGCTTCAACTCCATGCACGCCCTGTCGACACGCAACGACAGCCCCGAAACGGCATCGCGCCCTTTCAGCGGCTCGCGTGACGGCTTTGTGATGGGTGAGGGCGCAGCCGTGCTTGTGCTTGAGGAACTGGAACATGCCAAGGCTCGCGGCGCCAAGATTTACGCCGAGATAGTAGGCGGCGGCATGTCGGCCGACGCATACCACCTGACGGCAACCCATCCCGAGGGTCTCGGAGCAAAGCTCACGATGAAGAATGCCCTTGAGGATGCAGGCATGAAGCCCGAGGATATCGACTACATCAACGTACACGGCACGTCGACTCCCGTCGGCGACCTGTCAGAGGTGAAGGCTATCCAGGAAGTTTTCGGCGACCATGCCTACAAGCTCAACATCAGCTCCACCAAGTCGATGACAGGTCACCTGCTCGGCGCGACAGGAGCGTTGGAAGCCATCTTCTGCATCAAGTCGGTCGAGAACGACATCGTCCCCCCCACCATCAACCATGACCCGGAAGACAAGGACGAGAATATCGACTACAGCCTCAACTTCACCTTTGACAAGGCACAGAAGCGTACGGTGAATGCCGCGCTGTCCAACACATTCGGTTTTGGCGGCCACAACGCGACCATCATCGTCAAGAAATACAAAGACTGATTATTTCCCCATTATCGGAATCTATAGAAGGGATGCCTCTACGGCATCCCTTTCGTTTTTTAGTGCCCATAGTAGAGACGCCACCTGTAGCGTCCGCGAATTGTTTAAGTACCAGCATTTAGCCACGGACGTTCCAGGGAACGTCCCTACAGGGAGAGGGAAGGCTAGGCCTATGTTTTTCATAAATTGTGTTAAATACAGCTAACATGATGAACATTTCCGCTAAAAAGTCTACTGAAACAGTCGCCTATATGGAAAATAAGTTCTACCTTTGTGACAGTTTGATTATTACACTCTCTACTGATTGTATTTTCACTTATTTATCTTTGCCATAGACATAACTCTATAATAATTTCTTAACCTGTTATTCATTCCAATATGGGAAAATTACGCAATTACTTATTGGGTGGAACGATGGCACTTGCAGCTCTCGGTTCTAACGCCGCCACGTTTGTAGGCGACCGCACCGACTTCCGCGACGAGACCATCTATTTCGCCATGACGACCCGTTTTTATGACGGAGACCCCAAGAACAATGTATGTACCTGGGACAAGCAGGAGAAGCAGATCGCTTCCAAGGACCCGGGATGGCGCGGCGACTTCGCCGGACTCATCGAGAAGCTCGACTACATCAAGGCTCTCGGTTTCACCGCCATCTGGATTACCCCTGTGGTACAGAACGGCTCGGGTATCGACTACCACGGCTATCACGCCATGGATTTCTCCAAGGTTGACCTCCGCTATGAGAGCCGCACCGAGTGGGGCTCGGAGAAGGATGTCAAGTTCCAGGACCTCATCGACGCCGCCCACGCCAAGGGCATGAAGATTGTCCTCGACGTTGTGCTCCAGCACACCGGCAACTTCGGCGAGACAAAGCTCAACCCGCTCTTTACCCGCAACCAGAACATTCGCAACCAGGCCAACATCGAGGCCTGCATGATACCTGACAACGACCGTCTCGGCGGCGCAAGCTACTGGAAGCTCCCCAATAGCGGGGCCACCACGCAGTACAGCGTGCGCTGGAAATATTTCAAGAACCCCGAGTATGAACCCAACAACTATTACCATCATTACGGCACAGGCTGGAACTGGGACCTTCCCAACCGCTGGTGGGGACAGATAGCCGGCGACTGCGTGGACCTCAACACCGAAAACAACGACGTGGCTGAGTATATCGTCGAGTGCTATGGCAAGTTTATCGAGATGGGCGTCGACGCGTTCCGCATCGACACATCGGGTCACATCTCCCCGCTTACGTTCAACAAGCAGTTTATACCGCAGTTCCAGGCACTGGGCGAGAAGTACAAGGACAAGCGTCTCAACGGCGCGCCGTTCTACATGTTCGGTGAGGTATGCCAGCGTTTCCAGGGCAGCGTCGTTTACCGCAGCCAGCCCAACCTCTCGAGCTACTTCTACACCTGGAAGTCGGACCAGTCGCTTCTCGACGAGTTTGACGGCGACCCCGCATGGTGGCGTCAGCAGAACCTTCCCGAGGGTCACGACACCCCTGTAGGGCCTATGGCTGTCTGCGAAAGCGACACCAAGGACAAGCCCCGCTCCAACAACGTGCTGATGCAGAACGGCCAATGGCACGAGCCAGACTACTCGCAGGCATCAGGCTTCAACGTGATCGACTTCCCCGTGCACTACAGCTTCTCAAACGTAGGGGCGATACAGGGAATTATCCAGCAGGACAACTACTACAACGACGCATCGTTCAACGTAGTGTATGTAGACTCCCACGACTACGGTCCCGGCCCCAACGACGGCATACGTTTCAACGGCGGCACAGCACAATGGGCCGAGAACCTCTCGTGGATGTTCACCTTCCGTGGCGTCCCCTGTCTCTACTATGGTTCCGAGGTCGAGTTCCAGAAGGGCAAGATTATTGACGACGGCATGGGCACACAGCTCAGCGAGACGGGCCGCGCCTACTTCGGCCACTACCTCGAGGGCGACGTGAAAGCCACTGACTTCGCACAGTACACAGCAACCGGACAGGTGGCAGCGACCCTCAAAGGCGACCTCGCCCACCACATCCAGCAGCTCAACAAGATACGTGCCGCCGTGCCCGCACTCCGCAAGGGCCAGTACACATTTGACGGCTGCGAGGCCAACGGCGGCTGGGCATTCAAGCGCGCCTACAAGGACAGCTACGCACTCGTAGCCGTCAACGGCGGCGCGACATTCAGCAATGTACCCGCAGGCACCTACACCGACATCGTGACCGGCAAAACCTACAACGGCGGCGGCTCAATCACCGTTGACGCTCCCAGCACCCAGGGCCAGCTCCGCGTCCTTGTCAAAGACTGGACCGGCGGCAAGGTAGCCGAGGAGGGCATGTTCATCTACTCCTCCAGTCCTGTAGCACAGGGCGGCAGCCCCACGGCCACCGACCCGGGCGCATCGTTCTTCTACACCAAGGAGGATGCCGTCGACGAGAGCGTGGGCATGACATTCAGCCCCAACGGCGGCTCGTTCAAGACCGAGACCCTCACCGTGACAGCCACCTTGACCGCAGGGGCCACCTCGGGCACAATCAAGGTCGGTACCCAGGCACAGCAGACTATCACCGCCGGACAGGCCAAAACCTTCACTGTTGGCGAGGGCCTGGGCTATGGCGAGAGCGTGACCGTAAGCTGGACAGCTACCGGCAAGGAGGGTAATGCCAACGGCTCGGTGACCTACAAGAAGGTTGACCCCAACGCTGTCATCACCGTTTATGTTAAAGCCCCCTCCGCTCCCCACGTATACGCATGGAAGACCGGCACCACCACCGCCCTCAACGGCGAATGGCCCGGCCAGGCACTCAGCCAGACCGCAACCGTCAACGGGCAGACATTCTACTACATCGACTTCCCCGGAGAGGAGAGCGTGAATATCATCTTCAACAACAACGGTGCACAGACAGGCAACATCGAGGGCATCACCGAGACGACCTACTTTGAGTATGACGGCGGCACTACTGCCAAGAAGCTCGACATGGATGACCCGACCCCCCACCCCACCAAGCCGGTTGTAAACGCCAATCCCGCATCGGGCACACGCTTCAGCGACAATGTGAGCGTGACACTCAGCAGCTCCAACGGCGCGACCATCTACTACACGCTTGACGGCACCGCCCCCTCAGCCAGCTCATACAAGTACGCCACCCCCATCAAACTTGAGGAGACCACCACTGTCAAGGCATTTGCCGTGGCAGCCGACGGCACCGTTGGCGACGTGAAGAGCTTTACCTACACCAAGAAGGGTACAGACCCCGAACCCGAACCTGGCACCCTGACTATAACCGGCGACTACAACCTTGCCTATATCGGCGACAAGGCCAACGTATATTATTGGAGCGATGCCAACACCACCATGACCTCATGGCCCGGCCAGCCCATGCAGACGGTTACCGGCAGCGACGGCAAAACCTACAAGGTAATCAAGGTGCCTGCAGGTGTGGAGAATGTAATCTTCAACACCAACGGTGACCAGAACAAGACCGGCAATCTCGCCTATACAGGTTCATTTGTGATGGATGATAACGGCGCCACCACCACCGCCGTGAAATTTGAGAACGGCGACAATCCCAATCCGGGTCCCGATCCTGTTCCCGGCAGCGGCTACACCATCTTCTTTGACAACTCGTCGAGCAACTGGAGCGCAGTCTATGCCTACGCTTACGGCGGCACAGGCGGCAATGACTTCCTCGGCGCATGGCCCGGCAAGCAGATGACATTTGACTCAGAGCGCAACCTCTACAAACTCGTCATCGACACCGACAAGGACCTCACCGACACCAACGTCATATTCACCAACAACAGCGGCTCGAAGACAGGCGACGACGTCCCTATCAAGGACAAGGCTATCTATGACGCAAACGGCTTCACAGGCAACTATGTCACCATCACCGCCATTGACGACGTGAGCGCAAGCACCATCTCGATTACAGCCCGTGGCGGCGTGCTCTATGTCAACTCGCCCGCTGACGGACAGATCACCATCGTGCGCGCCGACGGCATGATGACAGTGCGCCCCGTATATGCAGGCCTCAATGTCATCGACGACCTGCAGCACGGATTCTACATCATCAACCGCACCAAGGTAATCCTCTAAGAGGCGATAACCGCAATCCGATAGAAATCGGCGTGACCCGGACAGACGGTCACGCCGATTTTTTTGACGTTACCTGCAGAGGCGGCGGAGGGTTCTGTACCCCCCTACTTTCTGCTGCCCGAGCCAAGTGAGCCACAGCGCACATAACCGCATATTTGGCGGGGTGGACATTTGGGGTGATGAAA